>JAFAER010000268.1 GCA_023423895.1 Pseudomonadota bacterium
TGAAGGCGCAGTGCCAGGCGGACGCGAACTGCTCGGGCAACTGCAAGGCGAGCGCGTCGGCGAAGGCGGAGTGCACGCCGCCGAAGCTCGACATCAAGTTCGCGGCGGGCGCGCAGGGCTCGGCGTCGGGTGAGGCAGCTCTGATGGTGGAGGCGATCCGCCTTTACCTGCCGGAGATCCTCCTCGTGTTCCAGGCGCGTGGTCAGGCGTTCATCGACCTCTCGGGCAAGGTGGTTGCGTCGGGCTCGAAGACGCTCGACCCGGGCAAGCTCGGGGTGAAGGGCTCGGCGTGCCTCGCGGCGATCATTCCGGTGCTCGCGCAGGCGGGCACGAACGTGAAGGCGGCGGTCGAGGCCTCGGGCAAGGTCGCGGGCGAGTTCTCGCTCTGATCTCCTGAAGAGCTCGTGATGTAGAAGAGGCGGTGCACCTTCTTCGGGCGCGCCGCCTCGTCTCTTTTGTCCTTCACGACCGGCGGCGATGTCCCCGCGCCATCGCTTCCTGCGCCGTGGCGGCGTTCCCCGGAAGCGCGGAGCTTCCGCTACGCACCGTCCGTCGAAATGACCTTGGCGAAGATCGTCATCACCTCGTCGCGTCCGAGCTTCGCGGCGCCTTGCTCGAGACGATCGAGCGTGGCTTCGGCGAGCCGGACCGGCAGCTCGCAGAACGCGACCACGCCACGTGGAGCGCCCGCACCACGGAGCGTCCGCACGTAGCTCCCGGCGCGCGCGAGGTCGAGGCGCGCGAGATCGACGACCGCCGCGCGAGGTACGGCACGCGGCAGATACGAACGCCCTTCACGCGCGTCTGCGGGCGCGTCCTTGAGGATGTTCACGAGCTGGAGCCCCTCGCCGAATGCCGCCGCGTCGGCGCCGAGCGCTGCGCGTGCGCTCGCGACGCCGGGATGAGCGAGCGCGAACAGATCGGTGAGCATCTCGCCGACGATCCCCGCGACGACGTACGCGTAGCGCCGGAGATCGTCGACGTCGGAGAGGACGAGGCCACCATGGTCGTCCTGGCGCGACACGAACTCCGCCATCCCGAGCGCCGTGCGCTTCGTGTGCGCGAGGATCGACGTCGTCGCCGCAGCCGGGAGCGAACGCGCAGCGCCGAGCACGTCGTCCGCGCGTTCGAGCAGCTCGAGACAGCCCGCGTCTTCCGTCGGAGCGTGCTCGTTCACGAGCGATTGCCACTCTGTGCGTGGTGCATCGTCACGTCGAGCGTCGAGCCACGCGACGAACGACGCGAGCGCTCGTGCGCGCACGTCACGTCCCCATCGCGGTGCGTCCTCGAGCTCGTCGGCGATGCGGAAGAGCAGGTAAGCGATCCCCACCTGCCTCGCGAGCGCCTCTTCGAGGAGCGGGATCGCGAGCGCGAACGTACGGCTCGTCCGGTCCAGCAGGCGAGCAAGGTCCTGCGGCTGCAACGATCCCACCGAGCTCATCTCCGCTCGCTCGTACTCATGCCTGCGGCTCGCCACAAGCACGACAAGCTCGCGTCGCAGCTACGCGCGTACAGCGATCACCGGAGACGTGCGATCGACGCGAGCGCTGCGGCATGCGCGCGGAGACGTCGATGCGCGGCTGAGCCATATCGCAGCGCCGTCCTCGGCGTCGGGCCGTGGACGTTCGTTCACGCAGGCGCCTACTTCGTCCACACCTCTTGCGCGCCCTGAACGAAAGCCCATCTTCGGCGCACCCCAGGAATCATGCGGCGCCGTCCGGGATCCTTCGGTGGCACCGTACGTGCTATCGCAATCGACGCCTGGTGGACGGGCTGCGCGGCAACGCGGAGCGCGTACGCTCAGCGAGCGCACGAGGCGCACGAGTCATGCGGAGGTGATGTCCATGCGCGGCCGCTTTCTTCTCGCCCCTGTCGTGATGATCGCCGCCCTCTCGGGATGTGGCCAGTACGACGACGGCTATTACGGCTACAGCGACAACGAGATCGTCTTCGGCATTCGCCAGCGCGTCGACGCGGCGACCGGCAAGACCGAGGTCACCGCCGGCTACGAGTTCCTGGGTCTCGCCCACAAGGGCGGCTGGGAGACCAATGTCTTCCGCGACGGCGACGGCGAGGGCACCTGCTACTTCGAGAACTTCGGCCACCGGCTCGGCCAGCCGCGCGTCGAGAGCGGCGTCGCGATCTGGACGGGAGGCAAGCTGCCGGCGTCCGGCCTCCAGGTGCTCGCGAACCAGCGTGAGCCGTCGAAGCTCGAAGCAGAAGGGTGGGGCCCCGACGACCAGCTGACGTTCGACGTCTCCGGCTTCGCCATGCCGCGCTTGCAGCCCGTGACGATGCGCGCACCGCGCGCCGACCTCGCGATCACGGCGATCTCGCCTGCGCTTGCAGAAGGCGCGAGCGAGGTCGCGATCAAAGCGACCGACGACGTCGCGGTGACGTGGACGCCGCCGGAGTCTGGCGCGGAGACCCGCGTGATGGTGACGGTCGAGACGGAAGACGACGCGGGGGAGTCCATCGCCGGCGTGCGCTGCTTCGGGACATCGAGCTCGGGCAGCGCCGTCATCCCGAGCAAATGGGTGGCGCGTCTGTTCTCGTCGGTCGACCCGGAGAAGCCGATCAAGGGCCACGTCGGCGTCTCCTCGCACCGGCAGACGACGTACCACGCGCGCGGGAACTGGACCGCGTACATCGTGGCGACGACGCAGCACCGCGAGCAGGCGTTCACGGGGGTCCGCTGAGCTGATTTGACGGCACGGCGGAGGCGGCCTACGTGGGGCCCGTACCCCATGTCCGAGAACACCGAAAGCACCGAGAGCACCACCGCCAAGAGCCGAACCGTAGGCCCCGACGATCCGGTGCCGAACGTCGCGCACGTCGTGCTCGTGATGAGCGGCAAGGGTGGTGTCGGCAAGAGCACGACCGCCACGAACCTCGCGCTCGCACTGCAGCGGTCCGGGTTCCGTACGGGGCTGCTCGACGCGGACATCTACGGGCCGTCGATCCCGACGATGCTCGGCGTGACCGGACGACCGGTCTCGACGGACGGCAAGACGATCGAGCCGCTCGAGCGATTCGGACTGAAGCTGATGAGCATCGGCTTCCTCCTCGAGGATCCCAAGGCGGCGGTCATCTGGCGTGGGCCGATGCTCCACGGCGCCCTCCAGCAGTTCTTGAAGGACGTCGCGTGGGGCGATCTCGACTTCCTCGTGCTCGATCTGCCGCCCGGCACCGGCGACGTCGCGCTCTCGCTCTCGCAGCGCCTCGGCGTGAGCGGCGCCGTGATGGTGACGACGCCGCAGCCGGTCGCGACCGACGACGTCTACAAGGCCGTGTCGATGTGCCGGAAGGTCAACATCCCGCTGCTCGGCATCGTCGAGAACATGAGCTGGTTCGTCGACACGGCAGGCGTGAAGCACGAGCTGTTCGGCAAGGGCGGCGGCCAGGCGGTGGCGGACTTCGCGGAGGCGCCGCTGCTCGCTCAGATCCCGATCGATCAGAGCGTGCGCGAGTGGGGCGACAAGGGAACGCCCGTCGTGCAAGCGGCGCCCGACGGCGAGATCGGCAAGGCGTTCATGAAGCTCGCCGAAGAGCTCGTCGCCGTCGTGACGGCGAAGGCGGACGAGGGCGAGGCCGGGCCGATCATCGATCGAAGCGGCGGCGGCGGCGGTGGACGCCGCCGGCTCCCGGTCACGAAGTGATCGCGTAGCCGAGAGCTTCTCTCGGACCGTACGAGTCGAAGGTTACACCGCTCGCCGAATCGCGGGCGGTTGCCATCACGAGCACACGCTGGTGGATCGGTTGCCGTCCATCTGACGAAGGGAAACCCGTGTGCTTTACTCGTGATGCACCTGCGTTCGCTCAGCGCCGCGGTCGGCCGGGGCAAGCAGGTGATGGCCTCCTTCAACGAACTCGGTGGGACGATGATCCTCTCCTCGCGGAAGCTGCTGCTCTCGTTTCTCGCGTGTGGCTCTGTCGCTGCGGTCGTCATCGCGTGTGGCTCGGACGAGAGCAAGTTCGACGACGGCGACATCGGCCCGGCGGTCTTTCCCGAAGCGGGCAGCTTGGGTGACGGGGGAGCGAACCCGAGTGACGATCTCTACAAGAACGATCCGCCGCCGCCCTGGTGCGGTCCCGAGGGCCAGGCGGAGCCGCCGCCGATCACGGGCACCGAGGAGTGTCCGAGCGACAAGAACAAGCCCGGCTGCGGCTGCGAGACCCCCGGCGAGACGCAGCCGTGCTGGACCGGCCTCCGCAAGCATCGCAACCTCGGGATCTGCAAGGACGGCGTGGCCAAGTGCATGCCGCGAAACGAGACGAGCAACGTGTGGGGCCCTTGCGAAGGCCAGGTGCTTCCGCAGCCCGACGCGAAGGGCGCCGAGGCGTGCAGCTGCTTCTCCGTCGGCGAGTGGAAGATCGCGAACACCTCGCCCTGCCTCTGGAGCCCTTCCGCCGGCAACTACTACGCGTATTCGACGGTGCTCAAGGACGGCCAGGCGACGTATTGCAAGGACGGCGAGGTCGCGCCGCCGAACACCGCTCCGCCGGGCATCTGGTCGACGAACACGCTGAAGGTCGACTGCGCCGGCAAGTTCAACCTGTGCTTCCGGATCCGCGCTGGCGACTACAACAACCCGAAGGCGGACGACTGCATCCTCGGTGAGGTCTGCACCGGCGAGGTCGAATACAAGGAAGCCAACGTCGAGCAGACGCTTCCGGACCTCGCCACGTGGGCCGGCAAGGACAACGCGTGCGCGAAGAAGTGGGAGTCGGACACTCCGGCGAACGTCAGCCCTGGCTACGGCGAGATGATCGTGAAGGGGCAGACCGTGCGCTGCGACGCGATCGACGACGGCGCGGGCAACGACTTCGTCTTCCACCGCGTCCAGTACTGCGCGCGCACGTGCCGCGACGCCGCGAACGCGAACAACCCGGAGTGCGTGGCCTGCCAGCTCGCGGGCAAGGGCACCTTCTGAGAGGGATCGCACGTCTGGCGTGAGCTGGCGGTGACTCCCATCCAACCAACACGCATTCGGGCGGCGGCGAGCTCTTCGTCGCCGCCCGTGCCGTTCAGGGAGTCAGCTCAGACGAGCCCGCTCGCGGCGAGCTCCATCGTGAGCTCGACGTTCACCATCGACGCGGCTCGCGTCGCGGACGCTGCGGCCAGGATGGCGCCCTGCATGCGCGTCGTCAGATCGCCCGCCGCGTAGATCCCCGGAATGGACGTCTCGAAGCGCGTCGGGTCGACGCGCACGTAGCCGTCGTCGTCGAGCGCGACGCCGATCGTCCGGACGAGATCGACCTGACGCTGTGGTGGATGCGCGAAGAGCACGTCGCAAGGCACGCGCGTGCCGTCACCGAGCTCCACCGCTTCGAGCTGGCCGTTCTTCGCGACGAGCCGCGTGACGGGCGCGGTCTCGACCTTGATCTTGGCGGTCTCGAGCTGCGCGCGGATCTCCGGCGGGACGTCGAAGGCGCCGCTCGTGAAGACGACGACGTCGCGGGTCCATCCTCGTGCCTGCATGGCGAAGGGGAGGAGATGCGACGCGTCTCCAGAACGAACGAAATAGCCCCATCGCCGGCCGCGTACCTCCCAGCCGTGGCAATACGGGCACTGGATGATCGAGTGTCCCCAGAGCTCGCGGAAGCCTTCGATCGGGAGCATCTCGTCGATCATCCCGGTCGCGAGCAGGATGCGCCGCGCTTCCACGGTCTCCGACTCGAGGTCGACGCGGAACGCGCCGCGGGCACCCGAGACGGACGCGACCCGTGCGCTGCGCACCTCCACGTTCGGGTACTTCGCGAGCTGCTCGCGGCCGACGCGACGGAAATCTTCCGGCGGCGTGCCGTCGCGCGTGACGAAGTTCTGGATGTGCTCGGCGGCCGCGTTCCGCCGCGGGCCAGAGTCACAGACGAGGACGCGTTTGCACGCGCGACCGAGCGCAAGGGCTGCGGAGAGGCCGCCCGGGCCTCCACCCACGATGACGACGTCGTACGGCACGTTTGAGCTCCTCGCTGATGTCTTGGATGGTGTCTTGGATGGTGTGGGCTTCTCCGGCGTGGCGCGCACCGGCGCGCAGCCTGAAGCCGAAGCCGCCGTCACAGCGCGGAGAGCGGTGATCGCTGCCTGCAGCCACTCGCGTCGACCGAGCAGCGTTCCGCCGTTCTCGTGCGCCATGCGTTACATGAACATCGTAACGAGCCTCGCGCCGACCTTGGAGAGCGGGCCTTTCGACCGGATCGGCGAGGTTTTCGCTTGGAGGTTTCCGGAGGACGTCAGTGCTTCCAGCCGCCGCCGCGCTTGGCCTGCGCGAGCGTCTCCACGTCCTGCTCCTTCTTGAGGAGGACGCCGAGGTACGGCAGCTCGCGGATGAAGCGTTCGGCGCCGACCCCAGCGCTGCGGAGGACCGAGATCCAGTCGATGAGCTCGCTCGTCGACGGACGCTTGCGGATCTTCGGCAGCTCGCGGAGCCGGTAGAACGTCACGACGGCCTGATCGACGAGCTCGCGATCGAGGTTCGGATGGTGCACCGCCACGATGCGGCGCATCAGCTCCTGATCCGGGAAGTCGATGAAGTGGAAGACGCACCGGCGCAGGAACGCGTCGGGCAGCTCCTTCTCGTTGTTCGACGTGATGATGACGATGGGGCGATCCTTCGCGACGACCTCGTCGCCCGTCTCGCTGACGACGAACCGCATGCGATCGAGCTCGTGGAGAAGGTCGTTCGGGAACTCGAGGTCCGCCTTGTCGACCTCGTCGATCAGGATCACGACGCGCTTGTCCGATGCGAACGCGCGCCCGAGCGGCCCCATCTTGATGTAGTGGCGGATGTCCTTCACGTCGCCGTCGCCGAAGCGCGAGTCGTAGAGGCGCTGCACGGTGTCGTAGACGTACAGGCCGTCCTGTGCGCGCGTCGTGGACTTCACCGGCCAGTGAATGAGCTCGGTGCCGAGCGCCTCGGCGATCGCCTCGGCGAGGAGCGTCTTCCCGGTGCCCGGCTCGCCGCGGACGAGGAGGGGCCTTTGGAGCGCGAGCGCCGCGTTGACCGCCGCCTCGAGGGCGTCGTTCGTGAGGTACGTGGGCGTGCCTTTGAACCGGAAGAATTCGCTCACATACGTTCGATAGAGGAAGGCTCCCCGGTCCGCAAGAAGGGCTTGTTCCGCCTCCGACAGGCCGAGCTTTACGGTCCGAATCAGAGCTCGAGGTTCATCCCGAAGCCGACGACGCCGGAGATCTGGAGGACGGAGGCGCCTGCGCCCGTGCTCGATGCGGCGCTCTCGGTCGTGCGGCGACCGCCGAGCGTCACGCCGATCTCGGGACCGGCGCGCATGAAGAACGTCTCGCCGAAGCGGTAGACGAGCGAGAGATCGACATCGAGGATCATCGCGCGGAACGTCTCGCGCACGGGCGCGCCTCCCGTGGACACGAAGCTGACGGAGTCGACGCTGCTCCAGCCGAGGCCGGCGCGCGGCCAGAGCCCGATGCGATCGGTGAAGGGGACGTAGAAGCCGACGCGCGGGAGGAACGTGAGCGACGTCGTGCTCGGCAGCTCGATGCGCCGGCCGCCGCCCTCGACGGCGCCCCACGTGTGCGCGATCTCGATGCGGCCTCCGAGGGAGAGGTGATCGGTGACGAACACGTCGGCGGACGGCGCGAGCCACAAGCTCGTGGTGCTGGCCTCGCTCGACGCCGCGCCTGGGGTGATCGCGTCGGCCTTCTCGGATCGGAAGGCGATGCCGACCGGACCGGCGTAGGCGAAGCCGCTGTTCGGATCGACCCGGAGACCGGAGAGCTGGTCGAGGACGAGATGGCCGCCCTCGTGGAACGGAACGATGAGCTCGCGCTCGGCGCGGGCGGGGCGGGCCCACGTGACGACGAGGAGGGCGACGAAGGCGAAGAGGACCAGGAGAACGCGCGGACGACCCGACATGGCTTGGGACAGGTCGGCCGCCGGCCGGTGCGGTTGCGCGAAAAATCGCCGGGAGCGTGCTTTGTCGCGGAAGTGCTAAGAAAACGAGGATGTCGATCGCGCTGCCCGAGGTCCGGCTTGCCCCGAGAGACGCCGTGGAGAAGGCGCTGGCGGCGCTCGATCGCCGGCTCGGCCCGTCCAAGGTCGACACCTCCGACGCAGGGCGTCAGGCTCATGCGCGCGACGACAGCGCGGCGCTCGGTCGAGTCCCCGACGCGGTGGTCCACGCGGGCACGCGTGAGGACGTCGCCGCGGCGCTCGAGGTGTGCGAGCGCTTCGGTGTTCCCGTGACCCCGCGTGCGGCCGGAACGGGGCGGACGGGCGGTGCGGTCCCGGTCGCCGGCGGCGTGGTGCTCGCGACGAACGGTCTGTCGAAGATCGTCGAGATCGACCGCAACGACCTCGTCGCCGTCGTCCAGCCCGGCGTCGTCACGGGACAGCTGCACGAGGCGGTCGAAGCCGAAGGCCTGTTCTACCCGCCGGATCCGAACTCGCTTGCCACGTGCATGATCGGCGGCAACGTCGCCGAGAACGCAGGTGGACCACGCGCATTCAAGTACGGCGTCACGCGCGAATACGTCCTCGGGCTCGAGGCGTGCCTCATGGGCGGGCGCGTGCTTCGCACGGGACGGAGGACGGTGAAGGGCGTCACCGGCTACGACGTCACGTCGCTCCTCGTGGGAAGCGAAGGAACGCTCGGTGTGTTCACCGAGATCACGCTCCGCCTCGTGCATGCGCCGACGGAGATCGCGACGGTGCTTGCGCTCTACACCGATGTCCGCACCGCCGCGGCCGCCGTGCAGCGGGTCATCGCGCGCGGCCTCGTCCCGCGCTGCCTCGAGCTGATGGATCCGTGGACGCTCGAGGCGGTTCGCCGACAGAACGTCGCGATCGATCCGCGTGCGAACGCGATGCTGCTCGTGGAGGTCGACGGCCGGAACGCGCCGATCGAGCCGACGCTCGAGGTGCTCGGCGAGACCCTTTCGGAGGGAGGGAGCGCGATCGACGTCGTGGCGGCGCAAGACGCGGCGCAGCGCGCGCGGCTCTGGGAGGCGCGTCGAATGCTCTCGATGGCGACGCGGAAGCTCGCGAAGCACAAGCTGTCGGAGGACGTCGTCGTTCCGCGCTCGCGGCTCGTTGCGCTCCTCGACGAGGCGGCACGCATCTGCGAGCGCGAAGGGGTGCGCCACCTGACGTACGGTCATGCGGGCGACGGGAACATGCACGTCAACTTCCTCTGGAACGAGGACCACGAGCGGCCCGCCGTAGATCGCGCCATCGACGGCCTGATGCGCGCGACGGTCGCGCTCGGCGGCACGCTGAGCGGCGAGCACGGGATCGGCGTCTCGAAGGCGGCGTACCTTCCGATCGAGCAGGGGCCGGAGCTCGTCACGCTCCAGCAGGACTTGAAGCGCGTCTTCGATCCGAGCGGGCTTCTGAACCCGGGGAAGATCTTCCCGACCGGCCACGCGGCGTGCTGAAGGCGCTGGCGGCGCCACTGGCGGATGCCCCGGCAGCTCAGCGGCGCCAAACGCTCGAAATCAGGAGCGTCGACCCCGATCGGGCCGCCCTCGCCATTCTTTTCAGGCCCGCGCCCACGACAGCGCGCTTGCCGCCTGACGATATCGCGACAATACGGGCCTCGTGCATGACACGAACGTGACGAACGGGGTGACGGGCGGAGGACGAGGCGCGGGCTACGAGCGCGTGGGGGATGTCGTCGACCACGGCGCTGCGGCCGACCAGCCCGCCTCGTCGCGCAAGGCCGACGAGCCCGCCTCGTCGCGGAAGGCAGAGAGCCTGCGTACGCGCGATCTCCTCGACTTCAAGGAGCTCCTCTCGCCGACGGAGCAGAAGCAGATCGCGTTCGTGCGAAAGAGCTTCGAGCCGGGCGCGCTCGACCGCGCCGTCCGTCTCGCGCAGCGTTACATCGGCTCGAACTGGATCGAGCACTGCACGAAGAACATCCGGCACGTGAACGGCCTCGAGCGCCTGCCGAAGTTCGATCCGAAGAAGAGCTACCTGGTGGTCTCGAACCACCGCAGCTTCTTCGACCTGTACGTCATTACCGGCTACCTCGTGAACCGAGACATGCCTCACCGGCTCGTCTTCCCGGTGCGGTCGAAGTTCTTCTACGACAAGCCGCTCGGCCTGTTCGTCAACGGCGTGATGAGCTTCTTCGCGATGTACCCGCCGGTCTTCCGCGAGCGCAGCCGCGCGGCGCTCAACCTGGCGAGCCTCGACGAGACGGTCCGCCTGCTGAAGCGTGGCGGCACCTTCGTCGGCTTGCATCCGGAGGGCACGCGCAACCAGGGCGAGGATCCGTACGCTCTCCTGCCGGCGCAGGGTGGTGTCGGGCGTGTCATCCAGGCAGCGGGCGTGGACGTCTTGCCCGTCTTCATCAACGGCCTCGGCAACGATCTGCCGAAGCAGATCACGGGCAACTTCACGCGCAAAGGGACGCCGATCATCGTGAACTTCGGCGCGCCCGTCGACTTCCAGGGCATGCTCGAGCAGCCGCCGAGCCCGCGCCTTCACCGGAAGATCTCGGAGCACGCGCTCGAGCAGATCCGCCTCCTCGGCGAAGAAGAGCGTGCGATCCGCGACGGCCTGACCTAAGGCGGAACCCAGTTCCGCCGATCCTGCACAGACACGAGCCGTGATCGGAGCTCGAGCTACCGGCTGGAGATTCGCGCCGCTCGCCCGACGGGCGGCGCGAATCGGAGGCTCAGGTCAACCGATCACGGCTATAGCCCGGCCGGCCCGTTCGTCGGAAGAGCGCGCCTCGCTGCCCGCGAGTGCGCTACATCCTTTCGTCATGAGCCGCCGCGCCATTTCCGTCTTCCTCTCGCTGGTCGCCGTTGCCGCCGTCGCCGCGTGCAACAAGGAGCCGCCGGCGGGATCTTCTCCAGGCGCACAGACCAGCGGAGCCGCGCCGACGGCGGTCCAGCCTGCGTCGACGCCCGCGCCCACGCCGGCGGCCGCGGCCGACACCGCTGCCGCCGAGGTCGGCAAGCCCGCGCCCGACTTCGCGCTGAAGGACCTCGACGGTAAAGAGATCCGCCTCTCGTCGTTCAAGGGCAAGACCGTCGTCCTCGAGTGGTTCAACCCGGGATGCCCCTTTGTCGATCGCTCGCACACGAAGGGCTCGCTGAAGGACGCCGCGAAGAAGCACACGAAAAACGGCATCGTGTGGCTCGCGGTCAACTCGGGCGCCCCGGGCAAGCAGGGCCACGGCGTCGACACGAACCGCGAAGGCGCCAAGAAGTACGGGATGGAGCACCCGATCCTGATCGACGAGTCCGGCGGGGTCGGCAAGAAGTACGGCGCGACGAACACGCCGCACATGTTCGTCATCGACGACAAGGGCACGCTCGTTTACCGCGGCGCCATCGACAACTCGCCCGACGGCGAAGGTGAGTCGCCGACGGGCGGCAAGCTCGTCTCGTACGTCGACGAGGCGCTCGCGGCGGTCGCTGCCGGAAAGGCTCCGGCGACCACCGACACGAAGGCCTACGGCTGCGGCGTGAAGTACGCGAGCCACTGACGCGGTCAGAAATCGAGCGTGACGTCGTCGAAGCGCGCCTCGAACGGATCCGCTGGGCCGTACACGTAGACGGCGCCCACGCGGATCCGCGGCGCGCTCGCCGGGCCCGCCGCGATGGCCGCCTGATCGAGCACCTTCTCGTTGCCCCAGAGCACCGACGCCTTCGCGCCGGCGACGTCGACGTCGATTGTCACGCGCGTCCACACGACCGCCGGCGGGAGCTTCGACAGGACGTGTCGCGTCGTCGTCGCGCCGCTGGTCTCTTCGAGCACGGGCGCGGGCGCGTCGGGATCGGCGTCGCGCAGGTAGAGAGTGAAGAAGTGGTCCGGCGAGACGTCGAGCGTCGCGATCGCGATCGTTCCTCTGGTGTACGTCGCCGTCGCGAGCATCATCTCGAAGGCGAGGACGACGTGCCCGGTCGGCGTGCCTGCGACGTTTGCTCGGAGATGCACGTGCGCGCTCTCGTCGCTGTCGATGGCGATGGTCTCGACCCCAAACGATGCGGGGAGGCTCGTCGCGGCGGACGTGTCCAGGATCGGCGCGCCGTTCAAGACCGTCTGAACGGTCCAGTCGTCGTCGAGGTCGGCGTCGTCGAAGTCGTCGCAGAACCGCGGCGCCGGCGAGCGGCTCGCGCAGAACCCCTTGGCGGGAGCGTCGATCGCAGCATCCGTCGAGCCCGCATCTGCTTCGGCGTCCGGGGGCGAGGCGTCGTCCAGGACCACGGCAGGCGCCGCGTCCGGGTCGGGCCCGGCTTCGGCTGCGATCTCCGACCCGGGCTCCGTCTCGCTCGATCCGCCACACGCCACGAAGCCGACGACGGGGAGGCCCGAGGCGACGAAAACGGCAATCCGCGCGGCCCGGCCGAGCACGGCCGTAACCCCGACGCGAGAGCCCCACCACGATCCCACCAATCCACGATATGTTACCGGCCATGAGCAAGGAAGCGCTCGTCAGCGCGGTGAAGCAGATCATGGCGCAGGCCCGTGGAGGCGACGTCGAAGGTTCGTTCGACGGCTACGCGAAGCTGTACGCCTCGCCCGAGTTCGCCGCGAACAAGCCGGAAGATCAGCGGCAGGCGTTGAAGCTCCTCATCCTCCAGAAGCGACAGGGGCAGCCGAGCACGACGCTCGTCGAAGCTCATCGTGCGGCCATCCCGGCCTTGACCGAGCTCGTCTCCACCCTGAACGAGCCCGAGGACTACGAGATGCTCGGCCTCTGCCACCTGATGATCGGCAACGAACAGGCTGCTTCCAACATGTTCCGCCAGGGACTCACGCTCGAGCGCGAGCGCAATCCGGCATCGGACCTCTGCGGACGGCTCATGACGCGCGTCGCTGCCATCTGAGGAAGGTGAGGCTCGGACCCGTCGTGAAGCGCATCGCGAGCGTTCTGCTCGCCGCGACGCTGGCCGCGTGGACCACGGCTTGCGGTCCCGACGTCCACGAGAAGCCCAAGGCACCGCCGTGCCCGGCGCCTCCGGAGCCGGCGCTCCAGTCGGTCGTCGTCGGCACGATCGGCAAGATGCACATGGTCGAGAGCCGGTACGGCCTCGCGCGCCTCGGCGATGTCTTCGCCGCGTTCAAGCCGGATCTCGTCCTCGTCGGCGTGCGTGTGGATGCGTTCCGGCAGGACGGCCTCGAGGACGCGTCGTTCGAGATGACGTACGTGCACCACCTCGCGAAGACGCGCGGTGTGCCCGTCGAGCCGATCGACTGGTTCCGCGAGGCGGATCTCACCGCGCCACCGGCGCCGCTCGAGCCGTATGACGTCGCCGAGATCGAGAAGCGCGAGGCGGAGCTGCTCCACGCGCCGCGCCTGTACACGTTCGAGCAGGCGAACAGCACCGAGCTCGAGGAGAAGGTGCTCCTCGCGACCGCGGCAGCGAGTCGGTATCGCGGTGGCGATCCGCTCGCCGCTCGTCGCCGGGCGTGGATCCAGCACCTCGCCGCCGATGCCGTCGGACGTCACGGCAAGCCGAAGCGCGTTCTCGCCTTCGTCGACGTGCTCGATCGACCGGTCGTCGACCTCGTACTCCGCGGCGTGGGGTACGACGCGCGAACGGCACTCGACGTCGTCACGAAGGCGAAAGAGGTGCTCGCCGAGGCCGACATCCCCGGCGAGGTGCTCGATCGCTACCGCGCGCAGCTCGTCCGCGCGAAGGACCGAGCGGACAAGACGTCTGGCCCGGAAAAGTCCTTCTGGGAAGAGCGCGCACGCGTCCTCGAGGTCGTGGTCGACAAGAAGGCGACGTGCTGCGTGACGCAGTCGGCGCTCGCGAACCGCTGACGCCAGCGGCGCCCACTACTTCGTCGGCATCGGCGGAGCGAACACCGTCGAACGTTCGCGGACCTCCCGGCGGAGCATCGCGACGTCTTCCGGCCGCTTCGCCTTGATCGCGATCGTCACGCCGCCATGCATCTCGGTTGGCGTGAGCGTGGCGTCTGCGATCGCGGTGGGACAGCGGTCGTCGCGTCCAGGCGGACGCGTGGCGAGGTCGCGCGTCCGGTCACGGATCGTCTTCGCTCCCTCGGCCGTCGGTGCGAGCACCTTCACGTCCACGCCGTAGGGCTTGTCGACGACGACGGTCTCCGAGCCGGGCACGGCGTTGGGGCACGACTTCAAGAGCCCTGGCCCGAAAGGCTTCGGCGCCGGCAACTGGGCCGCGCGCTCCTCGACTTCACGCCGGAGCCATCCGAGCTCGGCGGCGCTCGAAGGTTTGACGACGATCGTTGCGCCGCCCGGGATCTCGCGTGTCGTGACCCGCGTGTTGCGCATCACGACCGGGCACCTTCCGAACTGGGCGTTCATACCGCCGTGGGCTTGATGCTTGCCGCGCGACTCGTCTGCCGCTGCGGCCAAGGCCGACGCCCGACGGCGGATCTCGTTCTGTCCGTCACCCGGTGCGGTGACGCGTAGCTCGATCCCGTCCGGGACCTCCGTGACGACCGTGGTCGAGCCGGGCACGACATTCGGGCAGCGCGGCATCCGTTCCGCCTGTGCGGGTGCAGGTCCCGCCGGAAGGTCTGCCGCGGTGAGCGCGCCCTCTCCGGCCCGGGCGTTCGACCTCGAGTGACATCCTGCGACGACGAGCGGAAGCGCCAGGTACAGCCATCGTGCATCGAACATGAGCATTCGCCTCCTCGTGACGATCGAAGAGCGAGCATGTGCACGAGCCAGGCCCGGCATCGTCGATGCGAGGCAGCGAGCGGCAGCGGTCAGCCGCCCGGACGCCCGAGCGGCAGGTTTTCACTCACCTCACGTTCGAGCACGTCGAGCGGCAGCGGCCCGGAGCGCAACACCGCTTCGTGGAACGCCTTCAGGTCGAACCGTGCGCCAAGCTCGGCGCTCCGCTTCTTCCGCAGCTCCTTGATCTTCAGCTCGCCGATCTTGTACGCGAGCGCCTGCCCAGGCCACGCGATGTAGCGGTCGACCTCGTTGACGACATCGAGCTCGGACTTCGCGGCGTTCTCCATGAAGAACTCGATCGCGCGCTGCCGGTCCCACTTCAGATGGTGGATTCCGGTGTCGACCACGAGCCGCACGGCGCGCCACATCTCGTAGGTGAGCTGTCCGAACTTCGCGTACGGGTCGTCGTAGACGCCCATCTCCTCGCCGAGGCTCTCGGCATAGAGCGCCCAGCCCTCCACGAAAGCCGTGTAGTCGGCGTGCCGCCGGAACTGCGGGAGGTTCTCCTGCTCCATCGCAAGGGCGATCTGCAGGTGGTGGCCGGGGACCGCTTCGTGGAGCGTCAACGCCACCATCTCCCATTTCGGCCGCGACTTCGGCTCGTAGAGATTCACGAAGTACGTGCCGGCGCGCGACCCGTCGGCAGCGGGCGGACGGTAATAGGCAGTGGTGGTGTCCGGCGCGATGGAATCCGGGATCGCCGACACGCCGTACGGCGTTCGCGGCAGCTTGCGGAACACGTTCACGAGCAGCGGATCGATCCGCTTCGCGAGATCGCGGTACGCCGCGAGCAGCGCCGCGCCGCTTTCGAAATAGAAGCCGGGATCGCTCCGGAGCTGCTCGAACAGTTCTTTCAGTGTGCCCTTGAAGCCGATCTTCGCCTTCACGGCTTCCATCTCGCCGCGGATGCGCGCGACCTCGCGCAGGCCGATCGCGTGCACTTCGTCGGGCGTGAGCTTCGTCGTCGTGTACGAACGCACGAGATGGGCGTAGCGCGCCTTCCCGTCCGGAAGCTGCCATGCGCCGACCTCGTCCTTGCATGCCGGCAGATACGTGGTCGTCCAGAACGCGCGGAGCTTCTGGAACGCCGGGACGACGGAGCTCGCGATGAGACGCTTCGCTTCGCTCGCGAGCTGCTCGCGTTCGCCGGGTGATACCTCGGAAGCGGCCGTCGACGCCGCGGCCTTCTGGTACGGCTCGAAGAACGGGCTCTTCGTCGGATCCGAGACGGTCTGCTTGTCGATCTGCGCGACGACCCGCTGCATGACGACCTTCGGATGCGTGATGCCCGTCCGAACGCCCTCGTCGAGGAGCTCGATCGTCTGGTCCATGTAGCGCGGGAAGCTCGCGAGCCGCGCGTTGTAGTCCGCGAAGTGCTTTCGCGTCGTGAACGGCAGGGCGTCGCCGACCTCGTCGGCCGTCTGGATCCCGCCGCGCTGGTTGATGGGCAGCAGGTACAGCCGGAAAGGCTGCGCTGCGACGGCCTCTTCGTAGCGGTGCCGGAACAGGTCGTAGCTGAGCGCGTCCTCGCGTGAGAGCCCGCTGCGCGGAATCTCCGCGAGCTTCGCGAGGACGGCCTTGTCGTGCGCATCGCGGCGAGCCTGCGCGGCGAGGCTCACGTCGTCCCAGCGGTCGGCGAACCTCATGTCACCGAGCTCGGATGCCCAGACGGGGTACTCGCGCATGTCGTGGTCCCACTCTTCGGCGAAGAGCGCGTGCAGGCGACGAGTCGTCTCGTTCGTGCCTCGCCCTGGCGTCGTTGCCCCGTGTCCGGCGCCTGCACATCCGCTGTCGGCGGCGACGGCCGAGAGCATGAGGACGAGCGCGGCCAGGTGGGCAGTCCGCCGGAATGAGCGTGCGATCATGGAAATCGCGCGGAGGATGCCGCGGATGCCCGCTGGCCGGAAGGGGAGAAGATGCTAAAGCTGAGCGTTCGCGGAGCGGCCTCTCACGCGCGGTGCCTCGATCGTCGGGCGGTGCGGAGGTCGTCACCGAGAAAGGCAACACCCGATGTCCGACGTCCTCGCTTCTCCCCGTTTTCTCGTCATGGGCTGTGGCGCCATCGGCGGCGTCCTCACGGCGGCTCTGGCCGAGACCGGACAGGACGTCACCGTGTGCACGACGAACAAGGCCATCCACGCGGTGGTGAGCGAACGCGGGCTCCAGGTCGTCGGCGAGGGCGCTCCGCGTCATGTCCGCGCGAAGGTCGCGCTCGGCGTGCCGGGTGTCTCGGGGGTCTCGAATGGAGAGAAGTTCGATTACGTCCTGCTCGCGACCCAGCCCCCGCAGGTCGAGGATGCCGCGCGCGAGGCGCTGCCGGTGCTCGCGGACGACGGCGCGATGGTGTGCCTCCAGAACGGACTCTGCGAACGGCGCATCGCCAGGATCGCCGGTGACGATCGCGTCATCGGCGCGGTCGTCGGCTGGGGAGCGACGATGCCGGAGCCCGGCCTCTACGAGAAGACCGCGGCGGGTGGCTTCACGCTCGGCTATCCCGCGGGCGATCCGTTCGGCGCGGACCACGACGATCTCGTCAGCGCGCTCGAGGCGATCGGCCCCGTCGAGACGACGCAGAACCTTCGCGGCAAGCGCTGGAGCAAGCTGGCGATCAACTGCGCCATCTCTTCGCTCGGCACGATCGGTGGCGACCGGCTCGGCGCGCTGATGCAGCACCGCATCGTGCGCCGTCTCGCCCTCGAGATCATGACGGAGGTCGTCCAGGTCGCGCGCAAAGAGGGCGTGCGCCTCGAGAAGGTGTCGGGGACGCTCGATCTCTCGTGGATCGCGCTGACGGAAGAAGAGATGCGCGTCGCGGGCTCGCCGAGCCTCGTCGCGAAACACGGGCTCCTGCTCGCCGTCGGCTTCCGCTTCCGCAGGATGAAGAGCTCGATGCTCTCGGCGATCGAGCGTGGGCGGACGCCCGCCGTCGACTTCCTGAACGGCGAGGTCGTCGATCACGCGCGTGAGCACGGCATGCGCGTCCCGGTGAACCATCACGTGCGCGACACGGTGTGGGCGATCGCGAACGGCAAGAAGAAGCCGGGCATGGACCTCGTCCGCGAGGTCTACGAGGCGACCGGCCCGCACGGCGCCTGAGCGCCGGCGCCCCCCTCGCGTGCGTGCACGGAACTTCCCGGTGCACGCACGGGCGTCGTACGCGTGCGAGCTCGTTACGACGCGGTTTTTCCGCGATCTCCGCGTGACCGTCGCGTCGGAAACGACGGGCACGCGCCGTGCGATCGGGGGCGTCATGCGTTCGACTTCGATCGTTGGTGCGTTCGTCTCTCTCGTCCTCCTCGCCTGCGGCGGTGGCTCGCCCGGTCCGTCGGCCAGCGATGATCCGCCGGTCGGCAGCTCGCCGGGCTCCGAGTCGCCTGAAGGCCCTGCCCCTTCCGCTCCGAGCCGCATCGGCATCGCGTCCCCCGACGCGGTCGTCGTCCGCGCAGGCCAATCGGCCACGTTCGAGATCGTAGCGGCGCGGCCTGCGGATACCTCCGGCCCGATGACGATCGAGATCCTCGATCTTCCACCTGGTGTCGTCGCGCATGTGACGGCCGCTGCGAAGGACACGTGGAACGTCGAGCTCGAGACGACCGCAGAGTCGCCGCTCGGAGACCACCACCTCCGCGTGCGCGCTTCGGCAGGCGACGTCAGGGGCGAGGCCCTTGCGCCGATCGTCATCGCGGGCGCACCAGGGACGCTCGACACGAGCTTTGCGGGCAGCGGGATCGGCCTCGCGCACAAGAATGACTTCGGCCACGCGGTGACCACCGATCGACAGGGAAGGGCGCTGGTGGCTGGCCTCCGCCACGGCGCCGAGGAGGTTCATGCCAAGCTGACGCGATTTCTTCCGAACGGCGCAGTCGACATGTCATTCGGACAGGACGGCGCGCTGAGCGACATCTTCGCCGATGCATGGATGTCGATCGCGTACACGACGGCGCTGCTCGACGACGGCGCGATCCTCGTGTCCGGCGGGATCATCACGGCGAGCAACGAGCAGAAGTCCTGCTTCGTGAAGCTCGACGCCACCGGTAAGCGTGTCCCGTCCTTCGGCGTGGCTGGGCAGGTCTGCGCACCTGCGAGCATGAGCATGCCGATCCGCCAGCTGGTCGTCGGGGCCGACGGAAACATGTTCGCGGCGGGGACCACGACGGATGCCGATCCGGACATGAGCGTCCTGAAGGTGACCAAGGACGGCGTCCTGGACACGAGCTTCGGAGCGGGGGGCCGCGTCACGTTCACGAGCCCGGGAGATCAGGAGACCGTCGGCATTGCGTTCGACAGCAAGGGTCGTCTCGTCGTCGGCGGAAACTGCTCCGTCGACAAGATGGCCTGCGCCTGGCGCCTCGATACGAACGGCAAGGTCGATATGACCTTCGCGGACGGCTTGGCGAAGGGCCTCGTGGGCATGATCGGAATGGATGCGCGTGCGATGGCGCTCGGCCCGAAGGACGAGGTCTATCTCGCCGGAGCGACGCTCACCTCGCAGATGGCTGTCGTTGCATTCGACGCCGACGGTAGCAGCCTCTCGACCTTCGGCTCCGGCGGCTGGATCTCGTTCGCGCTCACGCCGAAAGACGCGCTGTTCACCGCGGCGTGGGATGACGGCAAGCTCCTCCTGGCGGGAGCCGGGCAGGATGCGGAGGCCGCGGACGGCGCAGAATCGCAGGTGCTGGCGTTGCGCGTCGGGGCCGACGGGCAGCTCGACGCGAGCTACGCGAAGTTCGGGTTCGTGCTCCATCCGGTGACGGGCGAGGCGAATGCCGTCAGCCTGTCTCCGGGCCGGGCCACCTTCCTGGCGAACAGGAAGGACGGCATGCAGCTCACGCGCGTCTGGCGCTGAGCGACCGCTTGGGTGGCGCGTCGGTCGCGCGTCGGTCTTCGAGGCCGGCGCGCTTCCGCGCGCGGGTCTTGCTCGAGGTGGGGGACGCCCTCGAGCGTACCTTCCGTCGCCGGTACGGCCTGATATGCTCGCGCAGCCGATGTACTGCGCGCTTTGCAAGACGGAGATGGCTTACGTCCACGGGCATGCTGCGTGCGTCCGGAGTGGATGCCCCATGTTCGGCGTGAACCAGGCAGAGTGCTGTAGCGGCGAGACGGCAGCGTGTGGACCGCTCACGGCAGAGGTCGCCGGCACCCAGGTTTCTCCGGCGAATCGGCCGGCGAGCCCTGAGCGCGCGTCGTAGCTCGTTCGGGCGACGCGCCCGCCCCGCCTCTCCCCGCCTTTCGCCGATCGAAATTCTCCTTGCGCAGCCTGCGCAGCGATGATCCTGCGCACGGTGCGCACTGCGCACGATCATGGCCGCAGATCCGCGAGGTTTCGAGCCCGGCGCGGCGGCACATCGGTTGCGAAGGGAAGCGCCGACGCCGCGCAGTCAGCGGTGCTTCGGAACCTTGGAGGACTCGTGCTTCGCTCTTTTGGTCTGACTTCGCTCGCGCTTCTCGGCTTCGGTCTCGTGGCTTGCACCAGCGGCGGCTCCAACAACAATGGAGACCCGAACGACGGAACACCGAAAGACGGCGTGTCCTCTGCGCCGGCTGCGAAGTTCTTCATGCCGACCGGTGAGGAAGTCGACAACACCAGCGCGCCGACGCTCGAGGTCGACAAGAACGGCGGCATTCACAGCGTCTACCCGGCGTACGCCGTCGGCGGCGCGTATTACGCTTATTGCCCCTCCGATTGCGCCGGCGACAAAGCCGTGAAGGTCGTTCGCTTCGACACGGAGGGCACCGTCGGCAACGCGATGATCGCGCTCGACGCCGATGGCAAGCCTCAGGTCCTCTTCTCGACGTACCTGCGCGTCTACTACGGCTCGTGCACGGGTGATTGCACGACGCCGGAAGGCTGGACCGTGAAGCCGATCCTCGAGCACAACGCCGAGAAGGAGGTGACGGGAGAGGCGTTTGCGCTCGACCCGCAGGGTCGTCCGCGGTTCGTCATGCACACGTACGTCTCGTACCTCGGCATCGGCCAGAAGCCGTACCAGACGGAGCTCGTCTCGTGTGACGACGATTGCACCGAGGCATCGAGCTGGAAGGCAAACGTCATCTCTCCGACTGACAACTTCGAGAGCGCCCAGCTCCGGTACGACTCCGAGGGGCACGCGCACATCGGGGCGGCCGTTCGGTTCAAGGACGACGACGGCGCGGAGCAGCTGCTCGGCGCGTACCAGTATTGCGCTTCGGACTGCGACAAGGCCGAGAGCTGGACCGGCATGGGGTTCGGAACGGCGTTCACCGATCACCTCGAGGCCGTCGAGATCAAGCCGCAGATCTCCCTCGCCCTCACGAAGGCGGGCCAGCCGCGCGTCCTGTTCCTCATGAAGGAAGAGGGAAAGAGGAGGATGATCTACTTCGAATGCAACGAGAGCTGCACCTCGGCTGACACCTGGAGCGCGGTCTCCATCAGCGACAGCGAGGAGCTGAGCTCGGGCTTCGATCTCGCGCTCGATCAGAACGACCATCCCCGTCTTGCGTTCGCCGCCAGCTACAACATCGGCGTCTGGCACTGCGACGAGGAAGCGTGCGCGAACGCGGACGCCAAGTGGGAGCTCACGGTCGTGGAGAAGGGCAGCGACATGCCGCCGGACACGATCTTCCTCCAGCCGAACTGCACCGTCGGCGCGTGGTTCCTGCACGACCCGTCGATCGCGCTCACGCCCAGCGGGCAGCCCCGCGTCGGCTACCAGGCGCGTGACATCAGCGGCGGCTGGTCGAACCCCGACCCGACGAAGCCCGCGTGCCAGGCCGGCACGGACATGACGTGGGCGCGCATGGCGATCCTCCCGTCGCTCTGATCCTTCTTCATCCAGCAGTACCTCGGAGATTTCCTCGATGCGCTCACTACTTCTCGCTCGTCGTCACGCCTTCGGCCTTGCTTCCGTCGCTCTCGTCCTCGCTGCATGCGGTAGCGACGACGACAAGAGCGGTTCGGCGAAGAACGACGCGCCTGGCGCACAGGGGGCTCCGGTCACGATCAACGGCAAGGCGCGCGATGCGGACGGTGGTGAGGGCCTCGAGGGCGTGAAGGTCCGCGCCACCGTCGACCGCAACGGCAACGGCACCATCGACGCCGACGAGCAGGTCGAGACGACGACGAAGGAAGACGGCACCTTCGAGCTCACGATCGCGTCAGCGGCGAACGGCAAGCCGATCGTCGTCGCTTTCCGGGAATCGGGGCACGCCACCACCTTCCGCACGGTGCGTGGCGCCGTCACGAAGGCGAGCCTCGACGTCACGCTCCTCACCACGGAGCCCCTCGACTGCAACGGTGGTCGCTGCACCGGCAAGAACGGCTCGCTCGACGTCGTCGGCCTCGGCGCAAACGTCGCAGCCGCCCGCGGGCGGACGTTCAACCCGGTGACCGAGCGTGAGGCCTTCCCCGGTCGCTTCGGCGACGACAAGGGCAACCTTCTCCTGTCGGGCGTCTTCTCGCTCGTCGAGCTCGAGGACGAGAACGACGAGCCGCTGCACCAGCTCGACAAGCCGGTGACGCTCTCGATGCGCATGCCGCGCGACACGTGGCCTGTCATCGTCGACATCACGCCTGGCAACGATCGCATCGAGGTCCCGCTCTTTGCGTTCGACGAGGTCTCCGGCGAATGGGTACGAGACGGCCAAGCCCATCTCGTCGACACCTCCGGGGCGATCGTCCCCGAGTCCGCGCTCGCATCGCTCCGCGACGGTAGCTTCGCGGGCACGATCGTCGCGCGCGGCGAGGTGAAGCACTTCTCGTACTGGAACGTCGACTGGCCGATCGAATCGCAAGGCTGCGTCGCGGGCACCATCCAGGTCGACGGCGCTCCCGCGGAGAACGCCGCGGTCCGCATCTCCGGCCGCTCGTACACGGGTGATTCCGAGGAGCAGATCACCGGCACGGACGGCCGTTTCCAGGCCGCCGTGATGCGCAGCGAGAAGGCCGGGGAGGACGTCGACCGCGACGGCGTCACCGGCGAGCGGCAGACGGTCGACGGCATCGTCCGCCACAACGGCAAGCTCTATCTCCTGGAGGAGATCGACGTTCCGGACACCGCGACGAGCTGCGAGGAGGGCACCGGCATCGTCGACCTCGGATTCGTCACGCTCAGCCCGGACAAGGAGGTCCGTGCAGGGATCTGCCAGATCACCGGTCGCGTCGTCGACCTGAAAGGAAAGCCCGTTGCCGATGTGTCGGTGGTGGCGTCCGACAGCCTCGTCGACTCCGAGACGTTCGACGGCCTCTGCGCCGACGGCACGAGCTGCGACTTCATCACCACGACCGGCGCCGACGGCACGTTCACGTTCCGCGCTCCGGCGCTCGTGAAGCTCGAGATCCACGGCCTCGTCACGAAGACCGAGAACGGTGTCGACAAGACGCGCACCGGCAAGACCGTGACGCGCGGCTGTCCGACGAGTCCGGTCACGATCGTGCTCGACGACGGCTACGACTACCAAAAGCTCACCGTGACGCGATCCGGGAACGCCATCGCCTGGATCCCGGCGGTGCCGCTCACGCAGGTGTTCGTCCTCGATGCGAGCGGCAATCACAAGTGGGTCATCTCGTCGTTCGACGACCCGGCGATCGCGTCGCCGGTTGCCTACGGGGCGGTCACGCCACCGGCGGTCCAACTCGTCCCGGAGAACGGCGCGCCGCCGCCGATCGGTCCAGGCGACCGCATCATCGTGCAGGGGCACGGCACGAGCAGTGACGGCTTCTTGACCCTCAGCAACGGCGAGATCGTCGTTCCTTGATCCGACTTCGTCCTGACTTCGACTTCACCTCGTAGGAAAAACCATGTTCGAGCTCGATCGTTTCTTCGCCTTTCCTCCGTCGACCGCCCGTGCGCTTGCGCTCGCCGCCAGCATCGCGCTCCTTCCGGGCTGCACCGGGGGCGGAGACTCCTCCACCCCGGTGGACGACGAGCACGAGCCGGGTAAACAGAACGACGACGACGGCAAGGAGGGGCCCGCCGAGACCGGATACGTCGCCGCGGGGGTGGTCGTCGACACGCAGGGCAACCCGCTCGCGGGCGTCGACATCTTCGCCGACAACCAGTTCACGGAGGGCTCGACCCTCACGTCGAAGACAGGGACCAACGGCCAGTACCGCATCGAGCTTCCGCAGACCGCGACGACGTGGCACATGTCCGCCACGCACACCGTCGAGTACCACGGCAGGGAGTACAGCTTTCCGCTGCACCCCGAGGACGACTCGGCGTTCGCTGGCAACACCGGAGGCGTCCGCAACTTCGCCTGGAAGCTGACCGGCAAACGTCCGGACGACGGCTTCTACGGCGCATACGTCGTCGGCTACACGGAGGTGGGCGACTATTCGATCGATCTCCGAGACGTCGAGCTCACGCTCGTCCCCGACGGTCCGCTGGTCGACGGTTCGACGGGCGAAACGATCACCGGGAAGCTCGCGTCGACCGGTGACGGTGACGCCATCCAGGACATCCCCCTCGGCCGTTACACGATCACGGCGAGGGAGGGGGACACGGCGCTTCTCGTCCGGATCCGCAACAGCGGAACGAGCTACGACACCTCGCTCACGTCCGACTTCGACGCGCCATACGGTTCGCTGCCCATCTACAATCTCGAGGTCGAGCTGTCGTTGCCCTGATCAGCGGCGCCAAAGCGGGCCTGACGACGCGACCATGCTGATCCGTTCCTCGTCCTTCTCCCTTGCACGCGCGAGCCAGTACGCCCGGGCGTCCTCGTTCGTCCACGCGCAGGGGAGCTTGGCGGCGCAGTCCTGGAGGGCGAGCTCGAGCTCCTCCGCGCTTCGGAAGCGATCGTCGGGAGCCTTGGCGAGGCACCGGAGCACGATGTCGTCGAGCGTCTTCGGCAACGGCTCGCCGCGCGCCTTGCTCGGCGCCTCTGGCGTCTGGAGCATGTGCGCGCGAATGAGCTGCGCGGCCTCGACGTTCTCGAATGGCGGCTGCCCGGAGAGCAGGTAGTGGAGCGTCGCGCCGAGCGCATAGATGTCGCTCCGGGCGTCGGCTTCGCCGTCGACCCAGCACTCGGGTGCCATGTACGCCGGCGTTCCGCGCACGCTCTGGGTACGCGTCGTGTCGGCGACGAGCTGGGCGATGCCGAAGTCGAGCACCTTGAGGACGTCCCACTGATCGCCGAGCCGCGTGGCGTAGAGGTTCGCCGGCTTGATGTCGCGATGCACGATGCCGGCGGCGTGCGCTTCTGCGAGCGACCGGCAAGCCTGGATCCCGAGCGCGATCGCCCTCTCCGGAGGCATGGGGCCGGTCTCGCGCACGACCTGCTGGAGGTCGGCGCCGGGCAAGTACTCCATCGCGATGTACGAGAAGCCGTCGTCGCTCGCGCCGAAGTCGAAGACACGAACCGTATGTGCGGACGTCAGGCGGCTGAGCGCGCGCGCCTCGCGTTCGAAGCGGGCGATCACTCGGGCGTCGGTGTCCGCGCTCGAGCGGAGGATCTTGAGGGCGACGTCACGTTTGAGGCGTTCGTCCCACGCGAGCCATACCTCGTTCATGCCGCCCTCGCCGATGCGCGCTTCGAGCCGATAGCGGCCGAGCTGACGCGCCTTCCGAAGCTGCATGCGAGCGTTGAAGCCGATCTGACCGCTCGCGGCGGCGATCGTCGCGGCCGCGAGCAGGATCATGTAATGGCTGCCGAGCACCGCGAGCTGCTGGCCATCGCGGAGCGTCGCGGCGAGCGCCGGGTCGAACCGCGACGCGATGAGCAGGATCACGGGGAAGCTCGCGACCGACGGCGCGGCGTACCAGATGGTGTCACGCCATGGCGCCGGGACGGCGAGGGCCTCGATGATGATCACGAGCGAGAGGCCGTGGATGTACGGGCTGCCGACGCCGCCGTAGCGCAGCGCCATGATCGAGATGAGGACCGAGCAGAGCGTGCACGCGAGCGCATTCGCGGCCTTGAGGCGCCGGCTCGAGATGTCCGGACGGTGGCTTATCCGATAGACCGCGAAGATGCCGAGCTGACCGAGCACCCGGAACGCCGCGTACAGCAAGAGCGGCGCGTCGGGGTAGACGACGAGGCCGAGGTAGAGGTCCGCGAGGAAAAACGCCGGCCAGACGAAGGCGCCGAGCGTCATCGCGCGCCGAACGGAGCGGCGCTCTTCGGGGTCGGCGCGTCGTCGCGTCCGCTCGTGCTCGCGATTGATCCCCCGCGGCCCGCTCTTGGAACGGTCGTCGTCGCTCGGATCGGCGCGCACCGTCGGAGCGGTCGGATGCCGGTCGTCGCCGTGTACTGCCATCACGGGTTACTTCCTGTCGCGCAGCGGCCGCGCGAGACCGTACTCACCGAGACGGTTCACGAGGGTGCGTCGCGAAATCCCGAGCACCTCGGCGGCACGCGTCTGGTTGCCGGCGCACTGCGCGAGGGCATCGATGATGCGCTGCCGCTCGTCCTTGCGGCCAGGGTCGGTCGTATCCGGCGCGGCGGCGATCGTGCTCGACGACGCCGGCTCGAGGTGGAGGTGCTCCGTGCCGATCGGGCTCTCGCCTGCGAGCGCGACGGCACGTTCGATCACGTTGCGGAGCTCGCGGACGTTGCCGGGGAACGTGTGGCGCTCGAGTGTCTCGAGGGCCTCCGAGGAGATCTCCGGGGACGGGCGGCCGATCGCTTTCGCCGCCCGCGCGGCGAAGTGACGAGCGAGCGGGAGGATGTCCTCGCGGCGCTCGCGAAGCGGCGGGATCGAGAGCGTCATCCCGGCGAGGCGGAAGAACAGGTCGCGCCGGAACGATCCCGCGTCGATCTCGCGCGCGAGCTCGCGGTTCGTTGCGGCGACGAAGCGGACGTCGATCGGTCGCGGCTTCAGCGCGCCGATGCGCTGGACTTCACCGGCCTCGAGCACGCGAAGGAGCTTGCCCTGCTGGGCAAAGGGCAGCTCGCCGATCTCGTCGAGAAAGGCGGTGCCCGTGGACGCCGTCTCGAGCAGACCAGGCTTGGCGATCGTCGCGCCCGTGAAGGCGCCACGGTCATGACCGAAGAGCTCGGCCTCGATGAGCTGCTCGGGCAGCGCCGCGCAGTTCACGGCGACGAACGGCCCCGTGCTCCGCGGCGAACGCTGGTGGATGGCGCGAGCGACGACGTCCTTGCCTGCGCCTGTCTCGCCGACGAGCAAGATGCTGAGCGGCGAGACCGCGATGCGGTCGACGAGCTCGAACAGCTTCTTCATCGCCGGCGAGGCGATCACCATCCCGTCAGGAACGGCCGGAGCCGTCTCCTCTTCGGACACGTGGCGTACGAGGACGATGACCGAGCCGAGATGGATGGCCGCGGTACGCGCGATGGGGGTGCGGACGTTGGGCTCCAGCCGCTGGTCGACGGTCTGTGCGGTCGTCTGCGCATCCAGGCGTGTCGTGACGACTCGGGTGCCGTTCGCGCTCCCGAGATCCTCCACGACCACCTGCTCGCCCGACGGGGAGAGGTGCAAGCAGGCATGGCGCCGCGAGACGGACGCATGGTCGAGCACCACGTCGACCTTGCCGCCGCGTCCGCGACCAAGCACGACCGTTCCGCGCGCAGGTAGACGATGGACCGTCGAGCGGCCCTCGATGATGGCGACGAGCTCGATCACAGCTCCCGCCGGTGATGTCCCCCGCTCGTCGGCGCGGTTCACTCGTTCCCAGACGAGTTCTAGCCTCTCTCCCGCATCCACGAAAGCATGCCCTCGGGAGGATCGATCCCGCGCGGGTGCGCCTTTTATGATCAAAAATCCCGATCCGGGCGATTCAGGCCATACGGCCAAGCGCGGGTGTAGCTCGGCGCTGCGGCAGGAGCGTCATTTTCGCGCCGGGACCGCCGCCTGGGCGTTCGTCCGCCCTGGACCAGCTCTGGATCACGCCACGAGCAGGACCTGGCGGCCGAGCTCACCCGGACGGAGGTACCACATGGGTCGTCGGTCCTCGATGACCGATACCTGGGCGTGGACCGCCGGCGGAAACGTGGGCCGCCCGACGAGGAAGGCGCCCAGCGACGCGAGGAGCGGCTCGTCGGCGACGACGACCAACGCGGAAGGGGACGAAGAAGCGCGAGCGAGGAGGAGGGGCACGATGACCTCCGGCGGGGTCGAGACGGCGAGCTGGGGCAGCGTCTCGATGACGCCGACGTAGTCCGTCCGGTCCGCAAAGAGCTCCGCCGTCTGCACCGCAGCGGGCGCCGGGCTCGCCACGAAGCGGTCGAACGAGGGCTCCTCGGTCAGCCGGATCTTGTTGCCGATCGCGCGCACGATCTGACGGCCCTCGAGCGAGAGGTAGCGCTGGGCCTCGGGCACCGACGGCGCGTCGTCTGCCACGAGCGACGTGCGAAGAAGGTAGATTAGCACCGCGCCACTCTAAGTGGACGGCGTGCGATTGTGCCGAATGTCGAACGTGCCTGCGCTCAGGGGCGGAGGAGCTGCGTGCGCTCGTCGCAAACGACGCTCGGATTGCGGATGCCGTACACGTTGCGCCAAGCGGGAACGAGCTTGCTCATCCGAATGGCGTAGTAGCGGCCCCACGACATGACGATGACGTCTTCGTTCTCGCCGCGCCCGACGACGCCGACGGCGGTCACCCAGTGCGAGCTCCAGCCGCCTTCGGTGTTGTACCAGAGCATGACCGGGTGGCCCGCCGCCAGCTCGCGGCGGAGAAATGCGGCTCCGTCCTGCGGATGTTCCAGCGAGCACCCGAGCTCCGGATGATGCTCGTCGAGGTAGCGCACGATCTGCTTGCCCATCGTGCCGATGGCCCAGTGGACGCCGGCGCGATCGGCCTCCTCGGGCGAGACATCGATCCAGTACAGCCGGAGCGTGTTCGCGACCGCGGTCGGCCCGCACTTGCCACGCTCGTCGAACCACCCCGTCGAGTCGGGCTGGTCCCACGGTTTCGGCATGCCCTTCGGCTGCGCGACCGGCCTCATGTCGCCGTTCGACAGCGGCGTGCTCCGGAGCTCGTCGGCGGTCGCCTCCGTGACGGCCTCCTCGTCGTCCTCTTCGTTGGGCGCCGCGCATCCGGCCGCGGCGAGCATGGTGACGGCACCCAGCGCGATCGAGACGATGTTCTTCCAGCTCACCGGCAAACCCTCGGGAGCTCTCGACGCAAGCCGCGCGCCGTCCACCTACATCGGGATTTGCCGTGATTTCGGAGGTCCGCCTGGTGTGTGCATGTCCCACCGAGGGATCTCGGGGAGACCAGACCGGGCGGTCAGCCGCGGAGCGTGATGGCCTTCGGAACGACGTCGATCTCGAGGGGCAGCCCGCCCATCGGCTCGCCGTCCACGTCGAGGAGGAATACGTCCTTCGCGTCCTGGTTCACGAGATCGAGGGTCACCTTCTGCGCGCGAAGATGGACCGTGCCGGCGTGCCCGATGTGCTCGCCGGAGTAGATGCTGCCGGACGTCATCGCGAAGCCGATCTTCGAGGTGGCTCCGAGCGCGACGATCTCGAAGGCGCCGTCGTCGACCTCCGCCATCGGCGCCACCTTCATCCCGCCACCGAAGTATTTCCCGTTGCAGACGGCGATCATGAACGAGCGGATGACGTGCTCTTCGGTCTTTCCGTCTTTCGTCACCAGCGTGCAGCGGACGTTGCCGAGTCGGGCGTTCAAGAGCGCCTTGAGCGATGCGCCGAAGTACGCCGCCTTCCCGCCGAAGAAGCGCGGTGCATCCGCGACGTAGCGATCGACCAGCCCGCCCATGCCGACGGAGAGGATGTTGACGAAGTAGTGGCCGGCCTTGCCGCCGCCGGTGAACCGGCCGACGTCGAGCGGCCGCTGTTTGCCGCTCGCGATCGCCTCGATGTAGCGGTCGAGCCGGTGCTCGAGGCCGAGCGTCTTTCGAAGGTCGCCGCCGGTGCCCTGACCGATGATGCCGAGCTGCGTCGTCTCGGCCTTGGTCCCGTACCCGCCCGCGCGCGCCTGCATGAGGCCGTTCACGACCTCGTGGATCGTCCCGTCGCCGCCGACGGCGATCACGAGAGGATGACCCGCGATGGCGCCTTGCCGCGCGAGATCGATCCCGTGGCCGGGACGCTCGGTCATCGCGACGTCGACCTTGCCGAGCGATCGCTCGATCGTGCCCCGAAGCGCGCCGAACGTGCGCCCGGTCGAGCCGCCGCCCGAGCTCGGGTTGACGACGAGGAGAGGATTCATCGAGCTCGGTACTTGGTTTGGTGTCGCGTCCGGTGCGCTGGCGATGCCCGCTGCACGATCACGTGATGTCCTGCACGCTCGTGACGTGCTTGCGGATCGTCGAGAGGAGCGAGCCTCCCGCGTCCGGCCAGACGACGCCGCGCTCCTCGAGGTCGCGCACGGTCTCGACGAGCGTCTCGACGGGATCGCGCGGCGCCCAGCCGAGCTCGTTCTCGGCGAGCGTCGCGTCGAGGTACCAGTAGTGATGGGCCATATCGAGGCTGATCGGATCGACGGCGACGGGGATGCCGAGGCGGTTCGAGAGGCGCTCGAGCATCTCGGCGCCGGTCCGCGCGATCTCCCGACCCTGGCGCGGCATCGGGAGAATGGGGCCTCGGACGCCGGACACGCGCTCGAGCCGGGCGAAGAACTCCTTCACCGTCAGGTTGCAGGCGCCGACGAGATAGCGGCGGCCACCGATGCCGCGATCCATGGCGAGGCGCATCGCATCGGCCGCGTCGCGCGCATCGACGTAGGACATTCCGCCGGGCGGGACCGCCGGGATCTTTCGCTCGAGGAAGAGGCGCACATCCTCGGTCGAGGAGCCGTTCACGTCCCCGGGACCGAGGAGGAGCGTCGGGTTCACGCAGACGACCTCGAGCGTCGCGCCCGACCCGTCGGCGAGGGGCGTCCCGTTCTGCTCGAGCGCCGCTTGCTCGGCGAAGAGCTTGGAGCGGTAATACGGCCAGCGGTTCAAGAGGCCGATCGGCGGCGCGTCGTCCTCCGTCGCGATGCGATCGGGATCGTCGCTCACCGCGATCGTCCCGCTCGTCGATGCGACGACCACCCGGCGGACGCTCCGCGCGACGCAAGCGGCGACGACGTTCTTGGTGCCTTCGACGTGGAGCTTGTAGAGCGTCTCCGCGTCCTCCGGCTTGCGAGAGACCTTGCCGGCGCAGTGGAAGACGCCGTCACAGCCGTCGAGCGCGGCCTCGACGCTGGCTCGGTCGAGCACGTTGCCCGTGACCTGGCTGACCTCGGCAGGCAGGTCGGAGGTCTTCTTGCGCACGAGCGCGACGACCGCATGGCCGTTTTCGAGCAGCAAGCGAACGAGGTGCCGCCCCAGAAATCCGGTGGCCCCGGTGACGAGATATCGGCTCACGGCCTGGATTCGTAGTCGCGAGGCCGTTCGCCATCAAGGGGCGCCGTCGGCTAGCGTCATCGAACCCTGACTCGGCGGGCCGTCCGGCGTACGCTCCGGGCAGAATGAAGACCCAAAATGGGCGCAGCGAGGTGCCCCCGGCGAAAGGCCGGTGCGCCGTCCTCCTCGTCGACGTCATCAACGACCTCGAGTTCGACGGGGGCGAAGATCTCCTCCGGCATGCGCTCCCGGCGATGAAACGGCTCTCGAAGCTGGTGCAGCGGGCCCGCGCCGCGCACGTCCCGGTCATCTACGCGAACGACAACTTTGGGCATTGGCGGTCGGACTTCCAGGCCATCGTCCGCCATTGCCTCGACGAGGACGTGCGCGGTCGTCCGATCGCCGAGATGCTCGCGCCCGAGCACTCGGACTACTTCATCCTGAAGCCGAAGCACTCCGCGTTCTTCTCCACGGCCCTCGAGACGCTGCTGCAGTCGCTCGGGACCGAGCGGCTCGTGCTCGCCGGCCTCGCGACGGACATCTGCGTCCTCTTCACGGCCCACGACGCGCACATGCGCGAGTACCAGCTGTTCGTCCCGGCCGACTGCGCCGCCTCCGAGAGCGCGGCGAGCAACCGGTGGGCGCTCGAGCACATGCGCCGCTTCATGCGTGTCGACACCCGCGACGCGTCCAGGATCGACCTCCGGGCATTGTCGCGGAAGGTGCGCGCACCTCGGACGAAGCGCTGACGCCGGACCCACGTGGTAGAGTCCGCCCGTGTCCGGCTCGCAGCGTTTCGCCTACTACGATCGGCTCTCTGCGAAGGAGCAGGAGACGTATCGGAAGAGCGACGCGATCGCGCGCATCTCGCTCCCCGATCCGGCGGCGCTCCGGAAACTCGTCGTGCGGCTCGAAGAGGCGCTCGCGACCGGCAAACGCGCGCGGGTCGCGTCGGCTTCCACGGCGCTCGCCGCCGCGATGATGAAGCAGCTCGACGTCGTCGGGCCCAAGATCCACGTCCGCGAGGTCCGACCGCAGCTCGAGGACGGTGAGCTCCACGGGCTCTACACGTTCGCGCAGGACGATGCGCCGCCTAAGCTCGAGGTGTGGATGCGGACGGCCGCGCACTGCAAGGTGGTGCGCTTCCGGACCTTCCTCCGGACGCTCGTCCACGAGCTGGCGCACCACCTCGACGTGACGCTCTTCCAGCTCGAGGACAGCTTCCACACCGAGGGCTTCTTCCGGCGGGAGTCGAGCCTCGTCCGGCAGCTCGCGCCACGGTCGAAGGACGCCCAGGACGAGGAGAGCCCGCTCCCGGCCGCGGCAAAAGCCGCTGCGCGGACGAAGAAGAAGGCCCCGACGCCGAAGCGGCCCCATCGGCCGTTCGTCCAGCTCGATCTGTTCTGAGCCGCGCCGCTCTCGACGAGCCGCGTTCTCGCGGTAAGCTCAGCCAGGGGCGATGCGAACGAGCCGGCTTTCCTTCTTTCTCCTCTTCCTCGCGTGGTCGACCGCGTGTGGTCTGTCCGTGACGGGGTCAAACAGCTCGGACGACGTCGACGACGGCGGCCGGCCGACGCGTGAGGGCGGAGCACAGAGCCCCACCGACGCGACGGAGACTTCGAACGACGGCGGACCGGACGTCCTCGTCGACGGCGCGCCCCCGCTCGATGCATCGAACGATGCGCCGAACGAGGGCGGAGACAACTGCACGGTCCTCGTCGCTGACTCTTTCGCGGCCGTGTCGCCGTCCTGGGAGGCGCTCGCCGAGGCGACGTTCTCGCCAGGTCAGGTGGAGCTCACGCCGCGGGACATGGGAGCGCGAGCGGGCGCCATCTGGTGGAAGAGCCCGCTGACGTTCTCGGGCACGCTGCGCGTTGAGGTCGACTTCAAGACCGATTCGATGGGGACGATGCCGGGACACGGGCTCGCCGTCGCATGGATCGCGACGTCGACGCCGTACGCGATCGGCGATACCGGCCAGAGCTTCGGGCTTTGCAACGCCGGCCTCGCGGGCGTCGCGGTCGCCGCCGACGGGCGCGACAGCCAGCTCCTCGCGATGAACAGCGTCGACGGCGACTGCGGGACGGGCGGAGGCGTCTGGCCGGCGATGATCGGCGCAGGCGGCAAGCTCGTGATGGAGCTCAGGACCGATTCGCTCATGGCGCGCTACGGCGCCGCTACCGGCATGCGCTCGGTGACGGCGCCGATCACCGGCTACTTCGGCATCACCGCATCGACCGGCGGGCCCAGCCAGGCGTCGCACGCCGTGACGTCCGTACGCGTCAGCAGTTGTCCCTGAGCGCCGATCACGGACCGACGACGACGTTCTGCCAGTTGCGCTGCGCGTGCTCCTCCGAGCCGGCGTGTGTGTAGATCGCAGTTTTTCCGAGCGTGAACTCCTCGTTGATCGGCGAGGAGAGGTACTTGGTCCTGAACGCGTTCGACGCGAGGAAGCTGAGGACGGGATCATGCGTCCGCGTGTCGGCTTTCAGACCGAGGGCGAAGACGTAGCTACGACACGAGACGACGAGGTCGGGGTTCTTGCCGAGGGTGTACGGCGGATCGAGCTTGCCGTGCCCCACCATGGCGCCCTTGAAGGGCGGGAGCCGTGCGATGTGCTTGTCGCTCTTGCCGAGGATGTCGATCGCGTGCAGGCGCGTGAAATACGGGACGATGCCGGCGGTGATGACGGCCACGCTGCTGTCGGGGCGCGCGTTCTTCTTGATGAGCATCGCCACCTGGATCTGCTCGAGCGGATCGCCGTTCGTATCCAGGAACACGAGTCGATCGATCGGGCGAACGAGCGGAAAGCTCACGAGGAAGAGCACGGCGGCCCACGCGGCTCGACCGATGGCGTCCCGGCCGAGGAGGGCGACGCCGGCGACGGCGAAGACGAAGACGACCGGGATCGCGTGTGCGAAGAACCGGTACCAGATGAACATGTCGCCGCCGACGAGGACGACCCACCCGACCGTCGGAAGGACGACGCCGAGCGGGATGAGGCCGCGCCTGTCGGTTCGGAGGACGGCGAGCGCCGACGCTGCCGCGATCGCGAGCACGACGCCGTAGTGCATGAGGAAGTTCCTCGCGTACGTAGCGCCGCGCTTGTACGGCTCTTCCAGCCCGTAGACCTTGAGATAATACGTGTTCGGCAGCCACTCGCCGTAATAGGCGTGGCGGAGGAAGAAGTGCCCCGCCGTCGGGACGGCGGCGACGGCGAGATGGAGCATGGTCCGCCTCGCGTCTGGTGAGAGCGCGAGCGCGATGAGGGCATTGCCCGCGAAGATGTAGATGCCGTCGCCGCGCGTCAGCGGGATGAGCGCCAGCGGAACGAAGGTGAGGAGGCCGTGCCGACCGGACGCGAGCCGGTACAGGAACGTGACGTTCAGCACCCCGAGCAGCGCGACCTCGAAGCCCCATACCGACCAGAGGACCACGTCGGCGCAGCTCACCATCAGGACGAGGAGAAGCGGCGTCACGACGAGCGAGCGCGGTACGAAGAGGCGGACGAACCGGACCGAGAGCCAGAGCGTCGCGCCCGTCAGGACGAAGTTCACGCCCTTCACCAGCAGCGCGATCGTCGCGTCCGAATGCGGCAGGAAGTGGACCCCTGCCATCACGACGGTCCACAGGAAGTTGGTGTAGCCCTCGACGCGCTCGCCGGGATTCCACACGAGCCCGTTACCCTCGGCGAGGTTCCGGGCGTAGCGCATCGAGATCATCATGTCGTCGTCGAGCAGGAAGTAGCGTGTCCCGTCGATGACGCGGCTCGCGAGGAGCGTGTTCTTCCAGAACAGCCAGCCGAGGACGAACAGCGCCGCGAGGAAGAATCCGATGTCCCAGCTACGGATCGACGCCGCGCTGCGTTCGCTCGCGCGGGCATTCTTGCGAGGAGCGTTCGAGGTTCCGCCGGGACGGCCGATCACGGATGCATCCTACGTGACCGGGCGCGGTGATCATCCGCTATCCTCGACGCTCCGATGGCCTTCCCCGCGCGATACGAGCACTACGAGCTGCTCGGCGAGCTGGCGATGGGCGGGATGGCGACCGTCTACCTCGGCCGGCGTGGCGTCGGCGAGTCCTCGAGGCTCGTGGCGGTCAAGAGCATGCGTCCGGAGCTCGCCGCCGACGAGGCGTTCACCGCGATGTTCCTCGACGAGGCGGCGCTGACGTCGAGGATCAAGCACCCGAACGTGGTCGAGACGCTCGATCTCGTTTCTGCCGATGGGAAGCTCCTCATCGTGATGGAGTACGTCGAGGGAATATCCCTCGCGACCCTCCTCGAGAGCGCGTGGAAGCAACGGAGCGCGATCCCTCCTGCCGTCGCGGTGGCGGTTCTGTGTGACGTGCTCCGCGGGCTCCATGCTGCCCACGAGCTCGTCGACGAGCGGGGGCGCCCGCTCTCGGTCGTGCATCGCGACGTCTCTCCGCAGAACGTCCTCATCGGGATCGACGGCGTGGCTCGCATCCTCGACTTCGGCGTCGCCAAAGCCGCCGTCCAGCGGCACGTGACCGCGCAGGGGGAGATCAAGGGCAAGCTCGCGTACATGCCGCCCGAGCAGCAGTTCGGCGAGCTCGTCGACCGCCGCTCCGACGTCTACGCGGCAGGCGTGGTGCTCTGGGAGATGCTCGTCGGCCGTCGCCTCTTCACGGCGGCAGACGAAGACGAGCTCGTTCGTATGGTGTTCGAGATGGAGGTTCCCGGGCCGAGCCTCGTCGCGTCACATGCGATCCCTCGCGAGCTCGATCGTGTCGTCCTGCGAGCGCTCGCGAAGCGACGTGAAGACCGATGGTGGTCGGCCGAACAGATGGCGAGCGCCCTGAGCGAGACGCTCCGGCCAGCCTCGCCACGTGAGGTCGCTTCCGTCCTGGCGTCGGTCGCCGGACTCGCGATCGAAGAGCGTCGGCGCCACGTCCGCGAGCTCGAGGGCAGGCACTCACAGCCGCTCGAGCGCGAGGCGCAGACGGTCCTCGAGGCCCTGACGTCGCGGGGTGTAGAGACGATTCCGGACCCGGGCGCGTTCTCTCCGCCGACGAAGGTGGAGACGCCGCTTGCCCGCGAGTCGGCGGGCGCGCGCGCGCAGAGCCGGTCGTCGTCGGACTCGAGGGCGTCTCGTCGCGCCCAGCGCAGGGCACGCCGCCGCCACCGGGTCGTGCTCGCGTCGGCGGGGGTGGGCCTCTTCGTCCTCGTGCTGATGGCGATTGCCCTCTTCCTCGGGCGCCGGGCGCGCGAGGCTGAGCTCGAGCCGCCATCGGGAAGCGTGGTCTTTCCTCCGCCACCGCCGCTCCCGACGGCTTCCGAGCCGGGGATCGAGGGAACTGCGACCCCGGTGCCCCGCCCCTCGAAGCCCTGACGCGCGGCGCTGTCTGCCGCCCTGCGTCACGACGGGACGGCGGTGGTAAGGCGGCGAAAGGCGTGCGCAGGGTATACTGCCTGCCGATGGGGGCTCTCCGTCCTGGATACGAAGTCACGAGCGAAATCACGCTCGTGCGCCGTCTCGGGGCCGGGGGCATGGGCACGGTCTGGGTCGCTCGCCACGACAAGCTCCGGTGCGACGTCGTGGTGAAGTTCCTATCGGAATCGCTCACCAGCGACGTCGAGGCATGCGAGCGGTTCTCGCGCGAGGTCGTCGCCACCGTCCAGGTCCGGAGCCCGCACGTGGTGCAGACGCTGGATCACGGCGTCACCGAGAGCGGCGTCCCGTACATCGTGATGGAGCTGCTCGAAGGGCAGGACCTCGCGAAGGTGCTCCGCGTGCGGAAGTTCCTCCGTCCCGACGAGGTGCAACACGTCATCGAGGGCGTCGCGGCGGCGCTCTCGAAGGCGCACGAGCGCGGGATCGTCCACCGCGACATCAAGCCGGCCAACGTCTTTCTGTGCAACGCGAGCCCGCGGCCCTTCGTCAAGCTCGTCGACTTCGGCATCGCGAAGCGCCTCGAAGACGAGACGATGACGGCGACCAACGCTCTGCTCGGGACGCCCGCGTACATGAGCCCGGAGCAGATGGGCAGCACCCGCGAGCTCGATCATCGTAGCGATCTCTGGGCGCTTGCCGTCCTCGCTTTCCACTGCCTCACCGGAGCGCCGCCCTTCCGTGGTGCGCACGTCGCCGGTATCGCGCATTCGATCTTCCACGAGCCGACGCCGCGCGCGACGGCCGCGCGACCCGAGCTCCCTCCGGCGATCGACGCGTGGATGGAGCGCGCGCTCGCACGAAAGCCGGAAGACCGCTTCCCCTCGGCGCGCGAAATGGCCGACACGCTCGCGATGGCGCTCGGCGATCTCGCGTTCATGACGACGAACCGCTTGATCGCGCTCGATGGCAACCCGTTCGCGAAGCCCGCGCTGAGCTCGCAGCCGGCGGTCACGCCGATCGGCGGCGTACTCGGAGCACCTCCGACGACATCGCTGACCGGCTTCGATGGCGTGGGCACGACGCTCGGCCCGTCCGCCGTCACCCACTCGCCGTACATGGCGTCGCCGCGGCTCAAGTGGTGGGTGATGGGCAGCGCTGCGCTGGCCGTCGTGCTCATCGGCGGTGCCTTCCGCATCGGCTATGGCCTTCATCGCGACGAGCCGGCGTTCCCACCTGCGCCGGCAGCCTCACCGCTTCCTGCGGTCGAGACGTCGCTGGTGGAGCCGCCGCCACCGCCGGCGACCGCGCCGGTGCCCGTCGTGATCGCGCCTCCTTTCGAGATCGATCCGGTGCCGGTGGCGAGCTCCGTGCCCGCATCGTCGGAGACGGCGGTTCGGCCCGCGGCAGCCGTGCCGGCTGCGCCGCGCAAGCCGCCGCGCACTCCCGCCAGCAAGAAAAGTGGCCGTGTCGTCGACGATGATGTCGGGTTCTGACGCCTTGTCGTTGCTTCGACGGTCGATCCTCGTCTGCACCCTCTCCCTGGGACTCATCCTCGGAGGCGGAGAGGCGGCGGCGGCCGAGCCGACCCCGCCGGAGCGCGAAGCCGCGCGGACGCTGCTGCTCTCCGGGCGCGAGAAGCGCAAGCACGGACAGCTCGAAGAGGCACTTGCCGACTTCGAGAAGGCGCACGCGATCATGCGCGTGCCGACGACGGGGCTCGACCTCGGGAAGGCGCAGCAGGAGCTCGGTCTGCTCGTCGAGGCGCGCACCTCCTTCCTCGAGGCGGCTCGTCATCCGGCGAAGCCGAACGAGTCGCAGGCGTTCAAGCGTGCCCGCAAAGAGGCCAAGCAGCTCGCCGAGGAGATCGTTCCGCGGCTCGCGACATTGACCATCGCCGTGCCGAGCGGCGCCGAGCCAAAGGTGAAGATCGACGGCGCCGAGATCTCGTCGTCGAGCATCGGTGTGCCGCTGAAGGTCAACCCGGGGAAACACGAGATCGTCGCGGCGCTCGACGACGACGAGAAGCGGCAGTCGATCGAGCTCGTGGACGGCGAGATCAAGACGGTCGAGCTCCGCCTCGATCCGAGGCCCGGTTCACCCGAGAAGCCGAGGCGAGAGAAAGAGAAGCGGAGCGCCGGGGCGCGACGGAAAGACGTCGCCGCGCGGAGGTCGTCGCCATCGGAGACATCGACGAGCCCGCTCGTGTGGATCGGCGGAGGCACCGCAGCCGTCGGTGTCGCGGTCGGCACGGTCACGGGCCTGATGGCGTTCGGCGTCTACGGAGACGTCCAGCCGCGATGCAGCCGCGGCGTCCAGTGTCCGCCCGAGACGCATGGCGACATCGATCGCGGAGCGACGCTCGGTACGATCTCGACGGTGGCGTTCGTCGTCGCCGGCGTCGGCGCCGGTGTCCTCGTGTACGGGCTGCTGAATCCGAGCGTGGACACGACGAAGACCGCTGCAAAAGCGGCCCCGCGCTGGATCGCAACTCCGTTCGGCGTGACCGGATCGTTCTGAGCGCGCTCGGAAGGCCGAGCACCTCGAGCAAACGGACGCGGCCGGCGTTCATCGAACGTCGAGCGCGCGTCCGTGCGCAGAGGGCGGTCGTCAGGCGAGGGCGAAGACCTTCTGGAAGGTCATGAGCAGGCTGACGTCGTTCGACTTGATCGCGCCGGAGAGGAACTCGCTCGGGCCCGGCGTGTACGACTCGCGAACGATCTTCGTGAAGATGTCCGCGCTCGTCTTGAGCACGCAGTCCGCGGTGCCGCCGGCCGGTTTGCCGAGCTTCACCTCGCATGCGTCCTTCGAGACGACGACGGTCCACTTCGCCTTCTCGTCGCTGCCGAGCGTGAAATAGAAGGAGACCGGCTTGTCGACCGCGTCCTTCTGGAACTTGGTCTGCAGCTCCGAGAACAGCGTGACGAGCGGATGCTCCTTCGGGGCGCTGTTCTCTTCCAGGCTCTCGAGTCGTGCGACGTCGAGGATCGTGCCCTGGCGGAGTGCGAGCACGGCGCGATGCGCGAGCTTGGCGACCTCGCGCGACGCATCACCGGCCGAGAGGCCCTTCGTGAGGCGCCGCATGTCCGAGACCGTGATCGGCGGACCGATGCGCGCCTCGAGGTCGCGGCTCATCGGCACCTTGCTGCCCTTCGGCATCGCCTCGCGAGTGCCCTTCAGATAGAGCGGAAGGATGTCGACCCCGTAGGTGAGCGCGAGATGGCCGAGCAGCGGCTTGAACTCGTGGAGCTCACCGTCCGTGGAGCGTGTGCCCTCGGGAAAGATGAGCATCGTCTTGCCGCGCGAAAGGATCTCGCCGGCCTGTCGTTCGCTCGCGCGGAGGCCGCCCTTGCGGTCGACCGCCTTCAGATTGGTGAGGTTCTCGAAGAACGCGCGCTGGATGGTGTTCTTCTCGAAGAAGTAGTCCTGCGCGGCGAGCGTCGTGATGTCCTCGCCATAGGTGCCGAGCGCGTGCCGCACGAAGCCCATGTCGAGATGGCTGACGTGGTTCGCGATGACGATCGTGTTGCGGTTGTGCGGGATGAAGGCGCGCCCGACGATGTTCGAGCGCATCAGGTCGCCGTAGAACATGTTCTGCAGCTTGCCGATGAGCCGCTTGCCCTGTTCCTGGACCGGCTCCGGAAGCACGAGCGGCTTCTTCCCGTCGCTCTCCTTCGAGCGGCCCTCGATGGCGTAGCGCGACTTGGCGAGCTGCTGCGGGCGGAGCGAGGGGCGCTCGGTGCCGACGAGGGTCTCGACGTCGGCGACGGTGCGGCAGGCCTGGAGCGCCTTCGGCTCGATGGTGCCGTACTTCGCCTCGAGCGCGACGAGTAGCTCCGTCAGCGCCAGCGAGTCGAATCCGAGATCGTCGCCGATGGTCATGTCGCCGTGGATCTCGGCGGCCTTCTTGCCCTTCACGGCGGCGATGGCGATGCGGACGGGGCTCGACGGCGCGTCGCCTTCTTCCTGGCGTGACGTCGCCTGGATGAGGCGCTCGAGGAGCTTCCGCGCCTCGTTCCGCTTCACCTTGCGCGTCGCGGTCTTCGGCAGCGGCGCGTCGTAGAAGTGGATGATCGTCGGCTGGCGGCCGTACGGAAGCTTCGAGATCGCCGCGCGGAGCGAGCTCTGCGCGCGCTCGATGCGCGTCTTGCGGTCGACGTTTTCGTCCTCGTCGGGGACGGCGATGCAGCCGACGCGCTCGCCGCCGGTGCGGCCGGTCACACCGACGATCGCGAGCTCGCTCACGTACTGGACGTTGCCGAGCATCCGCTCGACGTCGTCCGGGTAGACGTTCTCGCCCGTCGCCGTGACGATGACGTCTTTCACGCGTCCGACGAGCACGAGGCGGCCGTCGCGATCGAGCTTGCCGAGGTCGCCCGTGTGGAGCCACCCGTCCTCGTCCTTCACCATGCGCGTGGCTTCGGCGTCCGTGTAGCCGGCCATGACGTTCGGGCCGCGCGCGAGGACCTCGCCGACGCCGTTGTCGTCGGGCGAGTCGATCTTGATCGTGACGCCCGGGATCGGCTTGCCGACCTGCCCTGCGGGAGAGCCCGCCTTCGCGACGGTGAGCACCGGCGCAGCCTCCGTGAGGCCGTAGCCTTCGGTGAGCTTGAAGCCGAGACCCGAGAAGAGCTTCTGCGTGTCCTTCGGCAGCGCCGCTCCGCCCGAGATGAGGTAGCGGATGTTGCCGCCGAGCCCTTCGTGCACCGGTCCGAACAGCACCTTGCCGAGGTCGATGCCGGTGGTCTTCGAGAGTTGCCGGTTCATGTCGGCGGCGACCTCGAAGGCCTTCTCGACGATCGGGCCCTTGGCCTGGACCTGCGAGAGGATGCGGCGCTCGAGAAGCTGCCAGACGGCCGGCACGCCGACCATCGCCGTGACGCGTGCTTCCTTCAGAGCCGTCGAGACGCGATCGCCCTTCAGCTCGTCGAGGTAGACGACGCGCGAGCCGCGCGAGAACGGCAAGAGCATGCCGCACGTGAACTCGAACGTGTGGTGGAGCGGCAGGACCGAGAGCACGCGATCGCCCGTTCCGAGCGGGAACAGAGGCGCGAGCGCCGCGATGAGCGAGGTGAAGTTCGCATGCGTGAGCATGACGCCCTTCGGCTTGCCGGTCGTACCGCTCGTGTAGATGAGGCTCGCGACGTCGTCGTCTTCGACCTCGATCGCGGGCCGCACGAGCGTCGCGTCTGCGGCCGTGAAATCGGAAAGGCGTCGGGTGACGAGATCCTTGCCGAGCTTCTCGATCTCGCCCGCGCAGGCCTCCTCGACCTTCGCGTCCCAGAGGACGATGCGGGCTTCGCTCTCGCGGACGACGTTCGCGAGCTGGGCGGGCTCGAGCGCGGGGTCGATCGGCACCGCCGTGCCGCCGGCGCGCACGATACCGAAGAACGCGACCGGCCAGTCGGGATGGTTGTGTCCCGAGACGACGACGCGATCACCTTTCTCCACGCCGAGCGCTGCGAGCCGTGCCGCCGTGGCGTCGGCGCGCGCCTGCACGTCGAGGAACGTCGTGCGCGCGATGCCGTGCTCCTCGAGGCGGCCAAAGGCGAGCGCGTGCTCGTGGCGCTCCGCCATCTGATCGACGAGCGACGCGAGCGTCTCGTGCGACTTGAGCGGCTTGAGCTCCTTCTTGTAGCGCTCATCCATCCACGGGAGGACGCGCTTCTCCATGGCCGGCATGTGCTGGTTCATCCAGTAGTCGGCCCAGTCGATCTTCTCCGGCGTCCAGTCGATCTTCTCGCGGTCCTCCGGCGAGAGACGAGCGTACGCGGCGCGCGTGTTGGCGCAGGAGAAGGGCCCCTTCTGATCCCAGGTGAACGGCGCGAAGAGGCGGATGATGTGATCGATCTTCTCCTCGGTACGGGCGGCGTTCTCGAGCGCGCTCGCCGCCGGCTTCGCGATCGCTCGCGCCGGTCCGGGCGCCGCCTTCAACACCTTCGCCATGCCCTTGGCCGCACGGGCGATCGCGCCCGGGCCGAAGTTGTCGAAGCGCTCCTGCGAGACGATCGCAGGCTCCATGTACTGCTGGAGGAAGTTGATGAACGGATTGCCTTTGCCGCGGCGCTGGTAGTACTTGCGCTTGTAGAGCGCGATGAGCTCGCCGAAGCGCTCGCTCGTGGCGCCGTTCACGTCGCTCGCGCCGTACTGGTAGACGGTCTTGGCGGTCCCCTCGAGGAGCTCGGCCAGCGTCAGGACCATGCCCGCGCAGACGACGTCTGCAGGGATGAAGTCGAGGAAGACGTCGCGGCCGACGATCTGGTGGTGCCCCTTCATCGAGAGGAAGATGATCGGCGCGGACGTACCGATGCCCTCGTTCCAGCCGGGGAAGGGGAAGCGGATCGTGCTCTCGCAGCATGCGGGCCGCGCGATGGTGTACGGGATGCCCGAGCGCGCGATGATCTGCTCGCCGATGCTCTTCGTGTACGTGTAGATGTTCGGCCAGCCCCAGTGGGTGGCGCGCTCGAGGCCGGCCTCGACGAGCCGGTCCGACACGTACCGGCGCTTGACGCTCTTGAGCTCCTCGTCGAGCGGTGCGCCGCTCGTCGGCTCGCCGCGTCGCATGAGGCTCTTCGTCGCGCGCTCGAGGAAGTCGCTCTGACGGAAGGCGTCCTCGCAGCGGCTCTTCGCCTGGGCGATCAGGTCGAGGCAGTCGGCGATCTCGCGCTCCGGATCCCAGAGGTGACGACCGAGCTCGTCGGCGCGGGGGAAGGGATAGCGATCGCCCGGCTTCTCCTCGAGGATGAGCCCCTCGCGGTTGCCGACGACGTAACACGTCGACGTGTGCATCAGCGGCGCATCGCCGAGCGCCTTCGAGAGCGCGACCAGGTTCTGGGCGCCGAACGCGTTCGTGTCGAGCGCCTCGTCGAGCGGCGGGTTGAAGTCGACGACGCCGGCGACGTTGACCACCGCGTCGATCGTTCCCTTGAGATCTTTGACGTCGATGCCGCAGAGCGGGAGGCCGACGTCGCCGTCGATCGGGACGATCTTTTCCTTCAGGAACGCGTTCAGGTTCTCGCCGTGGATTTTACGGAGCGGCACGAGTGCCTCGCTGGTCGCGATTGTGCTCCAGAAGCGCTGCTCGCTCGTCTCCTTCTTGCTCTTCCGGACGAGCAGGAAGATCTTCCCGAGCTGGGTGTATCGCTCGAGGAGCAAGATCCAGAAGATCTTGCCGAGGAAGCCGGTCCCGCCGAGCACGAGGAGCCGGGCCC
>JAFAER010000088.1 GCA_023423895.1 Pseudomonadota bacterium
CTCCTCGAGGGCAAAGAAGAAGCCGAGAAGATGTTCGAGCTCGGTCTCCTCGAGCTCGACGTCAAAGGCGCCCATGAGACGCTCTTCTGGCAGATCGCCGCGCGCATCCGCGAGATGAGCGCGAAGATGGACCGGGCCGAGCTCCCCGACGAGCTCGCAGCGCTCGACGCGAAGTTCGGAACGCAGCAGATCTGCAACTTCTCCGTCTTCCAGTCACTGCTCGATCACTGGGCGTTCGGCGCACTCTTTCCGGTCGTGCCGATCCACCGGCTCGACGAGCAGCCCCAGCTCCTGAGCACGCTGGTGGACATCACCTGCGACTCCGACGGCAAGGTCGCGAAGTTCATCGACCGCAGCGAAGTCGCGCGCGACACGCTCCCTCTGCATGCGCGCAACGACGAGCCCTACTACCTCGGCGTGTTCCTGGCGGGCGCGTACCAGGACATCATGGGCGACATCCACAACCTGTTCGGCCGCGTGAACGAGGTCCACGTGTTCCTCGATGACGACGAGGAGTGCGGCTACTACCTCGAGGAGACGATCGAGGGGAACACGATCGCCGAGGTCCTGCGGATGACGCAGTACGAGACGCACGACATCGCCGCGCGCGTGAAGGCCCAGGTCGACGCCGCGATCAAGCAGGACCGCCTCAAGCCGAGCGAGGGCATGCGCCTCCTCGCCGAATACGAGCGCGGGCTCAAGGACCAGACGTACCTGAGCTGGTGACGGGTACGCGACGGGTACGCGACGGGTAGCTGAGAGCGCGAGGATGACGCTGACGACGCCGCAACACACGCGGCGTCGTCAGGTCGGTCGTCTTCAGCTCGCGTCGGCGGAGATCGGCCACGGCGTCGGTCGCGGGCCGGCCATCCAGTTGTCGTGGCGTCCGTCGAAGTAAATCACCTCGAGCCGGTTCGGATCGACGCCGTCGAGCGTGTTCACGTTGATCGACACGTAGTCGCCGCCGAGCACGTCGAGGTGCCCGGGGCCGTAGCAGTGCACACCGCAGTGCTTGCAGAAGAAGCGGGTCGCCGTCTTCCCGCCCCACGCGTATTGGCTGACGTCGTCTTTGCCCGCGAGGAGACGGAAGGCCGACGGCTTCGCGATCACGCCCGTCTGCGCGATCTTCGTGCAGATGCTGCAGTTGCAGCGCGACGCCGGCTGCGAAAGGTCGATGTCGGCCTCGAAGCGGACCGCGCCGCAGTGGCACCCGCCGGTGTAGGTCTTCGCGCCCGTCGTCTTCTCGTTCGCCTTCGCGTCCATCGTCGTTTCTCCTTCGATTTGCGACATCGAGTAAAACGTAGCGCGACCTTTTGACAGCCTTTTGTCAGTTTACCTGGGCGGGGGATCTGTCGCCTCGCGACCGGCCTGAGACGCGAACGAAACGGCGGCGAGCGCTCGACGGAGCGGCCGAGCTTGGTACGCTTTGCACCATGCGGATCGGCTGTCCCGGGATGTTTCTGCTCGCACTGGCCGCGTGTGAGCCGGCCCCGATCGGTTCGTACCCCGAGACGGACGACATCCAGCTCCCGAACCGGCAGCCAGCCGACGAGGACGACGAGGCCACACCTGCGGGAGAGAGCGACGGCTCACGGAGCTCCAACTCGGCCACGCTCACCGTGACGATCGCGGGGAGCGGGACCGGAGCCGTGACGTCGACACCTGCGGGGCTCACGTGCTCGGGCACGACGTGCAGCGGCACCTTCGCGAAGGGCACGGCGGTCACGCTCACCGCCGCACCTGCAGCCGGGTCGGTGTTCGCGAGCTGGGGCGGCGCGTGCGCCGGGAACACGGCGTGCGCTCCGGTGCTCGATGCCGATCTCGCGGTCACGCTGAACCTCGAGTCGATCGCCGGCACGTGGTCGGGGACGTACACGAACACGAGGCAAGCGTTCGGCTGCACGTTCAACAACGCCGGCAATCTCAGCATCACGGTCGCCGCCGACGGCACCGCGCTCGCGACGACCGGGTCGATCGACGGCCTCGAGCTCCGGCAGCCGGCGAACAACTGCAACCTCGTCGGCAAGACGACGGGCAGCGCGCCGAAAGAGACGGTCACCCTCGACGGAGCGAAGGCGACGGGAACGTGGACGTTCAACGTCCAGGTCGGCGGGACGCTGGCCTTCCCCTACACGGGCACGTTCGCAGGCAACAAGCTGAGTGGCTCGTGGACCTGCGACACGTGCGTGGGCTCGTTCACGCTCACGAAGCAGTGACGCGCCGCCGCTGGCGGTGAGCCGAGGCAGACGCCTCACTCCTCCTCCAGGAGCGCGTGCAGCGGCCGTCGATCGTTTCGCCCTCGCCTGGAGGTGCGCCGCGCTCGCGCACGCTTCAAGCCGCCGCCGCGCTCGCGTGCGCTCCGACCCGCACGTGTCGCATTTGCGAGGATCGCCGTCCGCGGCGCGCGCCCCGCCACAGCGATCGTCCAGCGGGAGGCACCCGGTGGTACGAGCCATGGGACGCTGGCCTGACTCTTACCTTTTCACGCCGCCGAAGGAGACGAACGTGAGCGCTTACGACTACCTGCCTTTCCGAGGCGTCGCCCTCGGCTCCATCTTCACCATCACCGTCGTCGCCGCCGCGGCGGCCTGCCAGAGCGAGACCTTCGACGCTCCGCTGCCCATGTCGCCGGCCGATGCCGAGCCCGTCGAAACGCCGGACGCCGGCGACCTCGACGCGACGCTCGCCGCCGGCGAGCGAGACGCGACAGACGCGGCGCCCACGGTCGACGCCACTCCGCGCCCCTTCGTGCTGACCGACGCCATCAAGGTCGGCTACCTGCCATCGTTCGACCCGACCCGCTATTCGAAGGCGTGCACCGCGGACGACGAGTGTGCGATCGTCCAGCGGATCGACCACTGCGGGACGTGCTGCAGCGGCGACACCGCGGTCCGAGCGGAAGGCGCGCTTGCCGACCTCGCGGCGGTCCGCGCCGCATGCGAGACCATGAGCGAGTGTTCGATGGCCTGCGGGCCAATCCATGCCGAATGCGACGACGGAGAATGTGTCGTCCGCGGCGGTTTGCCCTGAGCTCCGCCGTTGATTGGGCCGCTATGCGGCCGGCTGCCGATTTTGATCTGGGCACCGCGCCTCCGTCGTGGGATCCAGCGCATCGGAGGCACGTGGTGGACCCGATCATTTCGGTCTCTCAGCTCTCGAAGACGTACAAGTCCGGGTTCCAGGCCCTCCGGGACGTGAACCTCGAGATCCGCCGTGGCGAGATCTTCGCGCTCCTCGGCCCGAACGGCGCCGGGAAGACGACGCTCATCGGCATCATCTGCGGCATCGTCAACGCGACGCGGGGCACCGTCATCGCCGACGGGCACGACATCGTGAAGGACTACCGCGCGGCGCGAACGAAGATCGGCCTCGTCCCGCAGGAGCTCTCGACGGACATGTTCGAGACCGTCTCGGCGACGGTCAGCTTCAGCCGCGGGCTCTTCGGCAAGCCGAAGAACCCAGCCTACATCGAGAAGGTGCTGCGCGACCTCTCGCTCTGGGAGAAGCGCGACAGCAAGATCATGACGCTCTCCGGCGGCATGAAGCGGCGCGTCCTCATCGCGAAGGCGCTCTCGCACGAGCCGCGGATCCTGTTCCTCGACGAGCCGACCGCCGGCGTCGACGTCGAGCTCCGGCGCGACATGTGGAAGATGGTCCGCTCGCTCCGGCAGACGGGCGTGACGGTCATCCTGACGACGCACTACATCGAAGAGGCGGAGGAGATGGCCGATCGGATCGGCGTCATCAACAAGGGCGAGCTGATCCTCGTCGAGGAAAAGACCGCCCTCATGCAGAAGCTCGGGAAGAAGGAGCTCACGCTCGTCCTCCAGCGGCCGCTCGACGCGATTCCGCCTTCCCTCGCCGCCTTCCACCTGGAGCTGTCGCGCGATCGAACACGCCTCGTCTACACGTTCGATGCGAAGGAAGAGCGGTCGCGCATCGCGGTCCTCCTGCGAGAGCTCGCCGAGCTCGGCATCGACTTCAAGGACCTGCAGACGCGCGAGAGCTCGCTCGAAGAGATCTTCGTCAACCTCGTGAGGTCCGAGTCGTGAACTGGTACGCCATCCGCGCGATCTACCTCTTCGAGATGGCGCGCACGTTCCGCACGCTGCTCCAGAGCATCCTCTCGCCGGTCATCTCGACGTCGCTCTACTTCGTCGTGTTCGGCTCGGCGATCGGCTCGCGCATGACCGACATCGACGGGATCCGGTACGGCGCGTTCATCATCCCGGGCCTGACGATGCTTTCGCTCCTGAGCGAGAGCATCTCGAACGCCTCCTTCGGGATCTACATGCCGCGCTTCTCGGGGACCGTCTACGAGGTGCTCTCCGCACCGGTCTCCTGGATCGAGATGGTGCTCGGGTACGTCGGAGCGGCGGCTTCGAAGTCCGTCATCGTCGGGACGATCATCCTCGCGACGGCGCGGCTCTTCGTACCGTACGAGATCGCACACCCGGTCTGGATGGTCGGCTTCCTCGTGCTCACCGCGGTGACGTTCAGCCTGTTCGGCTTCATCATCGGGCTCTGGGCAGACGGCTTCGAGAAGCTGCAGCTCGTGCCGATGTTGATCGTCACGCCGCTCACCTTCCTCGGCGGCAGCTTCTACTCGATCAAGATGCTCCCGCCCCTCTGGCAGAAGATCACGCTGTTCAACCCGGTCGTGTACCTCGTCAGCGGATTCCGCTGGGCGTTCTTCGACACGTCCGACGTCGGCGTCGAGATCAGCGCAGGGATGACGGTCGTCTTCATGGTCATCTGCCTGATCCTCGTGCGCTGGCTCATCAAGTCCGGGTATCGCCTGAAGAGCTGAGCGGTCGGCCGGGCTCTTCTGGAAATCCGCGCACTTCGCTCGGAGGGCACCACCTCGGCCGCTCGTCCGTGTGGCCCTGCCGCGAGAAAAATCGGCGTGTCTTGTCGATCCGGGGGCCCTTCGCGTGTCGACGAAGAGGGAGCACGGATCAGGCCGGCGTGATCCGGCACCGCGGCTCCCGAAACGGAGGTCCGCGATGAAATTCTTGGTGCTGGTCAAGGCAACGAAGGCGTCCGAGTCCGGCCAGATGCCCGATCCCGCCCTCGTCGAGGCGATGGGCAAGTACAACGAGGAGCTCTTGAAGGCAGGGGTGCTCCTCGATCTCAATGGACTTCACCCGTCCTCGAAGGGCACGCGCGTCCGCTTCGACGGCCCGAACCGCACGGTGACCGACGGCCCGTTCGCCGAGACCAAGGAGCTCGTCGCCGGCTACTGGGTGATCCAGGTGAAGTCGAAAGAAGAGGCGATCGAGTGGGTCAAGCGGTGCCCGAACCCTCACGACGGTCAGGGCGAGATCGAGATCCGTCAGATCTTCGACCTCGGCGACTTCGAGCTGACCGCGAAGGCGAAGGCAGCGCACGAGGCCGTGGCGGCGCAGTTGGTCAAGTGAGGTCGCCGAAGGCGCTTCACGATGTGCCCCGAGGCATCGAGCGAGCGATCGGCGCGCCGCAGGTGCAGGCGCGCACGACGACGACGAGATGCTCCGGCCAGTGGCTCACGAGGCCCGAGAGCGCGTCGTCCGCGAGCTCGGTCAACGCGGGCAATGCGGCCCATTCGGACTCGGTGCGCTCGACGCGGCAGCGCCCACACGCGATCTTGACCCGCGCCATCCCGTCCTTCCTTCTCGATCGACTCTCGCCCGCTTCCACGACGAACGAGCGGAGCGCAGATCGACATGGCCGAGCTTCCCCGCTGGCGATTTTCATGGTGGGTGCCTCCGAACCACCGCAATGGCCGGAGGCCGGCCGCGCGATCGCAAAAAAATGATCGAGCCCGTGTCGACCCGACGAGCCGTCGATTGACGTCCCAGTAAGACCGGCAAAGCAGTCCGGCAAGTGGAGAGAGGAACAGTCCATGAAGAAAGGTGTTCTGCGAAAGGTCCTGTTCGCCATTCCCGTGGGCATCGCCGCCCTTGCAACGGTAATCGCGACCCGCCCCGCCACATTTCATGTCGAGCGCTCGCTGACGATGGCGGCGCCGCCGGAGGTCGTCTTCGCGCAGGTCGACGACTTCCATGCCTGGACCGCATGGTCCCCGTACGAGAAGCTCGATCCCGAGATGAAGAGAGGCTACGAGGGTCCGTCCGCGGGCGTCGGCGCGGTCTACACCTGGGATGGCAACGACAAGGCTGGCGCAGGTCGCATGAAGATCGAGCGCAGCGACGCGCCCTCGCGCATCGGTATCGAGCTGCACTTCGACAAGCCGTTCGAATGCACGAACACCGCGACGTTCACGTTCACGCCCGTCCCGGAAGGTACGAAGGTGACGTGGGCGATGGACGGGGAGAACGGTTTTCTCTCCAAGGCGGCGTCGCTCGTCTTCGACATGGACAAGCTCGTCGGAGACGATTTCGAGCGTGGGCTCGCGGCGCTCGGTGCGCACGCACAAGGCATCGCGCAAGCGCGGGCGCACGCAACGCCGGTGCCCTGACACGTCCCGTCACTAGCCTCGTTCATCGTCGCGGCCGGGCACGCACGCGCGCGGTGAGCACATGTGCTTGCGCTCGGCGCGGAAGCTGCTCTGATCGCAGCCCGTGACGGCCGCCTCGGACACGCATCGCACGATCAACACCGTCTTCCGGCTCGAGTCGGCGAAGCTGATCGCCGGCCTCGCGCGGATCGTCCGCGACGTCGGGATCGCCGAGGAGCTCGCGCAAGATGCGCTGGTCGCCGCGCTCGAGCAGTGGCCGGAGACGGGCATCCCGAACAACCCGGGCGCGTGGCTGATGGGCACCGCGAAGCACCGCGCGATCAACGTGCTTCGCCGCGGCAAGATGCTCGAACGGAAACACGAGCAGCTCGGCCACGAGCTCGAGACCTTGCAGGAGCTGACCGCGGACAACGTCGAAGGCCGCCTCGATGACACCGTCGGAGACGACCTCCTCCGGCTCGTCTTCACGGCGTGTCACCCGGTGCTCTCGGTCGAAGCGCGCGTCGCACTGACGTTGCGCCTGCTCGGCGGCCTCACCACCGACGAGATTGCGCGGGCGTTTCTCGTCTCGGAGCCCACGATCGCGCAACGCATCGTCCGTGCGAAGCGAACGCTCGCCGAGGCGCGGATTCCATTCGAGGTTCCTCGTCGCGAGGAGCTCGCCGAGCGCCTCTCGTCCGTGCTCGGCGTCATCTATCTCATTTTCAACGAGGGCTATTCGGCGACGGCCGGCGACGACCTGATGCGGCCACAGCTCTGCGAAGACGCTCTCCGCCTCGGACGCATCCTCGCAGGGCTCGTTCCCGACGAGCCGGAGGTGCACGGCCTCGTCGCCCTGATGGAGCTCCACGCATCGCGTGCGGGAGCGCGGACCACGCCAACGGGAGAGCCCGTCCTCCTCCCGCAGCAAAACCGCGCCCGGTGGGACCGGCTCCTCATTCGACGCGGTCTCGCGGCCCTCGAGCGCGCCGAGGAGCTGTCGAAGACAGCGCGAGGCCCGTACACGCTGCAGGCGGCGATCTCGGCGTGCCACGCACGGGCGAACACGGCCGCCGAGACCGACTGGGCGCGAATCGCCACCATCTACACCGAGCTCGCGGCCGTCACCCCCTCGCCCGTCGTCGAGTTGAACCGGGGCATGGCGGTCGCGATGTCGGCAGGGCCCGCGGCGGGACTGGCGGTCATCGATCCGCTCATGTCGGAGCCGTCGCTCGAACGTTATCCGTACCTGCCGAGCGCGCGAGGAGACCTGCTGGCGAAGCTCGGCCGCTACGACGAGGCTCAACGCGAGTTCGAACGCGCCGCCTCGCTGACGCGCAACGAGCGTGAGCGGGCGCTGCTCCTCGAACGGGCCGCCGAGTGCGCACGTGGCCAGCCACCCGCGTCCGGCTGAGAAATCGCGGCGTCTCGAGCGAGCACGCGACGTCTCGATTTTCCGGCGACGAGGCGCCGCGGACGCGCTATGCGTTTCGCCCTCGAGGAGGAAGAGGCCCGACATGCTCTACGCCATCCTTTGTTACGACCACGAGGCCGTCGTCGGATCCTGGACCAAGGAAGAAGACGACGCCGTCATGGCCAAGCTCGGCGTCGTGCAGGAGAAGTTGTCCGCGATGGGCCGGCTCGGCCCGGTCGCGCGGCTCGCCGGCACGAAGAAGGCGCGGACGTTGAAGCGGTCCGGCGACGCGATGGTCGTGGACGGCCCGTTCGCCGAGACGAAGGAGGCGCTCCTCGGCTTCTTCGTCGTCGACGTCGACTCGATCGAAGAAGCCGAAGAGTTCGCCAAGGAGCTCGGTCGGGCGAAGGAGAGCGAAGGGTCGTACGAGATTCGTCCGATCACGTTCTTCGCACCGAACAAGCTGCCGGCCTGAGCAGCCGGTCACACTGCCTGCTGGGGCGCGGCGCCTTCATGGGCGTCCGACGGGCGGGGCGGCTCGCATGCCCTCACACGCGCGTGTGAGTCGCAGCGCGCCGCCTGCCAGCGGGGCAGTTCTCCTCAGCGTGGTGTCGATGGCGCGCCTCTCTGCTGCGCTCCGGGCGGGGAGCCCGAGTCTCGATGTTCTCGCCGCGTGGCGCGTGATTCGCATGAGCTCGCCCCGCAACGAGGAGCTTCCCTGTGCGCACACCACGGATCGTCGCGAGTGGAATCATCGCTCTCGCTGGGCTCGTCTTCCTGGCTGCCTGCTCGTCCACGTCGTCGAGCCAACCGGCAACCTGCTCGAACGGAGAGAAGGACGCCGACGAGTTGGGCATCGACTGCGGCGGCAGCTGTGGACGAAGCTGCACGACGGACTCGACCCATCCCGGCTCGGGCGCCGGAGCGAGCAGCACCGACGGCATCCGGAACGGAAGCGAGACCGACATCGACTGCGGCGGCCCCGACGCGCCGAAGTGCGCCGAGGGAAAGACGTGCTCGGTCGACAGCGACTGCAATGGAGCGTGCAGCTACACGAAGAGGTGCGTCGACACACCCAGCTGCAAGGTCCACCTCGGCGGCGATACCTGCGGCATGGGGGAGATCGGCCAACCCGGCGTGCAGCACGAGAGCTGCTGCCGGACACTGCCCGTCCCGGGTTACACCGATCCGGCCCATCCCGGGAAGACGGTCTACCTCGACAAGTACGAGATCACCGCGGGCCGCGTCCGCGCGTTCATCGAATCGATCGCCGCCGAGTATGGCGGCATGCCGAACATCCGCGCCTGGATTGCGCAGCATCCGCCACCGGTGTGGGATCCGGCCTGGAACAAGTTCCTCCCCGCCGATCGTGACGGCGAGACGATCACGATCGACCGGCGGCTTCTCGGCGATCCCCGCGGCGGCCCGGATGCTCCGCCCATCCCGCCGACGGACGAGCCGCGCAAGACAGGCGTCGACTTTCAGTTCAACGGCGCGCTGTTCGTGTACCTGCACGGCAACAACTGCAGCACGCACGCGCCGAGCGCGTTCGGCTTCCCCACCTTCTTCTACCCCGCCGACGTTCTCGCAAAGATGGGCAGTGCGTACCCTCCGCGCGCGGACGGGAGGACGATCGCCGGCGACTTCGTACCGGCGAGCGAGCACCTCGACGTGAAGTCGATGAACTGCATCTCGAACGCCCTGCTGCAAGCGTTCTGTCACTGGGACGGCGGCCAGCTCGCGACCGACGCCGTGCTCGACTTCGTCACCGACAGCCCGAAGTCGCTCGGTGAGAAACCGGGGTGCGGAACGCAGGTCGGCACCGAAGATCCGCCGAAGACTCCGGCATCGATGACGGGTGGCCGCTGCGCGGACCTCTCCCGCATCAACGCGACGTACGACGCCGGGGCGTCGCTCCCGCAGCCGAACCACCCTCTCAACGAGAACAACTACGTCTTCCCGTTCTTCCCGGAGGGGACCAAACACGACAAGGCCTGGCAGATCGCCGCGCCGGGACGCGGCAGCCTCGCAGCGAACGGCGAGCAGGTCGACATGGTCCGGATCCATCCCGGTGACGAGCCGTGGATGGACCTCGCCGGCAACTTGAACGAAGTCGTCCTCAAGACGGACGAAGGCTCGTTTACGGGCAAGTTCGGGCTGAAGTTCCGCGGCATCGGCTACAACAGCGCGCGCTCGCAGCTCAACTACCGGGACGACTGGGAGGGCGAAGGCGGCGTCCGGCGCATCGAGCGGCCCGAGGCCCGCGCCGGTTTTGCGGGCGGTCGCTGCATGCGCTTCAAGAAGTGAGGGCGCGCGTGCTCACTCGAAGACAGCGCTTGGCCGAAGCTCTGCCGACGAATGCCCGGGCGCGCCGCGAGTGCGAGCGCGAACGCGAACGCGAACTAGGTGCGCTTCTTGCGACGAGAGCGCGACATGAACCCAGTCGAGTCGCAGATCGAAGCGTACGCAGGAGATGCCGCCGATGAGCTTCCGCTCGGCGCCTACGCCTTCATGATGGCCATCTTCGCCGGGAGCTTCGGCTCGATGATCGTCAACGCGTCTCGCAAGGGGATTCTCCCGAAGCGGATCGGTATCCGAGACATCGCGCTCCTCGGCGTGGCGACACACCGACTCACGAGGCTCTTCACGCGTGAACGCGTGACCGCCGCCCTGCGGTTCCCGTTCACGAAGCTCGAAGGGACCGCCGGCGCTGGCGAGCTCCGCGAGCGCGCTCGCGGACATGGTCTCCAGCGCGCGATCGGCAGCCTGCTCACCTGTCAGTTCTGCGTAGGCCCGTGGACGGCGGCGGCGCTGACCGCCGGGCTCATCGCCAAGCCGCGAGAGACGCGGGTGGTCGCGAGCATGCTTGCCATGGTCGCGCTCTCCGACTTCCTCCATCAGGGCTACGCCAAGGCCCGACGCGCGAGCTGAGCGAACGCCTCCCGCGCCCAGAACGCCGTTGACGCACGGGCCAAGGCCGTCTCTGCTCGGAGATCGCCTATGCCTACGTCCACCGGCTTGGGCTCGGAGCCATGTCAGTCGAGAAGGTGATCGCTTCCGGTACCCTCGTCGCCGACCGATTCGAGATCGAATCGCTCGCCGGGACCGGCGGCATGGGCGAGGTCTATCGCGCACGGGACCGCGCGACCGGCGAGCTCGTCGCCGTGAAGTTCGTCCGGCAGAGCGCGCTCTCGTACGTCGCTCGGTTCGAACGCGAGGCGCGCGCACTCGCGCAGTTCGCTCACCCCGGCATCGTCCGCTACGTCGCCCACGGAAAAGAGCCGTCGCTCTTTCTCGCGATGGAGTGGCTCGAAGGCGAAGACCTGCACCGCCGGCTCGCGCGCGGCGCGCTGGCCATCGGCGACGCCCTCGAGCTCGCGCAGCGCCTCGCAGATGCGCTCGCGGCGGCGCACGCACGAGGCATCATTCATCGTGACATCAAGCCGAGCAACATCTTCCTCTGCGGCGGGCGGATCGACTCGGCCAAGCTCCTCGACTTCGGCGTCGCGCAGGTCGCGAAGAGCACACATGCGCTGACGGGAACGGGCCAGCTCATCGGGACGCTCGGCTACATGGCGCCGGAGCAGGCGATGAGCGGTCGCGACGTCACGCCAGCGGCGGACGTCTTCTCGCTGGGCTGCGTCCTCTTCGAATGTCTTGCGGGCCAGGGACCGTTCGCCGGCGAATGGGCCGAGGTCCTGTCGAAGATCTTGCTCTCGGAGCCGCCACGCCTTCGCGAGCTCCGGAAGGACACCCCGCATGCGCTCGACGAGCTCGTCGCGCGCATGTTGCGAAAGGATCCGGCGGCGCGCGCCTCGCTCGCGGCAGTCTCGTCCGACGTCGCGAGCTTCCTCTCGGCTGGAGCCGCGTTGATGAGCGGCAACGCGGAGGCCACGGGAGACGTGCCCGCCGTGACCGGCGACGAGCGCCGGCTCGTGGCGGTCATCGTCACGAGCGACGCGACCGGTGTCGTGCTCGAGGACGTCCGCCTGACTCCCTCCGCCGACACGATGCCGAGCAGCGCAGTCCACCTCGGTCACGTGGTCGCCAAGTTCGAAGCGCAGCTCGAGGTCCGGGCGGACGGAACGCCCCTCGTCACGCTCACATCGACCGGCGCTGCGACGGATCTCGCCGCGCGCGCGGCCCGGTGCGCGCTCGCGATCCGCGGGGTCCTCCCGCAAGCGCGGATCGCCGTCGCGGGCGGGCGTGGCGATCCCTCCCGCGGGTCCGTGATTTCGGATGTCGTCACGCGCGCGCAGCATCTGCTCGAGATCGACGACGACGTGAAGCTCGTGCGCATCGATCCGATGACCGCTGGCCTGCTCGACTCGACGTTCGAGGTGAGCGGCGATGCATCGGCGCTCGCGCTCATCGGGCAGCGCGAACGCAACAGCGTGCGCAAGCTCCTGGGCAAGCCGACGCCGTGTGTCGGCCGCGAACGCGAGCTCTCGATGTTGAACGGCCTCGTGGCCGAGTGCCTCGAGGAGCCGCTTTCGACCGCGCTGCTCGTCACGGCGAACGCCGGCGTCGGCAAGAGCCGGCTTCGCTACGAGATCTTGCGGACGCTGCGCGAACGCGAGGACGCGGCGGAGCTCTGGATGGCGCGCGGCGACCCGATCACGAGCGGATCGCCGTTCGGGATGCTCTCGCAGCTCCTGCGCGGAATGGCAGGCCTGCTCGACGGTGAGCTCGTCGAGGTGCGCCGCCAGAAGCTTCTCGCGCGCGTCGGCAGAAACCTCCCGCTCGACGACGCGACCCGTGTCGCCCAGTTCCTCGGCGAGCTCGTCGGCGCAGAGTTCTCCGCCGAGGAGCGCCCTTCCCTCCGCGCGGCGCGGCAGGACCCGGCGCTGATGAACGATCAGCTCCGGCGCGCATGGGACGACCTCGTCTCCGCCGAGACGGCTGCCGGTCCGCTCGTCATCGTCCTCGAGGACCTGCAGTGGGGTGACCTGACGACGATCACGTTCGTCGACGCCGTGCTCCGGACACAGCGGCACCGGCCGCTCCTCGTCCTCGCGCTCGCGCGCCCCGAGGTCCACGAGAGGTTCCCCGGCCTGTTCCACGATCGGCGGCTGAACGAGCTCCGTCTCTCCGACCTCACGCCGAGCGCATCGCGGAAGCTCGTGATCGACGTCCTCGGGTCGCAAGTCGCTGCGGACGTGGTGAGCGCCCTCGTCGAGAAGGCGAACGGCAACGCGTTCTACCTCGAGGAGCTGATCCGGTCCGTGTCCGAAGGCACGTCGGCGCTTCCCGGAACCGTGTTGGCGATGGTTCAGGCGCGGATCGAGCGTCTGCAACCCGGCGCCCGCAGGCTGCTCCGCGCAGCAAGCGTCTTCGGCACGCGCTTCTGGCTCAGCGGCGTCGCCGCCCTCGTCGGGTCCGATGGCATCGAGAACGTACGCGCGACCCTCGAGGATCTGATCCAGCGCGAGGTCGTCATGTACAACCCGGCCTCCCGCTTCAAGGGAGATGCCGAGTACACATTCCGGCACATCCTCGTTCGCGACGCCGCCTACGAGATGCTCACGGATCGCGATCGGAAGGTCGCGCACCTGCTCGCGGCGGAGTGGCTCGAGGCGCGCGGAGAACGCGACGCGCTGGTGCTGGCAGAGCACCTCGAGCGCTCGGGCGAACGGCAGCGCGCGGTCGTCTGGTATCTCTGGGCGGCGGAACAGGCGCTCGAAGGCAACGACCTCGCCGGCGTGCTCGTCCGCACGGAACGCGGGATCGATTGCGGCGCCCAGGGTGTCGTCCTCGGCGAGCTCTATCTGTTGAAGGCCGAGGCGAGCGGCTGGGCGGGTCACACGAGCCATCGCGAGCTCGCCGAGAAAGCCCTCGAGCTGCTTCCGCCCGGTACCGCCGCGTGGGCGCGCGCTGCCGCGGAGCTCGCGGTCGCGTGCCGAAGCGCCAAGGACCACGAGCGACTCCGATCGATCGCCGAGGCCATCGCTTCGATGACGGTCGACGAGATCACGCTCGGCCATGCATGGGGGATCGCACGTACGGTCGTCGAGCTGCTCGCCGCCGGCCAAGCGCCGCTCACCGAGCGACTGTTCCCTTGCCTCACGTCGGCGGCCGAGCGCGCGGACGAAAACGACGCGCCGACACTTCGGGGGATGGTCGAGTGGCTCCGTGCAGCCGCGGCGCTCCACGAAGGCTCGCCGGAGTCGCTCTGCGCGGTCGCGCCCGGGATTGCAGCGACGTTCGAGGCGGCTGGGCACGTCCGTTACAGCGCCCTCGTGGCGCTCCATGCGGCCGTGGCCTCGGCCTCGGTCGGCGACTGGGTCGCCGCGCTGTCCTGGGCCGAGCGCGCCGCCGATCTCGGCCGCCGCCTCGGTCTCCGCTCCCACGAGGAGCGTGCGACCGCGCTCGCGGGCGAGGCCCGTCAGGCCCTCGGACGCACACAACCGTTCGGCGACTCCGATGTGCGCCTCACGCACGACGCGGCGCTCGACTGGCTCCGGCGATAGCGGCATCCCGAAGTAGGAGCGCGGAGCGCGCGCTACCTGTTCGCGGCGGCGTTGACGTGCTCTGGCACCAACCCCTACCGTGGGATGTGCTCCCATGGCCAGAGTCGAACTGAAAAGCGCTCGCACGTCCGAAGTCGACCCCGAGAAGGCTGCCGAGGAGCTGTGCCGAAGCCTCGAAAGCGCCGCTCCGAAGCTCGTCACCATCTTCGCGTCGAGCGATCGCGATCATCTCGCGTTGAACCGCGCGATGCGCAAGCGGCTCCCGCAGGGGACGCGCGTCATCGGCGCGAGCACGTCGGGTGAGATCGACAACAACGGCATGCACCAGGGCACCGTCGTCGCGTCGATGTTGACCGGCGACCTCGAGGTCGGTATCGGCCTCGGCAAGGGCCTGACGGAGGACGCCGTCGCGGCCGGCGCGCAGGCGCTGGCACGCGCGACCCAGGATCTCGGCGTCCGACCGCAGGACCTCGATCCGAAGAAGTACGTCGGGCTCGTGATCGACGACGGCTTCAAATACAAGAAAGAGGAGCTCCTCCTCGGCGTGCTCGACAAGTGTCCCTCGCTCACGCTCGTCGGCGGAGGCGCCGCGCATCCCGACATGGGGTCGCCGGACGCGGTCGGATTCGTGCACGCCGACGGCGAAGTGACGACGGACGCGGTCCTCGTCGCGCTGATCAAGACGAACGCCCACTGGGGAGCGCTCCGCTCGCACTGGTACAACCCGACGAAGGACCGGGTCACGATCACCAAGGTCGACGAGTCGTGCACCCGCGCGATCGAGATCGACGGAAAGCCGGCGGCGCAGCGCTACGCGGAGATCCTGGGAGTCGAGATCGACGACCTGCATTTCGGCAAGCCGAACGGCTTCTCGAAACGGCCCACGGCGCTGAAGGTGGGACGTGAACACTTCATCCGTGCACCCGTCAGTCCCCTTCCCGACGGCTCGATCGTCTTCGCGAACCTCCTCGAAGAGGGAGCCGAGCTCGAGCTGATGGAGATCGGCGATCCATCGGGCCTGACGCGCAAGTTCTTCGAGGAGGAGCTGCCGCGACGAGTCCCGAATCCGACGGCATCGCTCCTCTTCCATTGCGGCGGCCGCGTCTGGGTGGCGCAGTCGCTAGGCGAGCTCGAACGGCTTTCGGCGTCGTTCGCCAGCGCGCCGCCGAGCGCCGGCTTCAACGTGGCCTTCGAGATCTACTGCGGCTTCCAGATCAACACGACGCTCACGGTTCTCGCCTTCGGACAGAGCGATGCTTGACGCCCCTGCCACGACCGCACCGAACGCCCGCATCCTCGTCGTTGCAGGCGTCGAAGAAGCCGATGTCATCGAGCGCGAGCTCGCTGGCGAGGCCGAGATCGTCCGCGCCACCGACCGCGCCGCCTTCGAGGGCACGCTCGCGACAACGCCTCTCGTCATCGTCTTCGGGAGCGGGCTCCCGGGCCTCGGGTTCGTCGATGCGCAGGCGACCTGGCGTTCGCGTGGAATCGCCGCGCCCGCCATCGTCTTCGCGCGCGCATGGAGCGAGGACGAGATGCGCTCGGCGATGGCCGAAGGCGCCGTCGACTACGTCAGCAACGAGCAGCGCGCCCGGCTCCGTCCCGTGGTCCAGCGCGAGCTCCGCCGGGCCGCGACGACGCAGGGTCTTCCGCCCGCTCCGTCGAGCAGCGAGCGCGCGCAGCTGCTGCAGGCCGTCGTCGACGCGCTCCCGTTCGTCCTCTTCGTGAAGGACGCCGAGGAGCTGCGCCTCGCGATCGTCAACAAGACGTTCGCGGACATGTTCGGGCAGTCGAAGGACTGGCTTCTGGGCAAGCTCGATCACGAGTATTTCCCGAAGGAGCAAGCGGAAGCCTTCGGCGCGATCGATCGCGAGGTCCTCGCGACGCGCAAGATGAAGGTGTTCGAGGAGGTCGCGCGCGTCGGTGAGAACGATCGCGTCTTCTCGACGCGCAAGCTGCCGATCGACCTCGGCGGCAAGCTCTATCTCCTGGGCGTCACCGAGGACATCACGGACCGCAAGGAGGCCGACGAGAAACTGCGCGTCTCCCAGCGCGAGATCGAGGACGCCAACCGCCGGCTCGAAGAGAACATCGTCGAGCTGAAGAAGTCCAAGGCCGTCTCCGCACGCGTCCTCGCGAGCTACCAGCAGCGCGCGCTCCAGATGGAGATCATCCGGCAGCAGAACGAGGACCTCGATCGGCTCGCGCAGGACCTCGCGAAGTCGAAGCGTCTCGAGGAGCTCCGCTCGCGAGAGATCGAGCAGGCGGCGCGTCTCAAGAGCGAGTTCCTCGCCAACTTCTCCCACGAGATCCGGACGCCGCTGAACGGCATCATCGGCTATTGCGACCTGCTCGCGCGCGAGGAGGGAAGCCGTCTCACGCCGCACGGGCGCCGCGACCTGCAGGTCGTCAAATCGAACGCAAAGACGCTGCTCGCGCTCATCAACGACATCCTCGATCTATCGAAGATCGAGGCCGGCCACGTCGACGTGGTCCGGGAGGTCGTGGACGTTCCGGCCCTCGTCGACGAGTGCATCGCGACCGTGCGCGAATACCTCAAGGGGAAGAACGTCGACGTCTACGCCAACATCGCCCCGGAGGTGAGCACGGTCGAGACCGACGCGTTGAAGCTCCGGCAGATTCTCCTGAACCTCCTCACGAACGCCGCCAAGTTCACGGAGACGGGCGAGATCGTCGTCGAGGTGAAGCCTGCCGACGCAGGCATCACGATCACCGTCGAGGACACCGGCTCCGGCATCTCCGCCGAGCATCTCCCCTTCATCTTCGAGAAGTTCCGGCAGCTCGACGGCTCGAGCACGCGCAAGGTCGGGGGCACGGGCCTCGGACTCGCGATCGTGCGCGAGCTCTGTCGCGTCCTCGGCGGCAACGTCGACGTGCAGAGCGTCGTCGGCCGAGGAAGCGTCTTCACCGTGAAACTACCGACGCAGGTCTCGCCGTCGGCGGTGACCGTGATCAGCTCGCCCACGCCGACCCCGCGCGAGAAGCCCACCGGCGCGACGGTGCTCGTGGTCGACGACGACCCGCTCGTCCATCAGCTCCTCAAGACCGAGCTCGAGCGCGAGGGGATGCGCGTGCTGCTCGCGAGCGACGGCGTGGAGGCGATGACCGTCTCGCGGCAGCATCGGCCGAGCGCGATCGTGCTCGACATCAACCTGCCGAAGCTCGACGGCTGGACCGTGCTCGCAGAGCTCAAGGCGGACCCGGCGCTCGCCCCGATCCCGATCATCATCATCTCGATCGAGGAGCAGCGGGCGCGCGGCTTTGCGCTCGGCGCCTGCGACTACCTCGTCAAGCCGGTCGATGCCGAGCGTCTCGTCAGCATCGTCAGCAGGAGCGTCTTGCCCGGCAGCGGCGATGTCCTGGTGGTCGATGACGACGCGGCTACGCGGGAGCTCGTTTCACGGCAGCTCCGGCGCGCGGGCTTCTCGACGTCCGAGGCCGGCAGCGGCGACGACGCGCTCGCGTATGCGCGAGCCACACGGCCCGCGATGATGGTGCTCGATCTGATGATGCCGGGCACGAACGGCTTCGACGTCATCCGACGAATTCGCGCCGAGAACATGGCCATCCCGGTGCTCGTACTGACGGGCAAGGACCTCACGCCCGAGGATACGGAGCTGCTTCGTGAAGGGATCACCAGCGTGGTCCAGAAGAACGGCTCCGCGATCGAAGCGGTCGTTGACGAAGCCAAGCGCGTCCTCCTCGAGGCGCGGCGCATCGCCAAGGAGAAGCTGCCGCGCGTCCTCTACGTGGAGGACTCGGCGCAGAACCGCGACGTCGTCCGCCGCTACCTGCACGGCACCTTCGAGGTGCTCGAGGCCGAAGACGGCGAGCACGGGCTCGATCGCGCGCAGCGCGAGGTCCCCGATCTCATCCTGATGGATCTCTCGTTGCCGCGTCTCGACGGATGGGAAGCGACCCGTCGGCTGAAGGCAGGCCCGCTCTCCATGATCCCCGTGATCGCGCTCACGGCGCACGCCAGCCGCGAGGACCAGGCGCGCGCGCGCGCGGCGGGATGTGACGGCTATCTCACGAAGCCCGTCGAGCGCGATCACCTCATCAAGACAATCAAGGATCACCTGAGCGCGAGGAAGAAGGCCGAGAGCGCCACCTCGCCAGCAGGCTCTGCGGGGACGTAGTCGTCACTCCGCGCTCGCGACCACGTCTTCCGCGTCGAGCACCTGGCGGACCTTCCGCGAGATCGACGCGGGCGTGAACGGCTTGTGAAGGAAGGCGACGCGTTCGGCGCTCACGCCGCGGTGGAGCACCTCGTCGTCGGTGTAGCCGGAGACGTAGAGCACACGCATCTCCGGACGGAGCGGGGCGATCCGCTCGGCGAGCTGACGACCGCTCATGCGCGGCAACACGACGTCCGTGAGCAGCAAGTGAATCGGTCCTGGGTGTTGCTCACAGACGAGGAGCGCCTCACCCGCGTTCGAGACGTCGATGACGTCGTAGCCATGATTCCGGAGGACCGTCTGCACGAGCGTGCGGACCTGCGCGTCGTCCTCGACGAGGAGGATCGTCTCGTCACCGCGCGCCGCGGCGGCTCCGGACTTCATACCGGACGTCGGAGCGGCTTCCGCGCGCGTATGCGGGAGCAAGATCTCGAACTTGGTGCCGCGGCCCGGTGCGCTCGAGACCGAGACCGTTCCGCCGCTCTGTTTGACGACACCGAAGACCGTCGACAATCCGAGTCCGGTCCCCTTGCCGGGGTCCTTCGTCGTGAAGAACGGCTCGAAGATCCTCGCGCACACGTCCGGGGTCATGCCGCAGCCCGTATCGGTAACGGAGAGGAGGACGTATTCGCCGGGCGAGATCCCGTCGCGCTGCGCAGCTGCGGAGGCGTCGATGTCGACGACAGACGCGGCGACCGCGAGCGAACCTCCTTGCGGCATCGCGTCCCGGGCATTGACCGCGAGGTTCATCAGCACCTGCTCGAGCTGTCCACGATCCGCGTGCACGCGCGGCGAGTCCATTGCCGTGAACGACAGCGCGATGTCCTCGCCGAGCAGCCGGCCGAGCATCTTCTCGACCGAATCGAAGACACTCTCGACGTCGAGCACCGTGGGCTCCAGCACCTGGCGACGACTGAAAGCGAGCAGATGTCTCGTCAGCTCCGCGGCGCGCTCCCCGGCTGCACGGATCTCCTCGACGTCCGCGCGCATCGGGTCCGACGCAGGAAGGGCGTCGAGGACGAACGACGTGTACGTGAGGATGATGCACAAGAGGTTGTTGAAGTCGTGAGCCACGCCACCGGCGAGGCGCCCGATCGCCTCCATCTTCTGCGATTGCCTCTGCGCCCCCTCGGCCCGCCGCCGCTCCGTGATGTCGACGAACGTGACCACCGAGCTCATGCTGAGCCCGTGGAGCGTGACGGGAAAGGTACGAACTTCGGCGTCGAACGACGTGCCGTCCGCCCGCCACAAGACCTCGTCGTCGACGTGCACGGTCGCGCCGGCCAGTCCCTCCTCGATGCGGCAGCCGTCTCCGGGGCACGGAGAGCCGTCGCGCCGCGTTGGGTGGAGGACTGCGTGCATGTCCTTCCCAAGGAGGTCGTCTTCGGAGGCGTAGCCGAGCATGCGAACACACGCGGCGTTGGCGAAGACACACTTGCCGACGGCGTCGAGGCCGAACAGCGGCTCGCCGCTCGACTCGAGGAGCAGACGCAGGTGCGCCTGGCTGAGACCGAGCGCTTCCTGGGCGCGCCGGCGCGCCGTCACGTCCACGACCATCGCGAACTCGCCGTCGTAGTTGCCAGCACCGTCCACGACCGGTGTGTTCTCGACGAGCACGTAGCGCGGACTCCCGTCTTTGCAGCGAAGCTCGATCTCGATCTGCTCGGGCGCCTGCGCGCTCCGCGCTAGGGCACGCTGCGAGACCTCGAGCGATCCTGGCGCGACGAACTCGAGCACATGGCGGCCGATGAGCTCGCTCGCCTCGTAGCCGAGCATCTTGGCCATCCGCGCGTTCGTGTACGTGGTGAGCCCTCGCGCGTCCGCCCGCCAGACGCCCACGGCCGTCATCTCCAGCATCTGCCGCCACCGTCGCTCACTCGTCCGCAGCTCTTCCAGAGCCCGGCGCTGCGTGCTGACGTCCTGGGTCACGCCGAGAAAGCGGATGGGCTTCCCGCTCGCATCGCGGACGATCGAGGCCCTCTCGTGGATCCACCGGATCTCGCCGTCTTGGCGACGGATGCGAAAGTCGAGCTCACAGGGCTCACCGCGCGCCATGCTCCGCGTGATGGCGCTCGTGACATGAGCAAGATCGTCGGGATGCACGGCCGAGAGGTACACGCGAGGCGTGATGGGTGTGCCCGATGGGATCCCGAAAATCCGATACATCTCCGTCGACCACACCGGTCCGGAGGCGCCTGTGCCGAGCTCCAATGTCCAGGAACCGACATGTGCCAAGGACTCCGCCAGCTCGCGCAGGTGAACCTGTTCCTCGAGCGACGCACGTTGTGCGGTCGCCACTCTCGTGGAGGGCCTCCAATCGTGGGCGGGCTCTGCGGCATCGGTGAGCGTGCCCGGCTGCGACGACAACGGAGCGGTCATCGGTGTCTTGCCTTGCAAGGCTGCGACCACTCCCGATGTTGCCTCACCCCCTTGCGCTGCGCGCAACGGCACGCCCTCCCGACGCGAACGTGCGCCCAACGCAGATCCTGCGCGCTTGCCGTCCCGGCATCGCGCGACATCGTCCGAAACTTCCGTTCGTCGTATCCTTTTCCACGTGCCCCGCCCCAAGCGCTCCGCGGAGGTCGCCTTCGAGCCGGTGATGCAGTCGGCGGCCATGAAGGACGTCGACCGGCTCCTCTCCGCCGTCGCCGGCAAAGACGTCGGCATCTGCCTCATTGGCGAGAGCGGAACGGGCAAAGAGATCCTCGCGCGGCGTGTGCACGAGCTGTCGAAGCGCCGAGCCGGACCGTTCGTGCCCATCAATTGCGCCGCGATCCCGGAGGCGCTCTTCGAGAGCGAGCTCTTCGGTCACGAGAAGGGCGCGTTCACCGGGGCAGCGACGAGCGCGCCCGGCAAGCTCGAGGTCGCCGCCGGCGGCACCTTGTTCCTCGACGAGATCGGCGAGATGCCGATCAACGTGCAAGCGAAGCTCTTGCGATTCCTCGAGAACCGCAAGTTCATGCGCGTCGGCGGCACCCGTAAGGTCAGCGTCGACGCGCGGATCGTCTGCGCGACGTTGCGCCCGCTCGAAGACGATGTCCGCGCTGGAAAGTTCCGTGCGGACCTCTTCTACCGCCTGCAAGGCATCACCGTGCGGGTCCCGCCGCTTCGCGAGCGCGCGGCCGACATCGGCCCGCTCATCAAGCAGCTCACCACGCAGGTGTGCTCGAGGCACGGGACGATGCCGCCGAAGTTCACCCGCGCGACGATCGCCGCTCTCCGCTCTTACGACTGGCCCGGCAACATCCGGGAGCTCCGGAACGTGGTCGAGCTGGTCTGCCTGGTGCGTGAAGGCAAGGCGGTGCGCGTGCAGGACTTGCCGGAGGCGTTGCGGCGACAGGAGCAGCGTGCCGTCGAGGCCCGGCGCACGATCACCCTGCCAGAGAAACTCGAGGTGCGTCTCGACCGGCCGCTCGACGAGAGCATCGACGCCATCCTCCAGGCCGCGCTCGAGCTCGAGGGTGGGAACCGATCGCGCGCAGCACGCCGCCTCGGCGTCAGCTTGCGGACGATGCAGCGCTTCGCCGCCCGCGCGACCGCTCCGAGCCGCCACTGACGCGGGCGGCCTCGAACGCTATGCCAAACGCGTGAGGGCGGCGGCCGACTTGCGGTTTGCCTATGCCAGAAAGGCGCAAGCTGGCCATGCGAGCCTCCGGCCGGCAGGGCGGGCCCACGCAGGCGCGCAGTTCCCGCGGCAGATCCCGCGAATGAGCACGTGGCATCTCACTTGCTCACCCGGCGAGTGCATGTGTTCCGTCCCGAAGCGAGCGTCGACGCGAGGCGCGCCGCTCTCGAGGCGGAGGAGATCCGATGAACGACGCTCCATCTGCCCGCCCTAGAGCTGCTGATTCGGCGACGAAACGGTCGCCCGTTCCCGTGGCGACCGCGCTCCGCCGCGCCTTTGCGAAGGGGTACGCCGCTGCGGATCTCCGCGCCGATGTCATGGCCGGTATCGTCGTCGGGATCGTGGCGCTGCCGCTGTCCATGGCGCTCGCGATCGCCGTCGGAGTCCCGCCGCAGCACGGCCTCTACACGGCTGCCGTCGCGGGCGCCGTCGTCGCGCTCCTTGGCGGCTGCAAGTTCCAGGTAACGGGCCCGACCGCCGCCTTCATCGTCATCCTCGCGCCGATCGTCACCAAATTCGGCGCGTCCGGCCTGATGACCGCCGGTTTCATGGCGGGCCTCGTCCTGATCGCCATGGGATTGGCGCGTCTCGGCAATCTGATTCGCTTCATTCCCTACCCGGTCACCACGGGTTTCACGACCGGCATCGCCGCCGTGATCGCGACGCTGCAGGTGAAGGACGTCCTTGGTCTCGAGACCGGTCCGCTGCCGGAGCACTACCTGGAGAAGGTGGTCGCACTCTGGCGCGCTCGCGAGTCCGCCCACGTCGCGGAGCTGGTCGTCGCCGCGATCACGTTTGCGCTGCTCCTCGCGATCCCGCGGGTCGTCAAGCGCGTGCCTGCGCCGCTCATCGCCATCGGCGCCGTCGCGGGCGGAACAGCGCTCCTCCATCACATCGTCCCGGCGTTCCAGGTTGCGACGATCGGGACGCGCTTCCAGACACTCGTCGGCGGCGTGGAAATCGCTGGGATCCCGAACGTGCTCCCCTCACCTTCGCTCCCTTGGGGAGCGGGAGCGCCGTCGCTTCACATGGTGACCGAGCTCATGGGCCCCGCGTTCGCCATCGCGATGCTGGGCGCCATCGAGTCGCTCCTGTCCGCCGTCATCGCCGACGGCATGACGGATACGAAACACGACCCCAACGCCGAGCTCGTCGCGCTCGGTGTCGGAAACCTCGTCGCGCCGATCTTCGGCGGCATCGCGGCAACGGGCGCGCTCGCGAGGACGGCGACGAACATCCGCGCGGGTGCGCGCTCTCCTCTCTCGTCGGTCACCCATGCCGGGGTCGTGCTGCTCTCGATTCTCCTGCTCGCCCCGCTCGTCGCCTACGTGCCGATGGCCTCGCTCGCGGCGCTGCTCCTCCTCGTCGCCTGGAACATGTCCGAGGTCCGTCACTTCGTCCATCTGCTACGGGTGGCTCCGCGCAGCGACGTCGTCGTCCTCCTCACCTGCTTCTTCCTCACTGTCTTCGTCGACATGGTCGTGGCCGTCTCGGTCGGCTTCATGCTCGCGGCGGTGCTCTTCATGCGAAGAATGGCCGACATCACGCAGACGCGGCTGACCGCGGACTCCTTGAACGAGATCGACCAGCACCGTCCCGGATCACGCGCAGCGCCGCCGGGAGTCGTCGTCTACGAGATCAACGGCCCCTTGTTTTTCGGCGCGGCGCAGAACGCGATGGCGACGCTCGGCGCCATCCGCAGCAGCAGCTTCCGCGTATTGGTCCTCGACCTCGGTCGCGTCCCCGTGATCGATGCGACCGGCTTCGTCGCGCTCGAGAACGCGATCGCCACGGTCATCCGGCAGAAGAAGCACGTCGTCCTCGCAGGGCCGCTGCCGCGACCGCAGAAGATCTTCGACAAGGCGCAGCTGTCGGCGAAACATCCCGAGCTACGCATGGCACGCTCGCTCGACCACGCGCTCGCGCTCGCGACCGAGCTCGTGGACGTTCCCATCTCGCAAGGCGATTCGCGTTCACCTCCGCCGGCGGGTCAGAAGACCGACCGAAGCGCAGCATGACGTCGGCATTCCTCGTCGCCCCGTCATCGTGACGGTTGACGACGGCGCGACCACGGGACATGTCGGTCGGCGCGCATGCGCATCGCAACCTGGAACGTCAACTCGCTTCGCGCCCGGCAGGACCGGCTGGGCTGGTGGCTCGAACGAGCCGCGCCCGACGTGCTCCTCTTGCAGGAGACCAAGCTGACGGACGCCGACGCTCCACACGAGTGGTTCGCGCAGCTGGGGTACGAGCTCGCCCACCACGGGGAAGGACGCTGGAACGGCGTCGCGATCGCTTCGCGCGTCGGGCTGGCGGAGGTGCTCGTCAACTTCGGCGAGCCCGAACGCGTCAGCGCACGCGCGACCTCCGGCGACAAGGAGCCCGTCTCCGAGGCTCGGATGATCTCCGCGCTCTGCGGAGGCATCCGCTTCGTCAACGTCTACGCCCCGAACGGACGCGCCGTGGCGTCGCCGTTCTACGTCGCGAAGCTCGCCTGGTTCGAGCACCTCCAGAGCTGGCTCGAGCGCAACCACGCGTCCGACGAGCCGCTGATCCTCGGGGGCGACCTCAACATCGCGCCAACCGACGAGGACGTGTGGGACGCCGCGGCGTGCCACGGAGGCACCCACGTGTCGGCGCCCGAACGTGCCGCGTTCGAGCGGCTCCGTCGTTGGGGCCTGGTCGATGTGTATCGTGCGCACGAGGGCGCCCCCGCGCGATACACGTGGTGGGACTACCGCGCAGGCGACTTCTACAAGAATTACGGGATGCGCATCGATCACCTCCTCGTGACGGAAGCCGTCGACCGCCGCGTCGTGTCCGTCGAAATCGACCGAGAGGCCCGAAAGGGCAAGCCGACGCCGTCGGACCACGCCCCGGTCGTCGTCGACCTCGATGCACCAGGCCGACCGTTCGACGCGGGTTGGGCCGGGGCCGAGGAGCGAATCGCCGCACGGCGCGCCAAGATCCGGTCGCAGTCCTGACGCCGCCGGGCTAACGTGCCCGGCAGGACCACGGAGGTTGTCATGTCGATCGATCTGCTGTCCCTTGCAGGAGATGCTTCCGCAATCCTCGAGCGTTACGGCTTCGTCGCGTGCGGCCGCAGAGTGAATGGCCGCGCAAGCGTCGACTTCTGGACCCGCGATGGCATCGCGTACCAGCACCATCTCACGGGAACGGAGTCGACCGTCGACGAGGTCGTCGCCGCGTGTCTCGCGCTCGTCCCGTCGGCGACGCCCGCGGAAAGCCCGACGAGCACGTCCGATCTGAGCTGACCGTCAAACGGTCGCGCTTGCAGCGCTCGGGTCGATCTGCGTGCTCGACGCAAGCAGATGACGGAAGCGGATCACTGCGTCCTCGAGGACGTTGCGCGCACGGATGTTCTCTTGCGCCACGAACGTCCGCGCCTTCTCGAGTAGCGGCACGAGCTCGCTCTCGTAGCGCTCCCGGATCGCCGGGACGGCCGTTTCGAGCTTGAGGATCACGGAATCGTTCAGGCTCTCGAGGTCGCTGAGCATGTCCTCGGGCGAATGCTCGGGCTCGGTGCTGGGTCGTTCGAGCACAGTGTTCATGCACCGCAGCGAGCATGCGGCGTGCCGGGCTCGGTCGTGCTCGGTTCTCAGAAGAGGCTCGTCTGCGTGCCGGCGATCTTCTCGAAGGTCGTCCCAAGGAACGGGAGGACCACGTCGCAGACCGGCGCGAGCTGCTTGTCGACGTAGTGCGCGTAGTCGATGGCAGCCGAACGTTTCTCGAGCGGCTCGGGCCCACGTGTCGTCATCACGTACTCGACCTCCGTCGCGCCCCTCTCGTCGTCTCCCGGCTCGAGCATCCGCGCGGCCTGCACGTGGGGCGGCGCTCCACGTCCGGTGCCTCGCCCGTAGTCGTCGAGGTCACGCCGAAGCCGCTTCCGATACACGAGCTGCTCGTCGACGCGTCCCGCCTTCACGTCCTGGGCGACTTCGCGGAGCCACGCCTCGAACGGCTCGCCGCAAAGCGTTCGCCGCAGGAGCTCGAGCTGCACGCGTCGCGCGAGGGGCGTCCAGTCACGGCGGACCGCCTCCAACCCGCGGACGACGAGTTGGATCGATCCGTCTGGCTTGCGCACCATGCCGGCGTATCGCTTCTTCGATCCGCGGTCCGTCCCTCGCGTCGTCGGCATCAGGAAGCGCAGGTAGTGCGACTCGAAGCGGAGCTCGAGGTAGCTCTCGACGCGATGCTCGCGTGCAATCTCCTCCGCGAGGACCCGCGTGAGCGTACTGGCGAGCGCACGACCGCGCTCCCCCGTCTCCTCTTCCGTCCCCGCGTGGGCCACGTGGACGAAGAGCGAGTCGGTATCGCCGTAGATCACCGGTAGACCTTGCTCCTCGAAGAACGCCCTGGCGCGCTCGATGATCGCGTGCCCGCGACGCGTAATCGACGTCGGCAGCCTCGGATCGAAGAAGCGGCAGCCCGGCGTACCGAGGACGCCGTAGAAGGAGTTCATCAGGATCTTGATTGCGCGGGAGAGCGCCGCGTTGCCCGTGGCCATCGCCGCGCTCCGCGCGTCGTGCAACGTCGCGATGAGCTCGGGCAGGATGGCCCCGTCGCGCGCGAACGTCGCGCCGTCTTCGCCGTTCACCGGATCCGCGCCGGGGAACGCGAGCCCGAGCGGGTCGATGCGAAAGGTGCGGATGATGCTCGGATACAGACTGCGGAAGTCGAACGACAGGACGTCGTGGTACAGGCCCGGGCTCGAGTCGAGCACGTGGCCCCCCGGGCTCGCGACGGGCTCGACGTCGACCCCGACGTCCCGAGCAACGATGCCTCGTCGATGGATCCTCGGCAGGTAGAGATGGTCGAACGCGGCCACCGAGCCGCCTTGCCGATCCATGGGAAGCCCCGTGAGGCGCGCGCGCTCCATCGCGAACCCCAGGAGATCGGCCTTGTCGAAGATGTCGAGCACGAGCCGGCAGTCCTCGAGGTTGTACTCCGCGAGCCCGTCGACGTCCTCGGCGTGCATCCGGCGGATCTCGGCGACCGGGTCGCTCGTCCTCGTGAGCGCGATCTTCTTCCCGCGCCCGAGGAGCTCCCGGGACACGTGCTCGAGAGTGAACCGTTCGAATGTGTAGGTCGCCGACTTGAGCGTCGCGATGCCGTCGAGCACGACGCGCCCCGGCACGCGCGCGATCGAAACACGTGTCGGCGTAGAGCCCGGGATCACGCGGGCCCGCTCGCCTGCACGGCCGATCGCGAAGGGCAGCCCGAGCTCACGCGCCCGCGCGTCGAGCACGGCGAGATCGAACTCCGTGACGTTCCACCCGCAGATGACGTCCGGATCGACGGCGACGATCTCGGCGAAGAGCCGCGCAAGGAGCGTCTTCTCGTCCGGGACGATCTCCACATCCGGCGACGCCACGCGACGCTCGACTCCAGGCGCGCCGCGGACGAAGACACGCTCGTGATCCGCCGTCGCGAGCGCCGCCGACAGGAGTGGACCGCCGAAGCCGTCCGTCTCGATGTCGAGCGCGAGCACGGACAGCTCGACGCGCACGTCCGCCGCCTTGATGCGCGGGTTGTCGAATTGGAGAACGCCCCGTCGCTCGCGCGCAGGCCCATCGACACGGAGCGCGGCCGTGACGAAACGCTCCATCAGGTAACGCTCGGAAGGCTTCACGTCCGCTTCGAACGTGACCTCCGCCGCATCGCGCAGGCGTTCCCGCTCCGCAATCAGCGCCCTCTGCGAGCGGAAGTACACGGCGTCGACGGGCTGGCCTTCGAGGCTCGTGAGCGGTCGCTGGGCGCGGCGGCCGGCATCGGTCACCGCATCGCGCAGGACGAACATCACCGCTTCCTGACGCGATAGCCGCACCCGGATGGGACCCTGCTTCGCCCGAGCCCACAGCACGATCTCGACGCCGTCGTCCGCGTCGCGCCACTCGCGCGACAGGAGGAACGCGTCGAGCTCATGGACCGTCGCCATCGTGCAGCCGACCATAGCGCAGGCGGCGCGGGCCTCGGCGTGCGTCGTGCGAGGACGCTTCGACGAAGGTCAGCCGGAGCGGTCGCGTCAGCCGGAGCGGTCGCGGCGGAGAACGAAGAAGAACGGCACGGGATCACCTCTTCGGTCCATCAGGCCGAGCACCGTGTCATCGTCGACGCGACGAAAGACGTCGTTGATCGGCAGGTGGTCGTAGATCATCGTCGCGCCGACCTTCCCGCGGCACTCGACGTTGCGTAGGCGCGCCCGGGGCTTGTCCGTGCCGATGAGCGGATCCAGCACCGAGAGCGCATGCCGAGCGACAGCTCCCGCCGCGCGCGGAACGTGCGGCGCCACGTTCATCGGAAGCTTCCGCGGGTCGATGGTGACGATGGTGCCCCCCGCGTCCTGGAAGAGGAGCGGATGCACCGTCTCTGCGTCGATGAACTCCTTGCCGTACCACCCGTAGCGTTCGAGCAGCCCTTCGAGCGGATGGCCGGTCGGCAGCTCGGAGCCTCGCCATCGTCCGCGGAGCGCGTCGATCGTCACCGGTTCCAGGCTGTCGAAGAACGCCAGAGCTTCGGCCGTGTTCGTTCCACGCTGGAGCGCGGCGAGACGATCGGACGGCGAATCGACGGCAGTGGAACCGGTCATGCTCTCGCTCATCCTCATCTCCGCGGGTGTCCTCGACGCAGCCCCATTCTTGGTAACGCCGGCCGCGCGACCACGCAATCGTGGGGACGCTCACGGTCTGGATGGGCGTTCGTCCTCGGCGTCGTGCTCTCCCGGGCGACCGCGGCTGACGACGAAGACGGCGACCAGGGTCGCAGCGGCGACGACGGCGGCGATCACCGCGGGCACCTGTCTCGACACCATGAACAATCCCATCACGACGACGAGCCACGCAAACCCGCGCCGAAGGTGGCTCGCCGGGACCTTCCTGCCCACCAGCGAGCCGATGATCGTCCCGATCACCGCCGCGCCCGTGACGATCGCCACGAGCTTCCAGTCCAGCCGGACGTGGGAGACGTGCCCCGCGAATCCCGCGTACGACTGCAGCGCGATCACGAGGAGCGATGTGCCGATGGCCTCCCGGATCGCGAGCCCGCCGAAGATCGTCAAGGCCGGCACGATGAGGAAGCCTCCGCCGGAGCCCACGAGCCCCGAGAGCAGGCCGACAGAGCCGCCGAGGACGAGCGAGCGACCGACCGCGAGCGATCGGCGCCCTTCCGAAGCGCCGCCCGAGCCCCCGCGCATCATCGCGATGGCGGTGACGAGCATGACGGCCGCGAAGAGGAGCAAGAGCACCTTCGACGGCACGAACGCGGCGAGGCGACCACCGGCGAACGCGCCGAGCATCGCGGCGCCGCCGAAGACGAGCGCAATCCTCCACTGCACGGCCCGTGCGTGCACGGCGGCGCCGACGAGGCTCGTCGAGCCGACGACGAAGAGCGACGCGGCGATCGCGGCCTTCGGCTCGACGCCGAGGGCATAGACGAGCATCGGCAGCGTGAGGATCGCGCCGCCGCCGCCGACCATTCCCAGCACGATGCCGATGAGGAGCGACAGGGCTGCGGTGAGCGGAAGCATCATCGCGCTCTGCCGCCGGCGGCCCCCCGAGTGCTCCGCGCATACGACTTCGCGCGAACGAGACGACAAGCGCTCACGAAGCCCGATGACGCTAGAGCGACTTGAACCACGCCCACGAGTGGGCCCCCGCTTCGCCATAGAGCGGGTAGTGCGGCTGGTCGGGAACGACGCAGAACACGACCGGCTTGCCGGGGTCGCAGCCGTCGTACGCCTCGCAGATCGCAGGCTGCGTCGGGCTCCGCGTCGTCTGGCAACCGGCGCGGCTCGCCCAGTAGTCCGCTCCGAACTGGCCGCCGTCCGGGCCGTCGTTCTGCCCGTGCGTCACGAACACCGGCAGGCCCACCGCCGCGGGGCAATCGACGGCGCCGTTCCCGTCCCGCGTCTGCGGGGCGCCTCCCGCGTGGATCGCCATCGCCGTCACGATGCCGGGCTTCTTGCAGGCGATCTCGTTGAGCTGATATGCGCCCTTGCTGTAGCCGAAGCCCCAGATCTTCGATGCGTCGATCGAGTACTTCGCTTTCACCGCGTCGATCGTGAGCGCGATCAACTTCTGGTCCGGGTTCTGATCGTACGGCGTGAACAGATCGACCGAGCCTTCGGGGTACGCGAGGATGGCCTCGTCGCCCGTCGACGCTTCGAGCTTGCTGAACGAGACGAAGCCGGCGGCGTTCAGCCCGTCACCGTGGAGCGCGACGATGAGCGGATACGAGCGCGCCGCGTCGTAGTTCTTCGGGACGGAGAGGACGTACTCGCGGGAGTTTCCGTCGACGTCGATCGTCTCCGTCGTCGTGTTCACCTTGGGGGACACGTCGCCCGGGTCGTCGGAGGCCTGCCCGTCTTTCTTCGGATCATTGGTGCCTCCGTCCGCGGTCGGTGTGGTGTCGCCCGGATCGGTGCCCGGCGGGGTGTCGTCGGAGCAGGCGTGAAGCGTGACGAAGGCGAAGATCGCGGTGAGGACGCTGAAGCTGTGCCGCATCCCCGTAGGATAATGCCAAACGCGTCCGTGAGCCGCGAAGGCGTACGCGCTTCGTTCCGATGCGGCATTCGCAGGCCCCGGGCGCCTAGCCGCGCCGCAGGATGAGCTCGTCGTCGTACCAGCTCCCGACGGGATACTTGTATTCTCCCGCTTTCTGGAAGCCGTACGCCGCATAAAGCTTCTGCGCCTTCTCGTTGCCGCTCCACACGCCGATCCACAGCGGCCCGTCGGTGTGCGCGACCATCCATTCGAGCGCGGTCTCGAAGAGGCGGGTTCCGAGCCCCATGCCCTGAGCGCGCCGGGCGATGTAGAGTCTGCGCAGCTCCGCGTGTGTCGGTTGCGCATCCGGATGCGGAAGCGTGTTCGGACCAGCGTTGGCGAAGCCCAGGATCTCGTCTGCCCGTTCGGCGACCCACCACGCCTGGCGCTCGTCCAGGAGCCGATCCCGCGTCGTCGCGATGCTGCAGCTTCTGCCGAGATATTGCTCGAGATCCTCGGCTGGGTACGGAATGCCGAAGCCCTCGACGAACGTCTCGATGAACGTCACGCGCCCGAGGGACGCGAGCGCCGGCGCGTCGTCGACGCGGGCGGGACGGATCGTGAGGTCGCTCGTGGCCATGCGCCTGCCCCTTTCGTACCGAAAGAGCGCCGGAGCGTCGAGTCGCCCGAGCCGTCAGCCCGGCTGCTCTGCGAGGGCGAGCACACCGCGCCCCGTGATCCGGTAGACGACCGCAGCGGCTCCCGCTTCGCGCTCGTCCTCCTCGCCGTCGGGCGCTTCGCCGTATTCGCCGACGGCCTCGACGAGCCCGAGCGCGCAGAGCCGGCGCATGGCGTCGTATTCGTCAGGGTGGACCTCATCGCCGGAGAGCCCGCCGTGATCTTCGTCCGAGACGCGAACGTCGCGGAGGAGCGCGAGCTCGGCAGGCGTGAGCGCCGGGACGACCATGGCCGGGAGCTTAGTGGAGCCAGCGGCGAGTGCGACACATTCGGCCACGCCCGACCTCATCGCGGGCCGAGGCTTGCCCGACGGCACGGCGCACCGTCCGGCCCGCGCTTGGTCCCTGGCGCCGAGGCGGCTCGCGTGGGCGGCGGGACGCGACGCGACGGTAGGACGAGGCGGGCGGGCACCGGCACTCCACCCGTCTGCGGGATCTTGTACGGCTTGTTCACCCGAAGCACGTCCTTCTTGAGGGCGTTCGCCTTCTTGATCGCGTCCCCGGTCACCTTGTAGCGCAGCGCGAGATGGCTCAGCGTCTCGCCCGGCTTGACCGTATGCGTGATGAAGAGCGACGGCGGGCTGATGAGCCGTCGTGCAACGAGCAGCCCATGCGCCCGTCGCCCGAGCTCCTGAGCGACCGGACTGTAGAAGCGCACGTGCAAGTGCGTCGCGTGTCCCTTCGCATGAAAGATGATCGGGCGTCGGCTCTTGCCTCCGACCTGGAAGATGTCGTCGACCCACGCCGGGTCTTCGCCGATCTCGAGCGCATAGGCCTTCAGGATGCGCTGGATCTGCGTATCGACGAGGATCAAGTCGACGTCGCTGTCGGCGATCAGCGTCCGGATGAGGTGCCAGGTCCGCGCGCGATCGAGGTTCGATCCGTTCGCTGTCGCATACCAGCGATGGCCTTCCGTCAGGTAGTAGCTGATGTCGACGTCGCGTCCGGACTGGTGACTGACGTGCGGATTGAGGTGGCCGCCGCGCTTCGCGCTGATGTCACCGATGAACACTTTCGGCGTGCTCGGGAAGCGGCCTGCGACGGCGTCGATCGCATGTGCGAGCGCGTCGACGGTCTCCTGTGTTCCCCATGCGAGGCCGGGGCTCACGAGGTCCCAGTTCGCGCCCTCAGGCATGCGCACGCCGGCGACGAGCACGCCGCCGTGGGCTGGGCCGATCGACATCGGCCCGAGCGCGCCGATGTCCGCTTTGAGACGCGCGCGGATCTCCGCGTCGCTGAGCTCGGAGAACGGCGGCGGGCCCGCGCTCGGCGCGGCCTCCGCCGGAGACTCGAACCCGTCGTCGAGCGTCGCGTGGTCACCGTCGGAGGCCTCCTCGGCCGCGGACGCCGGGGGCGCGGCCTCGTCGCAATCGGAGCTCGGTGGCGCGGCGGGATCCGTGACCGGCGACGACGTCGAGCCCTCCTTCGCGGCCGGATCGCTGCCCGTCGACGGCGCGGTGTCCGACGTGGACGCGCTCGTCTTCGGTTGCGAGGCGAATGGCCCGACACACGCGGACGTCGCGAACGGAAGCGCGAGCATGAACGCGAGGACCCTGAAGCTGCTGGGCGCACGCACGGCGCCCCTTCTAACACGCGATCGACCGCGAGACACCCCGTCCGCGCACGGGTCGGCGCGTCGATCAGTCGAAGAGGCCGTTCGCGGTCGCGCGCTCGAAGGCACGACGAAGCGTCTCGTGACCTGGCTCGATCCCCTCATGGAGCTCGTCGCCGCCGAAGACGGCCCGAAGAAGCGCACGTGCGCCCTCGTCGGCGCACACGCGCCGGAGTCCCTCGAGCGCGCGTTCGAACGACGCCGGAGCAAGGTTGCGACGAACAGCGATCACGTCGGACGGGATCGAGCCGAACACCGAGAGCACGCGCACGTCGACATCATCCATGTCGGACCATGCGCCCTCGACGCTCGCTCCGTCTTCGCCGCTCGGGCGCGCGAACGTGCCGGCCACGTCGCACTCCCCCCTGCTGACGGCGAAGAGCACGTCGCGATGCGTGCCGAGGAACACCTCGCTCCGGAAGAGCGTCGTCGGGTCGAGCCCCGCACGCGCAAGCTCGAGCCGAGGCACGACGTAACCCGCCGCGCTCCATGGATCGACCCATGCGGCGCGGGCACCTGCGAGATCGGAGACCGACGCGATCTTCGAGTCCTTGCCGACGACGAGCGCAGCCGCATAGGTGGTCTTGCCCGCACGAGCGATACTCCCGAGTGGCGTCACCGCCTCCGCGAGCCACGCGTAGACGACCGGCGGCAGCCACGCGACGTCGCTGCTCCCCTCGCGCATGCTCGTCGCGAGGTCCTGATACGTGGCGGCGATCCGGCGCTCGAGATCGACGCCGGCATGGGCGCGCATCCACGCGGCCAGCTCGTCGAACGACGCCGAGACCTTCGCGTCGGGCGCCGCAACCAGACCGAACACGAGGCGGCAGGGATCAGCGAAGCTCACGTCCGAACTATGCCGGAATTCCGGGCGTCATCCGAGCCCCTCGAGAAGCGCGTATGATCGGTCCCGTGAGCGGTCACCGCGAGTACCTCTGCTACACCGACGGGGCGTGCAAAGCCGCACACGGCGGCGCCGGCGGCTGGGGCTTTCACATTCGCCCCCCGTCCGGGCCCCCCGTCGAGGGTTACGGGAAGCTCCGAGGCACGCTCGCCAAGGTGATGGAGTACCGGGCCGTCGCCGAAGCGCTCGCCGCGCTCCCGGACGCGGTCGAGGCGGTCGTCTTCTCCGACAACCAGTCGCTCGTCGAGAACCTCTCGCGAAACCTCGACAATTGGCGCACGCACGGCTTCGTGAAGGTCGACCCCCTCGTCGTCGAGAGCGTGCGCAGCATCGATCGCGCGATCGCGGACAAACAGCTCGTCGTTCGCTGGGAATGGGTGCGCGGGCACAAAGGCAACGTCGGCAACAAACGCGCGGACGAGCTCGCGGCCCAGGGCGCGCGCGAAGCAAAGGCCGAGGCCACGGCCGAGAAGACGCGCGGTCGACGCTGATCGCTCGCACGAGAGCGAGGGCGAAGGTCCGGGTCCCGGCGAGCGCGTTCAGCGCGACGCTCTCTTGCGACGGGGCGGACGCGGCGGCGTGTCCCGCATCGTCGCATCGAGCGCCGGCGCCCACGCAACGAGCGCGTCGATGAACGCGCGCACGTGCGGGGGCATGAGCTCGCGCTCCGGGTAGACGATCGCGATCCGGTTCTGGCTCTCGACGATGCCGGGCAGCACGTGCACCAGCGCCCCGCTCGCGATCAGGTCGCTCAAGATGATGATCGGAAGCAGCGCGATCCCGAGACCACCGACGGCAGCGTCACGGAGCAGCCGGATGTCGTTCGACGAGAACACGCCGTCGACGTGCACGACACCACGACCGACGGGCCAGGTGGACTGCCGGAGCTCGCCGCGCGCGAACCCCGTCAGGCAGCGGTGATTGCGGAGCTCCTTCACCGTCCGCGGCGCTCCCATTTCGGCGATGTACGCCGGAGAAGCGACGGCAACCACCTTGTGACGCGCCACGGTGCGCGCAACGAGGCCCGGCTGCATGTCGGCCGATGCGCGCACCGCGACGTCATAGCCCTCACGAATCAAGTCGACGAGGCGCGTGGAGAAGTCGATCTCCAAGCGAACGTCGGGATGCCGCTTGGCGAACGCCGTGACCATCTCGGAGAACGAGCTCTCGCTGATCGGCGGCATCGAGACGCGGACGTGGCCACGCATCACGTTCTCCGTGGTCCGCACGCTCTCCTGCGCCTGCTTCACGGCGTCGAGCACGATGCGCGCGTGGCGATAGAAGCTCTCTCCGGCGTCCGTCATCATCAGGCTGCGCGTCGTACGGCGGAGCAGCCGCGCGCCGAGCCGCTCTTCGAGCCGCGCGAGGCGCCGACCGATCGTGGCACGCGGGACCCCGAGCTCGGCGGCCGCGCGCGACAGCGACTTCGCCTCGATGGCCCGCGTGAACGCAAGCAGCTCCGCCGTTTCGACCGGTTCGTCCATTTGGATCATTCGTGAGCGAATGCTGCCACTTGATCGAACCTTGTACCAGGCGTCGTTCACCTCCAGACTCTCTCGCAACCGCACCGACGCGGTGCCGAGCGCGCGCCACACGGCCGCTGCCAATCGCTACATCGAAGAAGCGCATCGCTCGTTCACGAGCCTCGCGCGAGGAGTGTTCTCCATGTCCTGGACGATCGATCCCGTTCACACGCACGTCAGCTTCTCCGCACGGCACATGATGGTCACGACCGTCCGCGGCCAGTTCAAGCAGTACAGCGGGACGGTGAACCTCGACCCCGTCGATTTCACGCGTTCGACCTTTCAAGGCGAGATCGACGTCGCGAGCATCGACACCGGCAACACGCAGCGTGACGACCATCTGCGCAACAGCGACTTCTTCGACGCGCCGAACCATCCGAAGATCACCTTCGAGAGCACTCGAATCGAGCCGAAGGGAGAGGGCGAGTTCATCGTCCACGGAGACATCACGATCCGCGGCGTGACGAAGCCGCTCGCCCTGGAAGTGGAGTTCCACGGCGTCTCGAAGAATCCGTGGAACCAGACCGTCGCCGGCCTCAGCGCGCGTGCGACCGTCAACCGAAAGGACTTCGGGGTCAGCTACAACGCCGTGCTCGAGGCCGGCGGCGTCGCGATCAGCGACAAGGTGAAGATCGAGATCGACGCCGAGCTCGTCGCGCCGCAAGTGGCTGCGACCGAAACCGCGCCCGCTGCCGCAGCGGCCACGGCCTGACCTCTACCCTGAAGAGTGGTCCTCCGCTGGCCCTCCGTGGGCCAGCGGAGCGCGTGGTACGATCCGGTCATGTGCCTGATCTGCATCGAGCTCGACCGCAGCGCCATGACTCCACGTGAAGCGCGTCGCGCCCTCGGCGAGATGCGCGTGTCGCTCGACCCGGCGCACGTCGAAGAGGTCGAAGCCAAGCTCTCCGACGCGGAAGAGTCGCCGGACGACGCGGTCAAGGCAACGCCCTGAACGAGTCGCAGCCGCGCGTGTGCCTCTCCTGGATGGACGGCGCCGATCGGCGCGATGTCGCTGACAACCGGAGCATCGAAGGCGACATGTCGACGACAGGAGCCGAAACGAAGAAGCCGCGCCATCGAGCGTCCGCGGTCTGTGAAGCGGAAGGTCAGCTCCTGCTCGTGCGCCTTCGTGACCCGGTGACCGGCGTCGAAGCGCTGTATCCCCCGGGCGGCGGGGTGGAGCCGAACGAGACGCCGGCGGAGACCGCCCGCCGCGAGACGCTCGAGGAGACGGGCGTGCGAATCGACGTGATGCCGGACGTCGTCGTCGTCGACCGGTATCCCTTCACGTGGGCAGGCGTCGAATACGACTGCACCACGCACTACTTCGCGGCGAAGGCGGAGGGTCCGCCGGGCGATCTCGCGAAGGTGATCGACGCCGACTACAACCTCGGCGCGCTGTGGCTGCCGACAAACGAGGCCCTGGACGCGATGGCCATCCATCCCGCCATCGCGTCTTCGGTCGTCGAAGTGTTGCGCCGCTCGAGGCTGGCGGAGTGGACCGCCCATCCGAACATCGGTGGCCCGGCGTCGATGCTGCTCGGGATCCACGACCAGTTCCGCCGCGTCGCGGAACATCTCCTCACGCTCGAGGCCGGCGCGCGGACCGCGCGAACATTCGGCCCTCTGGCGAGCGTGCTTCATCATCACCACCATGCCGAGGAGCGGATGCTCTTCCCGCTCGTCGAGCACAAGACGGGCACCGCACCGGCCCGCCTCGTGTCGGACCACGAGGAGCTCACGGCTGCCATCGCCGCCGTCGAGACGAGCTACACGAAAGACGCCGTCGCTCGCTTCGAGCGCGTACTGCGCGACCACCTCGCCCGCGAGGAGCTCCTGGTCGTCCCCGTCCTGCTCTCGCTTCGCAACGATGAAGCGTGGGCGATGCTCGAAGGTACGGGCTGACCCGCCGGCTTCCAGCGCCGCGGAGCCCTCAGCCACGAGACGAGCCCTCAGCCACGAGACGAGAGCCACGTCAGGGGCACTCGCCCGTGCGCGTACGCTGCTCGCGCTCCTCCAGCGCAGCGCGCATCCGTCCGAGATCTTCGCGCCGCTTCGGCCAGACGAAGATCCGCGCCCCCTCCGGGACGTCTTCCGCGAGGGCGTTCACGGGCACGCCCAGGTGAGCCAGGCCTAGACCGTGACGTTCTCCGCGGCCATGGACGCCTCCGTGACCGTGCCCCATCCGCGCTCCTGGTCCGTACATGGCCGCGGCGTCACGCGCGCGCCGTCGCACGTCCTCGACGTCGCCGAACGCGTGCAACGTGAGCACGACTCCGTCGGGCGTATCGTCCATCTGGACACGCGTGCCGCGAATCCCGAACGGGCACGTCGTCGACGGCTCGGGATCCGACCGCGCGCCCGCGCCGAACGGAAGCCCGCGACAGCCTGCGAGCGCGACGGCGAACAGGACGTAGACGTAGAAGACGAGCTGCCTCTCCGCGGACTTCACGACGCACGCCTCGAGCGTCATCGTCGCACGAGCCGCGCCGTCGAAAGAAGTCCCTCGCCGATGTCCCCCGAGCGAGAACGGACGCGCTACACCTCGCCGCGATGGCTCGACCGCGCCGATCAGCGCGCGAGGGCCGCGCGCTTCCTGCGGAGGAGCGCGCGCTCCGCGGGTGACGTCTGTTGCTCGAGCGCGCGATCGAGGAAAGCGCGGGCCTCGTCGAGATGGCCAAGGGATGCATGCAGCTCGGCATAGGTCGCCAGCGCGTAGGGGTAACGCCCGAGCACATCGCGCTCGGGGATCGCGTCGAGCTCGTCGAGCCCAGCAACGGCACCGCGACACATGGCGATGGCAAGCGCACGGTTCACCTCGACGACGGGTGACGGCGACATCTCGCGGAGAACGTCGTAGAGCGTCACGATCTCCGACCAGTCCGTCGTCGCGTAGCTCGCGGCCTTCGCATGGCACGCCGCAATGCCTGCCTCGACATGGAAACGCGAGACCTCCGCGCCTCGCGCCGAGCGGCCGAGGAAGACGAACCCTTCTTCGAGAAGCTCCCGATCCCATTCCGACCGGTCCTGCTCGTGGAGCAGCACGAGGCTGCCATCGTCGGCCGTCCGCGCCGGCGCACGCGCGACGTGGAAACACGCGAGCGCGCGGAGCGCCTCGGCGGCAGGCGTCGTCCAGCGTTCGTCGTCCGTGAGCAGGCGCACAAGTCGAAGCGACTCGGCGCAGAGCGAGTCGTCGATGCCGGTATCGCTGTCCGTCGTCGAATACCCTTCGGTGAAGAGCTGGTACAGGACATCGAGGATCGGCTCGAGTCGCGACGGCACCTCGTCCCGCTCGGGGAGCTCGAAGCGGACGTCGTCGTCGCGGAGCCGCTGTTTCGCTCTCACGATGCGCTGCGCGATCGTCCGCTCGTCGGAGAGGAACGCACGCGCGATTTGCGCCGTCGAGAAGCCGTATGCGATGCGGAGCGTGAGCGCGATCTGCGCGGCACGGGGCAGCGAAGGATGACAGGAGAGGAAGACGAGCCTGAGCTCGTCATCGAGCTCAGGCCCGGGCGGAGCGCCTTCCCCGAGATGATGCTCGAGAACGGGCACGTTCCGCCGATCGCGGCGATGGCCGTCGATGACGAGGTTGTGCGCGACGCGCAGCAGCCAGCCCTCGAGCTCACCACTGCCGGCGTCGCCCTCCCAGCGCTCGAGCGCGCGGAGCCCCGCCTCCTGGACTGCGTTCTCGACGACGGCGAGCTGACTCACGCCGAAACGTCGCGTGAGCGCGGCGATCAGGCGCCCGTGGGAGGCCCGAAAAGCGCGCTCGAGCGCGACGTGGCGATCAGACGGCGGAAAGATGCCGGAGCTCCTCGATGACACGTACCTCGACGTAGCCGTTCTGGAGCGCGAGCGTCGGCGCCTGTCGCGCGAGCGCGACCGCTTCTTCCAGCGAGGCCGCCTCGATCACGATCGCACCGCCGACGGCCTCCTTGGTCTCCATGAACGGGCCCTCGACCACCTGCCCGCCACGAACGGTGAGCCGGGCGCCCGTCTGATCGTGCAGCCTGTGCGAAGCGACGTAGTGGTTCCCTTCGCGGAGCAATCTCAGCCAATCGGAGAACCGCGCGTATAGCTCGGGCGCGGTCGCCGAGTTGGTTCGCTTGTCGAGGTCGGCGCCGCCGAGCAGGAGCATGTATTTGGCCATTCGGGATCTTTCTCCTTGGCCCGAGAACGATCGAGCCGACGCGCGATCGACATTGCGCCTTCGTCTTCGCAAGAAAATACCTTTTGTGACTTCTCGGCGATCCGAATGTCGATCTGCCATCCGCCCGCTCGTTCTTGGCGCATCCCAGGCCCGATCCGCTCCACGAACGGACGGGCCCTTCCTCGATCACCGGAGAAAGTCTCATGCAAGCAAGGATGCGTCCCCCTGCCCTCCTCGTCCCCGAAGCCATGCCCTCGCTCTTGGCCGTCGGCGCGGCAGCACAGAAGGCCGGGGTCCCGAAGCGTACGCTCGAGCTCGTCTATCTTCGCGCGAGCCAGATCAACGGCTGTGGCTTCTGCGTGGACATGCACTCGCGGGACGCAAAGAAGGGCGGCGAGACCGACCAGCGCCTGTTCTCGGTCGCCGCGTGGCGCGACACGCCATGGTTCACCGACGCCGAACGCGCCGCCTTGGCGCTCACGGAGGCGACGACGCGGCTCAGCGATGCTGCCGACCCGGTCCCGGACGACGTCTGGAACGAGGCCGCAAAGCACTACGACGAGCCGCTCCTCGCAGCCCTCGTCCTCAACATCGCGCTGATCAACTTCTGGAATCGGCTCAACGTGCCGACCCGCCAGGTCGCCGGCACGCCGCTCCGCTGACGGCGCACCTGCGTAGCTGGGTCGTCAGCTGGGGCGCAGTGACGCGAGCGCGTTCGTGATGCGCGTCCAGTGCGTGCCGTGCCAGTAGACACGGCTGCACACGGCGCACGTCCAGAACTGATCGAAGGCCGCGAACGAGCGCGCGGGCACGCGTCCCGCGGCAGCGGCCTTCGAGATCTCGCGGAGCTCCCCGCCACACGCCATGCACCGCGGGTCGCATGCGCGAAGCCCGAGGCTCTCGAGCACGAAGCCCAGCTGCTCGACGGGCGGCGTCGCTCGAGGGACCCGGACCGCGCGGACCGTGCCGTCACGGACGACGTTGCGCTCGAAGATTCCCCCGTCGGACGACAAGAGGATCCGGCCCTGCTCGACGGCGCGCCGCACGAGGACGCCATCTTCGATCTCGGGCGCAAACGTGGCGTCGTAGCCGGCGGCGCGCAGCCAGCGCGCCAGCCCCCCGAGCATCGCGTCGCACAAGAACCGTGGCGCCATCATCACCTGCCAGGATGAACGTGATCGCGGATCGGGCCGCCGTCAAACCCGAGCGCGCGGCCTCGAGCGTGCAGCGCGGCACGCTGCGTTCGTGGGAGGCGTCTGCGCCGACCGTCGTCAGGCGAGCGGGCACGCCTTCCGGCCGAAACGCTTCGCAAGCGCGCTCCTCGCCGCCCAGTAGCCGCACATCCCGTGCACGCCGCCACCCGGAGGCGCGGATGACGAACAGATGAATACGTGCGGAGCCGACGTCGCGTACGGATCGATCTTGAGCAGCGGTCTGAAGAAGAGCTGCGTGAGATCCGAGAGGCCGCCGTTGATGTCGCCGCCGACGCAGTTCGGGTCGTAGCGCTCCATCTCGATCGCGTTGCGGGTCGAGCGCGCGAGGACGAGATCGCGGAAGCCCGGCGCGGCGCGCTCCACCTGCGCCTCGATGGCGTCGAGCGCATCGACGGCGGACCCGTGCGGCACGTGGCAATAAGCCCATGCCGTGTGCTTGCCGTCGGGCGCGCGCGTCTCGTCGACGATGCTCGGCTGCCCGAGGAGCACGAACGGCCGCTCGGCCACGCGCCCTGCGTGGACGGCCGCCTCCGCGGCAGCGACCTGCGCGATGTTGCCCGACAGATGCACCGTGACGGCGCGCCGGCAATGTGGATCTCTCCACGGGATCGAACCAGAGAGCGCCCAGTCGACCTTGAATACGCCAGGTCCGTAGCGGAAGCGCTCGACGCGCCGCTTGTAGCGCGAAGACAGGACGTCGCCGGCGATGGTCAGCAGGTTCCTCGCGGCGACGTCGAGCAGGTAGACGCGCGCTTCCGGCAGCTGCGACAGATGCGTGACGTGCTGCCCGAGCACCAGCTCGCCGCCGAGTGCCCGGTACTTGGACACGAGGGCGTTCGCGATCGACTGCGATCCCCCGCGTGCGATGGGCCAGCCAACCGCATGCCCAGCCGTTGCAAGCACGAGCGCAAACGAAGCCGTGACGACCGAATCGAGCGGGATCATCGCATGCGCCGCGATCCCCGCCAGGAGCGCAGCAGGGCGCTCGCCACGGAAGCGAGAGCGCGCGAGCCCGCACATCGATCGGATCGCCGAAAGTCCGAATCGCGCCATCAACAGCGGCCGCCGCGGGAACCGGAGCGGCGCGAGGATCATCCGGATGAGGGGCTGGAACTCGCGAACGAACGGCTGGAGCAGGTTCCGGTACGATGCGCCATCCCGACCGAGTTGCTCCGCGGTCGCGTCGAGCGAGCGCTCGAGCGGCGTCGCAGTCCCGTCATCCATGACGTGCGCGACGGGCGTAGGGGACTCGATCCACGTGAGCCCGTGCTCCTCGAGCCCCAACGTTCGGAAGAACGGCGAGCCGGCGCCGAGTGGATGCACGGCCGAGCAGACGTCGTGCGTGAACCCCGGAAGCGTCAGCGGGCTCGAGCGCGTCCCGCCGCCGGGGATATCGCTGCCCTCGACGAGGAGGGTGGAGAGGCCCGCGCGCGCGAGCGTGATCGCGGCGGCAAGCCCGTTGGGGCCCGCGCCGACGATGACGGCGTCATAGCGGCGACTCTCGCCCCTCACGGACGACACGAGCGACACGACCGGAACCTCACGCCTGATGCGCTGCGAGCTCGGGCGGCGGTCCCTTCGGGGTGCGCCTCGTGCGACCTCGCGGCAGCACACGCTCGACTTGCATCCGCACGAGCTCCTGGAACACCCAGGCGAAGAACATCGGCGCGCTCAGCCGAGGCGAGCGGCGTCCGTGAACCCTTCCCTTCTCGTCGCTCGGCGCACGAAGATTCCCGTCCGTGACCGGCTCCGACCGATCGTCGAAGTGCCATCGGGAGAGCGCGCGAAGGAGCAGGCGTTCCATCGTACGCGGCATCAGCCAGTGCAGGGCGAGGCCTAGCACCGCCGAACGCGGGACGTGCCGCTCGCGTCGCGGGCGTGCGGCGAGCGCGACGAGGGCGTCGGCGACCTTCTCCGGCGACTGTGTCGGGGGCATGGCACGCGCCTTCCGGCCACGCTCGTTCGCCCCTTCCTGGAAGTGCGGAGTGTCGACGGCGTACGGATAGAACCCGCAGATGTGAATGTCCGGGTATTCGGCGCATTCGGGACGCAGTGCCTCCGTGAGACCGCGCAACGCGAACTTGCTGATGACGTACGAGGGCACGAACGGCTGCCCGACCTTGCTGAGGACGGACCCGACGTTGATCATCACGCCGTGCCCTTGCTCCTTGAAGAGCGGCACGACGGCACGCGCGCCGAACATCGGACCGAACACGTTCGTCTCGATGACGCGCTGGTGCTGCTCGAACGGCGCCTCGGCGAGCAGCGCGAACAGCGTCACTCCCGCGTTGTTGACCCAGACGTCGATGCGTCCGAACGCCGCCAGCGACTCACGCACGAGGTTCTGCACGTCCGCCTCACGTGTGACGTCCGTCACGACGACGAGCGCTTCTCCACCTGCTTCGCGACAGAGTCGGGCGGTCTCGTCGAGGTCGTCCTTGCGTCTTGCGGCGAGCACCACGCGCGCGCCCTCGCGACCGAAACGTATCGCGGCCGCGCGGCCGATCCCGCTCGAGGCTCCCGTGACGACGACGACCTTCCCCCGAAGCCCCAGGTTACTCATCGGCGCCCGAAGTCGCATGCCGCGTGCCAGCAGAACAGCGCGCGCCCGTTCGATTCGAGAACGGGTAACCGGGCTCGGTCGTGCTCTCACCGGATGCCGTTCTCGCGCGGGTGCTCGAGCTCCTCGGCGTGAGAGACCTCCGGCGATCGCCCCCGCGCGCGACTTCAGACCGAAGCTTCGCCGCCCGTCGACACACCTCCACGTGGTCGGCGATTTCGCAAGATCTTGGGAGCTGCCTTCTTCGCGCGAAGAGCGCGAAGGTGGCGCCATGACGAAAGACGACCGCCACGTCCCGCCCCTCGGCATCAACGCCCGCCCAGAGTCCGTCCGCGTGTCCGACGCGACGGAGCGCGCGCGCGGCGAGAGCGCCACGGCCAACGGAGACCTGTCTCGCCCGGACGCGCTCTCCACGACAGTCGCGGGCGCGCAGCGAACGGATCGACACTCGCGCGCGAGAGGCGTCGTGTCAATGGGTTCTTCCGTGGAGCCGCCGGCGCTTACGGACGAGCTCATCGCGGAGCGACGTGCCGTGCGCGCCGGCAAAACGCCGATCGCATTCCGGAGCGCGATCGAGCTCGCGCACATGCTCCGAACGAAGGAGCTCAGCTCCGTCGAGTTGACCCGCTACTTCATCGAGCGCATCGAGCGCTTCGACGGCCGCCTCAACGCCGTCGCCGTCCGCGACGGCGAGCGCGCGCTCGACGCCGCGAAACACGCTGACGAAGCCCTCGCGCGTGGCGTGCTCCTCGGCCCGCTCCACGGGATCCCCATGACGCTGAAAGAGGCGTACGACATCGCCGGGCTCGCGACCTCCTGGGGCGTTCCCTCGTTCGCGGCCCACATCGCTTCGGCCGACTCGGCCGTCGCTGCGAGGTTCCGCGCCGCCGGTGCACACTTCCTCGGCAAGACCAACGTGCCGACGATGCTCGGTGACTTCCAGACCTCGAACGAGTTGTTCGGCACGACGAACAACCCCTGGGATACGACGCGCGGGCCCGGCGGCTCGTCAGGAGGATCGGCTGCCGCGCTCGCCGCCGGACTGACGGCGCTCGAGAGCGGCTCGGACATCGGCGGGTCGCTCCGGAACCCGGCACACTTTTGCGGGGTCTACGCCCACAAGCCGACGTGGGGCATCGTCTCGATGCGCGGGCATGGGCTCCCCTCCATCCCTCCTGCACCGGATATGGCCGTTGCCGGTCCCATGGCGCGCAGCGCAGAAGACCTCGCCGTCGCGCTCGAGGTCCTGGCCGGCGCAGATGGGATCGAGGCTGGCGGCTGGCGGCTCGAGCTCGCGGCGCCGCGAACGACCTCGATTCGCGGGCTGCGCGTGGCCGTGTGGCCGACCGACGCCATCTCTCCGGTGGACGACGAGATCGCGGAGCGACTCCACCGCGTCGCGGACGCCATCGCGGACCACGGAGGCATCGTCTCCGATCGCGCGCGTCCCGCGTTCGACGTGGCCGCATACCGAAGCACGTACGTCGCGCTCGTCGGATCGGTCATGGGAGCTTCGCTCTCCGACGAGGTCTACGCGTCCAGCGCGATGCTTGCGCGAGGTCTCGATCCGAACGACGCCACCAAGGGAGCGGCCATGACGCGCGCCCTCACGCTGAGTCATCGCGCGTGGCTCCGTCATGACGCCGAGAGGAGGCGTCTACGCGAACAATGGCGTCGCTTCTTCGACGAGTGGGATGTGCTCCTCTGTCCGGTGATGGCCACGACGGCCTTCCCTCATGACCGGCGCCCCGTGGCGCAGCGCACCGTCCTCGTGAACGGAGGAGAGCAAGCCTATTTCGATCAGGTGTTCTGGGCGAGCCTCGCCACGCTGGCGTATCTACCTGCCACGGTCTTCCCGTGCGGGCTCGCGAAGAGCGGTCTGCCGATCGGCGTCCAGGCGATCGGCCCCGAGTATGGCGACCGCACGACCATCGAGGTCGCGCGATGGATGACGGAGATCGGCGTGAGCGAAGGCTTCGTCCCTCCGCCTGGATTCGACGACGCTTGCTGAAGCGCGCCCCATGACGATGCCGGGGTCCGCCGCCAGCGCCTGCGCGCGCTCACTGCAGGCGCGGCGGCGGAGCCTCGTGGATCGGGCGGAGGCCCGTGCCACCGACGTAGCCGTAGCTCGCGTACGGAGAGATGCCCCAGACGGTGACCGCAAAGGGGCCCGCGCTTCGGGCCTCTTGGCGGCCATAGCTGCATGTCCCTTTCGGGAACTTCTTTCCTTCGTACGCGCCCGTGAGCTGGACCCAAGCGAACTCGAACTCACCGCTCGAGCCGACGGGCATGAAGCCGGTGATCTCGCCCGCGCATTCGAGCTCGACGGGCGCAAAGCCGTTGGCCGTCTTGCGTCGGACGATCGTGAGACTCGTCTCGTCGTAGGTGAAGTCCGTGAAGAACACGTAGCGATCGAGGTACTGGTCGACCGCCGGGACGTTGACGAACTCGGGATCGCCGAGCGTCTCCCCGCCGCCGGCCGAAAACCCCGGGTACATCGCGGCCGTCATGTAGACGTTCACGTGGAACGGGTGCTTCGAATCCTGGCTCTTCACCACGAAGATCTCCTCGGTGATGAAGCTCACTGACTCCCCCGCCTGGAGCGTTTCGGGCGCGTGGCGCGGCCGTGACGGCTCGTACGTCAGAACCGTGCCGTCGACACCGCCGACGATCGTGTAGGGCACGTGTTCGCGAGCGTCGGCCGAGAAGCTCTGGACGCGCGGCTTGTACGGAACGACCGCGTATTCGGTGCCCCAGTGCTCGAATGGCGGGATCTGCTGATGAAGCGCGTCGGCGTACGGAGCTTCGGCGGGGATGTACATCGGGATCGAGCCGCCGAAGACCGCTATGGGCTTGGTGCTCTCGATCGGGCTTCCGGTCAGCGGCCCTTGCGTGAACTGGATGACCTCACCCTTCGCGAGCGTCCACGTCTGCGTGACACCAGCAGGGGCGCCCGGGATCCCGGCCCCGGCGATGAGGTCCATCGTGGGACGCATGCTGACCTTCGTGTCGTCCTCGTTCGCGATGATCTGGAGCGTTCGCGTCGGGCCCTCGGCGTTGCCGAAGTTGTGCGGGCTGACGGCGAAGTAGCTCTTCGTCCACGCAGACGTCGGAAGGAGGAGCGAGCTCGCCGGCACGAACGACTCGGCCCCGCCGTACGGATAGATCGAGTAGGCCGAAATCGGCGCGTCGCTCTTCAGGTGGAACGCCTTCGACTTGCCCGTCCCTCGGCGCACGGCATCGACGGGCAACGCCGGCTCGACCGTCGACGGACAGTGGATCCCATCCGTCGTAAGGTCGTCGGAGAAGAACATCACGGCTACCTGTCCCGGCGGAAGCGGGCCCTCGAGCCGTGTGTAGACCGGCTCGTCCTTCTGGCGATCGACGGTGTAGACGGCGCGCGAGATGTCGATCGTCTCACCGCCCCAGCCGGCTTCGAAGCTGACGCCGCGGTCCCAGGTGTTCGCGATGAGCGCAGCGAAACAACCTCCACGCTCGGCCTTCACGTCCGGGGCGACCGTCCAGAAGTCGCAGCCGCTCGAGCCTTTCGTTTGCTCGGCGGCCGCGCAGGCGTCGACGCACGTTCCTCGAGCGCCACAACCTTGGTCCGGGTTGCACTGGGTGACGACCTTGTCACCATCGCATCCGTCGAGGACCTGTTTCAGGTCGCGCGAGCAATGGATGCCGCAAGTCGGTGGAGCAGGCGCGTCGGGCGGACCGCCGTCTTCCGCCGCCGAAACGAGCGGACCATTCTGTTCGAAGCCCCCATCACGGTCCGTGCAAGCGAAGATCGCACATGCTGCGGTCGTGCCGAGGAGGAGAGGAGCGAGGAGCCCGAGCGGGCGCACGGAGCCGTTCATCGAGGACGACCTTTCGTACCGAGGATCAGAAGCGAACGAGGACCGGCGACGGATGGGCCTCGACGTCGAGGTAGCCTTGACCGAGCTCGCCCTTCTGGTTGTTGCCCCAGCACGCCACCTGACCGGTCTTCAGGAGCGCGCAGACGGACTGGTTGGCAGCGGCGACCGCGACCGCATGGCCGTCGAGCCCTTCGACCGGCGCGAAGCCCGTCGAGAAGCGGACCGTCGGGTCCCGACCGAGCGCCGCGAACGCGTTGTCGCCCGCACACTGCACGGTCCCATCGGTCAGACGGACGCACGTGATATCTCCTGCAGCCGCGACTTGCTGCGGCCACGCGAGGTCGCTCTGAACGAGCGCGCGCCGCGGGAGGATCGAGGACATCGCGAGCCCGATGCCGAGCGCGCCCATGTGCGTGTCGCCCCAGCAGAACAGCTCGCCCTTCACGACGGCACACGCGTGACCGATGCCCTGCAGCGGCGGAAGCGGCGTGCCGATGCCGCGGTAGAGCGTCGTGGCGGAGACCGAGAAGCTCGTCACCGGGCCGAGTCCGATCGCGACCGGCTCGTGGATCGGCGTCAACGACGTCTCGCGTCCGCTGACCGATCCCTCTGCGCCGGCGACCGCGCCCCACGACACCAGCTCGCCGGCCGTCGTGATCGCGAACCCGGTCGATGTGCCGAGCGCCACCTGCTTCACCGAGAGCCCGTCGAGATCGCCCGCCCCCGGCGCCTCGGCAAGGCTCGGGACCGGCCGAGCGAGCTGCTTCTTGCGGTTGTCGCCCCAGCACCAGACCTCGCCCGTGTCGAGGATTGCGCAGGCGCTCGTCGGCCCGAGGTCGATGCGGGCCGCACCGCTCGGCAGCTCCACGGGCGTCGGCGTCGGATGGCGATCCTCGTCGAGGACGACTTCCTCGATGCCGAGACCGAGCTGAGCGTAGTCGTTGCCGCCCCAGCATCGGACGCTGGCGCCCGCCGCGATCGCGCACGTCGTCGTTCCCCCCGCGCTGAGCTGCGTGACGCCGTCGAGGTCGTTGACAGCCGGCACCGTCCACGCGGAAGCACCGCCGTCGACCGCCTGGCCCGACAGGCCGGGATCGTCGATACCGAGCGCGCCTCGATCGTTGTCGCCCCAGCAGCGTACGGTCCCATCGACCATGCGCGCGCAGAAGTGACGGTCACCGGCGACGAGCTCGACGGCGCACGGCGTGCCCGCGCACGTGACGGGCTGGTCGGCCGGATCGAACGGCGGCCTCTCGATCGCGGCGTCCGCAGGAGCGCTCGCCTCCACCTCGGGCGTGACCGTGCCCGCGTCCGGCAGCGAGGAGTCGCCGCCGTCGTCTCGTGCAGGCTCGACCGACTCGTTCGAGGTGCAGGCGACCATCGCCGACGGGCCGCAGAGCGCGGCCACGAGCCAGAAGGCGACACGCGTCGTCGTTGCACGCATCACGGCTTCCCCGCGTTCGTCTTGTGGAGCGCGATCTCGTCGCCGACGACCCAGATGTCGTCGTTGCTCGATCCCCAGATCGCCCGGATGTCCCTTCCGACCGGAGAGCCGGTCACGCGAAGGACGGCCTGCGTCCACTTCATCCCATCCCAGTGGCTGACGAGGCCATTCTCGCCGACGCCCCACGCGTCGTCGGCCGCCGTTCCCCAGTACGCGAGGAACGCACGCATCCAGCGCGGCTGAATCGCGTACGACCACGTGAACGTCGCGCCCTCGTCGCTGCTCGTCCCGCGCCACGTGACGTCGTAGCGCTCCTCCTCCGAACCAATCGCACCGCTCACGAGCACCGACGAGTCCGAGACGAGCGCTGCGCCCTGCAGCCCGAAGCCATAGCCCTGGACGCCCTCGATCGTGGTCCACTCCGTGGCGCTCTTGGGTCGGCGGATGACGCGGATGGATAGCCCCCCCGACTCTTCGTCGAACGCGAGCCCGTCGATCCAGACGCCCGTGGCCGGACTGCCCCACACGGCGCGAAATCCGATCCCCATCGAGGCCGCCTCCTCGTCGCTCGTCCACCCGCTGCCGCCGATCGGACCGACGTCCGGCTGCTCGGACGGCGCGAGTGGTCCGAAATGGAGAACGCGACCGGTGACCACCGAAGGATAGTCGTCCCAGTTCTCGAGCATCCCCACCGCCCAGATGTCATCCGGCCCGGTTCCCCAGACGGACGTGATGGGCACGTTCGGATCGCCCGGGAGATCGGTCACGGGCGCGAACACGAGCGACGCCGGGCTGGCGCCGGTGCCGTGAAAGAGCTTGCCACCGCTCGCGACCCAGACGTCGGTGGGTCCACTTCCCCAGATCGACTGCCCTTGGAGGCCCGTCTGGCGATGGATGTTCCAGACGCTGCCGTCCCAGCGAAGGATGTCACCGCCGCTGCTCAACGCCCAGACCGCGCCGGCGCCGTCGCCCCAGACGCCGATGAGGCGTGCGCCTTTGGGCACGACCGTGCGGCAGAAGCCGTCCGTGGAGCAGAGCGGAATTGCTGCGTCGGCGTCCACCTCGGCATCGGTGACGTCACTCGCCGCGTCGAGGCCCGCATCGCCGCCGTCGAGAGCGGGTGGAACGACCGCACCGCCGTCCGGCTCCCCCTGCTCGACGCCGAGGACCGTGGAGTCGGCGCAGGCCACGAATGCCCCGAGCGTCATCGTCACGACCGCCACCCGCGAGGCGAGCGTGCCCGGAGCTTGCAGCTTCCTCGAGGACCGTTCGATCGCCGAACGGTCATGCCGCGCGAGCCGCATCATTGTCCACCCATCCCGTTCTTGGGCCCGTTCTTGGGCCCGTTCTTGGTCCCGTCCTTCGCGCCCGTGTAGTGGAGCGCTGCGTTGTCGCCGACGATCCAGACGTCGTTCGGGCCGCTCCCCCATACGCCGCGAAGGTTCGGCTTCGGGCCGAGAGGAAGCTGTGCGCTCGATGCTTCGACCTTCGTCCCGTCGAAGTGCAGGATTGTGCCGCCGTCGCCGACGATCCAGATGTCGTTCGGGCCGCTGCCCCACACGGCCCGGAGGGTTTGTTCCGTCGGCGACGCGATCTTCTCCCAGCGCTCGGCTCCGGCCGTGAACCGGCGGATCGTGCCCTTTGCGCCGACGGCCCAGACGTCGCTCGCCGATGCTCCCCACAGTGCTTCGAGGCGGTGGACCGACTGCGCGTCGACCGGCGTCCACACGAGCCGGTCGCCCGCGCTCGCATCGACGCCGGCATCGACCGGCGTGCCGTGAAACGTCAACCCGCGCTCGTGTGTCGTCGTGACGTTCGTGGCGCTGTTGTCGGCGGCCATCCAGACATCGTCGCTCGACGCGCCCCAGATGCTCGTGACGAGCGGGTTGCCCTCGAGCGGCCGCCATCCCACGCCGCCGTCCGCGAGCGTCGTCTTCACGAACTGATCGCCGCGACGGTTGCGCCCGTTGATCATGCCGGTGAAGGCTCCGCCACCGATGCGCACGTCGTCCGGCGAGCTCCCCCAGACGGTTCGAATGATGGCCTGCGCTGCCGCGGTGATGGGCGTCGGCACGTTCGTCCAGGTCGCCGTTCCGTTCGCGTAGCCCGTCCCGTGGAGCACGACGCCGGTGCTGCTCACGACCCAGACGTCGTTTGGCCCGCTGCCCCAGATCGCGTGGAACGTGTTCTGGACGCCGGTCGGCGTCGCCTTCCACGCACTGCCGTCGTAGTGGATGATCGTCCCTCCAGAGCCGACCGCCCAGACATCGCTCTCTGCGGTGCCCCAGACCGCCGTGAGCGCATCCGTGTAGCCGACGCCGGTGGGCACGAGGCAGAAGGCGACCGTCTCGCACGGAGCCAGCTCGGTCGTGCACGACGGATCCGAGGCATCGCAGCCGGCATCGGGCACGCCGGCCTCGAGCTCTGCGTCCGGTGAGCTCGCTTCCGGGAAGGCCGTCGCGGCGTCCTCGAGAGGCGGCGCTTCGTCGACGTTCTCGGCGCAGCTCGCGAACGC
>JAFAER010000166.1 GCA_023423895.1 Pseudomonadota bacterium
GCGTCGAGGAGATCGTCATCGGCATGGCCCACCGCGGCCGCCTGAACGTCCTCGCGAACATCATGAACAAGAACGTCCGCGAGATCTTCGCGGCGTTCCGCGACTCGAACCCCGAGCGCAACCTCGGCCGCGGCGACGTCAAGTACCACCTCGGCGAGTCGAGCGACCGTGCGACGTCGGACGGGCGCAGCGTCCACCTCTCGCTCGCGTTCAACCCCAGCCATCTCGAGTTCGTGAACCCGGTCGTCGAGGGTCGCGTCCGCGCGAAGCAGGATCGACGCAAGCGCCTCGGCGTCATGCCGCTCCTCATCCACGGCGACGCCGCGTTCATGGGGCAGGGCGTCGTGCCCGAGACGCTGAACCTCTCCGGGCTCGAGGGTTACTCGACGGGCGGCACCGTGCACCTCGTCGTCAACAACCAGATCGGCTTCACGACGCTCCCGCAGGACTCGCGCTCGACGCGCTACTGCACCGACATCACGCGCATGCTGAAGGTCCCGGTGTTCCACGTGAACGGCGAGGATCCGGAGGCGGTCATCCAGACGGCGCGCCTCGCGACCGAGTTCCGGCAGCGCTTCGGCAAGGATGTCGTCATCGACATGCTCTGCTACCGCCGCTACGGCCACAACGAAGGCGACGAGCCCCGCTTCACGCAGCCGGCGATGTACCGGCTCATCGATCAGAAGCCCACGGTCCGCGAGGTCTACGTCAAGAAGCTCGTCGAGAGCGGACAGATCACGCAGGATCAGGGCGACCAGCTCAAGACGATGCGCCAGGCGGCGCTCGCGCAGGCGCTCGAGGAAGAGAAGAAGGGCGACTACCTCAAGCCGCCCAAAGCGATGGAAGGCGTTTGGACGCCGTACATCGGCGGCCCGGACAAGAACGTCGAGGAGGTCGACACCACCGTCCCGCGCGAGGTCCTCGCCGACCTCGCGACGCGCCTCTCCGAGCTGCCGACGGGCTTCACCGCGAACCCGAAGGTGAAGGCCGTCCTCGACACGCGCCGTGAGCGCGTGCTGAACGGTCAGCCGTTCGACTGGGGCACCGCAGAACATCTCGCCTTCGCCTCACTCGTCGCGGAGAACCGGATGATCCGCATCACCGGGCAGGACGCGCGGCGCGGGACGTTCACGCATCGCCACGCGACCCTGTTCGATGCGCAGACCGGTGCGCGCTACACCCCGCTGGCGAACCTCGGCAAGGGTCGCTTCGAGGTGCACGACAGCGCGCTGTCCGAAGCCGGCGTGCTCGGCTTCGAATACGGCTACAGCCTCGATCGCCCGGACGCCCTCGTCATCTGGGAAGCGCAGTTCGGCGACTTCGCGAACGGCGCGCAGGTGATCATCGACCAGTTCATCGTCTCCGCCGAGGACAAATGGCTCCGGCTCTCCGGCCTCGTCCTTCTCCTCCCGCACGGCTACGAGGGACAGGGGCCCGAGCACTCGAGCGCCCGTGTCGAGCGATTCCTCCAGCTCGCGGCCTCGGACAACATCCAGGTCTGCAACCTGACTACGCCCGCGCAGTTGTTCCACGCGTTGCGCCGCCAGGTCCTCCGCCCGTGGCGCAAGCCGCTCGTCATCTTCACGCCGAAGAGCCTGCTCCGTCACAAGGAGGCGGTGTCGACGGTCGACGATCTGTCGAACGGCAAGTTCCAGCGCGTCATCGCCGACACGGAGACGGATCCGGCGAAGGTCAAGCGCGTCCTCCTCTGCGCGGGCAAGGTCTACTACGACCTCCTCGACGCGCGCCGGAAGCTCGGTCGCGACGACGTGGCCATCATCCGCCTCGAGCAGCTCTATCCGATCAACGACGAGCTCTCGACGGTCCTCTCCGCCTACCAGGACGGCACGCGCCTCGTGTGGGTGCAGGAGGAACCGCGGAACATGGGCCCGTGGTACTTCATGAACGCGAACCTGCTGAAGATCATCGGTGACCGCCTGCCCCTGTCCGTCGTCTCGCGCCCCGCGGCCGCGAGCCCGGCGACCGGCAGCAAAGCGAGCCACGATCTCGAGCAGCAGCGCCTGATCGCGGAAGCGCTCGCGAGCTGACCTGCGGGTGGAAGTGCGCGTGTGCCCGCCTGTCGAGCGGGCACCGCGTCTGCTTCAGCGCATCGCAGATGGCACACGATCGTGCGAGCGCTGCCGCCCACGGTCGCGCTACCATTGTCGGGCATGAGGGCGAGCCGTCGATCGGTCGTCGTCATCGTCGCCGAGGGTGCGCTCGCGACGGCGCTCGGGCTCGCCTGTGCTCCGTTCGGTGCAGCGTCCACGGCGGACGACGACGAGGACGGCAGCGCGAGCGACGCGTCCGTCGCCGCGGACGGCCCCCCTCCCACGCTCATCGACGGCGCCACACCGCCGGACGGCTCCGGCGTGGATGCGTCGCTCGGGCCGGGGACGTGCTTCGATTTCACGACCGGCACACACGGCATGACGGAGACGAATGCCACGGCGACCGCCGACGGATACGTGCTGTCGATCCGTGCCGGTCAGTTCTCGTCGATCCGAAAGACGTTCACCACTGCGCAGAATGTGTCGCTCGGCAAGAGCACCGTGAGGGTGCTCGCCTCGGCAGCGATCGACGGCAAGTGGGGTCCGGAGACCTACGTCGACGTCATGGCGCAATATCTCGGCGACGCGCCGAGCTACACCGCGGCTCCGGCGATGAGCCTCGAGCTCCTGCAGTCGCGCCTCGAGCTGAATGTCTGGCACGCGGCGAACACGTTCGACGGAACGTACATGATCGAAACGCCTGCGTTGGCGGCCGGTGGACCGGCAAGGTGGCTGGCCATCGAGTCGAACTGGGCGCAGGGCAAAACGGATGTCGTCCTCGACGGCACCACCTTCCCATTCGCCACGAAGAAGACGACGTCGCAGTCGACGGAGTTCACCGTGGTGATCGGCGGCACGGTCCACGATGGCCCGATGCCGGGCGTCCTCCTCACGGTGAAGGCCCTCTGCGTCGAGCTGAGGTAACTGCGCGCGTTCGACGCCGCGAAGGCCGGTCGGGAAAGATGTTGCCGGCGCTCCTCGACGCGAGCCGCCCGAGTGGCGACCTCAGCCGATGCGCCGACGAAACGTACAGCACGCGACGGACGACGCGCCTCCCTCCGTGCTTCGGCTCCCTTGACGCCCGCGCTCGGGATCGGGCCTATTGGCCACTCGATGCGGAACGACGCCTTCTGGGCCCTTGGGCTCTTCGTGGCAATCGTCGTGGTCGCCGCCCTGGTGAACCGATTCAACGCCGCGCACCGCGCGCGCGTGCGCCGTGTCGTGATCCTCTTCGGGCTGTACCTGGTCACCGCCGCGGCGCACTGGGGACTGGTCCGCGCAGGCCAAGACGTCTGGGCAGCGCGCCTCCTCGTGGTCGCCGAGCTGCTCCAGGCCTTCACGTGCGTGAACCTCGGCGCGACCGGGCTCTTTTCCGTCCTTCTCCCGGTCACGGGCGTCGTGCTGCCGATGATCGCGAGCGATCTGATGGTCGGCGTCGGATACGTGGCCGCGACGATCGGTGTGCTTTCGACGCACGGACTCAATCCGACCGGCGCGCTGGCCTCTGCAGCCGTAGTCAGCGCCGTGCTCGCCATCTCGCTCCAGAGCACGCTCGGAAACATCCTCGGCGGCGTGGCATTGCAGCTCGACGGCTCGGTCCACGAGGGCGATTGGATCCAGCTCGAGAACGGCAAACAAGGCCGCGTGCGAGCCATCCGATGGCGGCACACCGTCGTCGAGACGCGCGACTGGTCGACGATCATCGTCCCGAACGCGCAGCTCCTCGCCAGCAACATCATGATCCTGGGCAAGCGCGAAGGACGGAGCGTGCCCCAGAGGTACTGGGTGTGGTTCAACGTCGACTTCCGCTTCCCGCCGACGAAGGTCATCCAGACCGTGACCGACGCGCTCCACGCTGCGCCGATCGTGGGCGTGGCCGCCGATCCGCCGCCGAACTGCGTCTGCATGGATTTCGCGCGGGACCACCGCGAGAGCTTTGCGACCTACGCGGTCCGCTACTGGCTCACGGACCTCGCGGCCGATGACCCCACGAACTCGCGCGTGCGGGCTCGCATCTACACGGCGCTACGCCGCGCCGGCATCCCCCTCGCCCTTCCTGCGAGCACGACGTGGATCCAGATCGACAACGAGGACCGACAGAAGAAGAAGAGCGACCGCGCCGTCGCCGACCGCTTCAAGGTGCTCCGAGATCTACCTCTCTTCCGCTCGCTGACCGACGACGAGGTCCGCACGCTCGCGGCCGGCTTGAGCCACGTCATCTACACCGCTGGCGAGGTCTGCACCCGCCAAGGCGCGGTCGCGCACTGGCTGTACATCTTGACCGCTGGCACCGTGGAGATCCGGACGACAATCGACCCTGACGGCGAAGGACCTCTGCCTGGAAGCACCAAGGTGGTCGGGCGATTGACGGCTCCCGAGGTGTTCGGCGAGATGGGCCTGATCACCGGACAGCAGCGGACGGCCGACGTCGTCGCGGTGACCGACGTCGACTGCTTCCGGCTCGACAAGGCGACGTTCGAGCGCGTGCTCCTTGGGCGGCCGGAGATCGCCACCGAGCTGTCGGACCGCCTCGCGAAGCGCAGGGTCGAGCTGATCGCGGCACGCGACGGTCTCGACGAGGACGCAAAACTCGCGCGTCAGTCGATGGAGCGCGATCAGATCCTCGGCGCCATCCGTTCATTCTTCAGCTTGTGAGGAGACCTTCGTGATCGGCTTCGAGATCGGCACCCGAACCGGAGAGGAGCTCGTCCGCTTCGTCCGCGCGCTCGGCCAACATCGGTACGTCGCGAGCAGGCTCCACCTCGTGCACGTCTTCGCGATCGCGGCAGCGGCGGAAGCCCACGCCGACGCGGGTCATCCCGCGCTCGCCGAGGCGGGACCGTGGGCGAAACGCGTGCTCGGCGCAGCAGGCGCCGTCGACCTCGCGTCCAAGGACGAGCGGCTGTTCCGTCGCGCGACCGACGCCGAGGTCGTCGCGGTGCTCGAGACGTTCTGGGGCTCGGGCGACGCGTCCACCACGGCGAAGCAGCGGCTCTCGGAGCTGCTGGCGTCGATCGACGCCGCGCCGGCGAGAGATTCGGCGCCGAGCCCGTTCGACGAGTCGCGCGAGGAGGACGTCTTCCCGGTCCTGATCGACGCCGGCTGGGAGCTCCTGCCGCTCGTGCAACTCGACTTCGAGCGTCACAAGGGCGCAATCCAGTCGTTCGACGATTTCGAGGTCGCGCGCTTCGAGGAGGAGAACGCCGTCCCGCCCGTCGCGAACCTTTACGAGCTTCCTGCGATCGGCGGAGTCGAGCTGCTCGCGGCGCTCGACGCGAACGGCACCGCACGCGCGCCGTTCGTGCTCTGGCACCAGGGCAGCGAGACGTACCTGGACTACGTCCTTCGCGGCGTCGTCCGAGCGTCCAAGATCACGCTCGACGAGGACTGACCGGCACGGCCTCGCGCCCCGCGGGGCACGCGGCTCTGCGCAGGCCAGCCTCAGGCTTTGGCGTCGCCTTTGGCCGGCTCGTCGGACGTGGCGCTTGCACTGCCCTCGCCGGCCGCCTCGGCTTCCGCCCGCCGGCTGAGCTCCTCGCCGCCGCCCTGCCCCTGCCGCTCGGCCTCTGCGCCGGCCGCGAGGCCTTCGATGCCGGATTGCCGCGGCAGTCGCGGCCGCGCCCAGGGCTCTCGGGCCGTCTTGAGCACCACTGCGACCCAGACGAAGAGGCCGAGCACGACCACGGCGGTCACGGTGTAGAGCACGGTGGCTTCGGGCATCGCTCGACGCATCGTAGTCATGCGAGGATGCGAGCGTGAAGCGGAAAAACGGCACCAAGGGCGCCTCGAACGGCGCCACATCGAGCAAGACCACCGCGAGCCCCGTCGCGTCGGCGGTCCCCGGGCTCGCCGACGCGCGCATCCGCATCGATGCGCTCGACGACGAGATCCTCGACCTGCTCGCCCGTCGGGCGAACGTCGCCCGCGACATCGCGGACAAGAAACGCGCCGCCGCGCTCCCGGTCTTCCACGATCCGGAGCGGGAGCGTCGCGTGCTCGAACGACTCGTGGACAAGGGCGGCAAGCGATTCCCCCCGGATGCCATCCGCGCCGTCTTCCGCGAGGTGATGAGCGCATGCCTCTCCGTCGAACAGCCGCTGCGCGTCGCGTACCTCGGACCGGAGGGGACGTTCACGCAGCTCGCGGCTCGGCGTCTCTTCGGCCTGCAGGCGCGCTATCGCGAATGCGCCACGATCGACGGCGTGTTCGAGGCGGTCGGGAGCAAAGACGCCACCTACGGCGTGGTCCCGTTCGAGAACTCGACGGAAGGCGCCGTCGGGATGACGTCGGATGCGCTCCTCGAAGGAGATCTGATGATCCGGCAGGAATTCGTCCTTCCGGTCGCCCATTGCCTGCTCTCGCACGCACGTTCGCTCTCCCAGATCTCCACCGTGTACTCGCACCCGCAAGCGCTCGGTCAGTGCCGCTCCTGGCTCGCGAAGCATCTTCCCCGCGCGCAGGTCGTCCAGACGACCTCGACCGCGGCGGCGGCGCGCGAGGCGCAGAGCGACGAGCACTCGGCAGCGATCGCGGCGGCCATCGCTGCCGAGATCCACGACCTTCCCATCGTGCGCGAGAACATCCAGGATCGGGCGGAAAACGCGACTCGGTTCGTCGTCCTCGCGCGCGAGGATGCACCTCCGACCGGGCACGACCGCACGACGATTGCCTTCGGCGTCCCCGACGGAAAGGGCGCGCTCCGCCGCGTGCTCTCCGTGCTCGAGGACGCGAACGTCAACCTGACGAGGATCGAGTCACGCCCGAGCCGTACGCGCGCGTGGCACTACGTCTTCCTCGTCGACCTCGAGGGCCACCGACGTGATCCGGCCGTCGCTCGCGCCCTCGAGGCAGTGTCGAAGAGCTCCGACTTCGTGAAGGTCATCGGCAGCTACCCCTGCGCGGATCGCCCGGCGGCCGCTGCTGTCGCCCCGCGCGCACGGGAGGGCAAAGCCACCGCGGGACGGAAGAAGAGCCCGGCGCCGCACCGACCCTCCGCACGATGAGCCAGCTCGGGCGCCTCTTCTCCGTCCTCGTCGCGCTGGCGGCGCTCGTCGTCGCCCTCGCCGCCTGCGGTTCCGCCGCGGGGACCGAGCCGGAGCCGAGCGTCCTCGGGTCGGCGCTCGCGGGGACGGACGACGTCGAGCTGATCTACGAGATCGAGGGTGCTGCGCCGCCGCGCACCGCGGCGTTCGGCGAAGACCTCCGGGCGCTCGTGCTCCGGCGCCTCGGAGCGGCTCAGGTCGGCGCCGACGTCGTCCAGGACAAACAGAGCGTGCGGATCATCGTCGACGAGGCACATGCGATGCGCGTCGACGAGCTGGTGTCGTGGACCGGCACGCTGCTCTTGTTCGACGTCGATCCCACCGTCGTCCTTCCGCCGGAGGATGCCGCGCACCTCGACGTTCGGCACGAAGGCGACGACCACTACTACGTCGGATCGCGCGCGAGCGTCCTCCGGGCGATCGAGACGTGGCCCGTCGATCGCGAGCATCTCATCCTCGCCGAGCCGATGTGGACGTCGAGCGGAGACGAGCGCCCGCGCTGGCGCACGCGCGTCGTCAAGCGGGTGCCCGTCGGCGAGCTCGGAGACGGCGCGCTCGTAGGCTGGGGAAACGGGCCGACCCTGCGCGTCCGGGCGGCGGAAGGCTCCCCCGCCGAGGCCGCGATCCGCGGCGCCAAGCAGCCCAGCGGGACGCCCGTCGTCGCCCGCGGGCGCATCTCCCTCGGCAGCCCGCGGTTCGAGGAGCCGAGCGCGCTCTACATCGCCTTCGGTACCGGCGCGGAGGCGTACGCACGCGCGCAGCGCGAGCGGCAGCTCCTGACCACGCCGCGACTGCCCCCTCTCCGGCGCGTCGATGCCGTAGGCCTGCCGCCGAACCGCACCCTCGCGATCGCATGCCTCGTCGTCCCCGTGCTGCTCTCGCTGGCATGGCTCGCCTTCGTCCGCCGGTTCGATCGCGCGCATCCCGAGCCGATGTGGCTCGTCGCGGTGACGTTCCTGCTCGGTGGGCTCGCCGTGATCCCAGCCGGGCTGCTCGAGGCGGGGCTCGCAGCCGCCTCGCCGTGGCTCGATCCGAACCTGGCGACGTTCGGTGGCCGAACGTTCGCGCTCCCGCTCGCGATCCTCGTCTTCACGGTCGTCGTCGGCCTCTCCGAGGAAGGCTCGAAGCGACTGGCGACGCACTTCGCGGTGCGCCGTCGCGAGTTCGACGAGCCGATCGACGGCATCGTGTACGGCATCGTCGCGTCTCTTGGTTTCGCCGCCGCCGAGAACATCCGCTACTTCGCGATGGGCCGGCTGAGCGCGCCGCTCGTCATCGCGCGCTGCTTCATGAGCATTCCGGCGCACATGTTCTTCGGCGCGCTCTGGGGCTATGCGCTCGGCGCGAAGCTCGTCGACCCGAAGACCCGAACGACACTCTGGGTCGTCCTCGCCGCCGCCTGTCACGGTCTGTTCGATGCGCTGCTCTCGACGGACGGCGCCGGCATGCTCGCGGTCATGCTCAACCTCGGGCTCGCTTCGGCGTTCGTGGTGCTCGTCCAGCGCGCGCTCCGGCACGGCGTGGTGACGAAGGAGATGCTCGCGATCCCCCCGGAGCAGCGCGCGCTCTTCCGCGTCGGCCGCCCGATGCTGTTCTGGCTCTCGGCGGTGCTGCTGCACGCGCTCGCGTTCGGGATCTTTCTCCTCGGCGCGTATCACCAGCTCGCGCGGCATGCTCCGTCGCCGAGCTTCGTCTTCGGATCGACCATCATGCTCGCGCTGCTCGCGGTCGCCGCGCTCGGCATCTCCGCGACGGTCCCGCTCGACGTCGCCGTCGACGCCTATGGCGTGACGTTCGCGGGCGCAGCCCGTCCATGGCGGACGATTCGCGGGTTCAAGGTCCACGCCGATCGCGTGGAGCTCGACTGCGAGGCGGGGCCCATCTCGCTCGGCCCCACGTCCCGTCCCGTCGTCGACGCCATCGCCGCCGAGCTCCGCGCGCGCCTGGGCGGCGACGAGCGAGCCATCGCCTCCTGACGCAGGAGCGCCGCGGCCCGCAAGACAGCGGGCGCGGCGGCTCACGCGATCACGACGGCAGGCGCGCCCGCCTGCGCGCTCGCTCACTCAGTCGTGGACGACGACGCGGGTGCCGGGACGCTCGGGCGTCGACCAGACGCCGTGCCAGTTGTCCGGCATGCGCGGCTCGGTCCAGTTGAAGAGCGCCTTGGCGTCTTGCGGCGCGAGGTTCACGCAGCCGTGGCTACGCGTGCGGCCGAAGTTGTTGTGCCAGAACGCACCGTGGAGCGCGTAGCTGCCGTTGTAATACATGATCCACGGCACGTCCTCGATCGAGTACGGACCGTCGCTGGCGACGTCACCGTCCATGGTCGCCGCGATGTGTTTCTCGCGGATGCGCCACGTGCCGGTCGGCGTCTTGTAGTCCTTCGCCCGGTCCTGTTTGTCTTCCTTGCCCGTGGAGACCGCGGTCGCGAAGACGGGCGTGTCGCCCTCGAAGGCCACGAGCGTCTGGTTCTTGATGTTGACGTCGATCCACTTCTCGCCGGGCGCGAGATCCTTCGGCGGATTGCCGGGGTTCGTCTTCACGCCCTCGGACGCCTTCATCCACCAGCCTTCGTCGGTCTCGTCGTACGTGGCGCCGTTGATCGAGACGCTGTCGCCGGTCAGCCGGAGAACGGTGTGGCGCGGCAACGAATCGCCCGTCGTCACGGCCTTGCGGCTCGCGCTCAGATTGTACTTCTTCGCCTTGTAGAAGGTCACGATGGCGACCTGCGACTTGCTACCCGGCTTGCAGATGTCGACGGTCGGCTTCTTGCCGACGCTGCTCGGCATGGCAGCCGAGTCGGACGTCGCGGCGACGGCGGCGGCGGCCTTCGCTTCGTCCCGCAGCTCGTCGAGCCACACTCCGTGCAGCTTGCTCGCCGAGTTGTGGAGCATGATGCGCTCGAACGGCGCCATCAGGCTGTTCGTCGTTCGCCACCACTTCGACCCCTTCTCGGAGAGCTCCTTGTCGAGGGCGACGAAGAAGCCCTTCACCATGCGACGCGCCATCGGGCCTTCGCCCTTCAGCTCGTCGAGGGTGACCGTCGGCTTTCCGCCGTCGTACTGACGCAGGTACCAGGGCGTGCCGGCGTCGAGCTCGTCGGCGCCGAGACCGAAGGGGTCGGTCGTCGACGCGGTGATCGTCGTCGTCGTCCTCGCGAGGGTGAGCGGGATGCCCGCGTCGAGGCTCTCTTCACCGTACGACGCCGTGCTCTCTTCCTCGGGGTCGGGCTCCCGCGGCTTCACCGGCTTCGGCTTCGGAGCGAGCCACGGTTCGAGCTTCAGCCGTTCCTCGCGCGAAGGGAGCGTGCGGTACAGCGGCGTGCCGTTGGCGAGGTTGTAGCCGTACTGGTATGGGAGCGCCGTGTTCAGGTCCGGGGGATGCGGCGCGAGCTTGATCTTCGGATGGTTGAGGTCGAGCGACGCGTACCGCCCGCACACGAAGCCGCCCTGCACGAGCTCGTACCAGCCGTCCTTGCAGTTGGGCTTGCGGTGCGCTTCCGGCAGGACGGGAACCTTTTGGCCTTGCCGGATGTATCCGATGCGGACCGAACCTTTGTCCTTGTCGCCGCTCCGCTTGTCTTCCTCCTTCTTCGGCCATTCCATGTCGCTCATGATCGGCGTCTGGCCGAAGAGCGCGCCGATGAGGGGGCCGTCATACGCGACAGGCCCAGGCTCGAGCTTGGCGGGGGCGTTGGCGGTCGCGCTGGCGTCGGCCTTGCCGTCCGCCGTACGCGCGTGTCCCTGGCCCTGCTGGGCCCCGGACCCAGCAGGCGGCGCAGCGGCCGTCCTCGGGTGCGAAGGGACCGGTTCTGACTTCGACTCGCTGCACGCCGCAACGCCGCCGGCGACCCCGCAGGTCGCGAGAAGGAGGAGGGCGATCGTTCGAGAGGGCATTCGGGTCTTGGGGCTAGCTCGCATGGCACTGCGCGGGCGTCGAGCCGCGGGCTCGGGGTTGGTCGTTGAATGCCAGACGGCGGCAATTGCAGCGAGTTTTTTGCAAAAGGCACCGAAAGACGCGGAGGGGGCCGGATGCGCACGTGTGGGTAAACGGCCCCGTGAGGTCGCCCGGCCTGGCGGGGACCTCGGCACACGCTCTAGCGAGGGCCATGCCTGGGGTCGAGCCCCCTCAGACACCGGGAATTCCATGGTTTTGACCGAGCGTTCGTCTTAGGGTGTGTGCGTGGAGGGTCGGTCGCGTGGCTAGGGAGACGCATCCCCCCCGGGGTCGGAGAGGGCCGTTCGGCCTCCCCGTGCCCGGGAGGCGGCGGGCCTATGCCCTCCGCGGAGACCCGACACGAGGCGCCGCCCTCGAGGCGCCGACCGCCCCGCACGCGACGACACTGCCGGGGAAGCCGGAGAAGCTCTCGGGCCCGGCGCGCTTCTGGGACCAGCGACGGATCCGGGCCGCGCTCGTCTTCGCGTTTGCGCTCTCGATGGTGGCGCACTGGTTCGTCGCGCCGTGGAACCTGCTCCCGCCGAGCTCGGGGATCGACTTCAAAGACCCCGAAGGTGATCTCGCCATCCCCGTCGACCTCCTCGGCGAAGAGGCGCCACCTCCACCCGAGCCGGCGCCCCCGCCACCAACGCCCGCCGATCCGACGCCGAACGCGAAAGATCCGACGGCGCCCGGAAAGCCGGACGCAGGACCGAAGATCGTCGACGCCGGCGTGCCCGATGCCGCGGAGAAGCTCGCGGACCTGCTCGATGCCGGCGTGGTCGTCGGCGCGGACGGCGGTGAGCCGACGGACGCCGGCGAGCCGGACGGCAGCGCCTCCCTCGACGACGGCGGCCTCGTCGCGAGCAGCGGCGACGCCGGCGCTTCGGCGCCCGGCTCGGCGGGCCCGCGGGATCCCGCGAGCATGTTCGGCCTCTCGAAGGTCGTGAACGCCGGCGTTCAGAACGTCGTGCTCGGCGTGAACGTCGGGCTCATTCGCAAGCACCCGGTGGGCGCGCGCATGGGTCCCATCCTCCAGGCGATTCCGCAATGGCGTGACTTCTTGAAGGGCGCGCCCGCGCCGGTCGACCCCATCCGCGACACGGACTGGATCCTCATCTACGGGCCGTCGCTCATCCACACGGACCGGGACGCGGTCCTCGTTCGCTATAACGTCAGCGACGACGCCGTCGACGCGACGATCGGCTCGATCGCGCGCACCTACGACAAGGGCGGCCCGTACGACGCGGGCGTGCCCGGTGTGCAGGCGTCGCTCGGGTACGCGGACAACGCGCAGCGCGTCTTCCTACGCCCGCAGTCGAAGCTGCTCGTCATCGTCCCGCCGTCACACGCGCACGAAGCCGCGATGACGTTCCGCAAACAGGTGCCGCGCGGTCCGCCCGCGACGGAGGCGATGCGGCTCATCGTCCACAATCCGTCGAACCAGATCTCGATCCCGGGTCTGAAGTTTTCGCAGTCGCTCACGGAGATCCGCTTCTGGATCATCCCGCGCGCCGACGGAGGCGCCGACGTCTACGCCGAAGGCGACTGCACGGACGCCGCCGCAGCCACCGACTCGGCCGATCGCCTGACCGACCTGCTCAAGCAGCAGAACAGCATCGGCGTCCGCTTCGCCACGCGCGGGCTGCTCAACAATGCTGCGGTCGTCGCCGAAGGCTCGAAGATCAAGCTCCACGTCCAGGCCACGCCCGAGCAGCTCGAGGCGGTCCTGCAGCTCACGGCGGCGACGGTGGGCGCTCAGGTCGCTCCGCCAGGTGGCGGTGGGGGCGCGGGCGCGCCGTCACCTTCTCCTGGTCGCGAGTAGTCCGGCCGGTCGAAGCACGGAGGCAGGTGATCGAGCCGGGCCGCTCGTGGTAATCGAGGTCGCATGCGAGCTTCTCACTCGATTGCGATCCTCTGCGTGGTTTCTTCCGTGCTCGGCATGATGGCGTGCTCGAAGAAGGTCGAAGAGCTTCCGCCGAGCGACTACGCGCCAGCGTCGGCCGCGCCTCTCCCGCCGGGACCGGAGACGCTCGAGAAGGTCGACGAGGTCGTCGGCACGGGTCCGGAAGCCAAGACCGGCGACAAGGTCAAGGTGCACTACACCGGCACGTTGATGAACGGAAAGCAGTTCGACAGCTCGCGGGGCAAGGAGCCTTTCGAGTTCGAGCTCGGCAAGGGCAGCGTCATCAAGGGCTGGGACGAAGGCGTCCCGGGCATGAAGGTCGGTGGAAAGCGGAAGCTGACCATCCCGTGGAAGCTGGCGTACGGCGAGGCCGGAAGCGGCGACAAGATCCCGCCCAAGGCAGCGCTGAAGTTCGACGTCGAGCTCCTCGAGATCGTCGGGGCCGACGCGGGCGCGACGAAGTGAGCGTTCGAGCGCGCTGAGGGCTGCGGAGACGACGGTCGACGGGCGTCCCGCGCCGTTCGCGAAGAAGCGTCACCCCGCCGACGAGATGCGTCGTCGGCGTGCTGCGGCGAGCGCCAGCGCGACGCCCGCGAGCGGAACGAGGGCGGATGGCGCCTCCACCGGCTTCACGGCGGTGGAGCAGCCGCCGCCGTTCTGGATCATCATCCGCGTCGCCTTCTTCTTCCGCTTCTTCGGCGCCTCTTCTTCCTCGTCTTCGAAGTCTTCGTCGTCCGACTGCGCCTCGAGATCGCCCGTCTCGTCGGCGTCCTGGACATCGACCTCGTCCGCGTCGGTGCTCGGAAGCGGGTGCCCCGCGGCTTGCGCGGCCTGGCGGATCAGCTGCTCGTTGAAGCGAGCGCCCGCGTAGATCGACGGCAGGTCCACGCACCCGTTGCCGTGCGCACCGGTCTGCGGGAACTCGGGGATGCCGCGCGACGTCACGCCGACGACGCGGCCTTGTGCGTCGAACAGCGGACCGCCGCTGTCTCCGTAGCAGGTCGACTCGCCCGTCGCGACGTCGCCCTCCGGGATGTCGTAGCGGATCGGAGAGCTCTGCTTCGTCGTGTACTGGAGCGCCTGCGGGCCGACACCGAGCACGGTGGTCGCGCGCTGCTGACGCTGCACCGGCTCGCGGTCCTGTCCGTCGACTCCGTATCCGACGGCGGTGACCGGCTCGTTGGGCGCGAGGGGCGTGAAGCGAACCCGCGCCACCGGTGCGCCGACGACGTTCCGATCGAGCTGGAGCAAGGCGACGTCGAACCCGCACATGTTCGAGGTCGTGGGCACGAAGATCTTGGCGCCGCGAGCGGCCGGTGCGTCCGTCGCCCGCGCATTGACGCCGATCGCGATGGAGATCGCGGTCGCTTGCGTCTGGGCACCGTACGTCGCGCATTCCTGATCGCCGGTCGGCTGCGCGACGCAGTGGCGCGCGGTGAGGACGAGGTTCGGAGCGATGAGCGTTCCCGTGCACGCCGGCTGCCCGCCTTCGACCAGCATCACCGTCGCGTCCTGGCCGGTGTGCGAGACGGTGCCGTTGACCATGGGCTGGCGGGCCGCGCCGATGGCCTCGACGTCGCCATCGCTGGGGGAGCCCGCAACCGCGCAGCCCGAGACGGAGACAGCAAGAGCGACGAGGACCTTCGAGGGGAGGCGGAGCGACATCGCTTCGAGCAACTGCAGCCGCCAGGCCAGCGTGATCGCGCGCGATTCTCGGGTGATCCGGAGGATGATCCGTCTCGCCGACGGAGCACCCGGCATGGTTCGTCACCGAACCACCCCCCGCGCAGATCGGATCAGACGGTCGCCCGACGATCCGCGAAGGAGGGGCGGTGCGTCGGTCGACATGCTCCGCGCCGAAGCGGCGGTCACTGGAGCTTGCAGATGCTCGCTTGCTTGAACAGCGCCTTGCTCTGACGCGTGTAGAAGCCGACCGACCCTGTCGGCTTCCCGAGCCCGCTCGCCGTCGCAGTCGTCGTCACGCCGCCGTTCGTGACCTCGCAGGTCAACGTGCCCTGCGTGAGGCGCGCCTTGATCGTCAGCTCCTCGTCGATCTGCACCGCCGCGCGATTGACACGCTGCAGCGGCGTCGTGGCGACGGCGCCCGGCGGCCCCGTCAGTCGGACCACGCTCGTCTTCTGCTCGGTGGCTTCGCCGCCGACGACCTCGATTCCGCAGCCGAGGGCCGAGAGCTGCCCGCCCGAGACCGAGGCGCCGACGAGGATGAACATCTGCCGGAGCCGAGGGGTGATCGCAGCCACCTCGGTCGAAGCCGTCCGCACCTCCGCGATGACGTCGCCGATCGTCGCGTCTTTCAGGAACAGCGAGGCGTCGGCCGCGTCGACGACGCGCGTCTGCCGATACGCTCCCTCGTACACCCAGCTCGCCTGCGGGAATCCCGTTGCCGCGCCGAAAATGCCCTTGTCGGTCGCGAGCGCGTCGGAAAGCAGCCTCGTCCCCGCGAGCGCCGACGATGCCGGGTCGCAGTCGAGCGCGTCGGGTACGCCGTCGCCGTCGCCATCGGGCTCCGTCGTCCCGCTCTCATCCGTGTCGGCCGGCAGGTCGTCCGCCTCGGACGGGACGAGCTCGTCTTCGTTCGTTCCCGACCTGTCACGCGTCGGGCTGCTGCTGTTCGTCCCGGCACGGCGCGTGGTCTGCGTCGGCACGGGTGAGCTGCATGCTGCGAGCGTCACCGATGCAGCGAGAGCCACGAGACAGGTGCTGGCGATGCGCATGAACGAGCTCCTCTTCCTCTCGACGATCTGCCGATCTGACGATCCACGTTCGGTCCGAGCGCCCCGCCACCGCTCCACCCGTGAAGATAGCTCGCCTTCACGGAAGCGCTATTTTTGCGAGTGATCCAGGTGCGTTCCCGATCCAGTTGCGCGATCCGCGCAGCGAGTGGAAGCCGTGCGCGAGTCAACCGCGCCGCGCACCCGGCGACGGCCGGCGAAGCGCCGCCTTCCGCGCCTGGTCGAGACGCTTGCCGGTCTGTGCCGCTTCCACGAGGAGCGAGCACGAGTTCGGGGCGGCGATCGCGGCGTAGCGCGACGACAGCCAGCTCCTGCGCTCATCGGCGCGCATGCAGCCTTGGGTATCGCCCAACGCGATCGCTCGCTCCATGGCTGCAATCCTCTCCTCTTCCCCCGCGATGAGCTGAAGACCGAGACCGCGAACGAAGGGCCTGTCGAATGCGTCGAGGAGTGTCCTCATCGCGATCAGGCGCTGCGCCTCGAGCGGATGAGCGACGCTCCGCAGCCTCCGTCCGGCCAGGAGCCTCGCCTTCATCTCGCGTCCCGAGATCCCGCCCGGCAGCTTCGTCTCGATGACGGCGAGCGTGTCGCGAAGCAGCGACGCACTCATGACGATCGAAACCTCGTTGCCGAGACGATCGAGCTCGCCGACGACGTCGAGCGCGGCAGCCAGCTCGCGCTCCGCCGTGACGGCGTCGCTTCGTGTGAGCGCGAGCGAAGCAGACGCGACGCTTGCCCGCCCACGACGCAGGCGCGGAAAGAGCGGCGATTCGTTCTCGCTGACGTTGCATTGCCAGTGAGAACCGCCTTCGCGCAGCCAGCGCGCACATTCGCCGTCGAGGCTGCTTCGTGCAGCTTCGAACCGCGCGCGGGACGTGCCGCCCGGGTGTACGAGATCGGAAGCAGCAACGGCGAGGAAAAGCGTCGTCGCGACGACGAGCGTAAGGAGACCGAGTCCGAGCTTTCGAAGGTGGATGTGCATCGCCCCGCCCTCGAGCAACCGTCGTGCCCCGCACCCGAGCGCAGAGGTCGCGAGCGATCGCGCTCGATTGCGCATGGACGCGCGAGGCTCGCGCCGCCACCGCTCGCCAGGCCACGACTTCGTGTCCCGCATGGCGCGCCGGCATGACAGAACGACAACCAGTCGATGTAGACTGCGCGCGTGATGCCGTCTCGACGCGCGCCGCTGCTCGTTGCCTTCGTGCTCGGGTGCGCCACGGCATCCTGCGCCGCGATCCTCGGCTTCGAGCGGCTGTCCGAAGATCCTCAGGACTCCGGGCTCGAGGACGGCATGAGCGATGCTTCCGCCACCGACAGCGGCGCCGACGCGTCGGGCGGCCCGTGCGGCGAGCTCGGGGTCCCCGCTCCGCCCGAGGACGCCGCTCCCGGCTCGCGCTCCGTCCTCGCTGCGCTTCGGCTGCTCGACTTCGGGATCGACGTCGACGGCGGACGTCCACAGGTGCCCGGGTTCAACCTCGACCTCACGTGCTCGGTGGACCTCGCGTCGAGCAGCTGCACGTCGAAGCTCCTTCCAGCCGCCTTCGAGACGCACGCCAGGGACAAGACCGCGACCGGCATCGACAACGCGGGGTTCAGCCTGATCGAGTACATCTCGCGCTTCAGCGACGTCCTCAGCCCGCGCGGGATCAACGAGGGGATCCAGGACGGCCGGTACGGCGCCGTCATCCGCATCGACGGCTGGAACGGTCAGGCCGACGACGACGATGTCTCGATCGAGGTCTTCCCGGCCATCGGCGTTGAAGCAGGCGGCGGCGGAACGAAGCCGGCGTTCGACGAGGACGATCGCTGGGTGCTCGACAGCCGCTTCCAGGTGGGAGGCGTCCTCGAGGCATCCACCATCCGCGCCGCTCGTGGCTGGGTCACCGGCAATCGTCTCGTCGGACGCTTCGCGGAGATCGTCCTGCCGGTCTTCATCGACGCCGACCCGAAGCCGTTCGAGGTCCGCGTGCGCGACGCGATCCTGACCGCCCTCGTGGAGACCGACGGCGACGACAAGGCAGTGCTCCGTGACGGAGTCGTGAGCGGCCGCTGGAAGACCTCCGACTTCCTCGGTCAGGTGCGGACCATCTACGTCGAGGACTCGAACGGCCTCGAGCAGACCGTCCTCTGCGATCCGGTCCCGGGCGCGACGCTGATCTACAACAGCGTCAAGTCGACGATCTGCGACGGCCGCGACATCCGCTCCGACAGCAGAGACAACGCGGGCGAGCCTTGCGACGCCCTCTCTGCCGCCGCGCGAATCGAAGCCTACAGCGTCAAGAAGCTCGGTACGTTCGCGGCGCCACCCGACCCCGGCGTGCGTTGCGTCGACGCCGCCATCCCCGAAGGCGACGACTGTCCCTGATTCAAGGGAAGTGGCGGGTCACGCCGTTCGTCTCCGGGAGATCGCCGAGCTCACCCCAGCGTCCCCAGAACTTGATGAAGACCTGCCCGTTCTTCGGCGCCGCGCGCGTGCCCACGAGGACGAGCGCATTCTCGGTCTTCCAGACGTCGGCGGCCGGCGCGGCCTTCGCCACGTCCTTCGCGATGCCCGCCGTTCCCTCGATGTCGTACGTGCCCGGCTGCGGGAAGTTCGCGTGTGTGCCCTTGGCGGAATACGTGACGGGGTGACTGCCGCCCTCCATCGTCAGACGGGGATCGGGGACCTTCATGATCGTGCCGCCGTGGTGCGCCGACATCTTCACCTCGAGCGCTCTGCCCTGTCCGCCGTCGGCCTGGGGATCGATCGTGACGCGCACGTGCTCCCAGTCGGACTCGTGATTGAACATCGCGACGTTGTCGTTGTACGGGTAGAAGAACCAGTACTCGACGTCGACGAGCCCGTTCGTCTTCGGCCGCCACACGACGTACGTCTTCCACTCCGCGCGCGGCGCGCCCGCGTAGGTCGCCGAGTCCGCGACCTCGAGGAAGAAGCTCTCACTCGTGGTGCTCTTCGCGATCTTGCCGTCGTCGTGCCGACAGAGCGACTTGTTGTCGGCATGGCTTTGCGCGATCAGCGCCGCCTGCGTCACCTTCCCTTTCGGCAGGATCTCGTGATCGGGACAGTTGTTGTGGTGGAAGCGCATCGAGACGCGCGCGAGGTACCAGTCGACGTTCGCCGGCCGGTTCGGGTCGTCCGGGTTCAGATGCACGTGCGGCGCGAAGCGCTCGATCAGCTGCTTCTGGGTCGCCGGCGGCATCGCCGGGTCTTCTTCAGGTGAGGGCGCGTTCGGATCGGCGTCTCGATCGGGATCGTCGTCCGACGGCCCACCTGTCGGGGCGGAAGGATCGGCGTGGTCGTCGTCGTCGGACGTGGCCTCGCCAGGCACGTCGCCTGCCGCGGGAGCGGCCTCGGTCGACGGCCGGCCTCCGCTCTGATCCGTCGCCCCGCACGCAGCCAGCACGAGACCGAAGACTCCGATGAAACCGACGCGCGTGACCGGCATTGCGCTCTTCTTCCTCTCGTCTTCGTCGACGTCGCTTCACACCGCCCGTCGCTCGCGAGCGGGCGCGTAAGGGCAGCTGCACACGGCATGCCGGAAGAGCTCGCCCGCGTACGCCGAGATTTCCGGTGTGCACGCGTCGTCGACGCGGGCGGCCGGCGATCCAGAGCGGTCAGCGGCGTCCTCGCGGACGGTCGGTTGCGCAAGATGCGCAGGTACGCCGGACGATCGCTACGCCGTCAGGGACACCCGCCGGCGACAGCGGCCGTCAGGGACAGCCGCCGGCGATCAGCGGCCGGAGAAGAACGGCCGGATCGCTGTGTGGAGGCGCCTTCGCCGCGATCGGCCGGATCCGCTCGAGTGTCTTCAGCATGCGCGGGAAGCTGCCGTCGCACTTCGCGAGGAGCTCGTGGAGCTCCGGCTTCCCCGATCCGTACGTCTTGTACTGGATGAGGGTGGCGTTCGTGACAGGCCGCTTGATCGACAGGGCAACACGGAGGTTGTCCGTGATGCGCTTCTTCTCCGCGAGCTTCTCCTCGCGCGGGCGCTTCGACTTGTAGAGCGCTGCCAGCTCTTCGTAGGCCGTCTTCATGACCTGGCCCCGACGCTCGCCGCGCGCACGGAGCGCCAGGAAGCTCGCCTTCTCCGGCGAGTCCGGGCCGACGACTTCGTCCATGTACTTCACGGCGAGCTCGTCGCCGAAGAACGACGCGACGCTCTCGTTCAGCGTGCTCTGGTTCGGCACGTAGAACGAAGCGTGGAGCGTCTCGTGGAGGATGACGTCGGCGAGATCGCCAAGCGCCTCTTCACCCTCGGAGATCATCGTCGACAAGATCGGATCATCGAACCAGCCGAGCGTGGAGTACGCCTGCGAAGGTCGGAGGTCGACGTCCCAACCTCCCTTCGCGAGCTCGTCGGCATACGCCTTCGCCTCCTTGCGATCGAACCAGCCGGTGTACGTGATGCTTCCGACGATCGGAAACTTCCACGACCGGGGGCGGAACGCGAGGGGATGGCACGCGCTGACGACCCAGACGACCGCGGGGCGGTTGATCCAGACGTAACGCTCGTAGTTCGTGGTTCGCTTCAGGCCATAGCGCTCGCCGAACGCCTTGATCGGCGCGACATGGGCGAGCAGGTTCCTCGTTCGCTTGTCGAGGTGCTCGCCTTTGACGACCTCGTCGATCGCGATGCCGCGGCTGTTCAGCTCCTCCTGACCAGCAGCGGCTTGCGTGACGTAGCGGACCGGAAGACACCCCGTGGAGGCGATGCCCACGAGGAGGACGACGAAGACGAGCAGAAGGCGCACGGCGCGCATCACGGCCGGAGATGGTCGCATCGGTCACGCATGTGCGCCAGCGCGGCCTTCTGCCTGAGATCGAGATGCTCCGCCTCCGCCGGTGCTTCGAGCGTGCTGCGAGCTCGGGCGTGACGGCGGCGGCAGGAGATCAGAAGCCAAGGAAGCAAGCGTCAGAGCGCCTCCTCAGTCGCAGACCTCGACCTCGATCTCGCCCTCGACGTTGTGCTCGCTCGCCACCGCGCGCAGGCGGATTTTGCCCTTCGCGCCGGGCTCCGTAGGCGCCTCGATGATCTCGACGCGCCCCTGCGTCGAGATCACGTTCAACGGCGTATCGGACTCGTTCTTCTGGATCACGAAGGTGGCGGTCTGGCTGTCGCTGCCGCCGAACGAGAACTTGAAATCGCGGCTCGTGCCCGCCGTCCACGGCACTGTGATGAGGATCTTGCGCTCGGCCTTCGGGCTGAAGTCCTTGCACGACACCTCCGTGTCGTAGATGTCGATCGACTTCTCGCCGTCGTCGAACCCCTTGCGCGCGACCGCGCTCTTGGCCGCGAACGTCGCGCCCTGGACCGAGCCGGTCAGCGGGGTGGCGGCGACCGGCCCCGTCTTCTCCGCCGGGTCGTCCTCACTGGAACAACCCGTCGCGAACGCGCTCAACGAACCAAGCATGAACAAAGCGAATGCAGGCTTCATCGTGAACCTCCAAGCGATGGACGTAAGAGCCCGCCCCCGTCCCCCGACCGGGTGACGCCGACGAGCGCGCCTGGTTGACGTCCGGCTGAGCTCGGTATTCACATGGGCTCGCTCGTCTGCGTTCGTGCTCGTGATCGCGCGCCGGACTTGCGGCCCGATCGACTCACGCGTCGTCCGCCGTTCACGCGCGCTCGGTCGAACGCGGCGGTCGCGCGGACGCGCGCGAGCCCAACTCCCGAGGGAGGCACGATGACATGGGGCGACATGGCTCTTCCCGCGCGCCGAACGCGACCTCGGGCGGAGCGTCGAGCTTCGGGACGATCGGACCGCGCGCACGTGACACGCGCGGCGCTTTCTCCGGTCGCGGAAGCGGGCAGGCATCGTTCCGCTCAGGGTCGCGCATCGTTGTCAGAACGTTCGGCATTTCGGAGGCAAGCATCGTTCGCCGCGCGACGTTGGCGAGGGCCTGGACGCTCGAGCTCGTCCGATCATCTCGACGGCTTTGGTGAGCTCGCCGGAGCTCCTGCATGAGGAGCGGCCATGGGCTTGCCATGCCCTCGCCGCGGCAGAACGTCCAGCCGAGGAGCGAGCGTGCTTGACGCCCGCCTCTCCTTTCAGCAAAACGAGTCCTTCGAGCCGATGGATCAATTGTCCGCGCATCTCGATCGGGGTTGGGACCTCGCGCAGAAGGGCGACGCCTCAGGCGCGAGCGCCTGCGCGAAGCGTGCGCTGGAGATCGACCCGCAATCGCCCGAGGTGCACAACCTCCTCGGCTACACGGCGGCGCTGGCGGGCGAGTCGGAGGAAGCCCTCGAGCACTATCGACAAGCGATCGCACTCGACGAGACCTACCTCGAGGCGATGCTCAATGCTGCGGAAGTGCTGATGCACCCGCTCGCGGAGTGGGACGAGGCCATCGACCTTTGTGACGACGCGCTGGAATACGCGGAGACGAAGGAGGAGATGGCCGACTGTCTGCTCCTTCGCGTCGACGCGTTGCTCGGCAAGGGCGACGTCGAGGAAGCGAAGAAGTGCATGGCGCGTCTGCCGGAACCTCCGTTCGAGAACGAGAGCTACGTCTTCCTCATCGGCCGCGCGTATTACGAGCTCGGTGAGACCGAAAAAGCGGCGCCCTTCATCGAAGAGGCGGTCCGCGCGGACCCGACGCACGCCGACGCGTTCTATTATCTCGGGCTGCTCCGCGACGACGCAGGCGACACGCGGGGTGCGGTGGAAGCCTTCCTCCGCTCGCGCGCGCTCGACATGACGAAGCCGCCGCCGCCCTGGGCCCCCTCGCCCGAGGCCTTTGCGCAGCTCGTTCGTCGCGTCATCCAGAGCCTCGACGCGCTCCTGGCGCGATGGGTTCGCGACGCGGACATCTACATCGTCGATGTGCCCGGCGCCGAGCTGGTCGTGGACGGCGTCGATCCGCGCGCGATGGTCATCCTCGACGCGCGCACGCCCGAAGAGGCCGCGAGCGCCGGCCTGGATACCGGCGGCGGGATGCAGGCGCGCCTCTTCATCTACCAGCGCAACGTCGAGCGAGGCGCTGGATCGGTGGCCGCGCTCGAGAGCGAGCTGTCCGCGGGGCTCGAGCGGGAGATCACCGCCGTGTTCCTCGATCGCGACACGCCGTCGCCGCCCGAGAAGCATCAGTTGAACTAGGGGCTCGCTTCGCTCGCGGGCTTCAGGCGTTTCAGGCTCCAGGCTCCAGGCTCCAGGAGGGAGAGAAGAGATGAGAGCGAACGTTCTCGGGTCGCTGGCCGCCCCCGCACTGTTGTGCCTCGTGGCTTGTGGCGGGCACGGCGCGTCGCAGAGCGCGGGACATCGCTCCGTGCTGCGTGACATCCGCGCCCAGCAGCCAGGGCCGGTGAAGATCGAGCGCGTGCAGGTCGCGCCCGCGAGCGCGAGCCGCGTCGGCTTCTCCCGCATGGCGAAATATCCGGAGCCCGGCTGGAACGTGCCCCGGCAAGCGGAACACGCGCCCGACGGACGGACCGTGACCTTCCTCGCGAGCGAGACGGGGGACGACACCATGTCGCTCTTCGCGTTCGACCTATCGACGGGCAAGAGCGACGTGCTGCTCCGCGCGAAGGACCTCGGCGAGGCCGCGAGCGCGACGCGATCCCGCGAGGAAGAGCTGCGCCGCGAGCGGCAGCGGGATCGAAACGAGGGGATCACGCGCCACCTGTGGGCGAAGAAGTCGAAGCTCCTCGTCATCCCGCACGGCGGAGACATCTTCGTCCGCGACTACGCGCGTGAACCCGCCGGGAAGGTGCGCCGTCTGACGACGACGGCCGAGCCGGAGATCGATCCGATGCCGTGCGACACCGGCGAGCGGATCGCCTTCGTGCGGAACGGCGAGCTCTTCTCGATCGACGTCGCGACGGGCAAAGAGACGGCGCTCACGACTCCCCTGCCCGGGAGGCCCGAAGGTGTAACGCACGGCCTCTCGGACTTCGTCGCCCAGGAGGAGCTCGGCGAGCCGAGCGGCTTCTTCTGGTCGCCCAAGTGTGATCGTCTGGTCTACCTCGAGGTGGACGAGCGGCCGGTCGACAAGCTCCCCGTGCTCGGATGGCGCGGCGAGCCCGACCTCATGATGCAGCGCTATCCGCGGGCGGGCACGAAGAACCCGGTCGTGCGCGCCGGCATCGTCGACGTCGCGACGAAGAAGACGACGTGGATCGACTGGCGCGATCCTCAGGCAGGCGGCGCGCCACGCGAGCGCTACGTCGGTCGCTTCACCTGGAGCGACGACGGCAAGGCGCTCTTCCTCCAGTCGATGACGCGCGACCAGAAGCGGCTCGCGCTCGTCCGCGTCGATCCACGGACGGGCGCGACGACCGAGCTCGCCGTCGAGACGAGCCCGGCCTGGGTCTCGTTCTCGCCGATGCGCGTCCTCAAGGGGTCGAACGAGCTCCTTCTCACGACCACGCGGACGGGACACCGTCACCTCGAGGTCCGCAGCCAGAAGGACGGCTCGCTCGTGCGCACGCTGACGAGCGGCGAGTGGGACGTCGAATCGATCTCGGGCATCGACGAGGCCTCCGGGCGCGTGCTCTTCAGCGCGACGAAAGACGGTCCGCTCGAGCGTCATCTCTACCGCGTAGCCCTCGCGTCCGAAGGAGCTCCGTCGGCGATCGCGCGACTCACACCCGAGCCCGGCGTGCACTCGGTCCGCGTCGACGAGACGGGCACGACATGGCTCGACGTCCACTCGGCGACGTCGCGACCGCCGAAGGCCGTCGTCGTGCGCGAAGGCAAGCCGGTGGGTGAGCTGCCCGTTCCCCCAGACCCCGACATCGAAGGTCTCGCGCTCCGCCCCGTCGAGCACGTGACGATCAAGGCGCACGACGGCGAGACGTTGCACGGCGCACTGCTGAAGCCACGGACGATCACGGGCCGCCACCCCGTCATCGTCATGGTGTACGGCGGTCCCGAAGCGCAGCTCGTCTTCGACTCGTGGAAGCCGCACCTGCTCTGGCAACATCTCGCCGATCGCGGCTTCGTCGTCTTCCAGCTCGACAACCGCGGCTCCGCAGGACGAGGACAGGCGTTCGCTCAGAAGGTGCACAAGCAGCTCGGTCGGTTCGAGCTCGACGACCAGATCGCCGGCGCCGAGTGGCTCGCGACCCTTCCCTTCGTCGACGCGTCACGCATCGGGATCTACGGGCACAGCTACGGCGGCTTCATGGCGGCCCTCGCGATGCTCGACGGCAAAGGCGTCTTCCGTGCCGGCGTGGCGGCCTCGCCCGTGACCGACTGGCGGCTCTACGACACGGGCTACACCGAGCGGTACATGGAGACGCCCGCGACGAATGCAGCGGGGTACGAGGCGTCGGATCTCGTCAAGAAGGTGCCTGGCCTCAACGGGAAGCTGATGCTCACGCACGCGATGATGGACGAGAACGTGCACTACGCGCACACGGCACGTCTCATCGACGCGCTGATCGCGGCGAACAAGAAGTTCGAGCTGCTCGCCCTTCCCGGCGAACGTCACGGACTCCGCGCGCCGGCCGCGCGCGCTTACATGCCGGAGCGCGTCGTCGACTTCTTCGCCGAGAACCTCTGACGGGCGCGTCGCGCGCGGAAGAGACGAAGCGTCGAGCGCTCGTCCTTCAGTGCCACGTCCCGAGGCCGATGCCGACGTTCTGATAGCGCTCCGCCATGTCGAGGAATGCGCTCACACGCCACTGGTGATCCGGGAAGAGGCCGAAGACGCCCCAGCGGAGGACGCGGACGTCGAAGCCGAGCGTGAAGTGCTGCCGCGAGCTCCCGTCACGAAAACGAGACGGCTCGATGTAGATGCCCGCGCGCGTCTTGAGGAGGTTCGGCACGGCCTCGCTCTCGACGGCAAAGCGGGGAGACACGGTGACGAGCGACCCGACGAGCTCGCGTCGCTGGTCGATGAAGCCCTCGAGCGCGACGGCATCGCCGCTCGCGCCCGTCATGAGCACGCTCGCGAGCAGCAGCACGTGCTCGCGCGGCCAGTTCAGGTACCGCGCCTTGCGCTCCTCGTGGAGGCGCTCGTCGGCTTCCTTGAGCTCGGCGTCCTCGGCGGCGCGGAGCTGCGCCTCCTCCCGCGCCATCTCGGCGAGACGCCGCGCGCGCATCGCACGGTCGAAACGTGTCTTGCCGGGCATCGAGGCGATCTCCTCACGCCGGTTCGCCAGGCGCTGCTCACGCCTCTCGCGAACGACCAGCTCGCGCTCCTCCTTCTGCCCGACGGGATCGATCCATTCGGGATTCAGCGGCCGGGGCCCGAGCTGATAGGCGACGCCGGCCTCGATCTCCCACGGCTGCACGATGCGATCGGGGATGATGAAAGAAGGACCGGCTCGCCGGATCTCGGTCCCGTTGCGCTCCTCCCGGATCAGGTTCGCGAGGCTGAACGAGCCCGCGGATACGGGCGCGCGTGCGGTCAGACCGACGCGCCACGGTCGCTCGCGCGGCTTGACGATCAATCCCGCCTGCGGGCCGACGCCGAGCATCGAGATGACGCCCGCGGACGCGTTGTCGTTCAGATCGGCGTACGCCATCCGGACCCCGGCGCCGACGCACAGCTGGTTGTCGAGGAACGCCCACGCAGCCACGGCATGGATGCGAGTGATCCCGACGGAGAGCGACGACTGCGTCTCGGTCTGACCGGCGACGTCGTAACGGAGCATGTCCGCGGTCACCGTCATGCCGAACCGCCCGATCTGGCCCCAGAGCCCGGCGTTCAGATAGAGAAAGCGGTCGGTCGTCTCGACCGTCGAAGGACGAGCGAGCCCGAGCCTGCGGTTTCGCTCGAGCTGCTGCTCGATCCCCTTTTCGCCTCGATTGTTGAAGTCCGTCCCGCCGTAGGCGCCGGGGAACGCGATGCCGGCGGTGGGCTCCCACTCGAAGTGATCGAGGCTGTAGAGCTCACGTACCGCCGGTGCAGCGGCGTTGTTGTAGACGCCCTCGAGCGACGACGCCGTCGCGGTCGTCGCCCCGGCGAGCCCGACGATCCGCCCGGGCGCGAGGAGCGGCCCCTGGATCAGCTCGAGCGAGTAGCGATTGTCCTGAATGGCCGGCGCCTCTTGCGCGAACGCCGGCCGGGCCGCGAACGCCAGGGCCATCGTCACGAAGGCAGCGCCGATGCGCGCCTTCGGCTTCACTCGGATGGCGGAGGCGCCTGCCGAAGGAGGAAGCGCACGAGCGGCTCGGCGTCGATCTTCGCCGTCGCGAGCAGCGTCTCGATGAGGCGCTTGCCGAGGCGTGCGAGCTCGAGGAGCTGCTTGATCCGTTCGTACTGGAGCTCGGCGCGGGCGCGCGTCTTCGGATCGGTCGAATGCCGCAGGTTCGAGACGTCCGCGAGCGCTTCCTCGAAGGCTTCGATGGCCATGACGATCTCCGTCTTCTCGCGCTCGCTGAAGACGCGGGAGATCATCCGCCAAAGCTGCACCTCCGCTGCGTAGAAGTCCTTGCGCTCACCCTGCACCCAGACCTTGCGTACGACGCCCCAGCGCGAAAGCTCGTTGAGCGTCATGCTGACCGCGCCGCTCGAGAGCTTCAGCGCCTGACGGAGGTCCTCGGCGCTGAGCGGCTCGGGCGAAAGGTAGAGCACCGCCCAGATGCGCCCCATGTTCCGTTTGAAGCCCCAGAACTCGATGAGGCGACCGACCACGTCGCTCACCGCGGCTTCGCTCGGCCATAGCGTGTGCTTCTCCTTGGCCACGGCGACTGTCTCGTTCGTCCCGCTCTCCGTGTAGGCCGGATCGGACGGGTCCTGCAAGGCGTGCGGCTTCTCCACGGTTCGCTGCTCGGGGTTCGCGTCGCTAGGAGACACGTGCGGCGAGGCCGCGCGCGACATCGGCGAGCGCCTCGCTCGCGGCACACCGCGGGACGATCGCTAGCTCGGCGAGCGCGCGATCCGTCTCGGCGCGCGCCATCTGCCGAACACGGTCGCAGGCGCCCGACTCGCGGACCATGTCACCGAGCTCACGTGCCGCAGCTTCGTCGCCGTCGCGGACGCGCGCGACGAGAGCTGCGACCGATGCCGCGCGCTCTCCGGACGATGCCGCGCGGATGAGAGGCAGGGTGACCTTGCCCTCGGCCAGGTCGGCGAAGAGGGTCTTGCCCGTGCGTGCGGCATCGCCGTCGTAGTCGAGCAGGTCGTCGACGAGCTGGAACGCGATCCCGAGGCTGCCGCCGAAGCGACCGAGCGCGTCGACGGCGGCCTCACTGGCGCCGCCGATACGAGCTCCCGCCCGAAGGGCCCACTCGAAGAGCGAAGCGGTCTTCCCGCGGACGATCTCGAAGTACGTCCCTTCGTCGAGGGAGACGGCGATCCGCCCACGAAGCTGGATGATCTCTCCGTCGACGAGCCGCCCGAGTGTCGCCACGAGCTCGGTCCACGTCACGTCGTTCGCCGAAGCGGCGTTCGTGCTCGCGAGCCGGAGAGCCTCGACGAGCAGCATGTCGCCCGCGAGCACGCTCACCGCGTTGCCCCAGACGCGCCGTGACGTCGGGCGCCCGCGCCGCTGGTCGCCGTCGTCGATCACGTCGTCGTGGAGCAGCGTCGCCATGTGCACGAGCTCGGCGGCCGCGCCCAGATCGCGCGCGCGAGCGTCGATCGTCCCGAAACAGGCCGTCGCGAGCAGCAGGCCGAGCGGGCGAACGCGCTTGCCACCGGCGTCGACGAGATGGCGCGCCGACTCTTTGCCGGGCGAGACCCCCTGCTCGATTCGGCTCCGAATGAGCTCCTCGATTTCCGTCATCTCGCGCGTCACGAGGGCGCGGACCTCGGCGACGCGGGCCGCCGGAAGCTCGCCGACGCGCTCGGGAGCGGCGGTCTCGTGGAGGACAGGAAGCGCGGTCGCCAGGGTCATGCGGGTTGCCGAGGGCTCGAAAAACCGTGGCAATCCGAGCACCTGCTCAATCGTCACGGAAGTTTCAAAACTATTTGAACGAACTATGCGGGCAACTCGTGACGGGGTCAAGGCCGCCGCTCGAGAGCGGCGCTCCGATCATCAGTGCTGGACCTGCCCGTGCTTTTCGGCCGCTTCGTGTCCGCGGTCGTGCACCAACTTCACGGCGCGCGACTCCGAGGTTCGTTCGATGTCGACGCCCTCGCGCCGCTCACTCGTCTCGGGTGACGCCACCACCGGCGCGCGCGGCAGGAATCGCGCGGCGAGCGCCATCACTTCCGCCCAGAGGCTCGGCGACACGGTCCGGACGAGGGGCGCGAGGCGCGCTTCGGGTGTGAAGCTCAGCTCGACCTTGCCGCGCTCGATCGCCGAGACGATCCGCTTTGCCGCGCGGTCGGCGTCGATCGAGATGAGCGGCGCCGTCGCGCTCATGCCGAACCAGGCGTATTCCGACTCCTGATCCCCTTTGAACTCCGCGTGCACGTGCGAGCCCGTTCGCATGAGGCCGGGCACCACGGAGAGGAGGTGCACGCCATCTCCGGCGAGCTCCGCGCGCAGCGACTCCGCCAGACCGAGCGCCGCGAACTTGGCCGCGCAATACGGCGCGAGATGGGGCACGCCCACCCGAGCGCCGATCGACGTGACGAGCGCGATCGATCCCTTCCGGCGCTTTCGCATCGCGGGCGCCACCGCGAGCACGGGGTGGAGCGTCGTGTAGAAGATGGACGACATCGCCTGATCGAAGTCGCTCTTCGTCCACGTCTCGACCGGCCCGACCGCGATCGTCGACGCATTCGCGACGAGCACGTCGATGGGGCCGAGCCGCGCGCACGCGCTCCCGATGAAGCGTTCGGTTTCCTCCTCGCTCGAGAGGTCACACGCTTCGGCGCAGACGTGCACGCCGAGCCGAACGAGCTCCGCGGCGACCTCGTCGAGATCGTGCTCGTGGCGCGCGCAGATCGCGATCTTGGCCACGCCGCGTCGGGCGAGCTCGAGGGCGATCGCCCTTCCCAACCCTCGCGACGCGCCGCACACCACGGCCGTCGCTCCGCGGAGCTTCATCGCCCGACGTCGGTTTGCGGCTTCGATCGCGATCCGACCGGCCGCCAGCGCGACCGCAGCAGCGCCAAGCTTTCTCGTGTTCACAAGCGCCTCCTCATGGCTTCACACCTCACGAAACACCTCACGAACTCCGGGGAGTCCTGCAGTCGGTGTGCCGCGGACGAGGAAGACGAGGAAACGGCGCGCTGCGAGCTCGCGCTCCGGCTCAACGCGTCGAAGCGTACGCACCCGCGCCGATCGCGATCGACTGGCCGGTGATGCCATCAGCGGCCGGAGAGCAGAGCCACACGACGAGGTCGGCGACCTCCTCGGGTGCGAGCAAGCGTCCTGGCGGAACGGCCGCGAGGACGTCGGCCTTCGTCTTCCCTTGCTCGGCGGCAAGAGCCGCGAGCCGCTCCTCGCTCGCGCCGGCGTCGACCGGGCCTGCAAGCACTGCATTGCTCGTGATCCCGCGCGGGGCGAGCTCGAGCGCAGCCGCACGAACGAGGCCGAGGATCCCTGCCCGGCTGGCGCGGAACGCCGCTCGACCGCGCGCCGCGCCGAGGCCCCCGTGCCCGTCTGCATCGACGTGGTCGGCGCTGCTGATCGCAATCAGCCGTCCGGCGCCTTTCATGTGACGCGCTCCAGCATCGAAGGCGTGATACGTACCGACCAGGTTGGTCGTCAGGATGGCGCCTGCCCGGGCGACGTCCGTGCCGAGGTCGGCCCGCGCGTCTTCTCCCTCGTTGGCGATCACGATGTCGAGCCCGCCGAAGACCTCGATCGCACGAAGCGCGGCCGCCTCGACGTGAGCCGGATCGCGAGCATCGCCGGCAAGATGACGCGCCTTGCCTCCTCCATAGGCGATCTCGCCCACGGTCTCGCCGAGTGCCCGCTCGTTACGCCCCGTGACGAGCACGCGGACGCCCCGCGCGGCGAGCGCGAGCGCGATGCTTCGGCCGACGCCTTCACCGCCGCCCGTGAGCACCGCAACCTTGCCGTCGAGTCCCTTCATCGCCGCGTCTCTCCTCTTCTCGTATGGTTCGTCGCTCGGGTTCGTTCCCGGGGTCGCGCATGGTACTCGGTCGACACAGCCCGGAAGCACGTAGTTGGTGCGCCCGGTCTCTTGGCGTTGACGCCTCGGACGCCACGGCGGTACATCCCCTCGTGCTCGTGACCCGGAACAAGCGAACCTCACGCGTCGTGTACGGCGTGTACGTCGTCGTCGTGGCGGCGTTCGTCGTCTCGAACATCGTCCAGGTCGCGCGTGCCGTGTTCGGCAGCCCCGAGAACGAGGCTGTCGCGGCCGAGGCTTCGCGGTTCCCCAAGGTCGGCCCCGCATGCGGGGCGCTCCTCGAGGCGCAGCTCCAGGCCATCGAGAAGGCGCGCGCCGCGGCGGCCACCGAGCCCAACGGCGACGCGGCCAAAGCCCGCTACGCCAATGAACGAAGCGCGGCTCGGTCGCCCGAGCTCGAGCCGACGTGTTCGGCCGATCCGAGCGGCACCGACGCGCTCGCCGCGCTTGCTCGGTTCGACCGCGCAGCAGAATCCCACTCCGTTCGGCAGGCTTCGGAGCTAACGCCCGTGCGCCTTGCCGCCCAGTCGTTTATAAGTGGTCACCCCCGATGAACCAGGCGTCCGCAACCCCCGCCGCCGACAAAGAGGCCGCGCCCGCTCCGACGTTCGACGCCATTCCCCTCGGTGCCGAGGTACGCAAGGCTGTCGATGCGCTCGGCTATCTCCACCCAACGCCCGTCCAGCTCGCGGTTTTCGAGCCTGCGTCGCGAGGCAAGAGCCTCGTCGTCCAGGCCCGCACCGGCACCGGTAAAACGGCCGCGTTCGGGCTGCCCGTCATCGACACGCTGGTCAAGCGTTCGCAGCCGGGCGTCCAGGCGCTCATCCTGACGCCGACCCGCGAGCTCGCGCTCCAGGTCGGGCGTGAGCTCGAGCGGCTGGCCCAGTTCCGAGGGACGAAGATCGTCGCCATCTACGGAGGCGCGCCGATGGGGCGCCAGATCGCCGCGCTCGAAGAGGGCGCTCAGGTGGTCGTCGGCACCCCCGGGCGCGTGCTCGATCATCTCCGGCGCGGGACGCTCGATCCGTCGAACATCCGCATCTTCGTCCTCGACGAAGCCGACGAGATGCTCAGCATGGGCTTCCAGAAGGAGCTCAACGCGATCATCGAGACCTTGCCGAAGGACCGGCAGGGCCTCTACTTCAGCGCGACGATCCCGCCGGACGTCGAGCGTCTGGCCAACAGCCACCTGCGCGATCCGGAATACGTCACGCTGTCGAGCGATCAGATCGGCGCGCTCGAGATCAGCCACTTCGTCTATCTCGTACGCGAGGGCGACAAGCGTGCTGCGCTCGCGCGCATCATCGAGGTCGAAGATCCCGAGAGCGCGGTCGTCTTCTGCAACACGAAAGACGAGACGGAGCGCGTTGCCGAGGCCCTGAAGGCACGCGGCTACGACGCCGACTGGCTGAACGGCGACCTCGAGCAGCGCGAGCGCGAACGCGTCATGCAGGCGACGCGCGAGGGCAAGCTGCGCTTCCTCGTCGCGACCGACGTCGCCGCGCGCGGAATCGACATCTCCCATCTCACGCACGTCATCAACGCCGACTTCCCCGAGTCGGCCGAGCAATACGTGCACCGCACCGGTCGCACGGGGCGCGCTGGACGTACGGGCACCGCGATCTCGGTGGTCGGCCCGAAAGACGTCGGCCACCTGTACATGCTTCGTCTGACGTACAAGATCCGCCCGATCGAGCGGATGTTGCCGACGCAGGGCGAGCTCCGTACGCGCGCCGAAGCGGACATGATCGCCTTCCTCGCCGACGCGTACGCCGGCAAGGCGCAGGACCCGCAGCATCTCGCGATCGCGCGGCGCCTGCTGACGCACGAGAGCGCCGAGGTCGTGATCGCGGGTTTGCTCGCCGATCACCTCGGAGCGTCTTCGCAGGACGCCACCCAGGACGCGGCGGATGCGCGACGCGCGAAGAACCCGCCTCCCGTGGCCGTAGCCCGGCAGCAGGAAGCGCCACGCGCCGAAGCTCCTCCGGCTCGTGCCGAGCGTGCACCGCGCACGCTCCGCGACGGAGAGAAGCCGGCCGGCGACGACCGAGAGCGCCGCGATCGAGGCCGCGACCGCGATCGCGACCGTCCGGGCGAGCGCCGCGAGCGGCGTCCGGTCTCGGCGCTCGCCGACTGGGAGCCGCCGCCGGAGCGTGACGACGACGCCCCGCTGTTCCGCGACGACGGTACGAAGCCGGGCCTGGGCCCGAAGGCGACGCCGGAAGGGTCGGAGGCCGCGTCCGCCGATCGTCCGCCCCGCGAGCGCGATCGTGATCGTGCCGGTCGCCGGCGTGGGCGCATGGGCGGCTTCGACACGCGCGGTCGCGCCGAAGGAGCACCCGGACGCGACGACGAGGAAGCGGATACCGTCGACATCCGACGGCCGCCGCTGCCGAACTACCACATCGAGGACGAGCCGACGGTCGTCTTCGGTGGCCGTCAGCCGCGCGCCGACGAGGGCGAGCGCGGCCCGGCGGAGAGCACCGGCACGCCGCTCTCCCGCGAAGGACGCGAAGGACGCGAAGGACGCGAAGGACGCGAGGAGCGCGCCGCGGACGACCCCGCGTTCACGAACGTGTTCCTCAACGTCGGACGTCGCGACGGCCTACGCGCAGAGGACGTCCAGCGTCTCCTGATCGACAAGGCCGGCCTCACCGAGGCCGACGTCGGTCACATCCGCCTCCGCGACCGCATCACGTTCGTGGGCATCCGCAAGGAGCACTCGGACCGCGCGATCAAGGCCCTCATCGGCGTCGTCGTCGGTGACCGCACGGTGAACGCCGAGCCCGCGCGCGAAGCTCGCTGAGCGTTTGCCATTCGTCGTCCGCGCGCCCGCGCGAAGCACCGCCTACGAGGTCACCTCGCGGCTCGCTTCGTGTGGGCGTGCACGCATGGTGGAGCGTCGCTGGAATTCTCTGCTCCCAGGGAATGACCGCGGAACGACCGCGCGTCGAGTGCACGTCGATCTCGCCGAAACACCGAGGAATTGACTCTGCCCATCTATTGAGCCGAGTTGCTCTCCTCGGGTAACGTTGACTCCATGTCGGCACTCGCTTCGCCCGCAACAAAGGGCGTGCATACCTCGGCGCCCACCACGTTCCGCGCCGTCATGGACTCGCGACGCGCCGAAGGCCGCCGCCTCTCGCTCGATGACGCCATCGCGATCATCGTCCCCGTGTGTGTCGATCTCAACGAGCGCCACGCCCGCGGCGAGACGCACTACGTCCACCCGTCTGCGATCACGTCCGGTCCCGACGGGCTCATGCGCCTGAACCCGCAGCTCGCCGCGAACCCGAAAGATCCCCGCGACCGGGCTGCGCTGGCGCCCGAGGTGCTCCGCTCGAACAGCCCCGGCAATGCCCGCGCGAGCGTGTTCGCGGTCGGCGCGATGCTCTACGAGGCGGTCTGCGGGACCCCCGTTGGTCCGGGAATGCGCCGGCCGCGCGACGTCGAGCCTTCGCTTCCCGAAGCGCTCGAGCACCTGCTCGCAAAGGCTCTCGTGGCCGATCCCTCGCACCGTCCGGATGACCTCGGCGCGCTCGCGAGCGCGATGCATCACCTCGCGCCGATGAAGAGCATCCCGCCGCCGGACGCGGACGTGTCGAGGCTCGACCACACCGATGAATTCGATGTCGACATCAAGCTCTCGATCATGCCGCCCGAGCGCGAGGCCGGCGTCGAGCCCCCTCCCCCGTCGATCCCGCAAGTCACGCAGGGGCCCATGGGCCCCGCAGGTGCCGCACCACACGTGAACGGCGCAGCGCACGCCGCGGCCGCCGCGATCGCGCGTGACCCGACCCGCCAGCTCGCGGTGCTGAAGGCGCGGCTCGAGTCCGATCCGCGTCCTCGCTACGTCGTGAACAAGGACCGGATGGACCACGGCCCGTTCAACGCCGTGGAGCTCCTGCAGCAGATCGCTTCGCACAAGTTCGTCGGCAAGGACATCCTGCGCGACGAGCTCACAGGGGGCTCGAAGACGATCGACGAGTGGGAAGAGTTCGCGCCGTTCGCCGAGCACGCGCGAATGCACCGCGACATCGCCCAGGAGAAGAAAGAGGTCGCGAAGGTCGAGAAGGCCGAGAAGAAGGCCGGCGCGGCGAAGTTCATCATCGGCATCGTGATGGCCGTCGCCCTCCTGTCGGTCGGCATCGTCTTCGTGATCAAGCAGGTCGGCTCGCGCAAGGACGGCGGCGATCTGAGCGACGATCCGTCGGCCGTCGATCTCTCCGGAGGCGGCGCGCTCAAGGGCGGCAAGAAGGCCGCCACGGGCGGCGGCAAGGGCGGCGGCGGAGGTGGCGGCGGCGCCGGCTTCGTCGGCGGAATGAGCTACGAGCAGGCGCTCGCGACGAACAACCAGGAGATCAGCATGGGCGGCCCGAAGGGCGGCCCCGATCTCACGGACGCGCAGCTGTCCGCCCCGATGCGCAATGCGGCATTCATCAGCGGCTGCGGCGCGCCCGACAGCATGAAGGTCACCGTCAAAGTGGCCGTGAAAAACGGCCGCGCCTGGGGCGTGAGCGTCTACACGACGCCGTCGAACCCGGCCGTAGCCTCGTGCATCGACCGGCACGTGCGCGGGCTCGGATGGCCGCCGAACGCGAAGATGGATTCCTTCACGACGACGTACTGAGAAGAGGCTCCAGGCTCCAAGGCTCCAGGCTCCAGGGAGAGCGAGAGAGAGAAGGCCTCAGGAGACAGCGAGCGCCAACACGGTTGGGCTCGAGGCCATGGAACACGAGCTGCAGCGCACGTGCGCATGGCTCGTCGTCCGCACGCGAAAACGAACAACGATTCCCATGCTGGAGGCAGCGGGGGGGCGCGCAGCCGCGCCCCACGTGGGGCCCAGCGCGGCATCTGGAGCGGCTCGATCAGCTTCGGCCTTCTCCAGATCCCGATCTCGTTGATCCCTGCAGAGAGCCGCGCCGAGGAGCTGCACTTCCGCCTCCTCGACAAGCGCGACCTGTCGCCCGTCCGCTACGAGCGCGTGAGCACCGCGACGGGCAAGCCGGTCCAGTGGAAGGACATCGTCAAAGGCTACGAGATCGAGAAGGACAACTTCGTCGTCATCGAGCCCGAAGACCTCGCGAAGGCGAACGTCAAGGCAACGCAGACAATCGACATCCAGGACTTCGTCCCGCGCGACCAGATCGATCCGGCGTACTTCGAGACGCCGTACTTCATCGTCCCGCAGCCGCGCGCGATGAAGGCCTACGTCCTCTTGCGTGAGGCGCTCGAGAAGAAGGGCGCGGTTGCCGTCGCGACGTTCGTGCTCCGGACGCGCGAGCACCTGGTTGCGCTCATGCCGGTCGGCGACGCGCTGATGCTCGAGGTCCTCCGCTTCGGTCACGAGCTGAAGGAGGCCGATGACATCCCACTGCCGGAGCGATCGGACACGAAGTCGGTGAGCGACCGTGAGCTCGCGATGGCGGAGCAGCTCATCGAGGGGATGATGACCGACTGGGAGCCCCGTAAGTACAAGGACAAGTACTACGGCGACGTCATGAAGATCATCGAGGAGAAAGCGAAGACCGGCGAGGTCACCGAGCACCACACGCGCACGACGGGGACCGTCGCGCATGACGACGTGGTCGATCTCCTCGACCTTCTGAAGAAGAGCGTCGCCAAGTCGGGCAAGGCCGCGAACGACGCCAAGCCAGGCCCGAAGAGGGCTCGCGCCGGAAACGGCCATCGAAAGACCGCGGCGAAGTCGACGAAGAAGAGGAGGGCCGCATGAAGCGCTCCCCATGTCCGCGACATGGGGTATGCGCCAGGACGCGGCCGCGGAAGCGGTCGAGACCGCAGGGCCGCCGCTCGCCCGCGCGCGCGGTCGTCCGCTTGACGAAACGCATCGCTCGGGCGACGGGGCTCCTGCGTCCATCGCGGAAGAAGCCCCTGCCGCTCGATCCTCTCGAGAGCGCGAAGGCAGCCGATCTCCGGTACGTCGATGACTCCGGGCCCGGCATCCGACGTATCCCGCACGGCAAGAGCTTCCGCTACAAGCGCGCCGACGGCTCACCCGTCCGGGATCTGTCGACGCTCCGCCGCATCGCGAGCCTCGCCATCCCGCCCGCATGGACGAACGTGTGGATCTGCCCTTCCCCCGACGGCCACATCCAGGCGACGGGCCGCGACGCGCGCGGCCGCAAGCAGTACCGGTATCACCCGCGGTTCCGTCAGATCCGCGACGAGACGAAGTACGAACGCATGCTCGCCTTCGCAGAGGCGCTGCCGAAGATCCGCGCGCAGGTCGACGAAGACCTTGCCCGTGCTGGGCTCTGCCGGGAGAAGGTCCTCGCGACCGTCGTGCGGCTGCTCGAGATCACGCTCATCCGCGTCGGCAACGAAGAATACGCACGAGAGAACGCCTCGTTCGGGTTGACCACGTTGCGGACGCGCCATGTCGACGTGACGGGCTCGAGCGTGCGCTTCCGGTTCCGCGGCAAGAGCGGCATCGAACACGCCGTCGAGGTCCACGATCGCCGCGTGGCCCGCGTCATCTCGCGCTGCACCGACCTCCCCGGTCAGATCTTGTTCCAGTACGTCGACGACGAGGGCAATCTCTGCTCGGTCGAGTCGTCGGAGGTCAACGCTTACCTGCGCACGATCGCAGGCGCGGAGTTCACGGCGAAGGACTTTCGCACGTGGGCGGGCACCGTGCTTGCGGCGCGAGAGCTCGCGAAGCTCGTCGCCGAAAGGGACGCGCAGCTCTCGGGCACCGCGCTCAAGAAGAATGTCGTGCAGGCGATCAAGGGGGTCGCGTCGCGTCTCGGCAACACCGCGAGCGTGTGCCGCAAGTGTTACGTGCACCCGGAGGTCATCGACGCCTACCTCGAGGGCCAGCTCGCGCTCGAGGTCGCCCCGCCGAGCATCCCCCGAACCGCGGACGGTCCGCCCTCGCTGTCCGCAGACGAGGCCGCCGTCCTTGCGCTGCTCCATGCACGCCTCACGCGGAGGCGCGCGCGTCTCGAGGCCGCATGAAGGAGCGTTCCGCGGCGACCGCGACGAGGCGACACGGGGACGTCCGGGTCGGCATCTCGGGCTGGCGCTATCCCCCGTGGCGTAACGTCTTCTATCCGCGCGGTCTCGCGCAGGCGCGGGAGCTCGAATACGCGAGTCGCCAGGTCCGCACCGTCGAGATCAACGGCTCGTTCTACTCGCTGCAGCGGCCGTCCAGCTACCTCACCTGGTACCGGGAGACCCCGGACGACTTCGTGTTCGCCGTCAAGGGCGCGCGCTTCATCTCCCACAACAAGAAGCTCAAAGACTGCGCCGGACCGCTGGCAAACTTCTTCGCGTCCGGAGTGCTCGGACTCGAGGACAAGCTCGGTCCCGTCCTCTGGCAGCTTCCACCGCAGCTCGGCTTCGATGCGGAGCGCATCGAGCAGTTCCTCGCCTCACTGCCGCGCACGACGGCTGCGGCCGCCGAGATCGCGCGGGCACACGACCACCGGATCAAACATGGCGCGTACCTCGACATCCGCGCCGACCGACCGATCCGCTACGCCTTGGAGGTCCGTCACGAGTCGTTCGACGATCCAGCGTTCGTGCGACTCCTCCGAAAGGCGAACGTCGCTCTCTGCGTCGCGGACACGGCCGGCAAGTGGCCGTACCTCGAGGACGTCACCTCCGACTTCGTCTACGTACGGCTCCACGGCGCGAAGCGCCTGTACGCAAGCGGCTACTCGAGCGCCGAGCTCGACCGATGGGCCGACCGCATCACCGCATGGCGCGGCGGAAAGGAGCCCGACGATCCGGTCCTCGCCGCGCCCCGCAGCCGAGCGAGAACTGCCCGCGAACGCGACGTCTACGTGTACTTCGACAACGACGTGAAGGTCCGTGCGCCGTTCGACGCGATGAACCTCGCAGCGAGATTCGGTCATGGGCATCGCGTCGCCTTTCCGCGCAACCTCCATCGCGCGGCGGAAGCAGAGCGCGGAGTCGAGGAGGTGAGCCAGACCTGGGATCGCTGGAGATTCGGACAGAGGAGATCCGCATGAAGCGAGGGAGCACGGACGCGCTGGGGCGCTACAACGACATGCGCGACTTCGAGGTGACCGCGGAGCCGAGCGGCCGCCTCGCGCACACGGAGAGCGGGCGCTCGTACGTGATCCAGAAGCATGCTGCGCGGCGCCTCCACTACGACTTCAGGCTCGAGAACAACGGCGTCCTGTGGAGCTGGGCCGTCCCGAAGGGCCCGAGCCTCGCACCGGGAGACCGGCGCCTTGCCGTCCAGACCGAAGATCATCCGATCGACTACCGCGACTTCGAAGGAACGATTCCGGAGGGGCAATACGGCGGCGGCCCCGTCATCGTGTGGGACCGCGGCGAGTGGACGCCGGTGGGCGATCCCGACGAAGGCATGCGCAAGGGTCGCCTCGAGTTCGAGCTCGACGGCGCGAAGCTGCACGGACGCTTCATGCTCGTCAGGACGTCGAAGCCGGAAGAGAAGAAGGCGAGCTGGCTCTTGATGAAGCGCACCGACGAGCACGCGACGACGGGTCCGGAGGCGAACGTCGTCGAGCAGAAGCCCGAGAGCATCCTCACCGGCCGCACGATCGAGGACATCGTCGCCGGCGTCCCGGCGCGCACTCCGAAGAAGGCGAGCACTCGGAAGAAGGCGCGCACGGCGAAGAAGGCGACGTCGACGAAGCGCGCGAAGTCCGCAAGGTCGAAGGCCACCAGTGCTCGTGCCGCAGAGCTCCCGGAGTTCGGCTCCGTCGCCCCCGAGCTCGCGACGCTGGTGAAAGACGTCCCTGCCGCCGGTCCGTGGATCTACGAGATCAAGTACGACGGGTACCGGACGCTCGCGTGGCTCGACGACGGCAAGGTCCGGATGGCGTCGCGGCGAGGCCACGACTGGACCGAGACGTACCGTCCGATCGCGGACGCGCTCTCCCGCGTCCGCGCGAAGACCGCGATCTTCGACGGAGAGGTCGCTTACGTCCGCGAGGACGGTCGGACCGACTTCCAGAAGCTGCAGAACACGCTCGGCGGCACCTCGGCAAAGGAGCAGGCTCGGCTCGTCTACTTCGTGTTCGACCTGCTGTTCTACGACGGCGTCGACCTCCGCGACGAGCCGCTCACGTATCGCAAGGAGCGGCTCCGCACGATCCTCGCCGGCGAAGGGCCGCCGCTGAAGATGAGCGACCACGTCGAGGACGGGCACGCGTTCTTCCGCGAAGCGTGCAAGATCGGCCTCGAGGGGATCATCGGCAAGCGCGCCGATCGGCCGTACGTATCCGGGCGCGCGAAGGACTGGATCAAGGTCAAGTGCGAGAAGCGCCAGGAGCTCGTGGTGGTCGGCTACACGCCGCCGAAGGGCATGCGGAACGGCATCGGCGCGCTCCTCGTCGCGGTGCGAGAAGGCAAAGTGCTCCGCTACGCCGGCAAGGTCGGGACCGGGTTTTCGAACGCGACGCTGAAGGACCTCGCCTCCCGGCTCGGGAAGATCGCGGTGGATGCACCGCCGGTGACCAACCCCCCGCGGATGCGCGAGGCGAAGTGGGTCCGTCCAGAGCTCGTCGCCCAGGTGCGCTTCACCGAGTGGACGAGCGACGGCTCGCTCCGTCACCCGTCGTTCGAAGGGCTCCGGTTCGACAAGAGCCCCCGCGACGTCCATCGCGAGGTGGAGCAGGCGCCTCCGCGGGTCTCGGCGAACGCATCGAAACGCGCGCGCTCGTCAGCCGACGCTGAGACCGACGATCCGGTCGCCGTCCATCTCCGCGCCAAGCGCGCGAAGGAGGATGCGAAGCCGCGCGTCCACGGCATCGTCATCAGTCATCCCGAGCGCGTCATGGACGTCGAGACGGGGCTCACGAAGCTCGACCTAGCTCGGTACGCAGGCGAGATCTGCGAGACGATGCTTCCCTGGGTGGCGAAGCGCCCGCTGATGCTGCTCCGGTGTCCCGGTGGGACGGAGACGAGCGTGTTCCGCCAGTCGGACCGGCGCAAGGGCAAGAAGTCGAGCTGCTTCGTCCAGAAGCACTCCGGCCAAGGTCTCAACAAGGTGAACCTCGGCTCGACGATGGTGGGCGACGAGGAAGGCCTCTACGTCACGAACACCAAGCAGCTCGTGCTGCTCGCGCAGAACAACGCGGTCGAGATCCATGGCTGGGGCTCGAGGGTGCCACGTTGGGACCGCCCCGATTGGATCGTGTTCGACCTCGATCCCGACGAGGATCTGCCGTTCGAACGGGTGGTGGAGAGCGCGTTCGAGATGCGCGAGGCGCTCCGCACGCTCGGCCTCGAGAGCTGGGTGAAGACAACCGGCGGCAAGGGCCTCCACGTCGTGGTCCCGATCGCACGACGCTACGACTGGGAGACGATCCGTCGCGCGTCCCAGAGCGTCGCCGTCCTCATGTCGCGCGCCGCCCCCGACCGGTACGTCGCGACCATGTCGAAGAAGGCCCGCGTCGGGAGGATCTTCGTCGACTACCTTCGCAACGCCGAGGGCGCGACCGCGGTGCTCCCCTACTCTGCGCGTGCACGCAGCGGGCTCCCCGTCGCGCTCCCGGTCGACTGGAAGGACCTCCGTTCGGTCCATCCGAAGGAGCTCACGATCGTCACGGTCCCGCGGCTGGTCGCGCGCCGGAAGAAAGATCCGTGGGCGGACCTGCTCGGTACGAAGCAGACACTTCCGCGCGAGCTACTCGAGGCGCCGCTCGGGTAGCTCGCTCGGACGGCGTTCGTGCGCTGCGTCGCGGCGCGCTCCTCCCGAGATTCGAGGAGGAGGCGACGCGCCGTGTGCGTCTGCGGCTACTGCGCGCCCGGCGGCTTCGGCAGGCACGCCGCCGCCGGTCCGCCGGCGACGAAACACGTCGTGCCCTGGATGCAGTCGGCGTCCGACAGACAGGGGAACGCGCACTTCTGGTACTGCAGGTTGCAGCGGTGGGTCATGCACTGCGAGTCGTTCTGGCACGCGAGCGCCGTGGGTCCGGGCGTCGCCATCTGGCCCGGGGCCGGCGCCTGCTGCTGCTGCTGCTGCTGCTGCGGGTAACCCTGCTGGTCATAGCCCGGCTGCTGCGGATAGCCCGGCTGCCCGTACGGCTGCGCGCTCGGGGCGGGCGCCGCCGGCGGGGGCTCATCCTTCTTGCACGCGGCGACGAGCGCGACGACCGAGACGACACCAACAGCAGCCAACGAGATCCTTGCCATGTCTCCTCCAAGCTACGGGCATACAGCCACCGCGCGAGGCCTAGAACTATCGGCCACGGCTGGGACCGTCAACTGAGCGTCGACGCGCGTCACGGGCGCGAGAGGCCCGCTTTCGTCGAACGCGGTTCGTTCGTGCACCTTACACGAGGTCCAGGCCACGCCCGCTGCATGGTATGGTCCGCGCCTCATGTCCCGTTCGACGGACGTCGCGGCGATCCTCGTCACTTTCATTGCGGCCGGGCTTGGTGGCATCGCTTGCACCCCCGGCACGCCGCCGGCGCCTGCGGGCGTCGACGCAGCCGTTGCTCCGCTTCCCGGGCCGAGCACGGCGCAGGCGGGTGGAGATGCCAGTCGCCTTGCCGTGACACCCGCCGCGGGCGCAGGCCCTGCCCCGTCTGCGTCTGCGTCTGCGTCTGCACCTATCGCAGCTGCGGCCGCTCCGGACGCAGGCGATCCGGGCAGTCTGCCGCAGACGCGCGACCGTCCGGCGCCCAAGAGCCCGGCGCTCGACGCGCGCGCGGCCGCGCTCTGGGACGGCATCGTCCATGACGATCCGGACAAGGCGCTGCCGTTCTTCTTCCCGGTCACGGCGTACGAGCAGGTGAAGGCGATCTCGTCCCCCGCCTCCGACTGGCGGCGCCGCCTCGTCGGCGCCTACAAGCGCGACATCCACAATCTCCACAAGCGGCTCGGCGACAAGGCCGAGGCCGCGAAGCTGGTCCGCCTCGACGTCCCCGACGAGCGCGCGCGCTGGGTCGAGCCCGACGAGGAGTACAACAAGATCGGCTACTATCGCGTGTATGGTACACGCATCGTCTACGAGGTCGACGGCAAGGAGCGCACGTTCGACATCTCGTCGCTCATCTCGTGGCGCGGCGAGTGGTACGTCGTGCACCTGACCGGCTTCAAGTGATCGCCCTGGCGGGCTCTCACACCGACAAGGATTCACGCGACGCGCAGGACGGAAGACGTCTCGCCCTCGAGCCCGCGTCGACGGCCTGCCCATCTCCGAAGCTCGGGCGGCCGAGAACGCGCCCTGCGTCTCGCAGAGCCTGTTCCCGGTTCTCGTTGGTGGTGGGCCGAGCGGGGCACGATCCCGCGACCTACGGATTAAAAGTCCGCAGCTCTACCAACTGAGCTATCGGCCCAATCTGTACGACAGGCTCTCGATACGTTCGCTGCGCTCCGTCGTCCAGTCCTTTCGGCCCTGCGCTGGCGCTCGGGTCGTTCTCTGCTGCTCGAACTACGGCAGGACCGGCGGTCGGGCAGAGCTCGCCCCTCCCGTTCGCCGGCCGAGATCAGGTGAACGACGCCTCTTTCGGCCGCGATCGAACGCGGGTGGGTCGAGCGTACGTGGTGACGGCCGCGCACGACGGATGTCGGGGACGGACAACGGGACGTCCCCGTCTCACTCGAAAAGCGCGCGGATCGGCGCGCCCGACCGCTGGAATTGGTCCTCCCCGCCGCGGCGCGCCCGTTGCAACGCCGACGGCGGATGACCGTCGCGCCCCGCCGCCGCTCGCTGGACCTCGACGAGGTAGGCGCGGCGCTCATGGTGGGAGCAGCACCTGCGCGCAGCTCGTTCAATGACGCGCGCGTGCAGGCTGAATCGAATGGGCCGGCGGCAAAACGACCGCGAGGTGAACGATGCGAAGGGTGACCCTCCATCGTCCCGAGGAGATCTTCTCGATACGCCACGTCCCGTCATGGCTCATGTTGAGCTTCTCGTCCGGATGCGTGAACGCGATCGCCTTCATGGCGTGTCAGCGCTTCGTCACGCACATCACCGGGACGGTCACGCAGGCCGGCGTGCAGGTCGCGCACCTCGACATCCTGCTCGACTTCGCGATCGTCATCGTCTGCTTCATCGTGGGCGCGATGGCGGCAGCGGTGATGATCAACGGTCGCGCGCACCGCGGGAAGCGGCCCTGGTACACGATCCCGCTCTTGATCGTCGGCCTGACGACCGCCACCGTCGGCGTTGCCGGGCATGCCGGTTTCCTCGGGGACTTCGGCGGCGCGGTCGACGAGGCAGGTGATTTCGTGCTGCTGTCGCTCCTCAGCTTCGCGAGCGGCCTGCAGAACGCTGCCGTCGCGACGAGCACCGGACTGCTCGTTCGGACGACGCATCTGACGGGGCCCGCAACGGACCTCGGGATGCATCTCGTCGATCTCGTCTACGCGAGCGGCTCCGACCGACTGTCGGCGAAGCGCCACGCCTTCCTCCGCGCAGGCAAGATCGTCTCGTTTGCGATCGGCGCCATCGGCGGCGTGCTGCTCGCGCGCGGGCTGGAGTACCTCGCGTTCCTCGTGCCTGCGGTCATCGTCTTCGGAGCGACTGCGCTCAGCTTCGAACCGACACGCGTCCGCGCCGTTCTGGTCTCGGAGCGACGCGAGAGCCTCGCGGATCACAACTCTCACGGCGATGACGCTCGCCTCGGAGCGTGAATCGGGCGGCGAGCGCCGACCGGCCCAGCCGGAGCGCGAGCCTCGTGTTCGTGTCTTCTCTGGCAGGCCGGTTGCAACCCTTTCGAACCATGCAGCACCGCCGCCCGATCCGAGCTGGTCTCTTCGTGTCGTTCGCGCCGTTCGTGCTCTGCGTCCTCGCCGGGACGGCCTGCACGAAGGTGCAACCGGACGCCAAGGCTGAGGCGCGGTCGAGCACCACGCCACATTCGGCAGAGGTCGACAAGAAGCCGAAGCGGACAGGCGCGATCGAGCACGTCGACGTGCCGAACGACCGCAAGGTCCTCGTCGTCGTCGGAGAAGGCAAGCGCCCGATCGTGCACCTTCACGGGATGTGCTCCGAGCCGAGGTCGGACCTCGAGGCCTGGGCGTCGAACGTGAGCGAGCACGGGACGGTCATCGGCCTCGAAGCCGACGCTGCGTGCCCGAACGGCAGCGGCAGGACCTGGACGACCGACGCACAAGCCATCGACGCCCGCGTGACCGAAGCGATCGCGGCAGTGAACGAGGCGCGTGGGCTCTCGCTCGCTCCGGAGGAGCTCGTCGTCATCGGCGAGTCGATGGGGGCCGCGCGAGCAACCGCGCTCGCGAGCCGCTTCCCCGAGAGGTACACGCGACTCGTGCTCGTCGGGAGCCCCGAGACGCCGTCGGCAAAGGACCTCGGCAGCGCGAAGGCGGTCGCCTTGCTCGCCGGCGAGAAAGAGCCCCAGGAGAAGATGCGCCAGGGAACCACCGGGCTCGAAAACGCGGGCCTGAAGGCGCGGTTCTGGGAGCTCGCCGGAGCGACACACGGGAACTACGGACCGAATGGCGCGCGTTCGATGACCGAGGCCGTCGCATTCGTGATCGGGCGCTGAGTCGCGGCGGTTCGAGGCGGGGACGGATGCCACGATTGCGACGCGCTGTGCGGCAGCGCTCGATTGCGCTGCGGGGCGCTGTCGCGCGTGCCGCGGCGTGGCGGTGAGTGGGCACGACCTTACGAGGGCTTGCGGGACGACCCCGAGGTGCGGCATGCGCTCTGCACATCGCCGCGCGCCGACCAGGCAGGTATTGCGGTGGCAGGGCTCACTGCTCGAGCGATCGCAGACCGCACGACCCGCGGGGCGCCGTGCGCCTCGCCCAACCGTGGAGTCTCTCCAATGAAGGTTTCGCATCTCGTCGTCAGCGCGCTCGTCACCACGGCTCTCGCCTGCGGTGGCGGCAGTGAGTCGAAGACCCCCGACACGCAGACGACGCCGACGTCTGGCAGCGTCACGCCCAGCGACCCGAGCACCGCGCCGGGGACGACGGGGACCACGACGAACACCCAGAACGGCATGGGCTCGGGCGGCACGTCGATGGGCACGACGCCCTCCGGGATGGCTCCCGGATCGCCGGCCAGCGGCTCGATGGGCAGCGGCGGAAGCGGAACGACCGGCAGCGGGTCCGACATGACGGGCTCGGGCTCGACGATGGGCACCGGCTCCGGCTCGACGACGGGCTCCGGCTCCACGATGGGCACCGGCTCCGGCTCGACGGGCTCCGGCTCCACGATGGGCACCGGCTCTGGCTCGACGGGCGCCGGCTCGACGACGGGCTCGGGTGCGACGGGCAGCGGCTCGTCTTCGTCGTCGACGGATTCGACGACCGGCAGCGGCACCGGCAAGACCGGCACGTCCGGTACCGGCACCACGAAGAAGCCGGGCTCGACCGACAACAAGACGGGCGCGGGCTCGTCGACGACGGGCGGCACGAAGAAGTAGCCCGTCACATACTCGCTCGCGGACACGGATGCGCCCGGCGGAGTCGCGACCCGCCGGGCGCTTCTCGTTTGTGGCCATGCGTCGGCCAACCCTCCCTCGCGGACGCGACGCCCTCGGTGAGATCACCAGTAAGAGCGCGCCCCAAAGCAGAGCGCCCGGCGGATCGCTCCGCCGGGCGCCTTCCTTGTGCTCGCTCGCACTGCCCGACGCGAGGACGAGCGAGTTCAAGTCTTGGTCGAATCAGAACCGGCCGACGGCGCCGAGGCCCGCGCCCGCGGCGAACGACACCGGCGCGACCTTCACCTCGGGCTTGATCACCTTGGCGGTGGTCGTGCGTTCCGACGTGCTCGTCGACTCCGGGATGATGAGCGAGCTCAGCGCGAGGAGGACGCCAGCGCCCTGAACGACACCGCTCGTGATGATCATCGCCTTGGCGACGTCCTCGTTTCCGCCGCAGGGGTTGCCCGCACCGCAGTCGCGGTTCGCGAGGTCCATCCACGGACCGACCACCGGGATGAAGAGCCGCTTGTCCGCGTCGCGATCGCTGACGGCGCCCGCGATGACCGAGGAGCCGTAGCTGAGGACGAAGATGCCGGCGCCCGTGCTGAGGAGGGTGCGGTTCGGACGGCGCTCGATCGTACGCTCCGAGTACTGGTCCCCTCCGGTCACGGGATACGGCGCCGCGGTCGTCTGCGTCGTGCTGGCCGGCTGCGCGGGCTGCTGCACGGTGACGGACTGGACGGGCTGCTGCTGCGGCTGCTGCGCGGGCTGCGTCGTCTGGGCAGGCTGCGTGGTCGCGGGGCTCGTCGTGGTCGTCGTCGTCGTGCTGTCCGTGGTGGTCTCCTGGGCGAAGCTCGTGCTCGCACAGAAGAGCGCGACGACGGAAGTCGCCATCGCGACGGGAATACGAAGCGTGCTCATGATCTTTTCCTTCCTGAAGTCCTGTATGGGCGACCGGTATGCTTGTTCGGCGCTGTGGACGGGAATAGCAACCGAGGTGCCCACGCTCCCGCAGCGACCGCGAAGAGCGCCACTCGGCCGATCGCGACGTCATTTCGTGACGCCTCTCACCGCTCGAACGCGAATGCGCAGCGCGAGCGTGACGATGTTGTGCATCTCGCCGGAGGGCAGACTCCATCCCGTCGCTGTCGACTTCGCCCCAGTTGAGGCGCAGTCGCCGCGGCGCGGCCACGCGCGCGCGCGAACGTCGACGCGCGCGCCGCAGCCATGACCCTGGGACCGGTGTCGCGAAGCGGCCGGCCGCGAACGGACGAGCTCGCGCCTACTTCGTGATGTCCGCGAGCGAGACGCCGAGGACCTTCCGCGCGATCGGCTCGAGGACGGCCGGCTCTCCGACGAAGTGGAACGTTCGATGCGTGTGCACGAAGGGGGCGCCGCCGTTCTTCTCGGGGTCCGCGGCCGGCGAGCTCGTCTCGATCTCGTAGAAGCCCCCGAGCGGCGGCTTGCCGGGCGCCGGCGGGCCGTCGTTGTAGCTGTTGACGGCGTCGCCCTTGTAAGGCTCGTTCTGCTTCTCCCACATGCTGTTGACGTACGCGGCGCCCTTCTTCGGACCGTCGTAGTGCACGACCGTGAGGAGCTTCGCCTCCGCGCTGTAGCTTCCGAGGACGTTCTTGGCGCGCTCCGGGCCGAGGCCGATCTTTCCGCGAACCTTTCCGTCACACTTGAACGTGAGAAAGCCTCTCTCCTCGTTCACCGTGAGCCGCTCGGGCGGCACCTTGCCGAAGTAGCGATCGTTGACGATCTCGGTGCCGGCCGGGACCTTCGTCTCGAACGGGATCACGACGCGCGCGTCGGCCGCGGGCGCGAACATCGCCAGGATCCAGATCGAAGGCAGCCCCGTCTCCTTCTTCCAGCGCGCCTTCGCGTCGTTCGTGATCGCGTTCTTCGTCTCGAACGCGACGTAGCCGAGACCTTCCTTCGCGGAAGGAAGCGCGACGCCGAAGAGCTTCTTCGCCTCGTCACGCGAGACCAGCCGCGCACTCCGCTCCACGGCCACGGCCAGCTCGATGCCGGACCAGTTCGTCAGCTTCATCCGCCGCGTGAAGACGATGCGATCGGTCTTTTGATCCGCGACCGTCCAGGCACCTTCCTGCAGCTCGTGCGGCGTCTGCCACTCATCGAACGTGAATGGCTTGCCTGGCGCGAAGTAGAGCCCGAACTGACCGCCCTCGGGACCGAGCCAGAACCGGTCCTCACCGCCGTAGTTGTCGAACTGGGTGCCCGTCTTGCCTGCCTCGATGAACGAGCGGTTGATCCAGCCGAGGCTCCGGCCGGAGCCGGCCACGGCGCTCGTCATCACCCGACCCTGGTAGCGCGGCGACAGCGCTACCTTCGCGCCGTCGGCGTCGGTGAGCACCAGCGTCTCGCCGTGCGCATTCAAGAACGCGAGGTCTTCGTCGAACGTCACAGGTGCGCGAGCGGGAGTGTCCACGGGAGCGTCCTCCTTCGATTCCTTCTTACCGCTCGACGAGCCCGCATCGAGCGCGGGCGCTCCGGCGGGCTCTGGTGGACGCGAGGCCGCTCCCGGCGCCGGGGCACCACCACATGACGTCAACAGGACGACGACAACCAGGGCCTTTGCGGTCGCGGCGCGCACCACCCGAGGATACACGCCATGCGAAGCGCCGCGCTGGCCGTCAACGCAGGCGCTTGATGTCCCAGCGAACGCGCCTCGCGCTCGGACCGCGGACCTCGACGGTCACATCGCCGTGCGTCACGGCGAAAGCCGAACCGAGCGGGGTCGTGATGCGCAGCCGATCGACGCCGCCCTCGGTGCTCTCGTTCACGCAGCCCGACTCGCATGCGGCGAGCTGTTCGGGCGGGACGACGGGCAGCGCGCTCGGCGGAGCGCTCGCGGCCGCGCGACGCGCGACGAGCTCGGTCCCGTCACCGAGCGTGATCTTCGCGTCTCGACCCGCCGATAGCGCGACGATCACGTCGAGGCGATCCTTGACGTGATCGAGCGTCACGATGCCGGGCTCGGTCGCCGGCGCGAGCGTCTCGATCGAAGGATCCAGGAGCGGGACGATGCCGCCGTCCTTCAAGAGGAGCGGCAAGCGTCCGAGCGGCGCTGGCAGCGTCACGCGTCGACCGCCTTCGTGGACGGCGTGATCGGCGAGGTCGACCCACTTGCCCGGAGGAAGCCAGGTCTCCTTGGTGATCGCCCCACGCTCGACGACGGGCGCGGCCCAGAGCGACGCTCCCAGATAAAACGAGCTCTCGACTTTCCAGACCTCCGGCTCGTGCGGATGGTAGAGGAACGGGTGGCGCATGATCGGGGTGCCGCTCGCGTTCGCTTCGCGCGCGAGCACCTCGAAGTACGGCAAGAGCCGCGTGTGGAGCCGCGCCATGTCCGCATAGACCGCGATGGTCTCCGCGTCGTTCCAGAGCTTCCACTTCTGCTTGCGCCCGAGCGGGTTCGCGCAGGCGTTCTGCTCCATCATGATCGGCGAGACGGCCCCGAGCTCGGCCCATCGGAGGTACATCTCCTTGTCGTTCGGGAACTCGGTGACGCACTTGAAGCCGGTGACGTCGCTGCCCCACAGTGGCACGCCGCTCATGCCCAGGTTCAGACCTCCGCGGACGACGGAGGGCAACCCTTGCGTCTCGTCGAAGGTCGCTTCCGGATCTCCGCTCCAGACGGCCGGCACCCACTGCTGCGAGCCGGTGTAGCCGGAGCGCACGAAGAACAAGAAGTCGTCGGGCCGTTCCTTCGAAAGCAGATCGTACGCGGCCTTCGCGCTCAGGACGGGGAACGCGTTGTGGACCTCGTCCCCTCGCCGGCCGTCGGCGAACGTCCAGGTACGGCGCACGTACTCGCCGAAGTCGTGCATCCAGCCGTCGTAGCCGAGCGCCAGGGTCCGTCGCAGGAGGTCCTGGAACCAAGCGACCGCGTCGGCGTTCGTGAGGTCGATCGTCGCGAGCGTCTGCGGCTCGCCGGAGATGAAGAACGTCTCGCCGATCTCGCCCTCCGCCGTGAGCGCGAAATACCGGCGCTCCTTGCCATGCGTGAGGTCGCCCGCCGCCTCCGGCTTCGACGTCGAGACGTACGGGTTGTTGTACGCCATCACCTTGTAGCCCCAGGCGTGTGCGTCCCGCGTCCAGGCTTTCAGCTCCTCCTCGCGGCCGAGCTCCGATCGCGCAGGGAGCAGGTGCACGGCGTCGTCGAGCCCCGTGGTCGGGACCTTCGCCTCGCGGAGCTTCTTCCACTCGAGCACGTCGCCGGTCCGGTCGCCGTTGCTGACGCGACGCCGCGGCCCGAACACCCACGACGCGGGCACCATCGGGCGGCCCGTGTCGCGCGTGAAATCGTCGAGCGACGCGAGCGGATCGTCGTGCACGTAGACGACGGCCTCGAGCGTCGTCGCGTTCGCGGCGATCCGCCAGGCGTCAGTGCGCTCGCTGCCGAAGTGCGTCTCCGTCCGGTACGTCGTCGCGAGATGCATCGCCCAGCCGGCGTTCGAGAGGAAAAACGGCACGGGGAAGTACGTCATCGACGGGCCGTTCGGGAACGGGTTCTGCGCGTCCGGCGCCACCTTCTCCCCTTTGCCCGCTCCTCCTTCCTCGGCCCACGAATAGAGCGACAGCCCTCGATGATCGACGCTCGCGAACCGCTCGCCGAGCCCGAAGAAGTGGTCGTCTGGCCCGAGCGCGAACGAGAGCGAAACCTTGTTCCATGCGTTCGTCGCGGCTGCGTTCGACCGAGGTTGCGCCGTCGTCTTCAGCCGGACCTTCGCGCCTTCGATCGCGACGTCGACGGTGAGCTTCCCTTCTCCAGCGTCGAGCTCGAACGAGGCGCTCGAGGCGGTACGCGACAACAGCCGCGCGCGCGGCCCGTGGGCCCACGGCAGCTCGTCGGGGATGTAGCCGTCCCATCCGGGGATCACCTTGATACCGTCGGGCCCCATGTCGTGCGTCGCGGCCGGCGCGCCGTACGGATCGGCGGCACCGCCGGTCAACGTGCGAAGCACCTCTTTGCCGTTCGGATCGAGGATGCGGATCTGGAACGGGACGAGGCTGATGCTCGCGCCCGCGCTCGCGGTCGTGCTCTTCTCGTCGCCGCGCAGCTCGATCGGCGGAGGCGGAACCTCCGAGTCCCCGTCGCACGCCGGCGAAAGAATCACGAGCCCCGTGCCGAGAAGGCCGAGCAAACACGTCGAACCCCGCATGCCGAGAACTCTAACGCCGAACGCCGAACGTGTCCGGCGCGCCGATCTCGCGCCGCGGCATTCGAGGTCAGCCGGAGGGTGTCATTGACACCAGCACTGCGGGCGGTCCGAGACCTGAGCCCCGTACGAGGTCCCACACGTGCCGCTGTACGCGCGCGCACCGTCCGCCTTGCAGGCCTCTTCGCAGTCGAGGACGTTCGTCGTCCCGGCTGTCGTGCACACCGTGATCGAGCCGTCGCCGTTGCACGTCGCGAGGTCTCCAGTGCAGGGCGGGAAACAGGTCGTGAGGATCGACGACGTCGACGAGGTGAGGTCGGCGCAGCTGCCGCTCGAGAGCGCGTCGGCGCAGGCGCCCGTGACGAGAATACCGACGAACTGCCGCTTGCAGTCCTCCAGCGTGACGGCCTGATGGCACTCGTCGATGAGCCGGGTGCAGAGCTTCTCCGCATTGATGGGCCGCCGCGTGTTCGTTCCGCCCGACGAGGACGAGGAAGACGACGACGACGACGACGACGACGACGACGACGACGACCCGGAGCTGCTCGACGTCGAGCTCGTCGACCCCGTGCCCGGGTACGGCTCGCACCCCGTGAGCAAGAGAGCGATCACGCCCGCGAGCGCGGCGCGCAGTCCCAACGAGCGAACACGGCCAGCTTCATTCATCTCTCGAACCTCGACGACCAGAACAAAGCGACCCTACACCCATTCCCTCGGCATCGACGCACGATGTGCCACTTCGCGTGCGCGGTCGGCATCGCGAGGATGGGCGCGGAACGTGGTGTGTTCCGTTCGGCTGGGCCTCAGCGCGGAGCCGCCGCCTGGACCGGGAGCGGGATCTCGCCAGAGCCGACCTTCGTTCCGTTGTCCTCGAAGCGGGTGTCCGTCGTGAACGCGACCGAGAGCGGGGCGACCTCGGCGGGGGCGGCGCTCACCTCGACGAGGCTCACGCCGTCCTGCGTGTGGACGCCGACCGGATTCGCACGGATGACGGAGCCCGCGACCGAGCCGGAGGCGTTCGCGAACACGAGGCCGACGCCGGCGTGATCCCGGACGATCGAGCGGACCATGACGAGCGCCCCGCCCTGCGTCACTGCAACGCCGTGTCCGAACCCGTTCACCGTCGAGGTGACGCCCGCGAGCACGGAGTTCTCGACACTCGCGACGGCTCCCTCTCCGACGACGTCGAGACCGACCTGCGTGCCGCCCCTGGCGAGCACGCCGACGAGATGGAGCGAGGCGCCGTCCTGGACGTTGAGTGACCGTCCGCGCTCTTCGCGCGTGTTCGGCTGGGTGTCGACGACCGTCACGCGCCGGAGCGTCGCGACGGTACCGACATCGAGGACGTGGACAGCGATGTCGTTCGCCTTGCTCACGACGGCGTCCTCGATCGTGGCCTCGGCGCCCTTCGCGACGGTCACACCGAAGCCGGAGCTCTCGTCCGCGGCCTGCGTGTCGGAGATCGCGGCACGGCGGAGGGTGAGCGTCGTCCCGCTGCCCGTCGCGAAGGCGCCGAGCCCGTACGCCTTCCGGATCGACACCTCGCTCGCGTCGAGGGCGCCTTTGGCATCGACATAGAGCGCGGCAGAGAACGCCGAGCCCTCTTCACCTTTTCCCGCGCGGAGGTCGGCGACGACGAACCGGCTCACCTTGGCCGTCCCGCGAACGGCGAGGCCCGCGCCCGAGACGTCGGCCAGATAGACGTCGTTTGCCTCGAGCTCGCCCGCGCTCAGGATGCCGGACACGGTCGTCCCGATCACGGCGGTCGCCGAGACCGTGGCTCGGCTCGTGGACGACACCTGCACGCCGGCGCCGTCGATCGCGCTGCCCTCGAGATCGCGCACGACCGTCGTGGAGATGGTCGCTTTCGCGCCGTCTCCGACGAAGACGCCGTGCTTCGCGGAGGCGGTCAACGTCGAGCCGATGACCTCGACCGATGCGCCTTCGCCTTGCGTGAGCACAGCGGCCGCGACAGCGCCTCCTCCGGTGGTCGGGCCATTGCGGACGCCCGAGACGAACGAACGTTCGAGGCGCACCGAGCTCGCGTCTCCGGCCGCGACGATGCCCCCAGCAAACGTGTCCTGGATGGCGCTCTCGACGACGGTGGCCTGGCCGCCGGTCTGGGTGCCGATGCCCCAGCCGTACGCACGGTTGCTCGCACGCTGCGTCACACCGGACACGACGCTGCGAACGACCGTGACCCGACCGTTACGTTGCGCACCCGCGCCGATCTCGGACGACGCGAGGACGGCGGAGTCCTCGATGGTCACGTCGGCATCGAAGCCCGAGGCGACGCCGTGACCGAAGCGACTCGACGCGTCCGGGAGCGAGCCCCGCACGACCACGCCCTTCGCGCGCACGCGGGTGCCGGCGTCGGCGCCCATGATGCCGCCGCGCCGGTTCGCCTCCAAGACGAGCGCCTCGATCGTCACGTCGGCTCCGCCCGCAGCGCTCACGCCGACCTCGAAGTCGGTGACGGTCAAGCCCCGGACCGTCGTCGCGACGTCGTCCGCGACCTCGAGCCCTGGCGCGGCAGCGCCTACGCCGCTCAGCGTGACCCTCTCGGCGCACCGGCCCACGAGGGTCACGGGTTTCGACAGCGTCACCGTCCCCGCATACGTGCCTTCCGCGATCGCGATGACGGCTCCGGCCGGCGCCGCAGCGACCGCGGCCTGGATCGTCGCGAAGTGGGTCGCGTCGATCTGACCTCCCGAATACGAGTCGTCCACGAAGTGGGTCGCGCCCGAGGGGGGGAACGGCGCATCGCAGTCCCCAACCGGCACGCACGACGTCTCGCCGAGCCTCGGACGGGTCGCGCCCGTGCACGCGGCCGCCGGCAGGACGGGTGAGCAGCCGAATCCCGAAGCGTCGCGCGCGAAGCCGCTCGGACATTCGCCCGGCCCGACGGCGGTGCACGTGGTCTGCGCGAAAAACGCCACCGTCCCGGGCGCACAGGTGCCGGCCGCTTCACCGCACGGCGCGCCGTCCTTCCCGACCCCGTCGGGACATTCCTCGAAGCCGGCCGGGACGCACCGATCGTCGACCGGCGTGGAGCCGGCCTCGCAGACGAGCGGCGCAGACGGCGGCGGAGCAGCACCCGGCGCAGCGTCATCTGCACATGCGGCCGCCCCCAGCGCGAGCGCAACGACGATTCGTCCGACCTTCATGGTTCACGACCCTCCATCCGAAGCGTCTGCTCCGGCGTCCTCCGTGCCCGCGTCGCCACCACCCGTCTTCGGGATCACGCACTCGACGAGCGGAGCGACCGGCTCGGCCCGCCCCGCCCTCGCCTGGCGCGCGACGAACGCCACGCCCATGCTCATCGCGTCGCACGGCGCGTTCGGATCGCTCCCCCCGTCCGCGAGCACGTCGAGGTTGTCGTTCACGAACGTCGTCATGAGCTCGTAGTGCTCGCGATCGTTCGTGTCGCAGAATCCGATCAGGCGGAATCCGTCGATGACGTCCTTCTGCCGTGCCCGCCCCGCGATCATGCCGTCCTCGATGCGCCAGATCTTGTCCTGCCCCTCGACGAGCTTGCCGACGACGAGCCCCTTCTGGAGGCGCATCGGATAGGCGACGACGAGGCCTTTGTAGCCCGGGAACCAGAAGAGCGTGTCTTCGGGAAGCTGCGTCACGACGTAGCCGTCGCGGACGTACGCGTCCGTGCTGAAGAGCGTCGACGGCGGGAGGTCCGGCCCGCCACGCTTCTCGGTGAGGACCTCCTCCTGCACCGTCCAGGGCATGTCCGGGGTGAAGCACGGCTGCGTGACCCACGACGGCTGCGAGCAGTCCCAGGGAAGCGGCTTCTCGAGGCCGGGCGACGGATAGAGATCGATCCGGACGCGATCGTCGTTCGGCTCGCCGTTGTAGCCCGTGATCTTGATCAGGAACGTGTAGTGCCCCACGCACAGCGCGCAGTTGAAGGCGTCGTCCGACAGGCCGTACTTCTTTGCCAGCTGCGGGACGAGCGCTGCGGAGTACTCGAGCTTGCCGAAGGTGTTGTCGCGGCAGTACCTGCCGTCGCGCGGGAGCTGTGAGGCGCCGGCCTTGCAGCTCGGCGGAGGATCTTCGGAGGTGCACGTCTCGGAGGCGGTGCACACGCCATCGAGATCGAGCCCCAAGTCCTGCCACGCGTTCGGATCGACGCGCCCCTGCTCGTCGAGCGAGCCGAGACGCATCGAGGAGATCGCGAGGACGATGCTGCCGATGTCCTTGTCGCTGCCGGGCTTCGGACGGTCTTCGGGGCGCGGCATTCCTGCGCTGAAGCAGCCGCGTTCGTCGTTCTTGGACCACCAGCCGACTCCGCTCTTCGCCGCCGGTCGATCGGGCACTTCGCCGACGAGGAGCGACTCGTCGTACGTGTTGCAGCCGTGGCCGCCGGCCATGACGCCCGCGGCCGACAGAAAGAGAATCGAGCAGAGGCCGCGCGCCCTCATCCGGCTGTGCCATCGTACCTGTTTTCCGGCGTGGGCGGAGCGCCGCGGCCTCGTCGGACGGCGGATACGCCGGAAGCGAGGCGGCGACCTGGGGTGCGCTCGTGCTCGCGGATGACGGACACGTTCGCGAGGCCCTCGGACCGGGCGGGCTGCGCGCTTAGAGCTTGATCTGCGGCTTTCCCGCTGGAATACGAATGGACATGAGTGAAGTGGGGAAGATCGTGGGGCTCCTCAAGTCGGACGCGATCGAGAAGCAGATCGCGGCGGCCATCGTCCTCGGTGAGCTGAAGGCGAAAGGCCCCGGCGTCGTCGAAGGGCTGGCCGCAGTCCTCGAGAGCGGCGTCTCGCTGCTCCAGGTGCACGCGCTCGACGCGCTCGCACGGGTCGGCGCAAAGAAGGCCCTGCCACAGATCTTCCCGCTCCTCTCCACGGGCAACGAAGACGTCCGGCGCGCAGCGACGCGTGCCGTAGCCAGCGTCGGCGACGAGGTCGTCCCGATCATCAAGCAGAAGATGGCGGATGCAGGAGCCGAAGAGCGGCGCGCGCTCGATGCCGCGCTCGCCGAGCTCGGAGGCAAGGACGCGTTCTCGGCGCTCATCAAGGGGCTCGCCTCGAGCGACGCCGAGGCGGCGAAGGCCGCCGCGCTCGCGGTACGCCAGCAGATCAAGAACGCGGACGGCAACAAGCGACGGAGCTATCTCGCCGAGGTCGAGAGGTTCCTCGAGGCCCAGAAAAAGAAGGGCGGAGCGCCCGGCGCGACCGCTGCGGCGGTGAAGATCCTCGGCTACCTCGAGGACGAGAAGACGATCCCGACGCTGCTCCAGTACGCGAACGACGAGAAGGGGCATCCGAGCGTGCGGCAGGAGGCGATCATCGCGTTTCGCTTTGCCCTCCAGAAGGACAAGCCGAGCGCGAAGGTCATCGACACGCTCGTGAAGGCGGCCGAAGCCGCGGATCGAACGCTCGCCCAGACCGCATTGCACACGCTCGGCAGCCTCCAGGTCACCGACGACACCGCCAAGCGCGTGGAGAAGCTCGCACTGCACGCCGACTTCGATCGCGCCCGCTTCGTCCTCGAGCTGCTCGGGCGCATGGGCGGCAACGAGGCGGCGCGTGTGCTCACGAAGGTCCTCACCTCGACGACCGATCGGCGTTACGCCGAGACCGCCGCGTCCGGCCTCACCGGCAAGGAAGACGCGGTGCCGGCCCTCGCGAAGGCGCTGCTCGAGACGACGAATCCCGATCGCGCCTGGGTCTTGCGCAACGTGCTCCGCCCGACGGCGAAGAAGATTTCGCCGGCCCTTCGCAAGCAGATCCTCGAAGAGGCGACAAACCGACTCGGCAAGGGCGAGCGCAACTACGAGGCGCATCTCGACGTCGCGCGCGACGCCGATCCCGACGGCGCCGCAGAGGCGCTCCGCGGTCTCGCCGCACGCCTCCGCAAGAAGGACGAGAACAAGGCGCGCGTCGTCCTGTCGATCCTGTGCAAGTCGGACCGCGCCACCGACGAGGACCGTTACACGCTCGCGTCGCTCGAGCTCGCTCGCTCGAACCGCGATACCCGCCCCGCCTCCCGCGCCGGCGACGAGTCGCTCCGCATCCTCGGCAACCTGTTGCGCCAGGGCTTCGACGTCGCCAAGGCCCTCAAGAAGGACCGCGTCCTCGAGCTCGACCACCTCTACTACGTCGGCTTCCACTTCACCGAGGAGGGCCACCCCCTCGGTGAAGAGCTGCTCGAAGAGGTCGTGAAGAAGGGCGGCCGCGCGAAGGTCGCGAAGATGGCGAAGAACAAGCTCGCCCTCACGGAAGCGGTTTGACGTGCCGAGCCTGAAGCCTGCCCCGTGGCTCCTGCTGTTCGCCCTCGCCGCTTCGGCGTGCAGCACCACGGGCGCTGCCGAGCGGCCGCAAGCGGCGAGCCCCACGGTGCGGCAGACGCTCCTCGCCCGTTGCCCTCGCTCGTCGACCGACGGCACGATCGCCGCGCCGCCCCCGCAGATCTACGTCGAGCTCTCCGTGCTCGACGCACCCGAGGGCTCGCCCGACGCGAGCGTGCCGCCAGAGCGGCTCCTGTCGTCACCGGACGCGAGGCTCGTGCAGAGTCTCCATGTCCTGGCGGACTCCGGCGTCGAGAGCAGCATGCCGGTCACGTCGAGCGAGCACGGTGGCTCGGACGCGCTCTTTCAGGTGACGCCCACGTTCGAGAATGCGGAGAACGTGGACCTCGCGATCGTCTACGCGGCTTCACGCATGACGCTCAGGATCGCCGAAGACCAGCCGGTCGTTCTCCGGTTGGCGGATCGCGACGGCCGCCCCCGGCTGGGTGTCCTCGTCGCGCAGTTCGTGCACACGAAGGACGACTTGCGGCGGATCTACGAATGCAAGCAGCGCCAAGCTGCGGCCGCGCGAGGCACCTGACGTCGCCGAGCGGCCGTCCTCTCCCCGGAGCATCCCGGGCCTTCACGGCAGCCGCGCGCCGAGCCGGCCCATTCGCCTCTTGACCGCGGGGCGGACGAGACGATGATGGCGGCGTCATCCATGCTCGATCAGGTTCGCGTCTCGCTTCACCGTGCGATCACCACCTCCGCCGGAGACCGCTTCTTCCCCGTGCGCGTCCCGAAGGACCTCGCGCGCCGCTTCAACGCGCTGCTCGGCGATCCGATCTGCTCGAAGGAAGAGCTCGAGCGCCGGCGCGCCGGCCGCGCCAAGCTCGAGGAGCTGAAGAAGAACGGCGGACGCGCGGCGTCGCTCGCGGAGACGCAAGCGGCGCCGGCAGTGCAGGCGCCCGTGATGGTCTACTTCGAGAAAGACCGCAACGCGCGGATGCTCGGGCGAATCCAGGAAATGTTCGAGGCGAAGCAGATCGCGTACACGCTGCTCGACATCGCCGGCGATCCGACGACGAAGGACTTCGTCCTCCGCGAGGCAAAGTGCAAGGACGATGACTTGCCGGTCGTGTTCGTCGCGAGCACGGCCGTCGGCGGCTACAACGAGCTCGTCGACTGGGAC
>JAFAER010000224.1 GCA_023423895.1 Pseudomonadota bacterium
ACCACGCGCACGAGCTCGCTGACTACGACGGGACCCCGCTCGAGATCGTTCATCGCGATGTGACCCCCCACAACATCTTCGTGACCTACGACGGTCAGGTGAAGGTGATGGACTTCGGCATCGCCAAGGCCGCAGGTCGCGTGCAGGAGACCAGGCACGGCGTCGTGAAAGGCAAGGTCCGGTACATGTCGCCCGAGCACGCCATGGGCCTGGCGCTCGATCGGCGTGCCGACCTGTTCGCCGTCGGGATCTTGCTCTGGGACATCCTCACGGGAAAGCGGTTCTGGGGCGATCGCGACGAGCTCGGAGTGATCCATTCGCTGATCGCTCGCCAGTACGGAAGCTCCCCAAGGGCAGTGAATCCAGAGGTGCCCCACGAGCTCGACGCGATCGTGCGCAAAGCCATCGCCCCGAACCTCGAGGACCGATACCAGACTGCGCTCGAGATGCGCGCCGACCTGGAGAGCGCGCTCGGAGCGGCGGCGATCGTGGAGCGTCGCGCGCTCGTCACCGCAGTCGGCGAGATGTTCGAGAAGGAGCGTCGCGAGCTCCGGGCGGTCGTCGAACGGGCCGGCAAGGCGGCCACTTCGGCGTCCATCACGATTCTGCGGTCGTCGACGAGCAGCTCCGGCTCCGTTCCGGCGATCGTCCGCACGATGCCGCCGGCAGCGCCAGTCCAGCAGCGCACCAAGGTCATGAGCTCGCCGGCGCCGCCGACCTTCACACTGCCTCCCCCGCCGGTCGCTTCGATCGCGACCGCCAGCGCGCCGCTCGCTCCCGGCGCAGCCCCCCCGCGTGCCCCGATGGCCTCGCATCCCGCACGTCGCTCGTGGCTCGGCGCGACGCTCGTGGGAGTCGCCAGCGCGTCGATGCTCGCCATCGCGATGTTCGGCCTGTCATCCCCTCGCGCGGCTTCGCCGTCCGCGGCGCGCGCGACGGTCGTCGAAGACATCGTTCCGCTTGCCTGGAACGTCCGCGGGATGGCGACCTCTGGGCAATCGAGCCGACCGGTCGGGGCTGCACCGCGGGCGCGAATGCACTTCGCCGCGCCTTCGTCGACGATGGCCGCGGTCGACCCGCCCGCATCCGTGTCGGCGACGGTCCCGTCAGCGACGTCGACGCCCCCAGCGCTCTCCCCTCCTCGCTCCAGCCCTGCGGCACGGCTGAAGCTGGACACCACCGACCCCTGGTAGGGGTCGCAGATAACGGCCGACTCATTACCCGAATAGCGCAAAAGCTCGCGCAACAACGCGCGCCAGCTGCCGGCGGATTGCTTTGGACTCGATTCCGATCGAGCGTAATCTCGATAACCGCGTCAACTCGACGACACGGTTCAGGGGCGCAAATGTTGTTTTCGAAGAGATCGAATGCGCCCGGCGAGGAGCTCTATCGAGTAAAGAGCGATCCTCCTCCCGCGGGTGACGATCCGCACGGCGCAGCGACGAAGGTCGGCTCGATGCCGCTCGTCGATCTCCTCATGCGCGAGGCCGAGAACAGCCTCGGTATCCATTCGCGCTCGACGTCGGCTCCACGGCTCGACTCACGACGGGAGAGCCCGGCGCGCGAGAGCGAGATCCCTGGCGTAGCCGACGAGGCTGACGCCTTGTTCGAGCCGACGCGAATCGCGGAGCCCCCTCCGGACTCGATCAAGGCGTGTTTCAGCGGCGGGGAGGTCGGCGAAACATCACCCGACGCCCCGCGCGTGCTGACGATCGACGGGGGCGGTGCGATCCCGAACGACACGAGGCACTTGCCCGCTCCGGACGAAGAGGCGATTCCGAAGCTCTCGTCGGAGGACGACGGCCTTCCCGTCGAGAGGCGCACGGAGCTCATCGCGGCGGGCACGGTCGCGACGCCCGAGTCTGACCGCCCTCGACGTCCGCCGACGGCGTTCCCAGGCGAGTCCCGCCTGGAGCGGACCGGCGGCTCGATGACGTTCGCTCCACACGAGGATAGCCGCAGCGACCTGATGTTCCGCGCAGCGATCGCTCTCGGTGCATTCCTCATCACCGCAGGTGTCCTGCTCTGGATGTTCTTCAACTAACGAGGGTCGGGTCGAGCACGTTTCCGCCGCCTCGACGCGCGTGAAACGGGTACGGCGCTACGTTATGGTCCAGACGATGTCCGACTCGGAGCCTCCTGCGGAAGAGACACGGCTCGCGCCTTTCGCGTTCTCGCCCGTGTTTCGGAGCCAACCCCGGGTGTTATGGAGGGACGCCGGAGGGACGCACGTGAAGAGCGTCGACGGCCGGGTGGTCGTGGGGTCCGCTCCAGGATCGGGCATCGTCATCCAGGACTCGACGGTGTCCCGGGTGCACGCCGAGCTCGACGCGCGGCAGGACGGGCTCTGGATCCGCGATCTCGGTAGCCGTAACGGCACGCTCGTCGACGGACTGCGCATTTCGGGGGCCCGCGTCCCGGACAAGGGCAGGATCCGGCTGGGCGAGATCGAGCTCGGCGTCGACTACGACCCCGAGCGCAAACGCGCCGTCGAGATCTGGCCGACCGACTCGTTTGGGAAGCTGGTCGGGGCCAGTGTTCCGATGCGCGAGCTCTTCGCGACGCTCGCGCGCATCGCCTCGATGGATGCGTCGGTGCTCGTGCAGGGCGAGACGGGCACGGGCAAGGAGCTCGTGGCACGAGGGATCCACGACGCATCCCCGCGCGCGAAGCAGCCCTTCGTCGTGGTCGACTGCGCGGCGCTACCGGAGACACTCCTCGACGCGGAGCTCTTCGGCCATGCGAAGGGCGCCTTCACGGGCGCTTCCGGCAGCCGCATCGGGGCGATCGAGATGGCGGACGGGGGGACGGTGTTCCTCGACGAGATCGGCGAGCTCCCGATCTCGATGCAGCCGAAGCTGCTGCGAGTCCTCGAGTCACGGACGGTCCGTCGCCTTGGCGAGGCGACTCACCGCGATGTCGACGTGCGGTTCATCTCGGCGACGCACCGCGATCTCGTGAAGATGATTGGCACAGGAGAGTTCCGAGAGGACCTCTACTTCCGGCTCTCGGTCATTCCGGTCGAGGTGCCACCGCTCCGGGAGCGTCGCGACGACATCGAGCTGCTCGTGAACACCTTCCTCCGCGCCGGCGGCGCTTCGCTCCGCATCGCCCCGGAGCTGCTCCGCGAGATCGTGAGCCGGCCGTGGCGCGGCAACGTCCGCGAGCTGAGAAACTTCGTCGACCGCGTCCGAGCCTTCGGCCCGAACGAAGCGCTCGCAATGGTCTCGAAGGGCTCGCCCTCCGAGATGCAGGCCCTTCCCTCCGCCAAGGCCACGGCCACCGCCCTGGAACTGACGGCGGCCGTTACCCCGGAGGCCGCCGTTGGTGGATTTCGGCCGGATGATCCGCGCCTGTTCGAGACGGCATACAAGGACTTTCGGGAAGCGTGGATCGACAGCGGCGAACGCGAGTACGTGCGTCGCTTGCTCCTCCGCCATGATCGAAATGTCGCGGCGGCCGCTCGCGAGGCGGAGGTCGATCGAACCTACATCTATCGACTCATTCGGAAACACGACCTCTGACAGGTGGACGTGCGAGGCCCCCGTTTTGCAGCGAGCTGGTCAAGGTCCTTCACGAAGCAGATCGTGCAATAGCCGACGGCTCGGTTGCGGCTCACTCTACTTGCCACTTGGCAAGACGGGCACGACTCGAGAGCGAGGGACGGGAGACACGGGCATGCCTCACGGACTGGCACGGACGGAAGGCGGCGAACCGTGACGAGAGGGATCGTCTGGTGTCCTCACTGCGGAAACCCTCATGATCTCGGGGGCAGGTTCTGCGTGGTGACGGGCAAGCCGCTCGACCCCCACATTCATCGTCGCACCGCCAAAGCGCGGTCGGTCCCGAGAAGCGCCAGGCCCACTCCGACCTTCCGACATCCCCTTCTCGGCACCGTGCTCGACGGGAAGTACCGGATCGTGGAGCACCTCGGCAGCGGCGGCGTCGGTGATGTCTTCGAAGCGGAGAATCTCCGGCTCGGTCGGCGCGTCGCGATCAAGGTGGGCGTCGGCGGCGCGAGCGGAGAGGCTATCGCGCGCCTGCGTCGCGAGGCTCGCGCGATCGCATCGCTTCATCACCCCAACATCCGTGACCTCTACGACGTCGGCCAAATGGAGAACGGACAGCTCTACCTCGTCCTCGAGCTCCTGAAAGGGGAGACGCTCCAGGAGAGGATCGCGAGGGTGCGACGGCTCGTCGTTCGAGAAGTTGTCGACCTGTTCCAGCAGCTCCTCTCCGGACTGCACCTCGCGCACATGGCCGGTATCGTCCATCGCGATCTGAAACCGGCGAACATCTTCCTCGTCGCAAGGGTGAGCTGCGCACCGCTCGTGAAGCTGCTCGACTTCGGGTTTGCGCTCGACCTCTCCGGTCAGCTCTGGCGAAGAATCACCGCCACTGGGAAGGCGTGCGGGACGCTTCATTACATGTCTCCGGAGCAAATTTGTGGTGAAGGCGCCGGGGTGCAGTCGGATCTATTCAGCGTGGGTGTCGTCATGTTCGAGGCACTCACGGGGCAGCATCCGTTCGACGACACGAATCCCCAGATGGTCGCCAGCAACATCCTGCTGGCCCCGCCTCCCCCGATGGCGACGCTTCTTCCGGAAATCCCCGTCGCGCTCGACGCCATCGTTCGACGCGCACTGGAGAAGGAGCCGAGCCGCCGGTTCCGAAGCGCCCTCGAGATGCAACTGGCGCTTTCGGCGCTCTCCGCGAGGCGAGGCGGCCTTGCCAACGCCTCGCCTGAAGGATTGCCGAAGCTCGGGAGCTCTCCGTCCGAGCTCCCGAGCGATCTCCCTCCGGTGCAGGGGCCCACGACGCCCGCGGACGTCACGCACACGTGCCAAGAGGGTCGCCCCTGTCACTGCCCAGTCATCCCTGTTAAGGTCGCAAGGTAGTGTCGAGCCTCCCGCGATTCTCCCACGATGAGGATGACGACGAGCCGACTTCGCAGCGCGAGCTTGGCTTTCTCGAGCACACGCTCCTGCAAAAGCTGCCCGCCGGTCGCGATATCCTCGTCGTAATGATCCCGGCTCCGGCGGATTCGCTGGAGAGATTCCTTCGTCTCGTTCCGCGTGAGGTCGGCTTTCTCTGGCGGTCGTCGAACCTCCGCATCGCGGGTGGAGGTGCAGCGATCACGCTCGCGGCGTCGGGAGAGGATCGCTTGCCCCGACTGCGCGCGCTCGCAGCCGACTTCTGGTCGCGCCTCCACGTCGTGAACAGCGAGGAGAGCGTCCCCGTGCGGCCGGTGCTCTTCGGGGGGATCGCCTTCGCGCCCGGAGTGCCCTTGCACGAGCCCTGGCAGGACTTTGCCGAGGACACCTTCACGCTGGCGCGTTGGACCTACTACCGCTGCGGCGAAACTTCGTTTCTGAGCATCGCGCTCCGCGACATCGAGCTTGCGGATGAATCGATCGTCGCGAGCGTGATCAAGACGACGGAGCGGCTGTTGAAGCAGCTGAGCACGGAGGCTCCGACCTCGCTCATCCAGCATCTCGAGATCCCCGCTTCGGCGGTGCACCACGTCTCCCTCGCGGAGTGGACCGCTCACATCAACGCGATCCTCGCCGCGATTCGTTCCGGCGAGTACAGCAAGATCGTCGCGGCGCGGCGATGCGTCGTCGACCTCGATCGCAAGCTCGAAGACACCGGCTTCATTGCCCGGCTCTCGGCGGCATACCCGGACTGTACCCACTTCGCGGTACGGCGCGAGGAGTCGACGTTTCTCGGCGCGACGCCGGAGACGCTGTTCCGCAAGCAGGGCTCGAAGCTCACCACGCACGCGCTCGCCGGAACGACGCGCGTAGCGGACGATCCGACGCGAGACTACAGCGACGAGTCCGA
>JAFAER010000242.1 GCA_023423895.1 Pseudomonadota bacterium
CGACGTTTCTCGGCGCGACGCCGGAGACGCTGTTCCGCAAGCAGGGCTCGAAGCTCACCACGCACGCGCTCGCCGGAACGACGCGCGTAGCGGACGATCCGACGCGAGACTACAGCGACGAGTCCGAGGCGCTGCTGCGAAGCACGAAGGACCTCGAGGAGCACGCGCTCGTCGTGCAACGTATCCACGACGAGCTCCGTCCGCTGTCGAGGGGCGTCGAGTTCAGCTCCACGCCGCAGGTCCGTCGAGTCCGCAACCTCGTTCACCTCCAGACACCGATCACGGCGGAGCTCCGTTCGGAGACCCATCCCTTCGACATCCTCTCGGCGCTCCACCCGACGCCCGCCGTCGGTGGCTTCCCTTCGCGGGGCGCGGCAGAGTGGATTCGCACGAACGAGCCGCTCGAGCGCGGGTGGTACACGGGCACGCTCGGGTGGTTCGACGCAGAGGGCGACGCGGAGTTCGCTGTGGCGATCCGGTGTGGTGTCGTGACACCGAAGAAGGTCTTCGTCTTTGCTGGCGCGGGGATCGTCGGAAAGTCCGACCCGGAGTCCGAGTACAAGGAGACCGCCGCGAAGATGCACCCGATCCTGCGCGCGCTCGGCGTGACGATCTGAAGCCGGTCCCTCGTCGGTGACGTGCTGGGAGGCTCGCCGTTCCCGTTGGGCGCGTCGTCATCGGCGCGCCAACGTGTTGCGCAGAAACTCGCGCTACTGAATTGGGCGCGTCGTCATCGGCGCCCCGACGTGTTGCGCAGAAACTCGCGCAACTGAAACAACCCGACGGAGCTCGTTTGAAGCATTGGCGGACGATTGCCGCTGCAACCGCTGCAAGAGAGCTCGCCGGGTTCGACCCGACGCGTCGACGCCCTCGGTTTCGCGCCACCAGTCGCAGCTTTAGGCCGTTCGAGGGCTAGACGATTGAGAGTTACGGCCAGGTGAGCGCGGGGCGGGGCGGGCCTGACGCACAATCGTGAACGAAAGGGAACTTACGAAAGACTTACAACCCGATGCCGGGCAGGTATGATCTCCAATTCGCTCATGGCAGAGGCGTCGTTCGGCAAGTATCGCCTGATCGCGGAGCTCGGACACGGCGGCATGGCGGACGTGTTCCTCGCCGTGCAAGCCGGTCCACTCGGATCGGGATTCAGCAAGCTCACGGTCGTGAAGCGGTTGCGAGCCAACCTCGCCGAGCAGCCCGAGTTCATTTCGATGCTCGTCGACGAAGCCCGCATCGCGGCGCGTCTGAATCATCCGAATGTCGTTCAGACGAACGAAATCGACGAGGTCGACGAGCGGTACTTCATCGCGATGGAGTACCTCGACGGGCAGCCCTTCCATCGTATCCAGCACCGCGCCGCAAAGGCAGACGCGCCCGCGCAGCTGACCAAGGAGATGCAGTATCTCGTGCTGATGGACGTCCTCGCGGGGCTCCACCATGCGCACGAGCTGACGGACTACGACGGTACGAAGCTGAACATCGTTCACCGCGACGTCACCCCGCACAACGTCTTCGTCACGTACGAAGGGCAAGTGAAGGTCGTCGACTTCGGCATCGCGAAGGCCAGCGGCCGTGCGTCCGAGACGAGGCAGGGAGTCGTCAAGGGCAAGGTACGGTACATGGCGCCCGAGCAGGCGTTGGGGCGCGAGCTCGATCGCCGCGCGGACATCTTCGCTGCGGGCGTCATCCTCTGGGAGATCGCTGCGGGCCGACGGCTGTGGAAGGACTTGGACGAGGTCCAGATCCTCCAGGCCCTGATCGCGGGCGACATCCCGCGGTCGCCGAAGGCGTTCGACGCGACGGTGCCCGATGCCATCGACGCCATCTGCCAGAAGGCGCTCGGACGCGTCGAAGAGCGCTTCGAGACGGCGGAGCAGATGCGGGAGGCGATCGAGCAGTACCTGACGGACGCGAACGAAATCGTCCAGGCGCGCCGCAAGCTCCCGCACGTCGTCGGCGAGCTCTTCAAAGACAAACGCGCCGAGATCCGAGCGATCATCGAGTCGCAGCTGGCGATGCTCCACACGCGTCCGTCGGTCGAGCTGAGAACGCTCCCGGCCCCGGACTCGATGGCGTCTGGAGCCACGCCGTTCTCGCTGACTCCGCCGTCCCGGGGACATGGTTCCGGCACCATGCCGCCCTCGGCGCCGTCGTCTGGAGGTACGCCGCCTCCCGTCGCGGTCGACGAAGCGCCCAGGAGCGGCGTCACCGGCCGCCCGACGTCGCTCCGAACGGGTTCGGCCCCCAGCATGCCCATCGAGAGCACGGAGCTCTCCGTCGATCGTCCGGCTCGCCCGCGTCGTTCGCTCGCGGCACTTGCCGGCGTCGGCGTCGTCGGCGTCCTGCTCGTCACGGCGATCGTCATGGCGTGGAACAACGGCAAGGCGAGCTTCGCCGACGTCACGGGCGCGCTGCCTGCGACGAGCGCCCTGCCCGCGGAAGCCACCGAGGTGGGACTGCGCGTGACGGCGACGCCGGCGGACGCGCTCGTCTCGGTCGACGGCGCGTCCCCGCAACGCTTGCCGCTCCACATCAAGGTCCCGAAGGACGCGCGCGAGCATCAACTCCGCTTCGAGGCTGCCGGTCACGTGTCGAAGACGGAGACCGTCACGTTTGCCCACGATGTCACGCTCGCGGTGGTCCTCGACAAGGCGTCGGCCCCCGTCGTGTCGAACGCGAAGACGGGGTCGAGAGCGGTGACGGTCGCAGCAGCATGGTCGCCGCCGAAGAACGGCGATGCGGCGGCTCCGAAGAGCGCCATCCCCCCGCCGCCGCCAGCGACGTTCGAGTCGGCGCCGATGGGGGCCCCTCCCGCACCCGAGAAGCGGGGACCGAGCCGGCTCGGCCTCGACAAGTCCGATCCCTGGAGCGGAAAGTGACGGGCGGACCAGGGGGCGCGGCGTGCCGATAGGATTCGACGATCGACGACCATGAACGCGGCCGAGAACCTCCTGAGTGAATGGTCCTCGCTCTTGCTCTCGAGCCTCGCCGATGCAGGGGTCCGCGACATCGTGATGAGCCCCGGCTCCCGGTCGACGCCGTTCGTGGCTGCGGCCCTGCGCGAGCCACGCCTGCGCCTCCACGATGTCATCGACGAGCGCGCGGCGTCGTTCGTGGCACTCGGTCAGGCGCGCGCCACGGGCCAGCCGTCGCTGCTTCTGTGCACCTCGGGAACGGCGGCCGCGCACTACTTCCCAGCCATCATCGAAGCGAATGCGAGCGGGCTTCCGCTCATCGTGCTCACCGCAGACCGGCCTCTCGAATCGATCCATTGTGGCGCCGCGCAGACGATCGATCAGACCAAGCTCTTCGGCGAGCATGTTCGTGGCTTCTTCGAGCTTGGAGCACCGGACGGTGCCGCCCTCTCGCTGCGCGCGCTCCGTCGAACCGCCGTACAGGCGCATGTCGCGTCGAGATACCCCGTCGCCGGCGCCGTCCACATCAATGCTCGCGCACGGAAACCGCTCGAGCCGATCACGGAGGCGACGAGCGAGGCCGGGCGGTCGCTCGCAGCGGAGGTCGCGCGCGTCCGTGCTCGACCGATCACCCAGGTGACGGTCCCGCGCTCGCTGCCCAACGGCGCCGAGCTCGGCCAACTGGCCGAGCGCTGCGCCAATGCCGAGCGCGGCTTGCTCGTGTGTGGTCCTCTCCCGGCATCGTTCCGAGCCCGACACGCGGTGTTCGAGCTGGCGCGCCGCACGGGCTTCCCTCTGCTGTCGGAGCTGCCCAGTCAGCTTCGGCTCGGACGGGCCCCGTCGGAGGTCGTCGTGTGCGACGGCTTCGATGCGGTCCTCCGCGTTCCCTCGTTCCGACGTAGCTGCACGCCCGATTTGATCGTGCACCTCGGCGCATCGCCCACATCGACGAGCTGGGAGCTCTATGCGGAAACGCATCCGAACGCCGAGCGCGTGATCCTCTCGCAGCATGGATGGATCGATCCGGCGAGCATGGGGTCACATCTCGTGTTCGGCGACCTGAATGAGGTCGTGCCAGCTCTCGTGCAGCTGCTGCCGCCGCGGCGGACGCCGCCGACGGCGTGGGAAGAAGTGTTTGCGCGCGCCGGTGCGAGCTACCGAGAGGCGATTGACGAGCTGCTGTCCACCCAGCCAGAGCTCACGGAAGGGCACTGCGCGAGGATCGTGACGGAGTCGCTTCCCAACGGTTCGGCCCTCATGCTCGGCAACAGCCTTCCCATCCGCACAGCCGAGGCGTTTGCCCGCCGGAGAGATGCCGACGTGACCGTGCTCTGCCAGCGCGGGGTCAACGGGATCGACGGTCTGGTTGCCGGGAGTGTCGGGGCGGCCCAGGCGCTCGCGCGGCCCTTCACGCTCTACGTCGGGGACGTGAGCCTCCTCCACGATCTGTCCTCGCTGATGCTCGCGCGCGATCTCGCCCACCCGTTCGTCGTCGTCGTCGTACAGAACGGCGGTGGTCGCATCTTCGACCAGCTCCCGTTGGGGCGCGGCGCACGCGAGCCAGCCTCCCGCGACGGTGATTTGTACCGACGAACAATCGGACATATCTGTACGCCGCATTCGATCCGTTTCGAGCACGCAGCTGCGCTATTCGCGCACGACTATGCGAACGTCTCCACGCGAATCGAGCTGAGCACTGCTCTAGAGCGTGCCTATGCGAGCGCTCGGTGCACGATCATCGAGGTCCAGGTCGCGCCCAACGGAGCCGTGGTCGAATACGACCGTCTCTGGCGAGCCGTCACTGCGAAGCTCGCCCCGAGCAGTCATTGACCGTACGTCCTTGGGACCATATCCTCGAATCGCCTTTGCCTAGGTGAGAGCGGGATTCCACTAGAGACGAAGTCTCTCCGAACGAAGGCGGCGGCGGGTGTGTCCTCGTTCGATCCCGAGACCGAGCACCGGTGGTCGGTTTCGGAGTGTCTCGAACAGCGAAAGTGAGTCGGCGCATGGATAGGAAAGAGTCGCGAGTTTCTGCCATCTTCGACGCATCCCGCTGGGATTCCATCGAGCGATTCGACTTCAAGGACATCACCTTCCACCGCTCGAAGGAGCACGGGACGGTCCGCATCGCCTTCAATCGTCCGGAGGTGCGAAATGCGTTCAGGCCCGAGACGGTCGACGAGCTGTCCACAGCGCTCGACTACACGCGATTTCTCACGGATGTCGGCTGCGTCCTCATCACGGGCAATGGACCTTCGTCGAAGGACGGCGGATGGGCCTTCTGTTCGGGTGGTGACCAGCGGGTTCGGGGAAAAGACGGTTACAAGTATGAAGGGCCGGGAGCCGGCCCCGATCCCGCCGGGCTCGGACGCCTCCACATCCTCGAGGTCCAGCGACAGATCCGCTTCCTACCCAAGGTCGTGATCGCCGTCGTCCCCGGATGGGCGGTCGGGGGCGGTCATAGTCTCCACGTGGTTTGCGATCTCACGATCGCGAGCATCGAGCATGCGAGATTCCTCCAGACGGACGCCGACGTCGCCAGCTTCGACAGCGGCTACGGAGCTGCGCTCCTCGCCCGTCAAGTGGGTCAGAAGAAGGCGCGTGAGATCTTCTTCTGCGGGCGCACCTACTCCGCCACGGAGGCCGCCGCGATGGGGATGGTGAACGCGGCCGTCGCGCACGCCGAGCTCGAGAGCTTCGCGCTCGAGTGGGCGCGTGAGATCAACACGAAGAGCCCCACGGCGATCAAGATGCTGAAGTACGGATTCAACCTCCCGGACGACGGCATGGTCGGACAGCAGATCTTCGCCGGCGAAGCGAACCGCCTCGCGTACGCGACCGAGGAGGCGAAAGAGGGCCGCGAAGCGTTCGTGGAGAAGCGAAAGCGCGATTTCTCGAAGTTCCCCTGGTCCTACTGAGCCGACGCTGTGGCTTCTTCTCTCGAGGCGTCCTCATCGTCTCGAGAGAAGGACCCCGCAGGCGGGACTAAGAGAGCGAGCGTGCGAGCCTCGGTGGAGTCTCGATCACGAGACGACGTGCGTACGGATGGTCCGCCGCTCGATGCGGTCGAGCGCGGGTTCGTAGCCGAGGCCGGGCCGATCGAAGGGGACGCGGATGGCGCCGGCGCGTGCGACGATCGGCGGCTCGACGATGTCCTCTACGAAGTACTTGTCGAACCCGGAGACATCGCCCGGGATCGAAAATCCCGGGAGGCTCGCGAGGGCGATGTTTGCGGCGCGCCCGATGCCGAAGTCGTGCATCCCACCGCACCAGACCGGGACGCCCTGCGCGTGACAGACGTCGTGGACGCGCTTTGCCTCGAGCAAACCGCCGAGCCGCGCGACCTTCACGTTGACGACCTTGCAGCTTCCCAGCTCGAGGGCGTCCGCGGTCTGACGTGCAGAGCGGAGGCTCTCGTCGAGACACACCCGCGTGCGTAGCTCGCGCTGGAGACGGGCGTGGTCACGGATGTCGGCGTAGTCGAGCGGTTGCTCGATCATCAGCAAGTCGAACGCATCGAGCCGCTGCAGGTGCGCCACGTCGTCGAGCGTGTACGCCGCGTTTGCGTCGACCATCAGGGGCACGTCGGGGAACGCGTTCCGAACACGCTCGACGACGGAGACATCCATTCCGGGCGCGATCTTGACCTTCACCCGGCGGTATCCCTCGGACAGGTATCGTCCGACGAGGTCGAGCAGGCGATCACCATCGGCCTCGATCCCCAGGCTCACGCCGGACTCGATCTCGGTCCGCGTGCCGCAGAGAAGCTCGGCGACGCTCGTGCCCTGGGCGCGGCCGAGCAGGTCCCATGCGGCCATCTCGATCCCGCTCTTTGCGAACGTGTTGCCCTTCACCAGCGCGTACAGTCCGACGAAGTCCTCGATGGATCGCCAGGACTTTCCGAGCACGCGAGGCAGGCAGAAGTCGCGCAGGATGTGCCAGGCAGTCTCGGTCGTCTCACCGAGGTAGTAAGGGTCCTCGAGCGTCGCCGACTCCCCCCACCCGACGGCCCCGCTCTCGTCCTCGAGCCGCACGAGGATGTGATGGAGCTCCTGTGTCGAATGAGAGCTCGCCCGGAACGGGTTGATCAGCGTGTTCGTCACTTCGTGAAGGCTCGCGCGAATGATCTTCATGGAAACCTCTGGATGTGTTCGTTCACGCGATGAGCGCGGATCCGCCATCGACGACGATGTCCTGCATCGTGATGTGTCTCGCGTCGTCGGACGCCAGGAAGGCGACGGCAGCTGCAACTTCGTCCGCGGCCGCTACCTTCTGGAGCGGGATCCCCACACGGAAGCGGTCGAGATTGCCGCGCACGTGACCCTCCGCCGAGCCGCGCCCGGCGGACCAGATCCGGTGCGACATGGGCGTAGCGGTGACGCCGGGATGCACCACGTTGCAACGAACGCCTTGCGCGGCGAGCTCGAGCCCGAGCGCCTTCGTGAGATAGGACGATGCAGCCTTCGTGGCGCCGTAGAGCGACTGATCCTTTCGAATGACCTTGGCGCTCTGCGAGGCGACCGTCACGATCGCTCCGGCGCGCCGCTCGGCCATGCGTCGCCCCGCGGCCCGGAGACAATGAAAGGCACCGCGGACGTTGACCGAGAGGAACCGCTCGACGTCGTCGTCGGGCGTCGCGAGCAAGGGCTGAGCGTCGAAGACGGCTGCCACGTGGGCGAAGACGCGGAGCGCACCCAGCGCGTTCTCCGCCGCGTCGAAGACGCTCTCCACGCAGGCCGGGTCCGAGACGTCGAGCCCGAATGCCTGCGCACGGCCACCTGCCCGTCGGATCTCCTCTGCGACGGACTCCGCCGCGTCCGCGTCCACGTCGGTCACAGCAACGAGCGCCCCCTCGTCGGCCAGTCGTCGTGCCACGGCGCTCCCGATGCCGCCGGCCGCGCCCGTCACGAGCGTGCTCCATTCGGCGAACCTCCCCCGCGCCTTCGGGATGTGCGTCGCGAGCATCGTCACGAGCGTGCCCCCGTGCCCCGCTCGCCCCGCTCGCCCCGCTCGCCCCGTTCTGGCGGCAAGCCGAGGAGGAGTCGAGAGAAAGGGATTGGATAGTTCAATCCGAGCGGGAAGTCGGCCCCCACCGATTCAGGCGCCGTGTACGTCCCGAACATTCGATCCCAGATGGTGAAGATGAGGCCGAAGTTGGAGTTATTGAGCTTCGGATCGGCGGCGTGGTGGACGAGATGGTAGCGCGGCGTCACGAGGATCCATTCGAGCGGCCCGAAGCGCCACGACAGGTTGGAATGGATCAAGTGCTGCACGCTCATCGCCATGATGCCGCCCACCGGCGCGGCGAGCCCCGGGAGCGGGAGCACGAGGTCGAGGAAGACGAACGGCAGCGCGAAGAGGAAGACGTGCACCGGGCTCGCTCGGAGGCCGGCGAGCCAGTACATGTTCTCCACCGAGTGATGCAACGCATGGTGGTGCCAGATCCATCGTGAATGCATCAAGCGATGCATCCAGTACTGGCTGAAGTCGACGGCTGCGAGAAAGAGAAGCAGGGCGATCGGCCAGGGCAAGTGAGTGGACAGCCAGTTCAATACGGAGCTCAGCGCGGGGGCGTGGCGACCGATCCACTCTCCGACGGGCGTCGTGATCTGCGCGGTCACGAGCTCGGCGACCAGCACCCACGCGTACACAGCGACGTCGAGCCAGATCACTTTCGGCTTTGCGAAGCGGCGAAAGGGCCACTTGAAGCTTGCCAGCTGGCTCAAGAGACCGAGCGCCATGTAGATGAACTTGCCAACGAGCATCGATCCCCCCGCGACAGTACTTCCTTCGCAAGCCTAGCTTCGAGCCATGTCGGACACTTTGCGTGAGCTCGACGCTGAGGATCGAGCACCAGCGCAGGCGCGCACGTAGCGAGAGCTCATGATGCGAAGCGAAGCTTATAGCGAACTCCACGACTTTCGCCCCGGCGATGTTCGTGTTGCGCAAACAGCGCAACCCCTTTCGCAAGGCGTGCAAACGCCCATTTCGCGATATGCGCAATCGTCACGAATGCATGAGCTGAGCCTTGACGAATCATCATTGCCAATGTCATCTCCCGACTTCTTTGGAGAAGTATGCGCTCGCTTCTCGTGCGCGGCGCATTCCTCTCGGCAACCGATGTGGAGTTACCAATGAAGCGTTCTCGTTGGGTCGGGTTGAGCGCTGCTGGATTGTTTGGAATCGCCATCGCGTCCCTGACAATCCTCGCCTGTAGCGACGATGGAGGGGCCCCGGCGACGGCCGCGCCGGATGCGGAACCCGATGTGACCGAGATCCCGCTGGACGCGGGAGATGGAGCACTCCCGACCGGACGCGTGACCGGGACGGCGACGTACAATGGCACGACGGTCGTTCAGGCGTCGGAGCCCGGCTTGAACATCGCCGTGCTCAAGGAGTTCCCGCCCGGCCCCGCCGGTCCGGAGATCATGGGGCTTTCGTTCGTTCCGGCGCCCGCCTTCCCCGGTTCGGTCGCGTTCGAGGATCCCGCCGTCGACATCGGCGAAGGCGTCGTCGTCGCCTGGTGGGGCGAGGTCTCGCGTCCTGGCTACGAGTTCCCGCGGCCGAACGACCCGATCGGGGTCGCTCCGATCACGGTCACCACCGGCACGAACGCGCCGGTGACCGTGGAGCTGCAGGATCCCGGAGGCCCCGACGATGCCGGCGCGGACGACGCCGGCGATGCGAGCGACGCCCAATAGCGACCATCGGCAACATCCCGCTCGAGGGACGGAGGAAACATCGTGCCCGAACTCGTCGTGTCTGAGCCCGAATCACGCAGCTGGACCGTCCCGAGCATCGTCGTGCCTCCGCCCGGCCCGCGTTCGCGCGCGCTGGGCGACCAGCAGGCCGAGCTCGAGCTGCCCTCCTTCGAAGCCCGTCGAGAGACACGGCAGGAGCTGTCCGGCGAGGAGCACAGCGTCATCGTCTACGAGCGAGGCCTGGGGTCCGTCGTCGAGTGCGTGGACGGCAATCGCTACGTCGACATGGTCGCCGGCTTCGGCGCGCTTGCGCTCGGGTACGGCTTCGAAGCGCTGACGACGGCGCTGCACCGTCAGATGATGCGCTTGCCGATGGCGCTCGGTGACGTATTTCCGTCGGAGGTGAAGGTCGAAGCGCTGCGGAAGCTCGTCGACGTCTTCGGTCGGCCGAGCTTCCGCGTCATGGTGGCGTCTTCGGGCTCGGACGCCGTCGGGATCGCGCTCAAGTCCGCGGAGCTCGCGACCGGTCGCCCCGGCGTCGTGGCGTTCCACGCGTCGTATCACGGCCTGGCTCATGGGCCCCTCGCCGTGTGCGGCCTGTCCCCGAAGATGCGCGACCCATTCACGGAGTCGATCTCCAGGCACGTTCGCTTCGCGCCCTATCCGCGGACGGAGAGCGAGCTCGACGCCTCGCTCTCTGCCGTACAGGACGCGTTGAAGACGCGAGCCATCGGTGCCGTCATCGTCGAGCCGCTCCTCGGCCGAGGCGGCGGCTTCGGTCCTCCGTCGGGTTTCCTCGGTGCGCTTCGAAAGCTGTGCACCGACTACGACACGCTGCTCATCACCGACGAGATCCTCACCGGCGGCGGGCGCACCGGTCAGTGGCTCGCGGCTGCAACGGTCGAACCGGATCTCGTCTGCATCGGAAAGGCCATCGGAGGCGGCTTTCCCGTCTCGGCTTGCCTTGGAACGGCCGACGTGATGGCAGCCTGGGGCCGGCACGGCGGGAGCTACATCCATACCGCCACTCACTTCGCGTCGCCGCTCGCTGCCCAGGCCGTCCTGACGACGTTGTCGACCATCGAAGAGCGGGGCCTCCTGCACCGCGTGAGGGAGCTCGGTCGCTGGTGGAAGCAGGCGTTGTCGGACGCAGGGATCGATGCCCACGTATCGGGCCTGCATGTCGGCATTCCGCTGCGCAGCGCGAGTGTCGCGCTCGCGGTCACACGCAAGATGCTGAGCCGCGGATACATCGTCCTCACCGGTGGATTGACCGGTGAGTCGCTGATCTTGACACCTGCTTACACGATCGAGAAAGCGCAGCTTCAGGGGTTCACCGACGCGCTCGCGGATACCCTGAAGTCGATCCCGTAAGAGCCCACGTAACGCGAGGAGGGGTCTTGAAGCTGCTGGCCGTCTGCCCCGAGTACCTGCCCTTTCCGGGCGGAGCGGAGAAGACACTCCACGAAATCTTGCTCGCCTTGCGAGGCGACGTCTCCTCGATCGAGGTGCTCACGCTCGCGGTCGATCGGGGCGAGGAGAGCGCGCGGACCACTGTGGTGGATGGGATCGCGGTTCGCCGCGTGCCTCACGCCGAGTACTTCGGGCAGGTCGAGCGTGCAGCGGCCTCCGCCGATCTCATCCTCCTGCAGCAGTTGTTCGTCTTCCGGACGATCAAGAACGTCGCGGTCGACCGCGTCCTCTTTCCGTTCATCGACAAGATCGTCTACGTCGCGTCGGTCGACCCCAACTTGCTGGGGGACTGCGTGTCCGCCCCGCTCACGGTCTGTTGCAGCGACTGGCAGCTCCGGCAGCTGCCGCACGAGACGAACAAGGTGCGTCTCTACCCGCTCATGTCGCTCGCGGCTCGTGCAGCCCCCTCGCGGCGCGAGGCCGTCACGATCGTCAACCCCGACCGGATGAAGGGCGGCGACGTGTTTCGCGAGATCGTCTCGCGGATGCCCGACGAGACGTTCGTCGTTCAGCTCGGGCGAAGCGTGCCGGTCCGCGGCCTCGAAGCCGCGAACGTGGAGATCGTCGCGCCTGTGAGCGATATGGCGCCGCTCTACCAGCGTACGGACGTCCTGCTGATGCCGTCGACCTGTCCCGAGACGTTCGGCCGTGTGGCCCTCGAGGCTGCCATGGCCGGATGTCTCGTCCTCTGCCACCGCATCGCGGGGATGGCCGAGCTGCCCCTTCCGGAGGACTGCTTCGTCGACGGCCTCGACCCGGATACATGGGTCGCGCGCATTGCAGCGCTTCGGCGGATGCCAGCGGACGAGCGGACGGCGCTCTACGAGCGGATCGCCCGAGAGATCGCCGCCTTCGATCCTGGCTGGGCGGCAGCGAAGGCGAAGATCTTGAAGGTCGCCGAGGAACACAGGGCACGAGCGGCGGCGAAGGTCCCTGCGCAGCCGAAGTCCTTCGACGCGATCGACGCGATCGACGCGATCGATGCGATCGACGACTGCATGGAGCACGTGCGCGATCGGCTTCGCGCGAAACGCCCGTTCCTTCGGTTCATCGAAGGAGCTCACCGCTGGACGATCACGGACGGCGACGCGCCGCCGAGCGACTGGTGGCTCTTCGTACGGAGCGACGACGTCGATCTGGTTCGTGCTTACGACGGTGAGCCTTCGACGCACACGACCATGACTGCCCGAGACTTCGTGTCCTGCGCGAAGGGCGAGGACTGCTTCGAATACATCATGAATCTCCGAGGTGAGCCGCGCCGGGTTCGCTTCGACGGGCCACGAGCGCTGGGCAATCGCCTCAGCCTGCTCTGGACGGAGCTTCGGCTCTCCGACCATTGCGCCATGGAGAAAACATGATCTCACTCGAGGTCGCCTGTGGGCTCGCACCCCGCGTACGGAGGAGCCGATGAAGACGCTGTGTGTCGCCGTTGCGATCGCCATGGTCGTCCCCGCGTGCTCCGACGCGGGGGATGGATCCGAACACGCCCCGCCGTTTCGGCCGGCGACCATCGGATTGAACGACGTCTCGGTGCTCTTCCCGCTCCCGCCACCGAACGACGTCGATGCGCTCCTGAGCTTCTCGAGCGCCGCCTCGCGTGGCCCGTTGTTGTCGAACGAGCAGTTCGACGCGATTCGACCGCTCGCCGCCGCCACCGCCGCCGATCCCGCGGCTGCCTTCGCACGATGGCGGATCGTCGCCGCCCGGATCGATCCCTGCTTTCCCGATGCTCGGGCGCTGTCGACCCACGCGGCGGCGTGCAAGCGGCAGATCCGCCTTGCCGCGCAGCCGATCGCGGTCACGACGGCCGGCGTCACGGCGCTCGACCACGCAATTCATCTCCTCTACGAGATCCCCGAGGCCGAGTTCACGACGCTCGCCACCGAATGGGTATCGCTCCAGACCGAGCGAACACGGTCACATGACGTGCCGCTAGGCGTGCACCCTACGCTCATCGAGGAGGGCTTGCGCGGGAAGACGGCGACTCGGCTGGAGCAGCTCATCGTGGACCACGCGGGCAAGGACAACCTCGTGAAGGTCACGTTCACCGTCGGCGGCGGCACGACATGGACGTTCGGTTCGGTCGCGCGCACGAGCAGCGGAGCATTCGAGGTCGAGCGCATTCCCAGCATCGACGCAGGAGAAGACGGCTCGTCCCAGTTCGTGCAGACCTCGGACACGGGCGCCGGGTTCTTCATTGCCGGCCCGCAAAGCCCGAGTGTCCAGAAGCTAGACGTCCTCCTCGATTTGAAGGCGACCGCGCCGGAGATCAAGGACGCTTTCCAGACAGCCTTCGATCTCGAGAACCCTCTGTCGGGCATCAGCAGCGCGAACGTCGACTGCGTGAGCTGCCACATCGCCGGGCGTGTGAAGGAGCGGGCGTTCTTCCTCGGCGCGAAGGCGGACGGTGCGTCGGCGTACACCGCGGTGCGGAACGGCTCACTCGCCGTAAGCGACGAGACACGACGGACGATTCGTCAGGTCCGCGCGCTTGGCTACAACGGCATCGAACCGGTGCTCTCGCTCCGAGCGGTGAACGAGAGCGACGCCGTCGCGACGGCGCTCATGACCATCTTGAATCCCTGAATCGCCTCCTCGGAGCTGCGCGTGTCGCGCGCATTTCTCGAGAGGGGGTGGAGAGCCATGGAGGCTGCGTTTGAGCACATTCGAGCGAAACGTGGCCGAGAGCGCGGCCGTTGACGAATCCCCCGCGAGCGGGGCGACGCTGGCGAAGGTCCGAAAGGTCGCGCCGGTCGCACGGGCGCTCGACCGGATCGACGGCGTGGACGCGTTCCGAGGCTGCGCGATCCTGAGCGTCGTGCTCGTCAACAATCCTGCGTCGTGGGACGACATCTATCGCCCCTTCTCGCACGCGCCGTGGAACGGGCTGAACTTCGCAGACAACGGCGCAGCAACATTTCTCTTCGTCGTCGGCGTGTCACTGGCGCTCGCGTTGCCCGCCGGCACCTCGGCCGCAAAGGTCCGAGGCGCTGCCTCGCGCGGCCTCCTGCTGATCGGCGTGGGGCTGCTCGCCAACCTCTTGATCGCGATCGGATCTCCGGTCGAAGGCGCGGCCCCGGGCACGCCCTTCGTCGAACGGGTCGTCCACGCGTTCGTGCATCTGCGCGTGTTCGGGATCCTCCAGCGGATCGGCCTCTCCATCGTCGTCGGCGCGTACGTATGCCGGGTTGCCTCGCTCCGGACGCGCGCGGCCATCGCGATCGCGACGCTGTTGGCGCACGGTGTTTTCTTGCACGCCGGGACCTTCGTGCTCACCGGCTCGTGGCAGGTCGAGCCGGCGACGAACATCGCGGCGCACCTCGACCGGATGCTCGTCGGATCGAATCATCTGTCCGCGCTCGACCAGGGAATCCAGGATCCGGACGGCGTCGTGAGCACGATCGGCACCATGTTCGCGGTCATGGTCGGCACCATCGCGGGCAGCTGGCTGCGTGACGCGTCGCTCACCCGTTCGGACGCGCTGGCGCGCATCTTGGTGCTCGGCAGCATCGCCCTCTGGCTCGGATCGATGGCGGCGTGGTTCATACCGCCGAATCGCTATGTGACCACCCCCACGTATTCGCTGATGGTCCTCGGGATCACCAGCCTGACGCTGGCGTGTTTCGTCTGGGCTCGCGACGCTGGGTGGTCCCCCTGGGTCTTGGACACGTTCGCCATCGCTGGTCGCCATTCGATGGCGCTCTTTCTGGCGTGTGAGCTCGGGGGAAGACTCCTCGATGTGGTCCCGTTCGGCGGGTTGCCCCTACCCGGCCACGTCCTCTCGATTGCCGGTCACCTCGGCCATTCACGCGAGTCCGCGTCGCTGCTCTATTCCTCGACGCTCGCGATCCTCGCTGCGCTCTTGCTCCGAACGCTGGTCACGCTTCGCAAGAGCAACCGACGCCATGTGGAGAGCACATGATCGACACTCCCGGCACGCAGGACGTCGTCGAGACCGCCTTGGAGCGCCTGCGGCGAGCCTCGCCTTCCTGGCGCGACCTCGGTGTCGCACGACGGCTGGCGTTCGTCGAACATTGCGCTCGGCTGATCGCTCAATCCGAGGCGGAGCTCACCCAAGCATTGGTCGCCGATGGCGGGTCCCGGCTCGTCGAGAGGCAGAGCGGCATCGCATCGATGACACCGTCGCGGCTCGCTGCCTACGCGCGCTCGATGACCGTCGTCGCCCTCGACGACCGGGGTGAACCTATCGGAGAGATCCTTCACCACCGCCCGGACGGTGTCGTCGTCTTGAGCTCGCCGGCGCGTGCCCCATCCGTAGGCCTCATTCCGTTGCTCGAGGTCCTGCTCGTCGGCAACTGCGTTCTGGTCAGGTGCAGCCGACCGAGCGCGGTCGCATCGTTCATGATCTCCGTCATCGACCGAGCGAAGAAGGCCTTCGACATGCCGCTCGACATCGTCGAGCTCGTCGTTGCACCTGCGCGACACACGCTGGCAGTTGCCGTGCCTTCGCCGCACTCGGACACCATCGTGTTCTACGGCGGCACGACGGCAGGGCGGTCGCTGGCCGAGCTCGCGCGCAGCCATGACAAGAAGCTGTTCCTGGAGCTCGAAGCCGTCGACAGCATTCTCATATGGCGCGACGGCGATCTCGACGGCGCCGTGCAGTCGGCTCTCGGCGGGTTCGACTACAGCGGGATGCCGTGCATCTCGCCGCGGCGCATCTTCTGTCACCCCGCCGTCTACGACCACGTCAAGGGCGCACTCTCGACGCTCGCTCCGTCTCGCACCGTTCCGGTCCGGGAAGGCTCGGGGTACGCGGTGCCGATCGACCGAGAGGCGCGTCGGCGGTTGCTCGAGCGGTACGCGACGTACACGACGATCGTACACGGCGGAGCGGGGTTCGAAGCCGATGGCGCCGACTATCTCGAGCCCACCATCGTCGCGTGCGATCTGTCCTCGCTCTCCGGGGACTGGCCGACGTGGTTCGACGTCGAGCAGCTCGGCCCAGTGCTCACGCTGATCCGATGTGACGGGCCCTCGCCGATCGAAGGCGTGTGCAAGATCCTGGAGCGGTCTGCCTTTCAGAATCGTGTGTCCGTCTGGACCGAGGACGACGATGTCCGATGCAAGGTCCTCGGGGCGACATCCCGCACGGGGTCCGTCTCGTTCGACGTCGCACACACCTCCAATCCCGTGTTCGGCGGGTTCTCCGGCGGCAAGCGCAGCACCGGAGGCCCCGATGGCGAGACGGCGCTCTTCTGGAGGAAGACCTCGATGCTCCAGACGCTGCGATGTCCGGGGAGCCACGAACGTGTGCTCGCGGCCCTCGGCGCCACCCATCTTCATCAAACCATCGAGATGTCGCCATGACCTCGAACCCATCGACTCCGTCCGCCACACCGGAGACGAAGAGCGGCCGTCGGCCACGCCTCGAGGGCCTCCCCTCGCTGCGCGGCTTTGCAGCCGTCCCGGTCGTCTTGTTCCATCAGCTCGGCCTCTTGCAGATCAAGAGCGCCGATACGGCGCCTCACTGGTATCGAGCTCTGATCGAGTTCGGTCACATCGGGCTCGAGTTCTTCTTCATCCTGTCGGGCTTCGTACTCGCGTACGTCTACGCCTACCCGGACAGGCCGTTCGACACGAAGCGCTTCTGGCGAGCACGGTTCGCGCGGCTCTATCCTGCCTATCTCTGTTCGCTCGTCCTGCTCGCGCCGGTCTACTTCTGGACGGAGTCGCAAGAGCCGACGTTCTCGCTGTCCTCGATGGGCTTCAAAGCGGGGCTCGCGCTGCTGCTCCTGCACTCGTGGGTGCCGTCCGCCGCGCTGGCGTGGAACTTCGTCGGGTGGAGCCTGTCGGTCGAGGCCTTCTTCTACCTCTTGATTCCGTGGCTCCTCCCGATGCTGATGCGGTTGTCGAAGCGCCAGCTCGTCGTCATGTCGGCGCTGCTGTGGGCCGTTCCGATCGTCGCGGGGGCCATCTATTCGTATTTCGATCCAAGCGGCGTCCACTGGCGCACCGCCGACGAGGTGGACTTTCCGTGGACTCACATCCTTCGATACAACCCGCTCGTCAACTTCCCGAAGTTCATGCTCGGTATGTGTGCGGCGATCCTGTTCGTCGACCGCCCGAGGGAAGAACGCGAACACCAGCTCGCCACGCGGCTCATCGCCGTCGGCGTGGCGCTGTGTGCCGTCGGAGCGATCATCCGGATGCACGTTCACCTTGCGATCGTCGAGACGGGCCTCCTCTCGCCCGCGCTCGCTCTCATCACGTACGGGTTCGCGCTCCAACCTCGATGGGCAGCGCCGCTTCGCGGGCCGAAGATGGACTTCTTCGGCGACCTCAGCTTCACGGTCTACCTGTTCCACCCTGTCGTGCTCGTGGCGATGTTCGTCGGGTTCGAGGCGCTGAGGCCGCTCGGCCTCGTCGTGATCACGCTCCTCTACCTGGTCGCGGTCATCCTCCTCGCGATCTCGGTCCACTTCGTCGTCGAGCGCCCAGCCGAACGCAAGCTGCGCGGAGCTCCCCCGCGACCGCATTCGTAGCTCCCTCGGCGCCCCTCGAGAGTGCGCGCCGACGTCAAGCGGCAACCGCGCGCGCGGGGGCGCCCGTCTTCGAGAGCATACGGACGAACAAGGCGACGCTGGCGGTCGCGTGTCCAAGGGCGATCCCGAGCCAGGCCCCGACGGCGCCGAGCTCGAGCCACGTCCCGAGCGCCAGCGACACCGGCAGCGCGACCGCGCCGTGGCTCACGAGCGCGCACATGAAGATGAAACGCATGTCGGACGCGCCGCGGAGCACTCCGAAGAGGACCACCTGCGTCGCACTGAAGAGATGCGTCAGCGCAGCAAGACGGATGAGCGTGGTACCGAGTCGGAGGACCTCCGGATCGTTCGTGAAGCGAGCCACGAGCTCCGGCCCGAAAAGGGCGAACGTCGCAGAGGCCCCGAGCGCCACGACGGTGTTCAACGCGAGCGTGACGAGAGCGGCTCTTCGCGGCGACTCCCTGCGGCCGAGCGCGCTTCCGACCCGAAGGCTTGCGGCGTCACCGAACCCGAATGAGAGCATGAACGCGAGGGCGTACAGGCCGGAGACGGCCTGAAAGGCGTTGTTGTCGCGAGTCCCCCGGGTGGCGACCCACGCTCCGATGATCGTCGCGGCTCCCGCCTCGGCCATCATCTGGAGCCCGACGAGCGCGCCCGTCCGCGCGAGGTGGGCGATCTCCGTCCGTATGCTCGCGACACTCTCGCGGAAGAGATGGCGATGGCCGCCGGATGCCGCCAGCCCGATGGCGAAGAGCACGAGGAACATGGATCCGTGGACCACGGCGACCGTGCCGGCGGTCAGCCGGAGCTCGGCGGACGAGCCGGGGTGTGGCGCGGTCAATGCGGCGCAGGCCGCCCAGTTGAGGACGTTCACGGCGGCCACCGCGACGAAGACCAAACCTGCGCGGCCGCGCGCCTGGAGGACGACCTTCACCGCCAGGAACGCGAGGTAGAGGAAGGTCGTTGGCGCACTGGCCAGGAGGTAGGCGCGAGCCGGCGTCGCGATGTCGTCTCCGACGCCGAACGCGCGACTCACTTCCAGGATGACGAGGGAGAGCAGCGTGATACCGCAAGCCGCCGGAGCGAGCAGGACGAGCGCGGCCGAAATCCCTCGCCAGGTGGCGCGCTCGTCGCCGCGGGCGCTGGCGCCGGCGATGACGGGCTCGAGCGCCGCGACCATGCCGATCCCGAACGAGAGCGCAGCGAAATGGAGCGCGCGCGCCAGTGATGCCCCGGCGAACTCGAGCGAGGACGAGCGCCCGAGGAAGCCGATGTCGACGATCGAGAGCGCGAGGAGGAGGAACTCGGTCCCGACGATGGGGATCGCGAGGCGGAGTGTCTGTTTCGCTTCGTGGATGACCCAGGGGCGCGCAGTCCAGCGCTGCGCCCGCGGCTCCGCCGTGATCAAGGCGCCGCCTCGGGCCCGAGGTCCCAGAGCGTGAGCCTCCGATCCACGGCGTGTGCCCGCAGCAGAGGCTCGATCTCGCTCGACCCGAAGAGCAGGTGGAGCTGTGACCGGTAGCAAAAGACGCCGCGCACCCAGCCCTCGATTCCCGTCGTGACGTCCACCTCTACTCGGCGAGCCTCGAGCGGCACGCTCGCCGAGCCCCGGGCGGCGTCGGGCAAGAGGCAGTAGGGCACGTCCTCGTACAGGGCAACGCGCTGGCCTTCGGCGCGCAGCACGAGGGCTGCCTGGCGTGCGATGAGATGGTCGACGTGCTCACCGATCCCGAGCGGCGCGAGGACGATGCTGGGCTCGGCAGCGGCTTCGAGCTGGTCGCGGATCAGACGCGTCACGACCGGCACGAGGGCCTCGTCGGCGTGCGTCAGGTGGCCGAAAGGCCGCGAGCCGCCTCGTCGAAACGCCGCGTCGAGGAGATCGGACGACGTTCGAGCAAAGCCGACGACTCGACATGCGGCGGCGTCCTCCGCGTCCCGGACGGCACGCGCCTCGGCGGCGTCCGCGACGCCCCAGGCCGAGAAGAGGTAACGTGCGACCGGACTGGTCGCCGGCCCTGCGTAGTCGTCGAAGAGGTTCAGCGCGAGCACCTGCCGCCGCGACCGAAGCGCTCCGCACGAGAGTACGGCGTCGTCAGCGTGAGGAGAGACGATGACGAGCCGGTGCGCGGCCACATCGAGCGGCGCCACGGCTCAACGCCTCTTCCCTCGTTGGCCTCGTCGGCCTCGTCGGGCTCGTCGGGCGCTCTCCGTCATTCGCACTTGTATTCACCGATGATCGTCCTGGTCTTGACGTCGTAGGTGGCTCCCTTCGTCGCGCTGACGTCGGTGCGAGAGGCCCCTGTCGCGGAGTCCTTCGTGACCTCGAGGCAGACCATGTGCAGCTGCGGCCGATCGAGGTCTCCGTCGGCGCCGTAGACCACGGGATTCGTCAGGATCCCGCTCAGCTTGATCTTGGTCGCCGGGTTCGCGAGCAGATCGAAACCGCTGCGGATCGCCTCCGGCGTCGCTTCGACCTCGGCCCCGTCGAGCCCGAAGCTCCTCTGCAGGGCCTCCGAGACGGATGCGCCGGTCAGGTCGCCCTGCACGCGCGAAAGTGAGAACGCGAGCGTGTAGAAGATGTCGAAGTTCGCATAGGCGAGCTCGAATGCCGGTGTGTCCGGGTAGTTCAAACGGAAGCGTTGGGCCCAGACGTCACGGAGGCTCCGGACGGGAGCCGTATAAAATGGATAGCTGACTCGCGACGAGAGGTCGGGGGTGCCGGAGACGCGCGCGAAGAGCTGGCCCGAGTTGATCTCGCTCGTACCGAGCCAGTACGGATGCAGCCCCTCGTCCTCCAGGATCGGGATGATCGAGATCCCGGCGGCGCCGAGCGTCACGATGATGTCCGGGTTCATGGCCTTGACGTCGACGATCGCCTTGGCCGCAGCAGACTGCGGGTTGAACTTCTCGGCCGGATTTCCCGTGGTGATGTTCCGGTAGTCGGGGTTGCCCGACCCGACGGGGGCGCCGTTGATCTTGGCCGCTTCCTCGAAGGCACGAACGCGGTTCGCCGAGCCGCTGTCTCCCTCCCACATCAACGCGAGCTTGACGGGCGCGGGATGTTTCTCGAGCACCTTCTTCTCCCAGACGGAGACGAACGCCGCTATCGCGCGCGCCTCCTCCGCCTGCGAGATCGACCCGTACACGAGCGGTGCCCCGCTCGGGGCCCGAGGTCGACCGATGGACGTGAGCGGGTCGGGCGTGAAGAACGCAGGGCTGCCGGTGGCCGTGGTCACTGCGCGCGACAACAATCCCGGGATGAGCGGACCGATGATGACGGGCACACCGATGGTCTGGGTCAGGTGTGTCGTGGCCGGGACGACCGCATCGTAGTTGTTCTCCGGGATGTCGCAGCCGACGAAGACGACGCCACGGCGCTGGCCTCCGACGACGACACCGCCCCCCTGCGCGAAGTCGTTTCGCGCCATCGCGAGCCCGTTGACGCCCGCCTGGAGATCGGGCCCCCAGCTCCCTTCCCAGAGGATCCCGAGCATGATCGGGTCTTGCTCCAGCTCCTCCCGCGTGCCGAGGAACTGCGCGCCGGTGCACTCCGCGGAGAACAGCGGCTGGCACCGGTTCGCAGACGGGTCCGTCGATGACTTCTTGCAGAACGTATCGGGAGCCCGGGACAGGCACGTGCGATTGGAGTCGCAGTAGCCGTCGATGGCGATGCAGGTGTTCTCCGGCCCACACGTGTAGCCCGTGCCGAAACGCAGGCAGTCGGAAGGGGCCGAGCACTGGGACGCGGACTCCTGCGCGATGACGGTGCACCCCGTCCAGGAGAGCGAAGCGACCACAATCGAGGCCATGAGGGAGCGCTTTGCGATGCGAGGCGAAGCGCGTAGTGCTCGAGTGAGGGAATCGATGTTCAGCATCTGATCTTTCGCACACCGTCGAGCGACGGCGGAGTCAACGAGTGCAGGTCAGCGAGTGCACAAGGCTTCGAGCTGCTTCCTTCCACGATTGGACAGCTCGCCCGGTTTTTCTGCCGTTCCTGCCAGGTAGGGCGAGAGGGATGCCTCGCCCTTTCTCAACGGCGAGATGTGAAAGTTGACGTCGACCGCCGCCTCCTCCGTCATGTGACACCCGTCGCATGTGCGCCTCGCGAACGCCGAGCGCGTCTCCTCGTCTACTCCGGGGACGGTCCACGTATCGAGCGCCGAGAGCGGCGAGACGGCGTACGCGACCATGCTCGTGGGCACCTCGTGGCTGTTCCGGCGAATGGCTTCGCGGTTGCCGCGGATGTACGTCGCGAGCGCTTCGGTCCCGCTGAACTCCCTCCTCGGAGTCTTGTCGAGCGGGACCATGACGAGGGCGTGGTCGAGGAGCTTGTATTCGCGCTGCTCCCAGAGCCAATCGAACTCGATCTCGTTCGTTCGGATCTGCGCCAGAGAACAGGAGGGCACCGTGCAGTCGCGGATCTCGGTGAAGAGCCCCGAGAGCTTCTGCGCGGCCGTCGCCGGATCGTGTGGCGCCTCCGACAGCTCGTGCCACCGGCGTGCCCAGTAACCGATGGTCCGGCCGTCGTGCGTCGGATGGCGGAACTCGAACGCCACCGTCGCCCGCCATGCGATGGACGCCTCATCGTCGCCCGGGCCTTGCGTGAATGCGTAGACGAGGCGCCCTTCGCCGGAGGGCGCGTCATCCTCGATGTCGATCCTGTTGACGGCGGCGATCAGGCGAAACGGCGCCAGGCTCAGGTCGAGCGTCTTCGCGGCGCAGGACGAACAGTCGGCGTTGCACTCGTTCGCAGGGGTTCGGCGCAACCAGGGGCACGTGATCTTCTCGCGAAACGACGGCCTGGCTCCGGTCCGAAGGACGCCGTGCGCCTGGACGGTGGAGAAGGACTCGAGCCAGCTCATGGCGAACGCGGAGGGATCCGTGCCCGGCGGCGTGATCGTGGTGATCGTCCTTCGGAAGCTCAGCTCCCCATCGGCGGCGTTTTTTGCTGCCTGGCTGTCGACGATCGCGGGGTCGACCACAACGAGCTCGCGAAGGGGCTCGATCGTGGCGCAGACCGGAACGTCTCCGTTCTCGCCCGTGGTGCACGCGTACACGAGCATCGCGGCGACGAGGCCGGCAGCAGCGCTGACGGATGTCCTCACGGGCGGCTCCTTGCCGTGGAGAGCGTCAGGCGGGTGACCGCGTCGAGGTAGTCGACAGCACGAAGCTCGTCGGCCGCCTTGCGCCGGCGCGCGGCGGCGTGCGGCTCGGCGCGCGCCGACAAGGCGGTGGCCACGTGCCGGGCGAGCGTCGACGCGGAGATGCTCGACGTGTCGAGCGCGGTCGCCACTCCAAGGCGCTCGCCGAGCGCGCCGCTGCCGAACTGGTCGGAGTGAAGGGGCAGGATGATCTGCGGCACTTCGAAGTAGACGGATTCGAGGAAGGAGTTCGCCCCGCCGTGGTGGACCACCAGGCTCGCCTCCTGCAGCGCGCGGATCTGCGGTACGAAGGGCTGCCACTGGACGTTCGGCGGGAGCGACGAAAATCGAGCTTCATCGTCCGTACGTGCGCCGACGAGGAACTCGACGTTCGGAAGATGTCGCCCGACCTCCATGAGCTCGCGGACGAACGAGCTCTCGAGCTGGACGACCGTGCCGAACACGATCAGCACGAGCGGAGCTTCAGGCATCTTCCGGGTGAGCGCACCCGTGGGCCGCGGCTCGGCCATCCCTACTGGCGCGAAGCGCACGTCGCCGTCGGGAGAGAACCATTCGCCGGCCCCAGGAATGAGGTTCAGGTGGGGAGAGACGGCGAGCGCCGCCCGGAACTCTCCGTCGTAGGACAGCTCCGACGTCGCGGCGCGAAGGGCCGGCTCGAACAGCTCGACGCCCTGGCGGAACGGATCGTCTTCGGCATAGCCGGACACCATGGAGAAGTCCGTTGCAAGCGCGAGCCACGGGACCTTCGCGCGTGTCGCGCCGATGGCCCCCGAGAAGGACATCGGATCGCAAAGGACGACGTCGGGCCGCTCCGCGTGGAGGGCGCGCGTGACGAACGCGATGTCATGCGCGAGACCGCCGAGGAGAAACTCCGAAAGAAGTCGCGCCCGTCGCTCCGGATCGCGGAGCTCGGCGATCGACTCGACGCCACTCTCCACGTCGGCTTGCGTAACATTTGCTGCTTCGTACCGGACGCCGTCGAGCCGTGGACCATCGGGCGCGCCTTGCGGGAAGACGAGCAGTACGTCGTGCCCTCGCGCATGAAGGGCCGACGCCACCCGCCCGAGGCCGGAGTTGTGGCCCTGGAACGGCAATCCTACGAACGTGATCCGGCTCACCGAGGGCCCCCGACCTGTGGCTAGAACGTTCCCGAGAGCGAGAGTGACCGAGGGGTCGGAACGATACTGACCGCCTTCGTGCCCGGCGTCGGCGACGATTGCTCGTTGCCCCACTTGACCGTGAGATAGGTCGCGACGATTCCGCTCACCGCGGCGCCGGCGATCAGCGCGTCGGTCGTGACGCCGAGCACCGTCGAGCGCGTGCTCAGCGAATCGAGCGCGCGCGGATCCGGAACGGCCTCGCGCTCCTTCGCCTCGCGGAGCTCGTCCCGCGTCGACAGCGCCCATAGTCCCGTGCCGGTCGCACCGGCCGCCATGATTCCCGCAGCGATCCACCATCCCCACGGGACTCGGCGGCCGTTGTTGACCACGACGACGACCTTGTTGTCCGTGAGGTGAAAGTCGAGACGTGCCGTTTCCGAGCCGACGATGTCGACGGCCTGGGTGAGCGGCGTCTTTCCCGACTTCGACACGGTGACACGACGACGACCGGGATTGAGGAGAAGTGGATGACCGTCGTAGTCGATGACCACGTCGTCGACGGCGACGGTCGCGCCGGGCTCGTTGATCGTGAGCTGCAGGCGGCCGATGCGCGGCCGCAGCTCGACCATCAACTTCGAGATCTCCGCGCGGCGCTCCGCCGAGATCTGGTCGCCGCCCTCGGCCTGATACCGCTGGAAGTACTCGAGCGCCCCGACGAAGTCGGACAGCTGCTGTTTGACCAGCCCGATGTTGTACAGGAGCTTGTAGCTCGGAACGAGCGCATACGCGCGCTCGAACTCGCTTCGCGAGGCGTCGAACGCGCCGTCCTCGAAGAGCTTGATGCCACGCTCGTAGCGCGCGCGCGCCTCGGCGAGCTTCTCGTCCTGCTGCTTGGCGCTCGTGTCCGTTCGCGCAGGTTGCGCCGACCGTTCTTGGGCAAACGCTCCGCCCGAGACGGTCAACAGTGCAAAAACGAGCGGCGCAGTCCAGCAATGACGAGGCAGGCGCATGACAATGCGTGGACACTACCATCGAGTCTCTCGCCCGAATCCATCCCCGAACATTCGAGACGATATGGTGGCGCTCGCCTGCCGGCTCGCGAAGCAGGAATAATTCGGAGATCCGATAGTTGGTAATGGCGCCGAGGCCTGCACGATATGTTTCCCATCGTGCGCAAGTTGCGCAGATCCGGGAACGCAGACGCGAGCGTCACCTGCTCAGAGCGTCATTTTTCACTTCGAGCGTGGCCCCTTGCTCGAGGAGTCGTTCTTGCAGCTTCGCGACGTCGACCGCGGCGGGAGCGACCCGGTCTCTCGCCGCCATGGCCGCGCCGAGGCCCGCCGCCTCACCCATGACGAAACACGGGCCACTCACACGGATGGACGCCTGCGCATCATGGGTGGCCGATGCACATCGGCCGGCCACCAGTACGTTGCGGAGATCCGGCACGACGAGCATGCGCCAAGGCAATTGGTGGTACCCGCGACCGTCCAGAAACGTCCATTCCGTGTCGCCGCGGACGTGTTTCTCGACTGGCCAGCCATTCAATCCAACATTGTCCTCGAAGTCGCGAAGGCCCAATACGTCGTCCACCGAGAGGACATGAGCTCCGCGGATCCGGCGCGTCTCCCGAATGCCGAGCTGCGGGGCGATCTCGAGGAGGTACGCCTTTTCGAACCCGGGTACGCGGCTGGTCAAGAAGCGAAAGAACGCATCGACCTGCCGGCGGCCTTCGAGCTCCGCATCCGAGAGCTCGGCGTGACGGGTCGCGTCCACGGCCCTCCCGTCCGGCCGTGCGAGCTGCGTCACGTTCGCGCGCCACTCGCCATCGTGCGGCTGCGGGTTGATGTACGCCGAGCGCCGCGGGAATCGAAAGTCGCCGCTCGCCTCGGCCGCCATCATCAACGCTCGAAGGTTCGGTTTGCCCTCGGCCAGCGCGCGCGCCGTATCGACCCCGCCCATCCGAAACATCAGTGTCGGGTACGCGAGCTCGTCGGAGCTCTGGTCGAACGCGGCCCCGGCGTTTGCGCAGAGGTCGCCGTCGCCCGACGCGTCGACGAACACGTCTGCGAGGACGGCGCCTCGACCGGACTTGGTCTCCACGAAGATCGCCGTCACACGACCGTCCTCGACGACGACTCCCGTGCCCAGGGCGTGGAAGAGGATCCGCGCTCCCGAACCGTTGACGAGCTCGTCGGCGACGCACTTGTATGCAGCGTTGTCGTAGGCCTGCGCCAGCGTCTTTCCATAGATCGAATGGGGCGCGCGCAGGGCCTCACGGGTTTCGAGCCGAGCGAGCACTTCGGCCCCGACGCCGCCGACGATCCTGACCAGCTCGCCGTGGTGATTCGCCCAGAAGCCGCAGAAGCTGGTGACGCCCGCGGCCGTCCCCATTCCCCCGAGAAACCCGTAGCGCTCGATGAGCAGCGTGTCGGCGCCGGCCCGCGCCGCGGCGGTGGCGGCGGCGATCCCGGACGGTCCGCCGCCGAGGACGACGACCTGTGCCCGGGCGAAGACGGGCGTACGCCGAGCCGGCTCGTGAACGTGCGTCGGTCCGTCCGGGGATAGGTTCGTCTCGAGCGGCCGACCGTCGATGATGGGCAGCATGGTGGCGGATGGGGACATCGGGCGCCTTCGCCCGAGAAAGGTATCAGCGCCCAGCGACGAGCCGAAACGCTCCGGCCGAGGCGACCGACGGCTTCACGACGTCGTCGCGCCTCGCTCAGAGCCCGTACGGGCTCTCGTTCTTCATGTTGGGAGCGGTCGGTGTCGAGGCAGGGTAAGGATTTTCGTCCTTCATCCTGGGCCGCGACGGCGGCGGCTGCGGCGCGACGGGGTACGGGTTTTCGTCCCGCATCGCGGGGCGCGTCGGCGCGTTCTTCGTCGAGGCGATGCTGTCGCCGCTGTCCGCTGGACCGCTGCTCTCTTTGGCGTGCCGCGACGGTTCGGGCGTAGTCGCCGACGCCGCGGGCAGAGCGGCCCGCGAAGGCGCCGCCCCGCCATGGTTCACGTTATGCGTCACGTCACGCGTCACGTTATGGGTCACGTTCGCAGAACGAACCTTCACGCCCGCCTTGGCTTTGGCCGCCGGAGGCTCGTCGGCTCTCTCGACGACGGCGGGGGAAACTGCAGCGGCGGGGGACGTCTCCCCTGTGCGCGCGGGGTTCGCAGGCGGCAGCGTTCCCTTCATTGCCAACGACGATGACGCGGGCGCGGGCTCCGCGGGCTCAGGCGCGCGCTCGTGAGCGGGCGCCGGGTCGGAGCGCGTGCAGCCGGTTGCGAGGAAGAGACCGCACACGAGAGGAACGATGGTTCGCACGCCTGGAGCCTACGCAAGAGGAATGCCCGCACGCGATCGACAGGAGATCCCGCGCGCGGCCTGTGGACGGCCCGACCACTGTGGACGTCCCGGCGACATCGACGAATACGCCCAGTCATCATCGTCCGGTCAGAACACGCCGTGGAGCGAGCCGCCCCGCGCCGCGAGGCGCTCGACCCGCGCGGTGACGGTCGGATCTTCGATCAGCGGCGGCGCGTGGTGGCCCTTGATCCGGGCGTCGATGACGACCGGCCCGCGGCAGCCCCAGTGCTTGTGCCGCGTCGCCGCGAAGACGCCGTGGACGTCGACCGCCGGGTTCGAGCGGGTGAAGGTCACCCAGACGAAGTTGTCGACGCTCCGGCTCGCGAAGTCGGGATCGTCGACGAGGACGAGAAGAGGGAACCCGTCGAGCCCGCGCGCGCCTTCGAGGGCAGCGACGAAGTGCCGGAGCTCCTCCTCCGCGCTCTCGGCGTGCCACGGCGCCGCGCGGACGACGAGGACGCCGGGGAGCGCGACCTTCGCGTCCGTCAGGCCGGGAGCAAGCGCGAGGTCACCGCCGAGGCGCGTGGCGAGCTCGCGCCGCTTCGGGCCTGTCGCCGCGACGACCAGCTTCGAGCCCTGGTTCAGGCCGGTGCCGGAATAGTCGAGGGTGTCGATCGTCGTGTTCGTGTGAAAATGCAGATCGCGCTCCGGGACGAACCGCGCGAGCGCGTGCTGGAGGAAGCCGCCGACGTCGTGGATGTCGAGCCCGGGCGCGTCGTCGCCGGAGACGATGAACAGGTACTTGGCGAGCGACATCTGCCCCTGCCCCAGGATCGCGTTCGCCTGGGTGAGGAGCTCCATCGGCCGCCGCGCCGAAGCCTCGGCGTACGGGACGTAGCGCTCGCTGCCGACCGCGAAGAGGAGCGGGTGGACGCCGGCGGCGTCGACCGCGTGGACGGCGCGGACGCCGGGGAGCACCGTCGGGACGAGCGGGCCGGTGAGCTCGTGGATGAGCGCGCCGAACATCGTGTCCTCTTGCGGCGGGCGGCCGACGACCGTGAACGGCCAGATCGCGCCCTCGCGGTGGTGGACCGACTCCACGCGGAGCACCGGGAACGGGTGGGCGCGCGCGTAGTAGCCGAGGTGATCGCCGAACGGTCCCTCGAGCTTCGTCTCCGAGGGGCCGATGCTCCCGCGGATGACGAAGTCGGCGTCGGCGTGGACGTGAGGCCCCGGCCCGCGCCGCGCCATCCGGATGCTCCGCCGGTTGAGCGCGCCGGCGAACGCGATCTCGGGCAGGCCTTCCGGCAGCGGCATCACCGCCGCCACCGTCATCGCAGGCGGGCCCCCGACGAAGACGTTGACCGGGAGGCGCTCGCCGCGCGCGATCGCGTGGGCGTGGTGGACGCCGAGGCCGCGGTGGATCTGGTAGTGGAGACCGACCTCGCGATCCTGGACGTAGTCGTTGCCGGCGAGCTGCACGCGATACATCCCGAGGTTCGAGCCGCGGAGGCCGGGCGCGTCCGGATCCTCGGAGAAGACCTGTGGCAACGTGATGAACGGCCCGCCGTCGTCCGGCCAGGAGGTGATCTGCGGCAGGTCGCGTACGCGCGTTTCGTGCTCGAACACCGCACCGCCGCGGACCGGTCGCGGGAGGAGATGCATCGCCACGGCCGGCAGCCGCGCCGCGCGCGCCGGGCTCGACGCGAAGGCACGCGGATCGACCTTGGCGTCGACGAGCGCGCGGACGCCCTCGAGCGCGTCGCGGAAGACGAAGCGGACGCGCTCCATGCTCCCGAAGAGGTTCGAGGCGAGCGGGAAGCGGCAGCCGCGCGGGCGCTCGAAGAGGAGCGCCGGGCCGCCGGCGGCGAAGACGCGCCTCTGGACCTCGGCCACCTCGAGGTGAGGATCGACCTCCTCGGTGACGCGCCGGAGGTGACCGGACTTTTCGAGATCGTCGACGCACTGGCGGAGGGACGCGTAGCCCATGAGCGCGGGCAGCTTGGGGTCAACGGGGCGCCGAAGGAAGCCCGAAACGGCCCCCGGCCACGCGGCTCCCGACGCGCCGAACGCCGCGAGCGGCACATCTCGTCGTCGGCACGGGCCGGCGCTCAGGGCTCGAAGACCGGTCCGTTCGCCTGCAGCCCCTCGGACGGCGTCCGTCCCTGGATGGCGGGCCAGCCGTTTTCGTACTTGATGGGGTCGATCAGCATGACTCGAGGGCCAGGCGTCTTCCGATCCGGCGAGTGATAGACCATCCAGTCCGTGCCGGCGTCGTCCTTGATCACGGCGTTGTGGCCCGGCGCATGGAAGCGCGCGCTGCCGACGAGGATCGTGTTGTCCGCGGAGCCGGTGACGACGGCATAGTCCTCGAACGGCCCCGTCGCGCTCTTCGACCGCGCGACCATCACGGCGTAGTGCGGCGGTCCGGCCGGGCCACCGCAGCAGTCGTCGCCCGACGAGAACAGGTAGAAGTACCCCGCCCGCGGGTGCACCCATGCCGCCTCGATGAGCCGCTCGTACGCGTACGCCGAGGGGACGAGCAGCGCGATCGGCTGCGAGCCCGGCTGGAGCCTGATCCGGTCCGACGCGAGCTCCTGCACACGGATCGCCTGGAACGCCGAGCCCCAGTAGAGCATCGGCTTGCCGGTCGCCGGGTCGTCGTAGACCATCGGGTCGATGTTCGCGAAGCTCGGTCCGCACACGATCGGCTGGCCCACGTCGGTGAACGGCGCGTCGGCCGCGGGCGCAGTGGCGACCCCGATGCAGAAGGATCCGCTGCCTGCGTTCTGCTCAGCGGAGAAGTAGAGGTAGAACTTCCCTCCGTGCTCGTAGACGTGCGGCGCCCAGAAGGCGTTCTTCATGCTTGCCCACGTCGGCTTCGCAGCCAGCGCGTTCCCGATGTGCTCCCAGTGAACGAGGTCGGTGCTCCGCGCGCGCTGGATCAGGCCGCCGGTCGCGAATGCGTACAGCTTGCGATCCGCGCCGCGGATGACGGCCGGGTCGGCGAAGTCCACGGCGAGCACCGGGTTCGTGTACGGCACCGGCGGCGGAAGCGGCGTCTCCGTCGGCCCCGCGTCGGGTGTGTCGGGCGTCTCTTCAGCAGGCGCGCCGCCGTCGATGCCTGCCACCGGCGAGCGCCGGGAGGACTCCTTGGCGGCGGGTTCAGGAGGCTGGCCCGTGACCTCGCTGGTCTCGGTGCATCCATGCGCGGCGCCAGCGAGAAGGAAGGTGGCTAGGGCGCGCGCGCCAGCGATCGAGCGGTACTTCGTCATGTCGGGTCCTCCGGAAGAGCGCGCGAGCCCACTGTGCTGCGTGGCAGCACAGATGAACGCGCGCGCTCCACGGAGCACGGGCCGTGCCCGAACGACTCGCTAGGCCTTCACGCGCGCGCGGATCGTGTAGAAGTGGCGGCGCGCGATCCCGGAGGCATGCGCGGCTCTCGTGACGTTGCCATCGTGCTTCGCGAGGACGTCGGCGACGTACCGCCGTTCGAACGCGTCGAGGACGAGCTGGCGCGCACGCGGCAGGGGAAGATCCTTCGCGAGCACCTCTTCGAAGAGGGCATTCGCGGACACCTCGGTCGGTGACGGGGTCGACGCGGGCGGGGGCATCGAGTCGGAGGCTGCATTCGTCGGAGCCGAGCTGCCCGGAAGCACGTCGTCGGCGAGGTCGCCGAGCGCGATGCGGCGGAGCACGGCGTTCCGTAGCTCGCGCACGTTGCCGGGCCACGCATAGGCCTCGAAGCGACGCACGAGATCTTCGGGGATCGACATCCCCTGCGTGTCGAGCTTCCGCCAGAACGTGCGCGTGAGCAGGCCGATGTCCCCCTGTCGCTCCCGGAGCGGCGGCAGCTCGACGCGCGCGACCGCGAGCCGGTAGAAGAGGTCCTCCCGGAAGCGGCCCTCCTGGACCTCACGATCGAGATCGCGCCGCGTGGCGGCGAGCACACGCACGTCGACCTTCATCCACTTCTCGCTGCCGAGACGCTGAATCTCCGAGCGCTCGAGCGCGCGAAGGAGCTTCGGCTGGAGGCTCGCTTCGAGCTCGCCGATCTCGTCGATGAGCAGCGTGCCGCCGTTCGCGAGCTCGAAGACGCCCCTGCGGGCACCGTGCGCATTGGTGAAGGCGCCGCGCTCGTGCCCGAAGAGCGCCGACTCGATGAGATTGCCCGGGACGGCGGTGCAGTCGAACACGACGAAGGGGCCGCTGGCACGCGCGCTCGCCTCGTGGATGCTCTCGGCGAGGAGCTCCTTGCCCGTGCCCGTCTCGCCCTCGATCACGACCGGCACGTCGGAGGCGGCGAGGCGCTCGAGGAGCGGATAGAGGCGGCGCATGCGGAGGCTTCCTCCGTAGGTCCGCCCGAAGCTCATCGCCTTCGAGACCTCGGTCCTGTGCGGGGCCGCCGCGACGTCCACGCGGAGCAGCGTGTCGCCGACGCGCAGCACGTCCCCGGGCCCGACGTGCGCGTCCTGGAGGCGCGTGCGGTCCAGCCACGTTCCGTTCAAGCTGCCGACGTCCGTCACGTGAAGACCGCTTGCCGTCGCCTCGACGGCGACATGGCGCCGCGAAACGTGGCGGTCCGTGAGCCGGAGCTCGCACGCGGGCCCGGTGCCGATCAGCGCGCGCGGGACCGCACCGTCGAGGGCGAAGGTCGCTCCGAGGTCCGGCCCGTCGACGACCGTGAGCACGAAGGTCGCGATGTCGTCCGATTCGACCTCGGTGCGCGGGCGCGCGAGCGTCTCGAGCTGATCGAGCGGCTGGTCCGGAACGGTAGCCATGAAGGGAGTATAAGCGACGCGCCTCGATCGACGCGCGCCCTCAACGGCAAGCGGACGCGGTGCACACGAGCGGACAGAGCGCGCTCGCGGTGACCGCGGCGCCGCCGCAGGTCACGATCACGTCGTTGCCCGGGTAGTCCACGAGGAGCTCGTGCATGCAATAGACGCCGTCGTTCCGGCCAGCGCACGGGTTGCATGCGTCTTGCCGTCCGTTCGGCATCGAGGAGCATCCCGCCGCGCACGGGGTGACCGATCCCGTGGTTCCGTCGCCGAGGCAGCGCACGAGATCCTGCGTTCCGCCCGAGTAGCCGGGCAGCACCCGTCCGCAATACGCGCCGGGTACCGCCGCGCCGCACGCGTCGACCCCACCGTCGGTCGGCGCGGCCTCGCGCGCAGCGTCGAGCCCCGCGTCGGTCTCGGATTGCTCACCACCGCGGAAGCCTTCATACGAGACCAGCGGCGCGCAGCTCACCAGCCACGGCAGTGCGAACACAGCGAGCCGCTGATATACTTCGCTCATTGGTCGACGCTCATCATACGCCGTCGCGTGAGCTGAAGCTCGTCGGTCGCTACACGGTGGACTCACCCTTCGCGGCGGGGGGCATGGCGTCGGTGCATCTCGGGCGCGTGAAGGGCCCGATGGGATTTGCGCGGACCGTTGCGGTCAAGCGGCTCCTGCCACGCCTCGCCTCCGATCCGGTCTTCACCGCCCGCTTCCTCGACGAGGCGCGGCTCGCTGCGCGCGTGCGTCACGTGAACGTGGTGCCCACGCTCGATGTCGTCGCGGAGCACGACGATCTCCTGATCGTGATGGAGTACGTCGCGGGGCTCTCGCTCGCCGGCGTGCTCGTCCACGACACGGTGGCGTTCGGCCAGGAGAAGGCTCCGCGCGTTCCCCTTCCCATCGTCTGCGCCCTCATGAGCGACGTCCTCGAAGGACTGCACGCGGCGCACAGCGCGACGACCGAGTCGGGGACGAGCCTCGCGCTCGTGCATCGAGACGTGTCACCGCAGAACGTCCTCGTCGGCGCCGACGGGGTCGCGCGCGTGATCGACTTCGGCGTCGCGACCGCGTCCGAGGGGCTCGCGCTCGGTGATACGCCGGGCGAAATGCATGTCGCCGGCAAGATCGGTTACATGGCTCCCGAGCAGCTGAGAGGCGAGCCCGTGACGTACGCGGCCGACGTCTACAGCGCCTCGGTGATGCTCTGGGAGCTGCTCGCCCACCGCAGGCTGATGGCGGGCAGCGTCGACGAGCACGTCGAGCGGGTCCTCATCGGCGACCACGACGGCCCACGCAAGTACTCGCCGGAGGTGCCGGTCGCGATCGAGTCGATCGTGATGCAGGGCCTCGCTGCCTCGCCAGCGCGAAGGTTCGCGAGCGCGCACGAGATGGCGGTCTCGCTGCAGAAGGTGTGTCCACGGGCGAGCGCCCTCGAGGTCGCCTCCTGGCTCGAGAGCGTTGCCGGCCCGTCGCTCGAGCAACGGGCAAAGGACGTCGTGCGCTTCGAGTCGCTCCCGGAGGGCCAGCTCGCCCACGTCCGACCTTCGATGCTGGGCCTCGTCGCTTACGATCCGACGCTCACCGTCACCGTCACCGCGCCGGTCGCGGCGACCGCTCCGCCGCGCTCGTCCCAGCGGCGTCGGGGCACGATGCTCGCCGCGAGCCTCGTCGCTGTCGTCGCTGCCGGCATCGGTCTCACGCGCGTGCGCACGACGTCCACCGGGGACGCGGAGCTGGCGCGGCCGAGCGGAGATCCCGTCGCGAGCGCGGCGCTCGCGTCACCTGCGCCGACCGAGGCTTTGCGGGCGCCCGGTCCCGATCCCGATCCCGATCCCGATCCGACGTCGAGCCCTCCCTCGATCCGTCGGCCGGCGGCACCACACCGGGGAGCCAAGGCGGTCGGCACCGGCGCGGCGCGTGGGCTGTCGAGCAGCATCACGAGCTGCAAGGTCCCCTACTACTTCGATGCCGACGGCATGAAGCACTACCGGCCAGAGTGCGTACGGTGAGGCGTCGGCGCATCGGTGTCGGCGTGCTCGTCGCGCTGTCGGGACTCGTCGGCGAGGCGAGCGCAGCGCCGCCGTCGGAGGTCGCGACCGCATGCATGCAGAGCGCGGATCGGGCGCAGGTCCTGCGTCGTCAGGGCAAGCTCGGCGCAGCCCGGACGGCGCTGCGCACCTGCGCGGACGCATCGTGCCCCTCCGTCGTTCGCGACGACTGCCGCATCTGGACGGCGGAGCTCCAGGCGGCGCAGCCGACGGTCGTCTTCGCGGTGCGCGGAAGCAACGGCGTCGACCTCCCCGACGCGACGGTGCTCGTCGATGGCGACGTCTTCGTCGAGCATCTCGACGGCCGCGCGCGCCCCCTCGATCCCGGCCCTCACGACGTCGAGGTCCGCGCGCCGTCGGAGGCGCCCGTGCGGCTTCGCATCGTCGTGCACGAGGGCGAGAAGCAGCGCGTCGTTCCCGTGGTCCTTCCCGGCTCCTCATCCGGCTCATCGTCTGGCTCATCGTCGCGCCAGCCCACCGCCGAGACGCGCTCGCCGATCACGCCATGGGTCTACGTCACGGGCGGGGTCGCCGCCGCGGGGCTCGTGGGGTTCGCCGTGCTCGGTCTGTCCGCGCTCGCCGGGCACGACGCGCTGGAGGACGGCTGCGCGAGGACGCGCTCGTGCACCGACGACCAGATCGACGCGAATCGCGCTCGCTTCTGGATGGCCGACGCATCGCTCCTCGTCGGGCTCGTCGGCGCCGGGCTCACGGGGTGGCTGATCTACGACCACTCGCGACGAGCGGGCGTGCACGTGTCGGCTCGATTCCAGGGCGGCGGCCCGTTCCTCCGGCTCGACGCGCGGTTCTGAGCCTGGGCGCGCCGCTTCGAGCGCGAGTGAGAGCCAGGTGAGAGCCAGGTGAGAGCCAGGTGAGAGCTCCGACAGCACACCTGTGCTGTCGGACAGCCCGAGGTCCGGCCCGGAGCGCCCGAAACCGCGTGATCCTCGCTGATGGCGACCGCGGCACGCCCGGTGCGAGAGCGCCGCGCGTGAACCACCGACCGCACATGCAGACCTCCACGACCACGACCCTCTCGCGAGCACGCCGCTTCGTTCGGGCCACCCCGATCGCGCTGGCTGCGCTCGCCACGCTGGCCGCTCCGGCCTGCACCTCCGCGTCGGATGACGCCGAGCGCGCGATCGAGGAGCCCGTTGGCAACGTCACGCAGGCGCTCAACTCGGGCTTCCGGCTTCCCTTCAAGTGCGGATTCAACACGACGGTCACGCAGGGCAACAACTCCGCCTTCAGCCACGTCGGAGAGTCGGCCTGGGGCTACGACTTCGGCGTCGTCGTGAACACGCCGCTCGTCGCCGCGAGGGCCGGCGTCGTGACGTTCGCACGCAATGACGTGAAGCCCGGCAACCCGTGCTACTCGGGCGGAGGCCCCAGCTGCGCGAGCATCCTGAACTACGTCACGGTGAAGCACAGCGACGGAACGAGCACGGTGTACGCCCACATCAACGCGGCCACCGTGTCCGTCGGGCAGACCGTCGCGCAGGGGCAGCAGATCGGCCTCTCCGGCGGCACGGGCTGGTCGACCGGCCCGCACACGCACGTGCAGCGGCAACAGAACTGTCCGTACTTCTATTGCCAGAGCATCCCGATGTCGTTCGACGACGTTGCGGGCAACGGGATGCCCGTCGCCGGCCAGGCTGTGAAGTCGCAGAACACGTGCGCCGATGTCGACTGCGCGATCGGTGACGGCCACTACTGCGGCGGGAACGGGGTGAAGGGCGACACGACGGCGCTCTTCCTCTGCACCAACGGGACCCCGAAGAAGGTGCAGAGCTGCGCGTATGGCTGCAAGGCGATGCCGCCCGGCATCGATGACCGCTGCGCGACGGCAGAGGAGGCGCCGCCCGTCGACGCCGGGCTCGACCCGCAGCCCGAAGACGGCGGCTCGGGAGCGTCCCCGACCCCTCCCCCGCCCGCGGACGACGCTCCGTCGCCGGGCAACAGCCCCGATCGCTCCGCCTCGCCCCGTCCCCGAGACGAAGCGCCCCCGCTCGCAGCCGACTCGTGCGCGGTCCGCCCGCGGACGACGACGGGCTCGGTCGTGCCCGCTCTCCTCTTCGCCGGTGTGATGCTGGCCTCCGTGCGCCGGCGCCGGCTTCGCGCCGCTCCGGCTCGACGCTCCTGATCGACTCTCATGGGAGCCGTCATGCGACTCTATGAAATCACGATCTCGCTCCTGCGCACGGTGCGGGCCTGCGACCGCGAACGCATATCGATGAAGCGCTCGATTGTCCTTCACCGGGCCGCCCTCGCTCTTGCGCTCTTGTTCGGCTGCTCCGCGGACGACGACGCTCGTCAAGCCGGCGGTCGGCCGAACACCTCGACGAACGACGGCGGGACAGAGGCGGGCGAGCCGCCGCCGACCATGCTGTACGCGTCCGTCACGGGGCAAGGCACGGAATGCACGAAGGCGTCGCCGTGCTCGCTCCTCGGCGCCCGCGACCGCGCTCGGCAGCTCGCGCCGACGATGCAGAGCGACATCGTCGTGAACCTGCTCGCGGGGACGTACGTGCTCGACGCGACGCTCGTCTTGTCTCCCGAGGCCGGCGACTCCGGCAAGAACGGACACGTGATCGTCTATCAGGCCGAAGGCTACGGCGGTCCGACGGCGGCGAAGGTCGTCATCAGCGGCGGCAAGACCGTGAGCGGGTTCTCGCTTCACGACGCCGAAAAGAAGATCTGGAAGGCGAACGTCGGCGACCTCGTGACGAGGCAGATCTACGTGGACGGCAAGCGCGCGCGACGTGCGCGGCGCAAGGCTGGCATCCCTGGCAACGTGACGGAGACGGACACGGGCTACGTCACGACGAGCGCCGAGCCGCTCGCATGGGCGGACTCGACCGACATCGACATGCTCTACCACGACGGGGACAAGACCGGGAACTGGCTCTGGGCCGAGCCGCGATGCCCCGTCTCGAAGATCACGCCTCGGGGAGCAGGCGCGTTCATCGAGATCGCGTCGCCTTGTTTCCAGATGGCCCACGGAGGGCGCGCGGGCCTCACGAATCCGAGCTTCATCGAGCACTTCATGGCCGCGCTCGTCGAGCCCGGCACCTTCTACCTCGATTCGCGCAAAGCCGGGGAGCACGTCCTCTATTACATTCCCCGCGAGGGCGAGCAGCTCGCGACGGCGAACGTCGTGGCCGCCTCGCTCGAGACGCTCGTCAAAGGCGACGGCAAGCTCGAGGCTCCGCTCGAGAACCTCGCGTTCAAGGGGCTCACCTTCGCGGAGACGACCTGGCTCGCCCCCGGCACACCGAACGGGTTCAACGAGACGAGCTACAACAAATTCTCGAATCCGCCGCCCATGCCCGAAGGCCAGATCGCCGCGGCCGTGTGGTTCTACGCGTCGCGGAACGTCCGCTTCGAGGGCGACACGTTCGTCCGCCTCGGCGCCGCCGGGATCACGTTCGACAACGGCAGCCGCAACGACGCGCTCGTCGGGTGCGAGTTCACCGACCTCTCCGGCAACGGCGCGCAGATCGGCAATGTCGACATCTCCGCCCACGACGGCCCGGCGCTCGTCACGGACAACATCGTGGAGAACAGCTACTTCCACGACATCGGCGTGGAGTACCCGGGCGCCTACGGCGTCTGGAATGCGAACACGCAGAACACGACGGTCACGCACAACGTCTTCGCCCACCTGCCGCGCGGCGGCTTCGCGAGCAACTACCGCTATTCCGGCGGACCCAGCGTAGCGAGCGGCCACAAGTTCACTTACAACCTCGTATTCGATTACATGAACGGAGTTCGCGACGGCGGCGGCTTCGACACGAATGGAATGCAGAATGGCGTCGACGGCATTCACCCCAACTCGGTGCTGCTGGGCAACGTCTTCCACGGCGCCCACGAGCGGTACGGCCAGATCTACCTGGACTTCTGGACCTCCGGGATGACAGTCCAGAACAACGTCGCTTACGACTCGGTGACGAACCACTACAACACGATCCCCGTCCCGGACGGCCCGTGCTGCAACCTCCTCCGCCAGAACTTCTACGACAAGGAGGTCGCGTACAAATACGTCTACAACTCGGACATGATGCTGGGCGACGCGATCCTCCCCGTGGAGTCGATGCCCGCCTCGATCCTGCAGCGCGCGGGGCTCGAGCCGAAGTACCGGCATCTCCTTCCTGCCGAGCCGCCGAAGGAAGACGCGAGCCCGCCCGGCGCGCCGCCGTCGCCGCGCCTCGTGTCGCTCGGGGCCGGCCCGAGCGCGACGATCGCGTGGGAGGCCGCAAGCGACGACGTCGGCGTCACCGGCTACGAGATCGACACCGGAGAGCTCGTGCTCGCCGCCGTGAACGGATCGGCGCGCTCCGTCGTCGTGGAGGGCCTTCGGCCGGGCACGACTTACGCCGTCACCGTGCGTGCACGCGACAAGGCCGGGAATCTCTCGCAGCCGAGCGCGGTGGTCGAGGTGAAGGTGCCGGGAGATCCTCACCTGCTCGGCCACTGGCCGCTCGACGACGGGAGCTTCGCGGACGTCTCCGGAAGCGGAAACGGCGGCGCCGGCTCGATCGCTGGCTCGACGCCCGGCCGCGTCGGCACCGGCGCGGCCTTCAACGGGAGCAGCTCGACGATCGACATCGGCAATCGGCAGCTCCTGAACCTCGATCGCGGCGACTTCACGATCGCCGTCTGGTTCAGGGCGAGCGGGCCGGGCTTCCAGCGCATGGTGACCAAGGGCAACTTCGGCGATACCCCCGGCTACCTCCTCAACTACCGAGGCGGCGCGGTCACGTTCGGCATCGGCTCTCACGGCGTCAAGGAACACTCGGCCATCGTGGACACCCCCGCCACGTTCGGCGACGGCGCCTGGCACCACGTCGCGGCCGTCGTCGATCGCAAGAACATGTCGATCATGGTGTACGTCGACGGGACTCCGGCGACGCTGAGCTCCGGGTTCTGCGGCAAGTCGCTCGGGACCAAGGTCTCGCTCGAGGGATGTCCGTACCTCGCGGCGTCGAGCAACGATCCGCTCACCCTGGGCAGCTATGGCGGATTCGCGGAGCACTTCGCCGGCGCGCTCGACGACCTGCGCATCTACGATCGGGCGCTCGGCGCCGCCGACATCGCCGCGCTCGCGAAGTAGGCCAGCTCACGTCTCCCGCCTTCAGAGGTCGAGGTCGACGCGAGCACGGTCTCGCCGTGGTCCGCCCACAGACCGATGTGCTCGCAGCACCGATCCTCAGGAAGCGTTTGCTCGAGCGAATGGAAGGCGCGAGGTCTCACGCCTCCGCCTCTCTGTCCGCCTCCCGCGTGAGCGGCTCGACCGTCTCCTCCGCCGGGAGCGCCTCCGGGCGGTGTCGGTGTTTGACCATGCGCCCGGCCAGGTACACGAGTGGAACGATCCCTCCGACGATGAAGACGATGTCTCCGGGCATGCGCAGCCATTCCAGCACGCGAACGTCGGTGCGCTCGAAGAACTCGGGGCTGCGCGCGTGCCAGTATCCGTTCACGAGCGCGTCCTCGAACTGCAGCGCGCCGATCGGGAACAGGTTGACCCCGACCATCCACGCGAGGCCGCCGTTCAGCGACCAGAATGAGCACTTCATCGCCCGTTCGCTCCACGTGTCTCGCGGCACGAAATAGACCGCGACGAAGACGAAGAACCCGATCGCGAGCATGCCGTAGACGCCCATCATCGCGGCGTGGCCGTGGTTGGCCGTGAACTGCGTGCCGATCTCCCAGTAGCTCACGACGGGCAGATTGATGAGAAAGCCGAAGACGCCCGCGCCGACGAAGTTCCAGAGACCCACCGCCGTCAGGAACATCACGGCCCACTTGTGCGGGAAACGCGCTTCACTCGTGTTCATCACGGTCTCGCCGGGTTTCGACCCGCCGAGCCGCATGAAGCGCCAGGCCTCGAACGTGAGGAGCACCAGCGGGATGACCTCCATCGCCGAGAAGAAGGCGCCGAGCGCCATGTGCACTACCGGCGCGCCGCTGAAATAGAGATGATGCATCGTCCCGACGACGCCGCCGACGGAGTAGAGGATGATCTCGAGGTAGATGAGCCGTGTCGCCGTCCGCGCCGGCACCATGCCGACGAGCACGAACATGTACGCGACCGTGATCGTCGTGAAGACCTCGAGGAAGTCCTCGACCCAGAGGTGGACGACCCAGAACCTCCAGAAGTCGACCACCGTGAAGTGAGACTTGGGCCCGTACAGCATCCCCACGCCGTAGAAGAGCGGTATCGAGAGCGCGGAGTAGACGAAGAGCCACGGCATGCTGCCCGGGTGCTCGTCGCGGAGCTTGCCGGCGAGACCGCGGACGACGATGACGAGCCAGAGCACGAGGCCCACGGTGAGCGCGATCTGCCAGAACCGCCCGAGCTCGAGGTACTCCCAGCCCTGCGCGCCGAACCACCAGGCGACCTCCGGCGACGCGATCACGTCGTGGTAGCTCGCCATTTCTCCGGCGAGCGAGCCGAGCACGACGACGACCAGCGCGCCGAAGAGCACGAGCGCGATCTTGTCCTGATGAGGGGGCTCCTTGCCGGCGATCATCGGCGCGAGGAAGATGCCGATCGCGAGGTACGAAGCCGCCACGAAGAAGATGGCGAGCTGCAGGTGCCACGTTCGCGTGAGCGAGTAGGGGAACCACGAAGCGACGTCGATGCCGAAGAAGCCCGTCGGCTCGACGTGATAGTGGGCGTTCGCGCCGCCGCAGACCCCTTGCAAGAGGAAGAGCCCGGCGACGACGAGGAAGTACCAGGGGATGGCGCGCTGCGCGTCGGTGAGGCGCACCGTGCTCGGATCCTTGAACGCCAGCGTGGGCGCGGCCTCCGCTCGGTCCTCCGGCCAACCGAGCGTCTTGAAGCGCCCGAACGCGAACAGCGTCACCCCGATCCCGGCGAGCAGCGCGATCAGCGAGAGGGCCGACCAGAGCACGGCATCCGCGGTCAGGGTGTTGCCGACCGACGGCGCTGGGGGCCAGTTGTTCGTGTACGAGTAGGTCGCGCCCGGACGTTGCGTCGTCGCCACCCACGCCGCCCACGCGAAATAGGCGGTGAGCGCATGCAGCTCGCCGGGAGCGACCGTCGGACGCCGTAGCCCGGACTGGGTCTCGGCCGGGCCGAACCATGTCCGATAGTGCTCGGCGAGGTCTCTCCACGCCACGGCCTGCGCGGGCGTGAACGTGAGGACGTCGCGCTCCGCGTCCCAGCGGTTCGTCTTGAAGTCGTCGACGATGCGCGCAGCCTGATCGGAGGCGCCTTCGGCGGCGTAGTGGCGAGCCATGGATTCACGGGCGCGCTCGATGTAGTCGGCCGTGAAGTCGGGACCGAGGTACGCGCCGTGACCGAAGATCGAGCCATGGGTCATCAGGCCGTACTTCCCGAAGACGAGCTGCCCTCGCGACACGTCATCACCAGTGAAGAGCACGACGCCGTCGGGCCCGACGACGGAGGCAGGGATCGGCGCCCGATCGGCATAGGTGCGGTACGCGAGATACCCGAGGATCCCGAAGCCGACCACGAACGTGAGGAGCGCGACCTGCACCCAACCGCGCGACACGATCAGCGGCGCGCGGTCGGCTCCGGGCATGCGACGCTATTTGGGGCCGCCACGGAGAACGTCAACGCGACTCGCCGACGCCTCGGAGGAAAGACCGCGTTCCGGGCGCAGCTCTCGGACTGTCATCTGCCGTACCTGGTTGACGGCCGATCGATCCCGAAGCTGGATATCGCAGCGCGGCCCACCAGCAAGCGACACGAGGTCGCGCGGCGACGACTTCGGCGGTGGCACGGTCAGCGCATCGACGTGACCCGTCACCACTTCGGAGGCTCCCAGAGTGCGGGGCCGAACCAGAACCGCACGCCCCAGGCGACGGCGGGGGCGAGCGAGAGGCCGCCAGCGTCCTCCTGGTCCTGTCGGATGTCGTAGCGACGGTACACCGCCGTCGTCGCGT
>JAFAER010000041.1 GCA_023423895.1 Pseudomonadota bacterium
CCACGGCTATGTCCTCGCCGCGTCAGCGGCGCGACGTGCGACGGCGGCGGAGCACGACGACGAGCGCGCCCAGGGCTGCCACGACGCCGGCCCCCGAGGCGCTCAGCCCGCAGCGACCGACGGTGCCGCAGCCGCAGCCGCCGTCGTCGGCAGCCGCATCCCCGCCGTTCGGGCCGGCGCCGCCGCTCGAGCCGCCGTTGTTGCCGCTCGAGCCGCCGTTTCCGCCGTTGCCGCCGCTCGGGCCGCCCGGACCTGCGGGCCCTCCGGAGCCGACCTCGAACGCGCCGATGTCGAGCGCGCCCGCCGCCGCACGTGGATTCGGCGCGGCGGAGAGCTGACGTGCCGGCGGGACAGCCGTCGGCGCGCCGAGCGGGCTGGGAAAATCGCGCCCGGCCACCGACGCCGGGTTCGCGGCGCCCTTGTCGACGAGCGGGCTCGCGTCCTTCAGGCGGAGATCCAGCTTCGCCAGATCCATGACGCCCGCGTCTCCGCCCGTGAGCGTTCCGGTCCAGCCCTGCGGCGTTCCCGTGAGGCCGTCCTGCACCCAATTGTTCGAGCCGGCGAGCGTGGCGCCGTTCACCCAGTCGACCTCGTTCGATGCGAAGAGAGGCGCCGTCCCCGAGCCCGCGCGGATGAACGCGTTGTTGTGCATCTCCACCGTGTCGACGCGCAGCATGAGGCGCACGACCGAATCCGCGCCGTCCTTGCCGATGACGAACGTGTTGTTCACGAACCGATAGCGACCACTCGTGTCAGCATCGTCCTTGTCGCCGCCGACGCGGATGAGATGCCACTTCTCGGGACCGCCGCCGACGATGACGTTGCCTACGACGTCGCTGTCCTCGCGCGCGGGTGTGGCCGGGCTCTTGTCCGGGCCGATCATCTCGAGGTTGTGATAGTGCGCGTTCTCGATCCAGTTGTAATAGATCTCGTTGCGCTGCGACCGGGTCTTGACGTTGTTGCCGCCGTTGCCGTCGTGCACGTAGCAGTGCTGCATGCGGAACACGGCGCCGGGATACATCTGTTGCCCGGTCGTCATGTAGATCTGGTGCTGGTACGTGCCGTTGCCGCACTTGTAGAACTCGCTGTGCTCCAGCGTGAGCGAGCCGGCTTCGTCGTCGTGGCCCATGAGCCCCTGGCCCGGGCAGTCGTGGACGACGAAATCGCGGATCGTGATGTCGTCACCTTTGTGCACGATGCACGTATCGTCTGCACCGGTGACCTCGAGCGACTCGAGCACGTAGTGATTCCCGTTCAGGACCATGCCGAGCCCGTCGAGGACGCCGCTTCCGCCGCCGGAGATGACGGGGCGCTTGCCGTTCACCTTGATGCCGCGGATGGTGATCTTCTGCGACGCGGACCCGCTCTGCGCAGCGCGGATGTACACGCCGCCCGGGTACGTCGCGTCGCCGTCGATCTCGACGACATCCCCCGCCTTCAATTTGCCCTGGACCGACTGGAGGTCCTTGTTCGGCTTCGACGGGCCGACCTGGTAGGTCGTCGCCGCAGCCGTACGGGCGATCATCGATACGAAGAAGACAGTGCCGAGGGTAAGAAGTGCGTGACGCATTGGCCGGAGGATACACCACGCTCCGTGCGCCGCCGCTACACGCGCGAGCGCGCGACGGGTGATGTTTCCGAGGCGTCGAACGAGCTCCTTCGAAAAGGTAGTTGCCTCGTCAATTTACCTTGGCAACTTTCGGCGAGGAGGAGCAGAGCCCGCCGATCGAAGCCAGAGCGCTCACCTTCCCTACCGCTCGTCAGAGCACGACCCACGCGTTCTGGCGCGCGCTGGCGAACAGCGCATCGATCACACGCATGTTCGCGACGGCGTCTTCGAGCGGAGTCGGCACGGGCGTGTCGTTCAAGATCGCGAGCGCCATGCTGTCTCCCTGCCGACCGTACTGGTCGGTGGCCGGAATCGAGATCTCCTCGATCGCGCCGGCGCGCGCACGCCACATCTTGCACGGACGGTCCGGAGGAGCATTGAACGGGATCTCGATCTCGATGCGCCCTTCGGTGCCGACGACGGTCACGCGTTGATGGCCCGAGAGCTGCGTCGCGCACGTGAAGACGGAGCTCCCGCGACCGAAGTCGATGATCCCGGACGCGAGACGGTCGATCTTCATCTCGGGATCGAAGTCGAGCACGCTGACGACGCGCAGCGGCTCCTCGCCGAACAGAAATCGCGACAGCGAGACGTTGTAGCAGCCGATGTCGAGCAGCCCGCCGCCGCCGATATCCGCTTGGTTCCGGACGTTGGTCGGATCGACGAGGTGATACGAGAAGAAGGACTGGATGGTCCGGAGCTCGCCGACGGCACCTTCCTCCACGAGGTCCTTCGCGCGCTGCCACTGCGGATGGTGGCGGTACATGAATGCCTCCATCACCTTCAGACGCGGGTACCTCCGCGCGGCGTCGACCAGCGTTTGCGCCTCGGCCGCCGTGCGCGCGATCGGCTTCTCGCAGAGCACGTGCTTTCCGGCTTCGAGCGCCTTGATGGACCACGGGACGTGCAGGTGATTCGGGAGTGGGTTGTAGATGGCGTCGATCTCGGGATCGGCAAGCAACTCTTCGTACGACCCGTAGGCCTTCGGGATCCCGAGCGTCTGTGCCGCGGCACGCGCGCGCTCGAGATCGCGTGAGGCGATCGCGGTGATCTCGCAGTGCTCGCTCCGCATCATCCCGGGCAGCACCTTCTTCAGACCGATGTTCGCCGTACTGAGCTGGCCCCAGCGCACTTTACGCATGCGAGAGCTCCTCCTTGATCGCCTCGATGTGTGAGTGCGTCAGGGTATTAGGCGGGCTCGCGCTCGAAAACGAACATCCGTCCATCAACGTGGAGCGTTCTGGGCTTGCGTTCATCACGCCGAGCGTTGCGTCTGCTGTGACCGCGCCGAAGTGTCGCCCCAGACCGACACTGTTCGTCGATTGTCGGCTGCACGACTGTGCATATGAGGTTGACGCATGCGGCCGATCTGACTTTTTCTTGCGCGATGGCCCGAGCGACGGTTGCAGTGAGAGCCGCCGTACTCGACACGGATCGAGACGCGATCCTGTCCGTGCTCGCGCGCAATCTCACCAACGCCGGAACGGCCGCCCGCTTCGACTGGCTCTACCGGAAGAACCCCGCGGGGCACTCGCTCGTGTGGGTCGCCGAAGACAGCAAGTCCGGCGAAATCGTTGGGACATCAGCCGCACACCCGAAGAAGCTCGTGCTCGACGGCAACGTCGTGACGGTCCTCAACCTCAGCGACTTCGCGTTCGATCGGCCGTATCGGACCATCGGCCCCGCGCTGAAGCTGCTCCGCGCGTCGCTGGCCCCCGTCGAAGAGGGACAATACGTCCTCAGCTACGATCATCCGAGCGCATCGATGGCCGCGCTCTATGTCCGGCTCGGTCGGTCGCCGCTCGCTCCTTGGCGTCGCTACGCGCGACGTCTCCGTGTCGATGACCTGGCCCACAAGCGTTTCGGCGACCGACACGTCGTCGACATCGCTTTGCTCGGCGTTCACATGGCGATTCGCTTGCGGGACCGCGTGGTCGACGGCCGCAGTCACGGGCTGGACGTCATCTCCGGCATGCCATCGGCGTCGGAGCTCGATCGCCTCGACGCGGAGTGGACGACGTCACGGTTCCGAGTCGCGAGGAGCGGCGCTTACGTGAAGTGGCGCTTCATCGAGAACGTCACGGGACAACACGAGATCATCGCTGCGTACCGGAGAGGCGGTCGCCTCGCAGGCTATGTTGTCTTTCGCGACGCCGAAGATCGCACCATGAAGGTGCTCGATCTCGTCGCTCCCGACGACGGGCGCGTCGCGCAGGCACTGCTCGGAGCCGTGCTCGGCAGCGCACATGCCCGCCGCAAACGAGGTCTTGCCGTAACGACGCTCGCTCACGGACGAGCGGAGCGCCTCATCGAGTCGCTCGGCTTCTGGAAGCGTGAGGATGGACCAGGTGTCGTCATTTGGTCGAAAGAGAAGCAGCATGGATTGTACGATCCCGGCCAATGGTGGCTCGTCGAGGGTGATGAAGATGTCTGAAGCCGTGACCGAGACAAAACTGCGCGCGTTCCTGGAGCGCCGGTTTCCAGCGATGAAGGGAGTAGCCGACGACGCCTCGCTGCTCGACCTCGGGATCGTCGACTCACTCGGCATCCTCGACGTGGCGCAATACCTCTCGTCGGAGCTCGCAATGGAGATCGAGGACGACGACCTGGTTCCCGAGAACTTCGATTCGGTCGGCGCGCTCATCCGTTTCGTTCAATCGCGCAAGAGCGCATGAGCCTCGATGGCGCCCTTTCTTCTCCACCATCTCCTCGAACGCGCGGCGACGCTCTCTCCGGACAAGGAAGCGGTCGTCGACGGCAATCGCCGGCTCTCGTACGCGGAGCTGCGCACGTGGGCGCGCGCCACGGCTGAGTGGCTCGCCTCGCGTGGGCTCCGGCCGCGCGAGCGAGTGGGGATCTACCTCGACAAGTCCGCGGAAGAGGCCGCTGCGATCTTCGGCACGAGCATGGCGGGCGGGGTGTTCGTCCCGATCCATCCCACGCTGAAACCTCTTCAGGTGAGCCACATCCTGGCCGACTGCCAGGTCCGCTTCCTCATCACGACCGCGCCTCGCCTCGACGCGCTCGCGGCGGCCGACGCGAAAGCATCGGTGGAGCACGAGCTGCTCGTTCCGGCCGGCGGAGCTTCCAGTGCAGACGCCGACGCCGGCCCTCATCCCCTCGCGACCGCGCGCGACCAGCGAGGACGCGACACTGGAATCGGCGAGGATCTCGCGGCGCTTCTCTACACGTCCGGCAGCACCGGGCGACCGAAGGGCGTCATGCTCACGCACCGCAACCTGCTCGCCGGTGCGCGAATCGTCAGCAAATATCTCGAGATCGGGACCGAGGAGCGGATCCTCTCGATCCTGCCTTTCTCGTTCGACTACGGGCTGAACCAGCTCACGACGAGCGTCGAGCACGGCGCCACCGTCGTCCTCCTGCGGAGCTTCCGTTTCGGTGACGAGATCGTCAAGGCGCTCGCTGGAGAGCGCATCACCGGCCTCGCGGGGGTTCCGACGCTCTGGTCGGTGCTCGCGCACTCGGCCCCCTCGTTGAAGCGGACGACGTTGGCGCATCTTCGGTACGTCACCAACAGCGGGGGCGCGCTGACGCCCGAGATCTCGTCGAAGCTGCGGCAGCTCCTTCCCACGACCAAGATCTTCGCGATGTACGGGCTGACGGAGGCGTTCCGCTCCACGTACCTCCCGCCCGAAGAGCTCGAGCGCCGTCCCACGTCGATGGGCAAGGCGATCCCGGAGACGGAGATCTTCGTGCTCCACGAGAGCGGCCGCCGATGTGAGCCCGGCGAGGAAGGGATCCTCGTTCATCGCGGCCCGACGGTGTCCATGGGTTACTGGAACCGGCCGGACGCCACGGCCGAAGTGCTTCGCGCCAACCCGCTCGTCTCCTCGCACGAGGGCGCCGATGTCGTCTGCTTCTCCGGCGACGTCGTGAAGATGGACGCGGAGGGGTTCTTCTATTTCGTCGGCCGTCGCGACGGCATGATCAAGTGCTCCGGCTTCCGTGTCAGTCCGACCGAAGTCGAGGAGGTCTTGATGTCCTCGGGCATGCTCGCCCATGTGGCCGTCATCGGGCTCCCCGATCCCAACGTCGGCGAGCGCGTGCATGCGGTCTGCGTTCCGGCGCCGGACAAAGAGGCCGACGCCGAGGCGCTTCGCCTGCGGTGCGTCGAGCAGCTACCGCTGCACATGCAGCCGCGAGAGTTCGAGTTCGTGGCCGAGCTCCCGCGCTCGCCGAACGGCAAGGTCGACTATCGCACGCTCCGAGCCGAGCGAACGGGCCAGTGAGATGGCGGGCGCTGCGCTTTCCCAGCGGCTCGTCGATCGGCATTTCACCACCCGTGACGGAGAGCTGATCGTCGGCGGGGTCGGCGTCCGCGCGCTGGTCGAGCAGTTCGGCTCGCCGCTGTACGTCTACGACGCGAGCGTGATGCGCGCGCAGCTCCGCGCGCTCCGCGACGCGCTCGGGTCTCGGGTCGACGTCTTCTTCTCGGTGAAGGCGAATCCGAACGTCGACGTCCTTCGTGTCTTCACCGGCGAGCGGACGGGGCTCGAGGTCGCTTCGGCCAGCGAATACCTGCGTGCGCGAGCCGCGGGTTGCTCGCCGGAGCGAATCTTGTTCGCCGGTCCCGGCAAGACCGGAGAGGAGCTCGAACTCGTACTGCGCGGCGGCATCGGCGAGATCCATCTCGAATCGGAGGAGGAGATCGCGACGCTCGACGCCATCGCTGCGAAGGCCGGGCGTCGGGCCCGGGTATCGTTGCGCCTCAACCCGCGCGCCGCCGGCGGCGCGATGCAGATGGGCGGGCACAGCACACCGTTCGGGTTCGACGAGGAGCGAGTCGAAGACGTGGCGCGGCTCGTCTCGAGCCACCGGCATCTGGACCTCGTCGGCCTGCATCTCTACGGCGGAACGCAGATGCTGCACGCGGACATGGTCGCCGCGCAGTGGGAGACGACGTTCCGTCTCGGACGTGCGCTGGCCACGGTCATCGGCCGCCCGCTCGATTCGCTCGACTTCGGCGGCGGGCTCGGCATCCCCTACTTCGGCAAAGAGACGGAGCTCGATCTCGAACAGCTCCGTCGCGTCCTCGCCGGACTGATCGAGCGAGCGGCGAGCGAGCCGGCGTTCGAGCGCGCTCGCCTCGTCGTCGAGCCCGGTCGCTTCCTCGTCGGTCCCGCCGGGGTGTACGTCGCGAAGGTCGTCGCGGTGAAGGAGTCGCGCGGGAAGCGGTTCGTGATCACGGACGGCGGGATGCATCACCACCTCGCTGCTTCGGGCAACCTCGGTCAGGTCCTGAAGAAGGACTACCCGATCGTGCACGGCACGCGACTCGGCGAGCCTGATGCGATGACCGCGGCGGTCACCGGGCCGCTCTGCACGCCGCTCGACACGCTCGGCCGCGGCGTTGGTCTCCCCGAGACGCGCGCTGGCGACATCGTGTGCATCCTGCAATCAGGAGCCTACGGGCTCTCCGCGAGCCCCATTGGATTTCTGAGCCACCCGATGCCGGCGGAGGTCCTCGTCGGCGACGGTGAGCCGCGCGTCGTTCGCAAGCGGGGAACGTTCGATCAGCCCGTCGTCGGCCTTCCGCTCTGAAGCCCGAGCACTGCCGCGTCTTCAGCGCGTCTTCGGCGTACGGGTCGACGCCGCGGACTTCTCGAGGACTCCGCGGAGGACGTCGCACAGATCACTGGGCGAGAACGGCTTCTGCAGCACGAGCATGGCGCCACATTCCTCGGCTCGCTTCTTCTGATCCGGCTGCGACGTCCCCGTGAGGACGACGATGGGAATGTCCTTCGTTCGTGGATCGGCGTGCAGGATGCGCGTGGCCTCCCATCCGTCCAGGACGGGCATCGCGAGGTCCATCACGATCGCGTCGGGGTGAGCGCGGAGCGCGCGCCGGACTGCCTGTCGGCCGTTCTCTGCGGTCTCCGCCCGCATGCCTGCGATGTCGAGGTACTCGGCGTACATGTCCCGTGTGTCGGGATAGTCGTCGACGACGAGCACCAGCGGCGGCCTTGAAACCGATGTCGAGCGCGCGAAAGCAGCCATCCGGATAGAGACATAGCAACCTGCACGCCGCAATGCGCGGGCCGCATCGGCAAAATGCAGCCGAGCTCGGACGCCGTTCTGCCGCACGTTGCGCTTCGAGCTCCTCTTCATGAAATGAGTCGAGATCCTCTTCGCAGCTCTTCTTGGCAGGTCCTCTTCATGAAGAGAAAGCACAGAGGAGAAAGAGGCATGCTCCGGCGCCCCACTCGAGGTCTGCGTGCTCTGTTGGAGGCATCGCGAAGCAGCGCGTCGTCATCTACGACGGTGCATTCATCGACTCGAAGCGTCAGAGCAGTGAGGACAACGGTGGGCGCAGCTCATCCATGGTGCGATGAGAATTGCTGTTGCCCAATCGAGACAGCTCCTCGATGACCCGTTTCGTGCTCGGTGGCGACATGACCCGGGAGAGCGCAATGAGATCTCCCTTCGACACGGACGAGTCTTCGTGGTGGGCAGTGCACGGCGCGTCGTCTTCCAAGCTGCCGGTAGCCCCGGCGCTCGAGCTCGAGCCTCCCTTCGAGCCGACGGAATACGTCTCTTCGGTCGAAGAAGACGCTCGTGTCGAGAGTGCGTGGACCTCGGAGCTCGAGAACGAGCCCGACCCGTACGCGTCGCTGACGCCTGACGAGCTCGCGTTCCAGGAACAGCTCGCAGCGCAGGAGCGCGAGACGGTGCGCGACGTTTCGCTCGTGCGCACCGCTGCCGCCCTGGCGAGCCAGCCCGCGCTCTGATCGTTTCATCCGCCGACGACCATCCCCGCCCCTGCGGAATCGCAGGGAGCGGGGTGCACGTGTTTCCGAAGGCGCGACGTGACGGTGCGCGTCATGGCCGGGGCACGCACGCGCGCGCTCAGTCGACCCCGGCGTTTCTGCCCCTCCCTCCCCCCATCCATCCAATCGCGACGCGCCCACCCGCCGATGACGGGTGAGCGCACCATGCCGCGACGTGTCAGCGCTGGACGAACAGCTTCTCGGCGATCTGCACGGCGTTGAGCGCCGCGCCCTTCCGGAGGTTGTCCGCCACGACGAACATCTTGATGGCGCCCTTCACGGCGAGGTCGTCGCGCACGCGACCGACGAACACCGGGTCCGTTCCAACCACCTCGATCGGCTGCGGGTGTTTGCCCGGCGCGTAAGCATCCTCCATCAGGACGACGCCCTCGGCGTTGCGCAGGAGGTTCTTCGCCTCTTCGGCGGTCATCGGCCGGTGGAACTGGACGTGAACGGACTCGGAGTGCCCGTTCACGACGGGGACGCGCACCGTCGTGGGCGAGACGCCGATCGCGTCGTCGCCCATGATCTTGCGCGTCTCGTTGACCATCTTCAGCTCCTCTTCGGAGTAGTCGTTCTCGCCGGCCTTCCAGTCGCAGAGGACGTTGAACGCCATGCGTCCCGGAAAGACGGTCGGCGTGACCGTCTCACCTGCGAGCGCCGCGCGCGTCTGCTGCATCAGGTCCTCGACCGCGGCCTGTCCCTTCCCGCTCGTCGCCTGGTACGTCGAGACGATGATCGTCTTCACCCGCGCGGCGTCGTGGAGCGGCTTCAGTGCGACGAGCATCTGAATCGTCGAGCAGTTCGGGTTCGCGATGATGCCCTTCGGGCGGTTCTTCGCGGCATCGATGTTGACCTCGGGGACGACGAGCGGGACGTCCGGATCCATGCGCCACGCGCTCGAGTTGTCGATCACGACCGCTCCGCACTTCGCGGCGATCGGACCGTACTCGCGCGAGACGCTCGCGCCCGCGCTGAAGAGCGCGATGTCGACACCTTCGAACGACTTCGGGCCGAGCTCCTCGATCACGACCTCACCGCCGCGGAACGGCAGCTTCTGACCGGCGCTCCGCTTGCTGGCGAGCGCCACGAGCTTGGAGACGGGGAAGTCTCGCTGCTCGAGCGTACGGAGCATCTCGCGACCGACCGCGCCGGTCGCGCCGGCGACGGCGACGACGAAGGAGGATTTCGACATGGTGCGTTCCATACCAGGACTGCAGGACAAGAGGAGAGATCGCGGTGAGTTTTCGCAGGCGCGGACCCACCTCGTTTCGTCCGTTCTCGTCCCTCGTCCGTCCCTCGTCCGAAGGCGCCACGGTCGGCATACATGAGCTCACAGACGGCTAGCTCATCCGAAGCGACGACGTGGCGATCAGCGAGTTACGGACGACGTCGTCGACCGCACGCGCGTGCTCGCGCTCTTCAGGACGGAGCCGAGCACCTGCATGTTGATCGGCTTGGGCAGCTCACGCACCCCGAGCTGGGCGAGGCCACTTGGTCCGCTCTCCCAGCTCCTGCTGAGGACGATGATCTCCGCATTCGCTCGGAGCCGCCGGATGGCATTCACCACCGTCGCGCACGGGCTCGCTGAAGCGTCCTCGTCGAGCACGACGATGTCGGCAGGGCAACGCTCGAACGCGCTCACGAGATCCGACGCTGCGGTGAAGCGCTCGATCGCTGGAACGTCCAGCGCGCGGTCGGACGCGCGCGTGATCTGGCGCGCGAGCCCGTCGTCACTCTCGAGGAGAAAGAGCCGAATCGCATCGGCCGTCGGCGCGCGTGTGAGCGAAGGCCGCTGGCGAAGCGACGAGCGCGGCTCGACGACGAAGCGCATCACGTCGTCGATCTCGGCCATGAGCTTCGCGCAGCTCTCGGGACGATGCTCCGGCGACTTCGCGAGGGCGCGCGCGAAAATCGCGTCGAGACCGGCCAGCTCGGGGCGGAACGTCGAGATCTGCGGCGGTGCATCGCTCAGGTGCGCGAGCAGGATCTCGTAGATGTCCTCGCCCTCGAACAGCGGTCTTCCCGTGAAGAGCTCGAACGCCGTACACGCGAGCGCATAGATGTCCGAAGCCGCGGTCGTCCGTGTTCCGTCCGTGTCGCGGGCCTGCTCGGGCGCCATGTACGACGGCGTGCCGGCCGTCGTCGTCATCCGCGGGTTCGAGGTCTTCGCGCGCCGCGCGAGCCCGAAGTCGACGAGGACCGGTCGTCCGCTCTCCTTCTCGATGACGATGTTCCCCGGCTTCACATCGCGATGGACCAGATGCCGCTCGTGGACGGCGCCGAGCCCGCGAGCGATCGCTCGCAGGATGAGGAGCGCTCGTCCGAGATCGACGGTCTCGCCGCGCGCGGTGTGCTCGTCGATGATCGACTCGAGCGCGACGCCGTCGACGTACTCCATCGCGAAGTAGTACGAGCCCTCGTGCTTGCCGAACGTGTACACGTGGACGACGTTCTCGTGGCGGATCTGGGCGAGCGCGCGCGCCTCCTGCTGGAAGTGTTTCCCCGCAGCCTCGTCCGCTGCGTACGCCGGGTCGACCATCTTGATCGCGACCGCGCGCCCGAGCCAGATGTCCTCCGCTCGGTAGACCACGCCCATCGATCCCGCCCCTCGGCGTTCGACGATCCGAAATCGACCGTCAACCTCCGAGCCGGGGCCGAGTGTCGACACGATCAAAACGCTAACTGTCCGCGCTGCGCGCGGTCAATTCCTCGGTCGAGCTCAATCCCGAAGCTCTCGGGCTGTGGAACGGATCGCGTCGTCGCGCGGTCGCGCGGTGCGATGCACCACTCACGGCCTCCACGGCGTTCGCGGAAAGAGGTGGCCGCCCCAGGAACCCAGGGCATCGCGTGTTACTCTGAGAGGGCGTATGCGTGCCTCTCTGACCGGCGTCGTCGTGCTCGCTCTCCTGGCTGCTGCGTGTGGCCGGTCGGGCTCGGGCGCTCGCACCGCAGAGATGGGCAGCTTCCGGGCGGTCGGGGTCGGGGCGAGCGTCGATCCCACCGTCCATCCGGCCAGACTCCTGCCAGAGGTGGTCGACGAGACGACGAGCTACGGGTCGGAGGCCGGCGGCGGCACACGCGCCATCATGGCTGGGCTCCGCGTCGTGACGTCGCCCAAGGGCGCGATCGTCGCTGCCGACGACCGGCTGCCGCAGGCTCCCCAGAGCACGATCGCCCTTCCGGACCGCCTCGGCGGTGGGTTCCTCTTCGTGATCGGCACGACCCTCTGGCGGGCGGATCGGTGGCTCGGTCCGGCCAAGCCGATCTTCACCTCTCCGCAGCCCGTGCAGTCGATCGTGCCCGGGCTCGACCGGGTCTACGTCCGCGCGCAGAACGCCGTCCTCGCGATCGACGGGCGGTCCGGGCAGGTCCTCGACCTGGGCCCGTGGCCGGCAAGCCCCTACGTCGCGAGCTACGCGGCGGCCGACGGCTGGCGCGCGGCCGCCGTGACCGACCTGCGCGGTGTCGTCGCGACGTTCGACGCCGGCGCGACGTGGCGCGCGCTCGATCTGCCGATCGAGCCGAAGCAGGTCGTCGTGTCGAGCGACAACCTCGCGATCGGCGGCTTCGAGGGCGGGAAGAACGAGAGCTGGTACGAGCTCCGTTCGGACGGCAGCCTCGCGCGGCTCGGAAGCGCGCCACGCGAGGTGAAGACGAAGCTCACGCCGACGCCGACGCCGGCTCCACGTCCGAGCTACAGCGGCTACGTCCCGGGAGGCGTGTTCCCGACGCCGCCCGTGCCGGCACCGGCGCCGCGCGCGGGGACTCCGCGGCCGCCCGACCGCGCATCACAAGCCGAGTCGTCCGCGCAGACCGAGGCCGACAAGGAAGACCTCGCCGCGAAGACGTTCGGCAAACGCCCCCTCGCCAGCGCGATCGAGGACGGCTGGCCGCTCACCGACGGAACGGCGGTCGTCGCCCGCGACGGCGCGCTGGCGCGGGTGCGCCTCTCGGACGGCGCGTTGCTCGAGCTCGTTCGAGACGCCTTCCCGCTGAAGCCGGCACGCTGCCATCCGGTCACGTTGACGCGTCCGACCGCCGTAGGCGCCTTCGGATTCGTCTGCGGAGAGCCACGCGGCACGACGGTGCTCTACGCTTACGAGCCGCTCCACGGGCGCCTCTCGGAGATGAAGCGCTTCGACAAGCCGCGCGTCGTCACGTCCTCGGGCAACGGCGCAATCGCCGTTCGTGGCCCGTGCGCCGAAGACGGCGAGCCGACGCCGCCGGCGCGTCCGGAGCCGGTGAAGCTCGAGAAGCCCGAGAAGGGGAAAGAAGACGACCGCGAATCGTCCAAGGAGACGAAGGCGAAGGAGCCGCCCCCGTCCGGCACCGCGCACCAGCCAACGCGACAGAAGCAGGAGAAGCTCGAGCCGAAACCGCCGGCGCGCAAGGCCGCCGAGCTGAAAGAACCGACCGCCGAGATCCACCCGTACTGCGTGCTCGGTCACGACGACACGTGGCGCGAGATCCACGTGCGCGGCGACGTCGCCAGCGAACGTGTCGTCGTCCTCGCCGACGGTCGGATCGCCGTCGTGTCACCGCCTCAGGGGCTCGATACACCCGCGCGCATCACGATCCTGGACAAGGGGCGCGCGACGACGGCGGCAGTGACGTTTCCACGCGTCCCGAACGACGTCGGCCGAGCGCTGCGCTTCGGGATGTGGCTCGACGGCTTCGAGGAGCGTCGGCCCGGTGTCGTGGGTGGATGGATCGAAGCCGGCGGCTCGATGCTCGGGATCGAGATCGGTCTCGATGGAAAAGCGACGCCCGGTCAGTTCATCCGTGATGCCGGCCTGCCTTTCGTCTCCGGCAAGTACGGTCTCGGGTGGACGGCCTCGCGCCGCGGGTACGAGACGACCGACGGCGGCATGACGTGGGCGAACATCGATCTGCCCGACCCGCTCGTCCCGGTCGCGAAGGTCGAGCGACGCGCATGCGGTCCCGTCGGTTGCATCGCCCACGGCTGGCTGCGTGTCGGGTGGGGCGAGCCGAAACACGCCGCGACGCCGGCGATCCCCCCGCCTCATCGAGGAAACACGACGAGCCTCGCGGTACCGCAGGTCCAGCTCTCGTGCGAGCCACTCGCGTCGATGCCTCCACCTCCCCCCGCTCCCAAGGCGTCCCCTTCGGCGAGGCCGGCCGAGCCGCAGCCTCGGATCCGGTTCGGAGGCCTCGGCGGGCCTCCGGTGCTCGGAACGTTCAACGGGCTGACCGAGCTGCCGCCCTTCTTCTCGCAGCCGGCACAGGCGCTCCGCGACTCGGAACGCGGGATCAACGTCGACGTCCGCGAGCTCGTCGATCGGTACCCGAACCTGGGCTCGCTCGCGCGCATCTACGGGTGGGGACCGAAGACCGGCGAATGGGAGACCCTCGGTCGCTGGCAGGTGAAGTGGCTCTCGCCCTTCAACGGGTGGCAGGACGTTCGTGCGAGCCTGCCGACGCCGCCGCCGCAGATGATCCTCGACATGACCCGTGCGGCGACGACGTATTACGGAAGCTACGGCGTCACGAACAACAGCTTCCAGCTCGCTCCGGGCGACGACGCGTCGCACGCGCTGCTCGTCGGCAAACGCGTCGTGCGGTCGGAAGGCGTGATGTACGAGGTCGAGGCCGACCGCGCGCCTGTCGAGATCCGCCGCGCGGACGGCGAGCCCTTCGGAGAAATCGAGGGCGTCATCCGGACGTCGGGCCGGTGGTTCGTCACGACGCCGATCGCAACGGGCGCAACGGGCGCAACGTCCGGCTCGCCCTCCCCGTCCCCTTCGACGGTCATCTGGCAGATCGAAGGCGCGATCGCCCGCGAGCTCGTTCGCGTCCCGCGCGCGACGAGCGAAGCGCAGTCGGGCGTGCGGACGAGGCTCGCGCGGCGCTCCGACGGACGCGCGATCGCGCTCGTCGCCGACGGTCAGCCGACCGCCGAGCGTTCCACGCCCGTACGCTGGGCGCTCCCGATCGATCTCGAGAGCGGCGCGGTCGGAGAGCCCGAGCCGCTCGGATACGTCGATCTCGCAGGCCGCACGCTCGAAGCCTGTACCGACGACGTCGTCGGGTGGGTCGTCGATACGTCGATCCCTTCGACGGCGGTGCGCATGCGGATGCCGCAGGGCTCTGGATCCCTGACCAACGTGCTTGCGCGCCTCCGCCTCACGAGCGCGCGCGCGTGCATCGAACGCCTCGCTGGCACCTACGACGGACAATCGCAGGAGCGGTCCGCGCAGCTCGCGCGCGCAGGCGCGACGTCGCGATCGGCTCCCACGCTGCGTCCGGGTGAGATGCTCGTCAGCGCGATGAGCGCTCAGGCGCGGTTCCCGCTCAAGTGCACCCTCGCGCCGGAGCGCACGACGAAGTAGCTCCGGGCTCTGCGACACTCGCTGCCTCGCGACTCAACTGCGTCTCCAAACGATCGGATAAGCGGGCGCTAACGAGCGCCTCCATCGTGCAGAATCGCTGCAAGGCCGCTTGCAGAAATGCATCGAAGTCACGCCTTCCGAGCTGTGAACGAACGCGTAAATCCCGCAAATCGTGACATTGTGGGAGATGGCACGACGCTCGCATTCGTGGCCGGTGCTCGCGCGGAGTGCGGCTGCCCCCCCGGCCCCTTCGTGCGAGCTTTTTCTTTTCAGGCTCCCCGCCGCGGTCGGTCCCGACGATCGCCGTGCAGGCGCGTGCGGGTATCCTCCGCGCCCGGATGAGCCCTACATCGATCGGCAGGTCGCTCGGCCGCGCCTCGGTCGTATTCCTCGCTCTCGCGTCGTGCAGCGACGATCCCGCGCCCGCGAGCACGCCGTCACCGCAGCTCGAGCCAGGCGAGCTGTGCGACGACCGGCAGGAGCTGCGGCTCTCGGTGGACCCGCCCGAGATCGTCGTCGCGCCCGGCGCAACGCGCCCGGTTCGACTGACGATCGAGCCGGACGCGTGCAATCCGGTCACGGCGCGGATCGTCTCGGCGAACGGCGCCATTGCAGATTCGCCGCGTGAGGCGCGCTTCGATCTGCGTCATGCGACCTTCGACTTCGCCGTGACGGGCGCCGTCACGGGCCGGACGACGCTCACGGCGTCGATCGAGGGCAAGGTCGACGACCAGCCCTACACGGCGACGGTCGCTCTGCCGGTCGACGTCCGCGACCCGACGCCTCCCTCGTGCGATCCGGCGGCCGGCGCGACCGCCGGGACGCTCGACGCCGCGAACAACGCGCTTCATGGATCGGGCGCGCTGGCGAAGGCAGCGGTGTCCGCGCGCACCGAGGCGTTCACGCGCGTCGACGAGCTCGCGCTGCCTGCGTTCCCAGCGGAGGTCGCATGCGCCGCCGAAGATCTCACCGCGAAGCTCCCGGACGCGAAGCTGCACAAGCTCGGGCCCGCCGTCACGTTCAAGGCACGGACACCGCTCTCGATGAGCAAGCCCCTCAGGCGGGACATCGACTTCGCGATCCCCGTGAACCCGGCCGCGTTTCCTCCGGGAGCGCGTCTCCGTCATCTGACGGTCCTCTACTCCGGGCCACGTGCCAAGGCGCCGCGCGCAGTGCCCGTCTCCAACCCGAGGATCGAGGCCGACGGGGACGACTACGTCCTCAAGTTCGCTTCGCCGTGGCTCGGCACGTACCAGGCGGCCGTCGCGGAGGACGCTGGCGCGAAGAAACGTCTTCGTCGGCTCACCCACCGCGCCGTCATCGGCTTCTCGATGGGCGGCGGCGGCGCCGCGGCGTTCGGCATGCGGCACCACGACATGTTCGACGTCATCGGACCACTCGGCGGACCGAGCGACTGGACGTGGTTGCTCTGGTACCTCGAGCAATACGCGATGGGCGGCTTCTGCCCTGACGGCAAGACCTGCGAGAAGGTCGCGCCGAATCACTACCCGCTCGACGAGCCGTTCGCTCACACGATGGACTTCGATCACTGGTGGTACCAGGAGGGCAGCGGCAACGGCGGCCGCTTCCCGCGCTCGGAGTACGTCCAGATCTTCGAGGACCTCGCGCTCTCGATGGGGAACGCCAACGGATGGAATTCCCAGCCAGGGCTCCTCCACATGGCGCCCGGTCCGAAGGTCGGCGACCCCTGGGTCACCGGGCCGGACGGCATCGATTGCTCGTACACCGTCGAGCCGATCGGCGACGATCCGAACGAGGAACAGCAGCGCACGCGCGCGCGCCTGTGCAGCGAATGGCGCTGCGACCCGAAACACGCGTGGAAGGCCGAGACCGGCTATTACGACGACGAGTACAACCCCGACGGGTCGAAACCCGTCATCTCGTTCTGCGACGGCAACCAGAGCGGCCAGAGCCCGTACGTGAACACGTGGGCGCCCGGCGGCCAGAAGCCGATGAACCTCGCGCTCGCGGTCGACCTCAACGGCAACGGCATCCGTGACGAAGGTGAGCCCGTCATCCGGAGCGGGCACGAGCCGTTCAGCGATTGCGGCGCCGACGGTCTCTGCGATCCCGACGAGCCCGGATACGACCCGGAGACGAACCCCGATCCGAACCAGGACGATTACGACTACGTCCTGAACCCTGACGGCCTCGAAGGCAATCACCGCTGGGATCAGGGCGAGCCATTCCAGGATGTCGGCCTCGACGGTGTCCCCAACACCGCCGCGCTCCACGTCGCGGGCGACCCCGGCGAAGGCGACGGCAAGTACACGGAGACCCCCGGGCTGACGAACTTCTACGCGAACGACGCGCACAGCATCGTCTCGCGACGGCAGACGCAGATCCCGGGTGGACCGCTCACGGATGACGCGCTCCGACGCCTCGACATCCTGACCGACGGCGGCGTGCGCGACCTCTTCAACTTCGGGTCGGTGGCGAGCCACCTGAAGGGACAGGTGCACGGCCGCAGGGGCGAGACCGGGCTGCCTTTGCGATCGGTTGCATTCTACAACGGCTTCGACATGTTGCCCGGTCAGGTCCGCGGCAAGCCGGACGACTACGTGGCCTCGCATCTTCGCTGGGCGGACATCGCCGACATGCCGAGCATCCGCTATGGCGACGTCGACGCGACCCCGCAGCAGATCGAGCGTGGCGACGGCATGCATGTCGGCAAGCCCAATCAGCTTCTCTTCCGACTCGAGACGGCGCTCTTCTACGTCGGACAGCGCTGGACCGACGCAGATCGTCGCGCGACGGTCGACTCACGCGACGATCCGGCTCCGGGCGCCGTCGACTGCGAGGTCGTCGGCAAGTGCGAGGAGCTCTTCACCGGTCCGGGGACGAAGCGCACGGGCCCGATCGCGGTCTCACTACCGCCGGGCTACGCGCAGAAGGACAACGTCGCGCGCAACGTCCGCTACCCCGTCCTCTACGTCCTTCACGGCTACGGTCAGGATCCTCGGGACCTCCAGGCGCTCGCGATCTTCACCAACAACTTCATGAATGCCGGAAACAAGTCGTATGCGACGCGCCTGCCCAAGTTCATCATCGTCTACGTCGACGGACGCTGCCGCATCGGCCCGAACGGCAAGGACGAGTGCATCCAGGGAACGTTCTACATGGACTCGGCGCGCCAGGGCGGCGCGCAGATGGACGCGTGGTTCAGCGAGGTCGTCCAGCACATCGACCAGAAGTACCGGACGCTTCCGCCGAGCGACGTCGAGACCACGGACTAAATCGAAGCGTTGATCTAACGTACGCGCCGCATGAGGGGCCGACGCTGGGGGATCGGGATGATCCTCACGATGTCTGCGTGCATCAGTCCACGGACCGTCGAACGTGGCGAGACGACGATCGTCGTCGACACGGACCTTCCCGTCCCCGACGTGGTGACACGAGCACGGGTCGACGTGTTCGCGGAGGACGGACGTTGGCTCGCCTCGCGCGACGTGCTCGCCGCGGACGAGAAAGACTGGCCGTTCAGCTTCGGCCTCGGCGCCGGAGATCGACGCGAGCGGAAGGTGGAGCGGAGGCTCGTACGGGTCCGCGTGTTTCCGCAGCATCAGATGCGCGACTACCGGGGAGCACGCCCGCCGGCGGAGCCCGCGGCGCCGCCCGATCATGTTCCGCCCGAGACGATCGTCGAGATGTGCAGCTCCCCGCCCGAGCTCGGCCTCGGCCGCGAGCTCACGGTTCGCTTCGGGGTCGTCCCGTTCACGGGACCGACCGCGGGGAGCGGCTGCGCCGAGACCGGTGGTCGCTTGTTCGAAGCTCGTGGAGGGGCGGCCGCTGCGCGCGTCTCGATCGCCGAGCAGGGGACCTACCGGTTCGAGGTGACGCGGACCGTCCCGCCCAATTTCGAGGTCGCCGTCATGTTGCGGCGCGACTGCGCCGATGCGAAGAGCGAGCTGACGTGCGCCGTGGCAGCGCGAGGCGGCTCACTCGAAGCGGTCGACTTGCTTCCCGGCACGTACACCGTCGTCGTCACGACGAACGCGCCGCTTCAAGCCGGAGAGATCACCCTTCACGCCACACGCGAAGGCGCGGCCGAACAACCCACGACGCTGGACCCAGTCTCCGCGAGCACGGCACCGGCGGTGAGCAATCCGGCATGGCCGCGCCTGTTCGACGGGGATCGGGACGTGACGCCGCTGGTCGAGCCGCGCGCGCAGGTGACGGCGGACGTGCTCGCGTTCGTCGATGTCGTCCCGGGAGAGCGCCGGAGCGTACGCGTGTCGGCTGGGGGTGCGTGTATCAACAGAGGCGCGGAGCTCGACGCGGTCGACGAGGGGCATCTCGACGTCTCCTCGGTCCGCACCTGCGTCGATGGCGTGATGGCGTCGCCGCCGGTCGCTCCGCCCGACGACGGGCGAGGCCTTTCGCGCATCGGAACGTTCTTCAGGCCGGCCGCATGCGCCAAGACGGACGCATCGCGCGTATGCGTCGGCGGCGGAATGTTCGTGATGGGCAGCGAGCTCTACGGGGGTTCGGGGATCACCAGTCCGACGCCCGAGCGCGTCGCCGCGATCGAGACCTTCTACGTCGACCGCGACGAGTTCTCCGTCGGTGAATACCGCCGCGCAATGGCCGAAGGCTATCGCATTCCCGCGGTCGCTCACCTACGCGTCAACGACGGTCCGCTCGACCCCTCCTCGGGCAACGTGACCACACTTTGCACGTTCAGCACGAGCGACCTCGGACGCGAGGACCATCCGCTGAACTGCGTGACTTGGCCCGTCGCGCGAGCGCTCTGCGAGCGGCGCGGCGGCGATCTTCCGACCGAAGCGATGTGGGAGTACATGGCGCGCAAGGCCGGCCGCGCGCAGCCGTCGATCTATCCGTGGGGCGACGATGAGCCGACCTGCCAGCGCGCCGTCTACGACTGGACCCGAGGCTTCGAACGGGCCGACGCGTGCGAGCTCCCGGCCGAAGGCGCCGTCCCGCAGCCGCGCGCCGCGAGCCAGCACGATGTCACCCCGCTCGGCATCCGCGGCCTCGGCGGCAGCATGGGTGAGCTGTGTCGTGACGTCTTTGCGCCGTACGATCATGAGTGCTGGCGTCGCGCTTCGCTCGTGAATCCCTCGTGCGAGCTCGGCTTCGCGCCTCTGCTCAGCGTCCGCGGGGGGACCTACGACGAAGGACCTCAGCTTCTTGCTTCGGCGCTCCGCGACGCCGCCTCGCCGATGTCCCGGTCGGCCACCGTGAGCTTCCGTTGCGTCTACGGGGCGCCATGATCGGACGCGCGCGCAGGCTCGCGATCGCGTGCGGGCTATTCTGCATCGGCGTCGCATGTGGTGAGCCGGAACCGGTCGCGCGTGCACAGCTCCTCCTCGTCGTCGCGACCGACGCGCCGATCCCACGCGCTGGGCTCACGGCCGACGACGTCGTGCTGTTCGATCGTCTCCGCATCGCCGTGTATCGAAACGGCGAGGACGCGCCTTGCGCGGGGTGTGTCCGCGACTTCGTCCTGGCGACGGATCGGGCAGACCGCGCGATCTCCGCAGGGATCGCTCGCGAGTCCGACGAAGCCGTCGCGTTCGTCGCGCTGTATGCCGAGCGCAACCGGGATCGCTTCGGCGCTCCCGATGCCGGCAGCGCGCTCTCGGCGTGGATACACTTGCCCGTGCCTTCGGAGCACGAGGTCCGCCCGCTACAGGTCACGCTGACGATGAACGATCTCGGCCGCCCCCTCGGCAGCCGTGACGCTCCGATCGAGACGAACGCGGCGCCGCCCATGCCGCTCGCGCGCTGGGCCGGCGCACGCCGCGCTCCATGCGCCGCGTCCCCTCGAGCCGACGAGGCCTGCGTCCCCGGCGGCGTCGTCTGGATGGGGAGCGCGTTGCGGTCCCCGGGAGCTTCTGCAGGGCTCCCCCCACGGCTCGTCTCATTGTCGCCGTTCCTCGTCGACGTTCACGAGGTGACCGTCGCCGACTTCCGCGCGAGCGCTCTCGCCGAAGATCACGGGCCGGGCACCGACTCGGATCCGGCGCACGACACCGGAAGTGCAGTATGCACTTATTCGCCGTTGCCCGGTCCGGACGAGGGGCTGCCCGTCACGTGCATCACACACTACCTGGCCCGAACGTATTGCCGCGCGCGCGGGAAGGACCTGCCGACGGAAGCCCAGTACGAATACCTGCAGGGTGGCCTCCGCGGCGCGCGGTATCCGTGGGGCGACGATGACCCGAGCTGCACGGACGCCGTGTTCGGCCGCGATCGCGAGCGCCTCGGTCCGTGCGGCCTGTCCGGGTTCGGCCCCCGCTTGCCGGGATCCGGGGCGCGCGACGTCCTCGTGCTCGGAGGGATCGGGGTGACCGACCTGGCGGGCAACGTCAGCGAATGGGCTCGCGAGCGGCACGCCGACGAGGACGCGCCCTGCCATGCTCCCGGACATCATCTCGACCCTGTTTGTGAAGGCTCGGGCATGTTCGTCGCACGCGGCGGCGCATTCGTCGATCCGCCGCTCGGACTCCGGTCCGAGGTCCGCTTCCCGTCACCCAGCCACAACGAGGTGATCGGATTTCGCTGCGTACGTGCGATCGAGTGAGATGACGCGTCAGAACCTAACGCCGGCAGGAACGGTCCAGCCGAGCGTGCCGCCGTCGAACGGCGCCACCCGCGGTTCCTCCGTGCTCTTGACGACGACGTAAGAGACGGTCGCGACAGTCGCGACCGTCGCACCGATCGCCGTCCAGAACCACCACTGCTTCGTGAGCGGCTTCTTCTCGCGTACCAGATTGCCCGTGATGCGGAGCTCCTCACCAGGGTGGGTCGTGACCTGCGCCTCGTACGTCACGTGACCGGGCCGAACGATGACGACCCGGTGAGGACCCGGAGGTCGTGTGACGACGAGCGGCGACGTGCCGACGTCGATCCCGTCGACGCGAACGACGCTCTCGCTGGGGGTCGACGCGATGTGCATCGTCGACGGCAGGCGTTCGAGGCGGAGGACGAGGTCGGCACGTGAGCCCGGCTTCGCCGTGATCGTGCGGACGACGTCGCCGTGGCCGCGACGCTGCACCGTGAACGTGTGGAGCCCCGGGTTCAGCTCCAGGACGAAGCTACTCGCCGGAGCCGCCTCCGCTGGCCCGGGGCGTCGGGCTCCCGCGATCGCGAGGTGCTCGCCGACGACGAGGAGCGGCCGTCCGTCGACACTGACGAGCGCAGGCGTCGGGTCGATCGTCACGTCCAGACGCGCGACGACTTCATCGAGTTGCGCGAGGAGCGCTTCGATCTCGGCTCGAACCGCTGGGTTGAGCGTGTCGGCGCTCGACGCCGAATCCGCGAGCTCCAGCGCTTCGCGATACCGGATCCGTGCCTCCGTGTATGCCCCGAGCGCCCGATGGCACGTGGCAACGTTGAAAGAAGTGATTGGATGGGGCACGAGGCGCGATGCACGCTCGAACTGCTCGAGAGCCTCGGCCCAGCGGGCTTCCTCGACGAGCGCCGAGCCTGCGACGAACGCCGCGCGGGCGCGCGCCCGGACATCCTCGTCACCGTCGTCGGCATGAACAACCCGCGTCGAGCCGAGGACGACGAACAGGATGACGAACAACGACGCGACGAGCCGCTTCAAACGCACACTCTCAATACGGCGAGCTCACGAAGACGCCGCCCGGTCCACGCGCAGCGGTCGATGACGTCGAAGGGCGGGACATGGCAGCAGCACCGCCAGAAGCTGCCGACGGCGCAGACACGCGAGGTGCAGCCGGGCGCACGGCCGGGGGCGCAGCTTTCTCGGCGGGCCCCGCGGCGGTCGCCGTCGGGGGCGGCACCGCGATCGTCTCGGTCGGAGCTGCGGATGCAGCGGAAGGGAGAGAGCGCTCCACCGCAGGTGACGCCGCCTTGGGTGCATCGAGCAGCGCGACGGAGGCAGCGACCGCGGCCGCGGCTGCAGCGAGCACCAGAGGCCAGGTATGCCGTCGACGGTCTCGTCCGGGCATCGCGGCTCCGAGCACAACGAGCATCGCGTCCATCGACGGCAGGCGGTCGTCACGTGAGGACGCGAGGCCCCGGACGAGCGCGTCGCGCACGACCTTGGGCACGCGCACACGCGCAGGCGGTCGTGGCGGTCCTTCTGCGATCGCTGCGAGGACCTCGGCAGGCGTCGTGCCGCCGAACGGCCGACCGCCGTACAAGGCCTCCCAGAGCGCGACGGAAAACGCAAACACATCGGCGCGCGCGTCCGTCTTCTCTCGCTCTCGACGGAGCTGCTCGGGCGCCATGTAGTGGAGCGTCCCTGCGGCGGCCGACAGCGCGCCGGGCGTGTCCGGCAGCGCAGCGTTGCGCACGACCCGCGCGAGCCCGAAGTCCGTCACGAGCGCCGCTCCATCGCGCAAGAGGACGTTCTCTGGCTTGAAGTCGCGATGCACGAGCCCAGCGGCGTGCGCGGCGGCGAGCCCACGGCCGGCGTCGACGAACACCTTGATGATCTCCTCGAACGAACGCTCCCCCGCCGAGAGGTAGTCGCGCAGGGTGCCGTCGCGCGCGAGCTCCATCGTCACGAACACCCGCCCCGTGTGCTCGCCGACGTCGAGCACGCGAACGACGTTCGGATGTGTCAGCTTCGCCATCGCGCGTGCTTCGTCGAGGAGCGATCGCTCCGCACCCGCGCGAGGAGCGTCGTCGCGCAGGAGCTTGAGCGCAACGCGTCGCTCGAGCTCCCGGTCGTACGCTTCGTAGACGACTCCCATGCCACCCGCGCCGAGCGTCTGGAGCAGCTCATAGCGCTCGAGAGGCAGGTCGTGCACCGACGGCTCCGTCGTCGAGACGGTGAGCGCCGAGAGGAGCTCGCGACAGTCATGACACTCGGCGGCATGGTCGATGAGCGCGTGCCGTGGATCGCCGGAAAGACCGCCCTCGATCAAAGCCGCAAAAGACGCGTCGTCAGGACACGAAGTGAGGACGCTCATCCGACCGGGGCTCACGCGAACAACCGGCTCAAGGTCAAGTCGATGCCGCTCTGCACGTCGCGCGCGACGCTCGCGAACTCCTCGGTAGAGAGCCGCAGCTTGGACATCATCGCGTCGCGGGTCCCTTCGAACAGGCGCTCCCGCGCGCGCGCGAGCCTTCGCATGATCGTCGATCGATCGACGTCGAGAAGCCGCGCGATGTCTTCGCCGCGCATCCGATCGAGCGTGTGCAGGCGGAGGAGAAAGCGCTCGTCCGGAGAGAGCGCGGCGAGCGCACTCTCGAAGGCGGCCTTGAACTCGACGCGGTACCGGAACCGCGAAAAGTCCACCTCGGGGGCGACGCCGAGCGGGATGAGCGCCGAGTCGTCGCGCGCCTCCTGCCCCCGCCGCAGGTTCAGCGCTATACGTGTTGCCACCACGCGTACCCACGCACCGAGCGAGCCCGTCCCCGAATACTCTGCGATCTTCGGCCGCGCACCGACGTCCTGGGTGAGGAGGCGCATCGCCACGAGCTGCTCGACGTCCTCGGCGGGAGCTCGCGAGCCGACGTACGATCCCACGTGCACGAGCACGGAACGACGGAAGGCATCGGCGGCGCCGCGAACGCCCTCGGCGCACGCGACGGCGAGGAAGAAGTCCGCCGCGTGTTCGCGCTTCACGACGGGCGCATCGGAGCTCGCTCGCTTCGCGTGCTCGTCGACGGCACGACGAAAAGCGTCGACCGAGAGCGGGAGCTCCGGCCATGAAGTGACTCCGCGCTCGTAGAGCTCGGCGAGGTCCCCTTCGTCCACCGGCGCCTACCCTACCACGACGAAGAATCGTGGAACACGTGGCGTGCCGTGCTCGACGCTCGTAGAGACGGAGCTGGGACCCGGCGCGTCAGCCGATGCTGAGGCTGAACGTGTCGTAGACGGCGACCTCGTCGCCCTCGATCTCCGCCTCGTACGTCCGCTGATCGCCGCAGAGTCCCTTCGGCCGGAGCAGGCGGCCGGTGCGGAGCTCGAAGACGTACGCATGCATCGGACAGACGACGCAGTCACCTTCGAGCCATCCCTCGGCGAGGCTCGCGCCGGCATGGTTGCAAGCGTCCTCGATCGCGAAGACCTCGCCGTCCGACCACGCGACGAGAACGTCGAACGGCGGATGTTCCAGGCGGATGAGCCCCTTGTCCTTCAGCTCGGCGAGCGGCACACGGCCGACTTCCTTCCGCGGCGCTGTCCCGATGACGACGCTCAATTGAGGACCGTCGCCTTGGCGTCGCTGAGCATCGCTCCGTGCTGGAGGGCGAGCTGATCCATCACCATCCGCACGCGAGCGCGTGGATCGAGCTCCTCGAGGATCGCCTGGCGTGCGGTCGCGTCGACGACGAGGTGGAAGGCACAGGCGTCCGCGAGGATGCCGGCCGTCGGCTGCGCGGGCATACGGAACTCGAACGTCGGGTCGTGCTTCTTCACCTCGGTGACGAACATGGTGGCAGCAGCGACGAGGGCAGCGCGATCGCCATCGGGTACGACGGCGTCGAGCTCGGCGAGCCGTGTCGCCCTTGCGCGCTTGTAGGGGTAGCGCGGGAGGTCCTCGACGACGAGCTCATCCAGTCGTACGCGCGCCGCGCCGGCCACGACGATGTTCGAACGACCGTCAGGCAGCGGACGATGATCGACGACGACGCCGATACCCGCGACGTCTGCAAGGCGGCCCGTATCGCGATCGAGCTGAGCGATCACGAGAGCACCATCTCCGTCGAGGATGTCCGAGAGCATGGCTCGGTAGCGCGGCTCGAAGATGTGCAGTGGCAGCAGCACCTCGGGAAAGAGCACGACGCTAGGCAAGGGGAACAGCGGCAAGGCCGTGAGCGCTTCTGCTTCGATTCGGGTCATGAATGCTCGTCAGGGGCCGAAGGCGTCCACGCAGCTTCCGTTCATCGCTTCGGGCGCATCGAGGGCGGCCCAGGCGACGATCCTCGCGACGTCCTCGGGCGCCATCGCCGGGGAGAAGCCACTGCCTTTGAGCATATCCGTGTCGACGGAGCCAGGCAGCACGCACATGGTCTGCAGCCCGGTCCCGCGGAGCTCCTCCGCAAGCGCCTTGACGAAGCCGATCGTCCCCCACTTGGCCGCGCAATACGCGGTCAGACGCGCAGTGCCGAGCGTGCCCGAGATGCTGCCGATGGCGATGATTCGACCGCGCCGCTCCACGAGCATCGGACGGAGGAACGCGTGCGTCACGAGGAACGTCCCCTTGAGGTTGACGTCGAGGACGTCGTCCCACTCCTTCACGCTCATGTCGACCAGCGGCACACGATGAACGATGCCCGCATTCGCGACGATGACCCGGGGCACTCCGAAGTCGGACAGGATCCGCGTGGCCGCGCGGTCGACCTCCTCGGGACGCGAGACATCACAAGGGATCGCGAGCGCTCTCCGGCCACGCTGGACGATCCCTTCGGCTGCTGACGCGAGCGTCTCTTGCGTGCGTCCAAGAATGGCCACGTCGCAGCCACGATCCGCGAGCTCGAAGGCGATCGCTCGCCCGATCCCGCGGCCTCCGCCTGTGACGACGGCGATCATGTCGCCGCTCCCCTGCCGACGCCGAGCGCGAGATGCGCCTCGGCGACCTTGTCCGGCGGAGCGCGGAGCGCGACGGTCTCGACGTTCGTGCCGATGGCGCGCTCGCCGCGCGCGATCATGCAGCCGTGCGAGAGGACGATCCGGCATCCCACCCACTCCGGCGAGAGGACGGCATCGAGCTCGGACGTGACGTTCTCTCCGATCGACTCCTGGAGCGCTAGCCGACGCGAATACGCGTCGAGGAGCGCCACGAGAGCTCCGACGCCGACGAGTCGGGTGGTCGCCTTGAACGCGATCGTCGCCGTGCCGATCGAAGGCAGGAGGTGGTGCGGACACGTCGTGACGACGTGGATGTCGCGCACCGAGACGAGCGTGGGCGATGCGGCGGCCATTGCGCTCTGCTCGACGAGCTTGCGCGTGTCGACCGCATACCCCGCGCACAGATCGTCCACGAACATGTCCGTGACGCGCGCGCCTGTCCCCGCGAGCTCCGGCTCGTCCCGTCCGATCGCCCGGAGGAACGCCTCGATGGCGGCTGAAGCCGCGGCTCGGTCGACGCGAGGTGCTTGAGCAGCTTGAGCAGGAGCCGGACGATGGGACATCGGCCCGCGAGCCTAGCAAAGCCTCGTCGCGTAGGGATGAGCGTCGCGCATGCGGCGCCGCCGATGCGTCAATTCGTTCACCTCGTTCAGCTCGGCCGCGCACACCGGCAATAAAGGCACGCCACCACCCGAATGGACCGAGAACGGCTCGCGCGCGTGCTCGACGAGAGCCGCCCGTGGGGCACGCCGATTGCTCGGCGGCGGGCGCCGTGCGCGTCTCGAGTTTCTTCGCATTGCTTGCTCTCGGCGTGGGGCCGTCCCTCGCGATGGCGGGACCTTCGTCAGCAGATGCGAACGAAGACGTCGCGATGAGCCAGCTCTTCCTTCGGCTCGTCGAAAACGAACGTGCGCCGTTGGTCCTCGGGGAAGACGTACTCGGATCGAACGTCGTGCGGGCGCCGATCCCGCGGCCGGCCCTCCTGCCCTCGGAGACCCCCGCGATGGACTGCGTGCATGCCGCACACGACATCACGCTCGATCCTCGAGCCGGCGTCGTCGACGCGAGCCTCGAGCTGAAGGTCAAAGCCGCCGGCAAGGCGCTCGGATCGGTCGGCATCGTCGTCGACGAAGGTCTCGAGGCCGGAACCGTGAAGGCGACGAACCGCGACGTGACCGTCGCCGACGCGACGTTCCCGCCTTCGCGCGTCGTTCGGGTCGACTTCTCGCGGGCGCTTTCTCCCGGAGAAGAGACGACGATCACGATCCCCTACGCAGGGACGCTCTCGTGTGCGCGCCCGACGAAGGGCGGGATGACGTGCTCGAAGGGCAAGGCGTTCTCGCATTTCGCACACAAGTCGATCTTTCCCTACGTGTTCGATCCCGACGAGCCGGACAGCGTGATCCTCGACGCGTTGACCCGGAAGATCGTGCTCCGCGTCCCCGCGGACGACGAGGTCGTCGTCACCGGGCAGAAGGTCCAGCAGGTCGTTCGAGGCAAGACGAAGATCTCGACCTGGACGATCGACAAGCCGCTCTCGCGCACCGTCGGCCTGTACGCGCTCGTCGGTGACCTCGGGCTCGAGGAGATCCCCGGCCGGAGCACCCCTGCGACGTTCTTCCACCCGCAGCCGAGGCAGACCGTCGACGCGGACCTCATTGCGTGGTCCGGCCCGGCGCTCGACTTCGTCGAGCACCTGAGCGGCGCACGGCTCCCGTTCGAGCGCGGCCTCTCGCTCGTCCGCCTGCCGAAGTCGCTCGGCGATCCCGGAACCGCGACGTTCGGGATGACGCTGCTCTCCGATTCGTACTCGAACGCGGGCCCGCTGATGTACGAGGAGACGTGGGCTCACGAGAATGCCCACCTGCTCTGGGGCATCGTCGTTCCGGAGACCGATCCGAACGAGAGCCGGCTGATGAGCGAGGGCATCGCGACGCTCGCGCAGCTCGACTACTCGCATGTGCGACACTTCGCGTCCGAAGATCGCGACGAATACCTTGCGCGGCGCTTTGTTCCGATGAGGCTCGACCTCGACCAACACGGCACCGACCTTCCGCCACCGCAGCTGTTGGTGGGGACGAGCGCTCCCACGGACTTCCGCACGACGCGCTACACGTTGTGGGCGTACTTCAGGAACGCCATCGCGCTCGACCACCTGCGGGCGACGATCGGGGACGACGTCTTCACGGACGTGCTCCGCGCCTACGGCGATCGGTGCCGCTACGTCGGGTGCCGTCCCGACGTGCTGCGTGACATCGCCACCGAGAAGTCCGGCAGGGACATCCGGGCGTTCTTCGACCGGTGGATCACGGCGAACGAACGACCTCGCGTCGTCATCGACTTCTCTCCGCTCGATGGCGGCGCCGACATCGAGCTCACGAAGCCGGATGCTCGTCCGATGACGCTCGAGCTCTGGCTCGCCCTCGACGACGGGACCCGAATGAAGCGACGGGTCGATCTCGGCCCGAAGACGACGCGTACCCACGTCGAGACGCCGGCCGCGGTGATCGGCGTGCGCGCGAGCCCGCGCCACGACGTCCTCGTCGACGTTCGCTCGGCGGTCGACGGTGACCTCGATTTCGACGGCGAGACCGACGGCTTCGACATCCTCCGCTGCGCTCGCCTCACCGGACGGACGTACTCGACGAAGGGCGCTGCCGGTCTGTGGAAGGTCGACGAGCCGTTCGACCCGCGCTGCGACGTCGACGGCGATCGCTCGATCGACGACGACGACCTCGAGCAGCTCTCCGAGCAGTTCGGAAAGTTGAGGACGCGATGAGGACCGCGGCTCTCCTGACCACCGCTGCGCTGGTATTCGGGTTCACTGGCGCCTGCGATTCCAGCGAGAAGAGCAAGGGAGATGCGCCTCGGTCCGCGCCGGACGCCGATGCCTCGCCCGCTCCGGCGCAGGCGGCCACCGTGTTCTTGCGCGGTCGTGTCGACGGAGACCGAGCTCGCGTCGAGGTCGTCGTGCGTGGTGCCCCACGCGACCTGCACGGCGCGGCGTTCCGACTCCGCTGGCCTGCGCACGCGCTCACGTTCGTCGAGGCGCGAACCAGCGACGCGTGGTCACCGTCAGCGATCCGCCTCGCGAAGGAAGGGCTGCCCGGAGAGCTCGTCGTGGTCTGGTCAGAGAAGGGCCAGGGTGCGGGCGTGCGCACGAAGGACGAGACCGTCCTCGGGTCTCTCGACTTCACTGTGACCGCGAAGGGCTCCAGCGCTAGCGCTCACACAGAGCTCCTGTTCCGCCCCGAACGTTCGACGCTGCGAGACGCGTCCGGCACGCCGATGGCCGTCGAGTGGCTCGGGTGGAAAGACTCGCCTCGCTGAGCATGCGCGGCGCCTGGTCTTCCCCGGCATCGTTGAGCCGCGCGCGCGGCGTCGTCTGCGGTATAGCTGCTCACGACGATGCCGATCGCTCGTGAGGATGCGCCGAGGTTCGTGTGTGACCTCCTCGAGCGGCATGCCTCGCTCGAGCGCTCGGAGCTGTCGGCACGCTGGGTCGCGCGAGAGCTCGGGCAGACGACGGGCTTCCTCTATCACCACTGGGGGTCCTTCGACGCGTTCCTCCTCGAGGTCTCGGGGATCGGCTGGCAGCGACTCGTGGCGTCTCTCGTCCGCGCGTACGACAAGAAGAAGACACTCACCGCGCTGGTCGAGGCCTATCTCGATTTCGCGCTCGCGAAGCCGGTCCTCTACTGGCTTCTCGCAGAGCGTGCGCTCTCGAACGACCTTCTCCGCGAGCGCCTGGGTGAGGGTTCGCCGTTGCCGTCGTTCGCGGGCTTCGAGGAGCTGATGACGCTTCTCGGCCGCGCGCTGCCCGGTGTCACCGTCACCCAGGCCCGCGCGCTTCATGCAGCCGCGCACGGGCTCGCCTCGCAGCTGCTCTCCCATCGTCTGGGATCGATGCCCGACACGTTCGGACGCGCTGAACGTGTCGTCGCGCGCGAGGTCGCCGCCGAGATCGCACACGCCTTCGAGCGACCACGGACGTCGCGCGCCAAAAAGTCCCGGCGGTAGGACGCTCAGTCCGCTTCGAACGTTGCGCTCACGGGGTCGTGGTCGGACAACGGGTTGCCCGAAGGGCCGACGAACGATGCCTCGACGGCATGGCTCTTCGGGGTGAGCGTGACCGTCGGGCTCGACCGGAACGCGATCCGATCGATGCGCTCCGGCTCTGCGCACTTGAGTGCGCGGCATGTGCACTCGAGCGACGCCCCGGTGAGGAGCTTCTGAAGGGTCGCCTCGTCCGTGGCCTTCATGTTCGTGTCGCCGGCGACGATCACGGCCTTGCCCGCCGACTGCTGCGCGATCGCGGCCACGAGCTGGTCGACCTGAGCCTCGCGCGCGGCGACGTCCCCCTGCCCGCGCCCGGCGTCGAAGTGCATGTTGTAGACGTCGACGGAGCGCCCGCCGCCGAGGTCGACGACGAAGCGCGCGAATCCTTTCGGCGTCAGGCAGTCGTTGCTGGAGTCGATGATGCCGTTGCACTTCGCCCACTTCGTCCGCGAATGCGACGAGAACGGGAATCGAGAGAGCGTGTTCAGGCCGTCTCCGAGATCGGAGCTCGCGGCCATCGGCGTCGAGCGATGTGGATGAGTCGAGAGAGCAACGAGCGCGTCGTGGTACGTGAAGTCTTCCTGCACGAGCACGAGATCGAATGGATTCAGCTTCGGGCTGATGAGCGGCGTGTTGACGAGCGGGTCGGACCCGGAGATGCCCTGCGGGAGCCCAGCGACGTTGTAGGTCAGAACGCGGAAGGTGACGGGCGCGGGCTTCGTGGGTGGTGACGGCTCGTCGGGGACCTCGCCGGGCGGCTCTTGCGCTGGGGCATCGCCGGGGACCTTGCTGCCGGTCGTCTCGCTCGGGGCCGGGTCGTTCTGCTCGACGGCGTCATCGACCGCGGTGAAGGGCGCAGGGCTTGCCGCACATCCAGCCACGCCCACGAAGCCGAGCCAGGCGACCGGAACGAGCAGGTCTCGCAGCAGCATGACCTGTACGTAACATCGTTATGCGCGAGCCCAAGTCGGACATAACACTGTTACGCACAGGAGACGCCTCGATGCGTCATCGCCAGACGCGCGACAGGCGGAAGGTGCCGCTGGCGACCGTCAGGATCGTCGCACGCCCTGACGACAGCGCGATCGCGCGGCCAGCGCCCGTACCGCCCGGATGCACGAACACGCCCTGGTCGCCGTAGCCGGCGTCGAGCTGCCCTTGCGAAGAGAGCCTCATCGAAATGGAGCTCGATGCGTCCTCGGAACCGGCAGCGCCGACCACGTGGAGCTGGCCTTCGTCCCACGTCACGCCATAGAGCGCTGTGCCTTGCGGAAACGACGCTACGCCGGCGACACCGAACCCGGGCAAGTGCGCGCCTTTCTCGGGCTCGAGCGCCACGATGCGTCCCGCCTGGCTCCCCTCACCGGCCGCGAAGTACATCGATCCGTCGGGTGCGAACACGAAGTCCGTCGTCGCCCCCACCGCTTCGAGGTCTCCCAGAAAGGTGGTGCCGCCGTTCCCGAACCATGGATCGACCTGGCCGTCCGGAGTGAGGCGAAGCGCGCAGCTTCCGTTCAGATCGGCGCAGAGGCCGGCAACGACGATGCGCCCCTGCGCGTCGACGTGGAGGGCCATGCCCGACTGCTGTCCTGGTCGGACCAAACGCGCGGTCCCGTCGATGCCGAAGGAGAGCGCCAGATTTCCGTCCGGCGACAGCTTGCGGACGAAGATGTCCGCATCGGCGGTCATGTCCACCGTGCCGCCGATCAAGGTCGAGCCGTCCGGCAACACCTCGATCGCAGTCGCCCACGTGGACTGGCCCGTCGCCCCGCAAATCACCCCGCCGCTGCCGTAGCTCGTGTCGAGCGCACCCGAAGCATCGAGCTTCGCGACGCAAGGAGCGCTGTGCGACGCCGGTTCCGCCCCGATGCCGACGACGAGCAATGAGCCGTCGGGGGCCTCCGCCGCTCGCGCGCCGATGCTGGAGCCTCCCGGGACGAAGTCGAACGAGGCGGTGCCGTCGTTCGCGAACGAGCCGTCGAGCGCACCGTTCGGCAAGTACCGAGCAACGGCAACGCGCTTCGAGCTCAGTTCATAGCCGACGACGACCGTACGCCCGGCGCGATCGATGATGGCGCTCGTCGCCTCGACCGAAGCTGGACCGCCGACGATCCCGTTCACGCCGAAGGTGGGGTCGAGCGTGCCCGGGTCGCCCGCGACGACGAGGGTGATCGGCGACTCGCGCACGACGCCCTCAGCGTGTGCCCTCAACACGACGGTATGCGTTCCGAACACTGCGTCGGGAGCGGCCGTGAGCATGATCGTGCTCGCCTCCTCCGTGGCCGCCGGTGCAGGCAGCGCCGCCTGGACGCCCGCGGGAAGCCCCTGCACCTCGAACGTCACCGGCGTCGTGAAGCCTTCGTCGCGGGTCAGCGAGACGGGGACCGCGCCTTCGGTCTTCGGCCGTACCGTCGCGGTCGCCGGCGCGCTCAGCGTGAAGGCCGCTGCCGTGGATACAGCTTCGGGTGCAACCCGCTCCGGCTCCCCTCCACAGCCGGCCATGTGGAGGACCGTCATCATCGCCGTCGTGCCCAGGACTGCTCGCCATCGAATCGCGTTCATCGAGGAGAACCCTCGAGCACGGGATGTGCCGCGGCAGCCCCCGCGACGATCCACGCGGATTCGCGTGTGCCTGGGCGTCGATCCCCCGTGCACGCACGACCTGCACGCGTGCCCGCACGGGCGCACGGCCGGAGCCGACTGACATCGGCCGCGGCTCTTGCTATGCCGCGGGCATGAAGCGCATTTCCCCCTGTCTGGCACTGTCGGTCGCCCTTCTTGCGTGCGGAGGGGCGACGAACACCGCGAGCAGCCCCGAAGGGGCGGCGCCGAAGACCGAGGAGGCAAAGGCGCCCTCGCCCCCGAGCGAGGCCGAGCCCAAGGCGAGCGTCGCGCCCGAGCCGGCGAACACCGCCGCGGTCGCGCCGGCACCGCCGGCCGAAGAGGAGCCCGAGAAATGCGAGGGCGGCTGGGTCTGCGTGAAGGTGTCGTTCGACACGAAGAAGGTCGAGCCGCGCGAGACGAAGCTGATCGGCGATCCGAAGATCGAGCAGACGTGGTCGAAGTCGAGCGACGGGCGAACGGTGTCCTTCGACGCGTTCTCGAAGGGCGCCGTGGAGCTGACGCTCCGCCGCAAGCCGGGCAACAAGAACGAGGTCGTCGTGAAGCTCGGGAAGGGCGGCGAGATCGTCATCGACCGTCGTGACGGCACGGTCGACGACTTCACGCACGTCGGGGCGATCGCCGCGGAGCAGGCGGGCGCGCTGCTGGTCGATCTTCGCTACATGAAGTAGTCGGCTTCGCGCGTGAGCGTCAGGGCAGCCGCCCGCACGTGACGACGTCGGAGTAGCCGCCGCCAGACCCAGTGAACGAACAGATGTCGGGGTAGGTGAGCCGGAAGTACAGCCTGTTCCCGGTCCAGTTCCCTTCCTGCCCGGCATCGGACGTCACCCGCCCGTCGGGATGGAGGACGATCACGTCCGGATCACCCCCGAAGATGCAACGCTCGCCGTCGAAGTGGAGCCAGAAGTTCATCGTGTCCTTCCCGCAGAGGCCACACGAGTAGCTCCCTTCACACGCGTCCGTGGGGCTCGCGACCTTCTCGCGCTCGTCCTTCTCAGGCGCTTCCTTCTCGGACGCGTCCTCGCGTGCGGTCTTTTTCGTCTCCGAATCGTCGGCCTTCGCGCTTTCCGTCGTCGGTGAGGACGTGCAGGACGGCGCACCTCCCTGTGCGTCTGGGCCGCCGCCGCTGCACGCGATGAGGGCCATCGTCACGAGACTCGCCGCGAGCGTGAATTTGTGATCCATGCGCAGCTCATCGGCCGCTCGACGTGGCGGTTGCGTAGAAAAGTGACCGACGTCGAAGTCGACGCGGCCGTCGCTCGACGTGCGGGCCGTCGACCGTCGTGGTCGGGCGCTCGCCTCAGGACTCGGCTGGCGGTTTGCTCGGACCCGTAGCCTCACCCGGCGGCTTCGACCCCTGGATCCACCGCGCGCAGATGCAGTAGTGCGGGCCCGGTCCTCGCTCGAAACATTTCGCCGGCATCTCGCCGCAGACGCCCGCTTCGAACATGGTGTTGCAGTCGTGGTCCCCGTGACAGATGCACCCGAGCTTGCTGCAGCTGAAACGGTGGTCTCTGCCTTGTCGATCGGACTTCGACGTCGGGAGCTCCTGCTCGGTAGCGACCGGCTCCTCGTCGTTCGCTGGTGCAGCTGCACAGCCGGACGTCGCGAGCGCCCCGACCCAGGCCATCGCGACGACGGCAGCGATGCTCTTGCTGTCGATCCTGTTGATCATGGCGCCTCGCCGAGCAACGCGTGTGCCCTCGGTCGAAACGCCGCCGCCTTCGCGGAGAGTTAGTTCAGGAGGCGCTGACGCATGCTCTGGGCGATGGGCTTTCGTCCCGAGAAGCCCTCTTCGAGCGCGTGATAGTGACCGACTTCGTTCTCGCCGTACTTCCAGCAGAGCCAGACGAGCTTTCCGTCGACGTTGCCGTAGAAGTCGAGCAATCCGCTGCGCGCGTCCTTCAAGACCGCGCCCATCTCCTCGATGGCCTTCCAGCCGGCGCGGTACTCCTCGATGCATCGGACGAGGTCGCGCTTGAGGTCACGAATGTCCGTAGGATCCGCCGGATCCAGCACGATGCGCTCGGGCACGTCGCCGAGCTCACGCCCGAGCCGGATGAGGAGGGTCTCGATCTCCGACCGGCGCTCGAGCTGCCGCTTCACTGCGACGCTGAGCTTCGGGACGAGATCGTTGACCTCCTCCAGCGTGAAGACGTGTGCGTCGCGAGAGTCCACACGACAGAGGGTATCACGACCGCATCGATTCGAGCGGATCGGCGGTCGCTGCGCGCCATGCCGGCACCACGCTGAGAAGCACGAACGGGCCGAGCACTGCGATCGTCACTCCCAAGAGCTGCGCCACGTCGACGACGGGAGTGAGCGAAGCCTGCGGATACAGGACACTCCAACCAACGAGGGCCGGCCTGAGCCCCGGTGCGCCGAGCCAGAACACCCACGCATACCCGAGGAGAAGCCCGAGCGCAGTCGCCGCGGCACCGACGAGGATCGCTTCGAAGAGCTTCGCCCAGAGGACGTCGGCGGTGGACCAACCAACCGCCTTCAGGATGGCGATCTCACGGCGCTCGTCGGCGCCGATGCCGCTCGCGCGATCCCACGCGAGCACGAGCAGCGCGAGGATTGCAGGAATCGACGCCCCGAGGACGAGCCCGGCCCTGCGCCCGTACGCGAGGTGATAGACGCGCTCGAGGAGGTCGCGTTCGATGACGCGCGCGCCGGGGAGGCGTTCGACGATCGTGCGGGCGACGATCCGCGCCTCTGCGGGGTTGGCGAGCGTGACGGCGATGTCGGTCGCGTCGCCGTCCGGAACGCCGAGGAGAGCACGCGCGTCTTCCTCGTCGCAGAGGATCACGTCGGACGTCCAGAGATCGAGCGACGACTTGAACGTGCCGACGAGCTTCATCGCATGCGCGCGCGGATCCGCCGAAGGGAGCCCGAGCTCGTCGCCGGGGAGCATCCCGAGGAAGTGCGCGAGCTCGACGCCCGCGATCATCTCGTGTTGCCCGGGAGTCAGATCGCGACCGCTGTGCAGCACGCCGTTCGCGACCGAGATCGGTGCGGCACCGCGCGGGGATCCGACGACGGTGACGTTGCCTTGCAGCGCGGGCAGGAAGATGTACCCCCAGACCCGCGGAGTGACCTCGCGCACGGACGGGATGTCGACGAGCTTGTCGCGCTCACTCGCGGAGATCGTCGCGGGTCGCCCACCGACCATCTTCTGCACGGCGATGTCGGGATGCGAGGCGCGGGCACGCTCGGCCTCCGCGCGAAGCGACTCCGTGAGGAAGAGGACCGCCGCAACGAGCGCCACGGCGAAAGCGAGACCGCCGCCGAGCGCGATCGAACGCGCCTTGCGACGCGCGAGCGCTCCGAGAGCATGCGCAAGGAGCGAGCCGCCGTGCAGCTTCACGGAGCGCTCCTCTTCCGGACGGGTGACGCCGCCGCGCTCGGGTTCGCGCGCACGGCAGCTGCCGTCCAGACCTCGATCGGCGGAGCCATCGCACCGCCGGCAGGATCCGGATCCGGCAGCGCAGGTCCATCGGCGAACGCGGCGCCCGGCTCCTCGAGCGACGGCGCGCGAAGCCAGCGCGCCCCGCCCGAGAGCGCCAGATCACTGGTCGGCAGCCGAGCGGCGACGGTGGCGAGCGCAGACTCCTGTGCTCGTCGTGCGTCTCGTCTTGCACGCGCGTCGATCGACAGCGCCGCGATGACCAGCGCCGGGCTCACGAGCCCGAAGAGCGCGATCGCTCTGGCACGCGCGTCCGTCATGTCGTCTGGAACATGATCAGGATCTTCGTCAGCAGGAAGTCTGCGATGAGGATCGCGATCGACACGGCGACGACCGTTCGCGTGGTCGACAGACCGACGCCCTCCGTGCCGCCCGTCGTGCGAAGGCCGAAGTGGCAGCCGACGATCGAGATGATGTACCCGAAGAACGGCGTCTTCGCGATGCCGGCCACGAAGTCCATGATGCGCACGGACTCGAGCGACGAGTTGATGAAGAAGACGGGCGCGATGTCGAACTGCACCGCGCAGATCAAGACCGCTCCCGCGACGCCCAGCGCGAGCGCATAGACGCTCAGCACCGGCATCACGATGATCGCCGCCACCATGCGAGGCAGCACGAGCTTCTTCGCGGGATCGGCACCGAGCGCACGGATCGCGTCGACCTGTTCGGTCACGTTCATCGCGCCGACCTCGGCCGCCATTCCGCTGCCGATGCGTCCGCCGACGATCACCGCCGTCAGGGTCGGGGCGAGCTCACGACAGAACGAGAGCGACACGACGCGCGGGATGTACTCGAGGCCGCCGAAGCGCTGGAGCCCGAACGCGAACTGAATCGTCATGACCATGCCGATGAACACGGACGTGACGGTGACGATGCCCATCGACTTCACGCCCAGCGACTCGAGCTGCTGGATCGTCGCCGAGAGCTCGAACGGACGGCGGAAGAGCGACTTCGTCGTGCGAGCCGTGAGGAGCGCCACCTCCCCGAGGTGCTCCATGAAGCGGCGCCATCGCGCGATGTGGAACTCGAGAAACGTCGGCGCGGGCGGCGGAGGGGGAAGCGAGAAGCCGCGCTGCATCGCGCCCACCGACATGGGCGGGATCGACTCCGGGCCGCTCTCTCCGATCGCGGTGGAGCTCGACGGCGGCGGCGGCCCCTGGGTCATCCGGCGACCCCCGAGCCAGGCAGTGTCCGGAACCCGCGGACGAACGACTCGAACGCAGGCGCGCCCTTGTCGAAGCCGCTCGGCGCCCCGAAGTAGACGAAGTCGTAGATGCAGCCGTCCTTCGAGAGGACGTAGACATCGATGTGCATCGGGACGCCGTCCCACTTCGCCTTGAGCTTCGTGTGGAGCGCTTCGCGGCCGTCGAACGGTTCGGTCTCCTGCGTGATGTACTCGCGCTCGGTCGCTCCGATGAGGAGATGGTTGGTGAGCGCGACGAGCGGCGTTCGGTCGTCGGCCGACAGACAGCGCGCGTTCAGGAGCACCGACGCAGCGTTCGCGTCGTCACGGAAGGCGAGGCTCGCGTCGTCGACCTCGACGCGACGCCAGCTCGCCGGGGGTTCCGGGAGCTTGAACGCGATCGGACCATTTCTGTAGACGTTGCCGTCGAAGGAGCCGTGGGACTTTCCTCCACCGCAGGCGGCGAGGCTTGCCGCCGCGAAGGAGAGGCCCAGCGCCACCATCAAGCGAAGCCCAAGCCACATCGGCCCGATCAGATAGCACCGCCTGCGGGCGAAATAGAGGTAATCTCTCCGGCCCGATGTCGGTGCGCCTCTACAATACGCTCACGCAGAAAATCGAGGACTTCGTCCCCCACGAGCCGGGGAAGGTGAAGCTCTACGTCTGCGGCATCACGGTCTACGACCTCGCCCACGCCGGCCACGGGAGGACGTACACGACGTTCGACGTGCTCGTGCGTTTCCTCCGCGCGCGCGGCTACGAGGTCAGCCACTGCCAGAACGTCACCGACGTCGACGACAAGATCGTGAACCGGGCCAAGGAGCGAGGCGAAGACCCCCTCGCCCTCTCGAAGCGCATGGGCGAGCTCGCGGACGAGCACCTCGCCGCCATCGGCTGCCTCAAGCCGACGGCCATGCCGCGCGTGTCGTCCACGATCGACGGAATCGTCGAGATCACGCAGAAGCTCATCGACAAGGGGCACGCATACGTCGTCGACACGCCGCAGGGCAAAGACGTCTACTACGCGGTCCGCGACTTCCCGGGTTACGGCAAGCTCTCGCGGCGTAACCTCGACGACCTGCGCGCCGGCGCGAGCGAGCGCCTCGCCGAGGGCGCGTCCGACGTGAAGCGTGACCCGCTCGACTTCGCGCTCTGGAAGGCGGCGGGGCCGGAAGGCTTCGGCTTCGACAGCCCCTGGGGAAGGGGCCGCCCGGGATGGCACATCGAGTGCTCCGCGATGGCCGCGAAGATCCTTGGTGAGCAGATCGACATCCACGGCGGTGGGATGGATCTCGTCTTCCCGCATCACGAGAACGAGATCGCGCAGAGCGAAGCAGCGACGGGCAAGGAGTTCGCGCGCTACTGGATGCACGGTGGCTTCCTCGAGATCGACAGCGAGAAGATGGCGAAGTCGCTCGGCAACTTCGTCACGATCAAGGACGTCCTCGATAAGAACGACGCCGAGGGCTATCGCTACTTCGTCCTCGGCACGCACTACCGTGGCCCGCTCTCGTTCGACGTCGAGAAACACGCCGACGGCCGCGTGACGTTCCCGGGCCTCGACGAGGCCGAGCGGCGGATGGACTATCTCTACGCCACGCGCGACGCCCTCGTCGGCCTCGCGGGCGACGCAGAGCCGAGCGGGAGCAACGTGCCCAGCGGGCTCCCGCTCCAGAGTCAGGCTAAGGTCATTGCGGAGGCGCCGGAGAAGGTGCTCGAAGCGCTCGATCGCGATCTCAACACGCCGGTGGCGCTGAGCGTCCTCGCCGAGCTCGGCAAGGCCGCGAACGAGATCGCCATGCAGGCCCCCAAGATGAAGAAGGACCCGGCGAAGTACGACGCAGCGAGGAAGCTCGCGGCCGCGGCCGTGCAAGCGCTCGACACCGCCTGCGCGCCGCTGGGCCTGATGCAAGCGCCTTCGGACGCCTACTGGAAGCGAACGAAAGAGCGTCGCCTCCGCCTTCGCGGCCTCGACGCCACCACGATCGACGCAAAGGTCGCCGAGCGCTCGGACGCCCGCAAAGCAAAAGACTTCGCGAAAGCCGACGCGATCCGCAAGGAGCTCGCAAGCGTCGGCGTGGAGATCTTCGACGCCGGCGACACGACCAGCTGGAAGATCGCGCTCTGAGTCACACCCGCCGCCCGAAAGACATAACGTCGGTATGATTTGCGGCCGGCGCGGAAAGACATAACGTCGGTATGATTTGCGGCCGGCGCGGCACGCTTTGTGCCGCGCGTTGCGCGATGCAGATTCCTAGCAACCGATGCGCTGGATGGGCCGATGGGGTCCGGCATGACGGCGCCGCGGCAGATTCTCGAGGGGCAGTACTACATGGTCACGCGGCGCACGCTGCTGCGAACGTTCTTCTTGCGCCCTCACCCGGACGTGAACCGAATGTTCGAGTACTGCCTCGCCGAGGCTGCAGCGCGGTCCGGCATCGAGCTGATCGCGTGGTGCGCGATGAGCAACCACTACCACGCCGTCATCTACGACCCCGATGGGCGCGTGCCGGAGTTCATCGAACGATTCCACAAGATGCTCGCGAAGGCGCTCAACGTTCACTACGACCGGACAGAGAGTATCTGGTCGAGAGCACAGACCTGCCTCACGCGTCTCGTGACGCTCGAAGACGTCTTCGACGCAGTGGTCTACGTGCTGACCAATCCAGCGGCTGCACATCTCGTCGAGGACATCGCGCATTGGCCAGGGTCGTCGTCCTGGTCGCGCATGGGACGGGCCGCGAAGACCGTGCGTCGACCGCTTGGGTACTTCTGCGCCGAGGGCCGGATGCCGAAGACCGTCGAGCTGAAGGTCGTCGCGCCGAGGGGCCTACGGAGCGAAACGTACGCGCAATGGATCGCGCGTATCCGGGAAGCGGTGAAGACGAAGCAAGGCGCCCTCGCGGAGGAGCGACGGAAGAACAAGCGTGGCGTACTCGGATGCAAGGCGGTTCTTGCAATGCGCCCCTCGGATGCTCCGTCGACCAAAGCCCCGCGAAGCAAGCTGCATCCGAACCTCGCGTGCAAGGACAGGGCGCGAATGCGTGAGGAGCGCGCGGCCCTGAAGAACTTCCGGCACAAGTACAGGGAGATGCTCCTACGTCTGCGTGACCGAAGCGGCAGAGTCGACTTCCCCGAGGGCACGTATCGCCTACGGCTCCTCGGTCTGCGCTGCGCGGGACGCCTGAGGGCAAGCGCCACGACGAAAACATCACGGCCGGTCAGGAAAGCGAAGCCGGCAAAGAAGCCTACGCGCGCGGCTTAGCCCCTCGACTTTCGCGCCACACATATCGGAAGCTCTCGAAGCTTCCGTCGGCCCCCTTTCGCCCAGCCGCGCGAATCCGCGCGAGCTGGCCGACGTGCGTCGTGCGCTCGCCTCCGCCACGCGCTGCAACGCGCGTTCGTCAGCGGGAGCTCGCGCTCAAACACGCGTCCGAATGGACGCGGCGGGCGGCGGGGCGGCGGCGGCGAAACATAACGTCGGAGTGGTCGCTCCGCTCCGCTGGAGTGGTCGCTCCGCTCAGCCGCGGAAGCCTAGGCGTTTGGCGATGATTTCGAGCATGACCTCGTCGGCGCCGCCGCCGATCGAGCCGGCGCGGAGGTCGCGGTAGAATTGGGCGACGGAGGACTCGCGCATGAAGCCTTGGCCGCCCCAGAACTGGAGGCAGGTGTCGGGGATTTCGCGGGCTAGGCGGCCGTACTTCAGCTTGCACATCGAGACGAGGAGGGTGGCGTCGGTGCCGCTGACGAGCTGCTCGGCAGCGCGATCGACCATCACCTTGAGCGCTTCGAGCTCCGTGGCGAGCTCGGCGAGGCGGAAGTAGACGTACTGCTTGTCTCCTACGGCACCGCCGAAGATCTTCCGCTCGCGGGTGTACTTGACGGTATCGCCGATGACGCGATCGAGGGCGGCGAGGCCGAAGGCGACGACGCAGAGCCGCTCCTCCTGGAACTGCTGCATCTGGTAGACGAAACCCTTCCCTTCTTCGCCGACGAGGTAGGACCTGGGGACCTTCACCTCGTCGAGGAAGATGAGCGCCGTGTCGCTCGCGTGCAGGCCGAGCTTGTCGAGCTTCTGGCTGCGATCGACGCCTTTCGCATCGAGCGGCACGATGATGAGGCTCTTGTTCTTGTGCGGACCTTCGAGGCCCTCCGTGTTGCACAACATGCACGCGAAGTCGGCCTGCGTGCCGTTCGTGATCCACATCTTGGAGCCCGTGATGACGTAGTCGCCACCGACCTTGCGGGCCGTCGTCTTGATGCCCGCGACGTCCGAGCCCGCCGCAGCCTCGCTCACCGCGATGCACGCGACCATCTCACCGGCGATCGCCGGAGCGAGGAACTGTCGGCGCAGCTCGTCGGAGCCGAAGCGGGCCAGCGCCGGTGTCGCCATGTCCGTCTGCACGCCGATCGCCATCGGAATCGCACCGACGTTGCAGTGCCCGAGCGCACGCGCGAACTCGAGATGGTACGAATAGTCGAGGCCCTGCCCGCCGTACTCCGCTGGCTTGTTGATGCCGAGCATCCCCAGCGCGCCGAGCTTGCGCATGATCGCATGCGCCGGCCAGATACCGGCGCGCTCCCATTCGGCCGTGAACGGGTTGATCTGCTGTTCGACGAACTGCCGCGTCGTATCGAAGATCGCCTTGTGCTCGTCCGTCCTCTGCATCACGCGTGGATGCTATCGAGCTTCGGGCCACGAGGGGAGTCGCGCTGCCAGCGTTCTCTCTCCATGGCGTGGCAGCGGCCCCGCCGGGCCACATGCCCGCGCTCACCCGCCGGTGAACGCGCGGCAGGCCACGGGGTGAACCCCCTTCAGCTCGATGACGTGATCGTCGATCTTCGCGACCTGCAGCGTCCGCGGCTTCACGACGCCCACCATCAGACCGATGAAGCCCGCGAGCACGACGAAGAAGACCAGCCCTCCGATGGCCGGTTCGTCGAACGCCCCCATGCTCATCATCCCCACGATCAGCGCGACAACGCCGCCGACAATCGCCGCTATGGCGGCCGACCAGCGCGCATTGCACGGCGCGCAGAGCGGCGCCGCCAGCTGTGCACGCTTCGTCGTGACCAGCATCGCGATCAGGCCCACCAGCGTGCAGACCAAGACAGACAGACGCGCCCAGACAGGCGTCCACGACAACTTCAGTTGCCGCCGGACGATGTTGTCCCGCGTCCCGCACTTCATGCACACCGGAGGCAGCTCGGCGTTCTTCTGAACGACGAGGACGTCGCCACGAACCGACACCATTCCACCATGGCCGTAGCCATACCCGTGACCGTGGCCCGACGGCCCACCATGCGCCTCGGGCGCGGCATAAGGATTCGGAGCCATGGCCCAGGATACGCGCGAAGCAGCCGAGTCTTCCCGACGAAAAGCTGCCGGGTGCCGCAGTGGTCGTCTTCCATCGATCCTGACACTCGTGATGTACTGGACGAGATGACGACGGCGCCGAGCGCCGCTGCGCCTGTGTCACTCGAACGGGTGACGAGGACACACCTCTCGGGAAGGGAAGGTTCCGTCCTCAAGCGGGCGACACGACGTCGTGCGTCGAGACCGGCAGACTTCCGTCCATCGAGCATGCCCGCCATGAAGACCCCCTCACGACTGGCCGCCCTCTCGCTCTCTTCGCTCTCGCTCCTCGCCGTCGTCGGTGCACTTGCGAGCACGACCATCGCCTGCGGCGAGAGCTCGGGGACGGATGACACCTCGGGCACGGACAGCGGCGTCGGCGCGGATGCGGGCTCCGACGCAACGGCATGCTCGAACGAGGGCACCGGCTCGATCGCGATCGTGGTCTCCGGCCTCCCCGACGGAGTCACTCCGAAGGGCGCCATCACCGGCCCGAGCGGCACGGCGATCGACGTGACCGGCCCCGCGACGCTCGCAGACCAGCCCGCGGGCACGTACACGGTCGCCGCCGAGCGCGTCGCCAAGGCGGACCCGATCGTGCGGACGCTCTACGAGCCGACGGTGAGCAGCGAATCGTTCTGCCTCGCCGGCACGCAGACGCAGACCGTGACCATCACCTATTCGGAGATCGCATCGAGCAACAAGCTCTGGGCGACGAACGCGAACAACGCGAGCGGACAGCTGCTGGCCTTCGCCGGCGCGGACCTCACGGCGACCGGCGCTCCCGCAGCGACGGTGAAGACGAAGGGCGCAAGCGGTCAGGGCGCCCACGCCGGCACCGCGGTCGCATTCGACAAGGACGGCAACCTATGGTCGCTCGGCGCGACGACGGCGGACGCCCCGCTCCTCCGGTTCGCGGCTGCGGATCTCGGAGCGTCTGGTGACAAGACCCCCGACCGGAAGATCAACCCGAAGCTCTCGGGTTGCTCGCCGGGAGTGACCGCGATCGCGTTCGCGCCCGACGGCTCGCTCTGGTCGACCGTGACGTGCTCCGATCAGATCCTCCGTCTGTCACCGGACACGCTGAGCACCTCGAAGGACTACACGCCGGACGCCGAGGACTTTGCCACCGGCGCGCACAACCCGCGCGGCATCGCGTTCGACAAGACGGGCAACATGTGGGTCTCGGATGCGACCACGATCCACCTCTATCCGTCGGCGAGCCTCGCGCCTGGTCAGCCGCACGTCCCGAGCTTCTCGATCAACGTGAAGACGTTGTCCGATGCAGGCGTTCCGCCGGACGCACTCGCGTTCGACAAGGACGGTAATCTCTGGGTCACGAGCTTCGGGAGCAACACCATCTTCAAGCTGACCCCCGACGACCTCGCACCGGCGGACACCTCGAAGACCGTGGTCCCGAGCATCTCGATCTCCATCGACGTCAGCGCGCTCCTCGAGAGCCTCGCATTCGACGAGGGCGGCGGCATGTGGCTCACGTTCGGGCAGGGCAAGCTCGCGCGGCTCGCGCCGTCGCAGCTCGGGACGAGCAGCGATCCCGGCTCGCCGACCGCTCCCGAGACGGTCATCACCAGCGCGGACGTCGGCGCCCCGGGCGGGCTCGCCTTCTTCCCTGCCCCCGCCGCGCTGCCGCTCTACGGCCACTTCGAGTGAGGCCCCATGGACATGGCATGGTTCGACATCGAGCCTTGCCATAAACGTTGTGGGTGGGGCCACGTGCGGATGACCGAGCGCGGCCGTCTCGTCTCCGTCCGGACATCGTAAGCTCCTCTCGATGCGCGTCGCGTCCTCCACCATCACCTCCGTGCTCGTCGTGGAGGACGACGCCGAGACACGTCGCGCGATCACGCAAGCCCTCGACGGCGACGCCGACATTCGCTGCGTCGCCAGCACGGCGTCCGTCGAGGAGGCCCTTGCCGTCACCGCTCGGTTCGACGTGGCGCTCGTCGACCTCAAGCTCGGCCGTGGGTCCGGCCTCTCTCTCATCGGACCGCTGCGCGCGCGCGGGGCCCGCGTTCTGGTGCTCACCGTCCTCGGGGATCCCACCACGCTCGAGAGCGCGTTTCGCCTCGGCGCGGAGGGATACCTTCTCAAGGACATCGAGCCCGCGATGCTCCGGCAAGCCGTGCGCGAGGTCAGTCGCGGTGAACATCCGGTCTCGGCCCGCGTCACGCAGCACCTCATCGGGCGTTTTCGCGGGACGGGCGAGACGTCTCCGCTCTCCGCGCGCGAGCTCGAGGTACTGCAACTCCTCGCGGCCGGGGCGAGCTACGCTGAATGTGCCGACCGGCTGGGGGTCGCCCTCGGCACCATCCAGAGTCACGTGAAGAACATCTACGACAAGCTCGGGGCCTCCTCGAAGGTGGAAGCCATCGCCGCCGCCACGCGTCGCGGTCTCCTCGGATGACGGCGCCAGCGCCGCGCGACGCCGAAATCCGAGCGCTCCTCCGACACGAGTACCGCGAGTCCGCTCGTGCCGCGCGCGGGCACGGATTCACGGTCCCGTTCGGCATCGCAGTGATCGCGCTCGCGTTCGCTCCGGCCGTTCCGGGCGTCGGCGCGTTTGCAGGCTTCGATGTGAGGGCGTCGGCGCCGGCGTTCCTCGGAATGCTCGCCATCCACCTCGTGCTCGTGGTGCTCGAGCGTCGCGGGAGCCGGTGGTACCTGCCCATCGACGCGCTCGAGACGGTCTATCACGTCGCCGCCTACGGCTTTCTCATCGTCTCCTCCGGCCGTGCGCTCTCCGTTCCGTGGTTCTTCCTTTCGATGAACGCGCAGCTCGCGCCGCTCCACCCGTGGCGCTGGGTGCATCGAGGCGCCTACGTGGCGATGCCCCTGATCGTCGCGCTCATCTTCGAGCGGCGCGGTCAACGCGACGACGCGCTCCTCAGCATCGTGCTCGGCATCGGCGCGCTCATCATTCTCCGCGTGACGACGGACGCAACCTTCGAGCGCGTGCGCTCACGGCTGCGGATCTCCGAGCTCGAGCGTCAGCTCGAACGCTCGCGGATCGCGATGGAGCTGCATGACGGCATCGGCGCCGACCTCACGGCGGTCGTCCTCCGCGCACGTGCCGCCGCCCAAGGCACCTCCGGCACCGAGCGCGAGACGCTGGACGCGCTCGTCGCGAGGGCGCGTGCGACGCTCGCGGAGCTTCGCTCGGTCGTGTGGGCGATGCGCGCGCCGTCGGTGTCGACCGCCGCCTTGCTCGAACAGGTCCGGACGCGCGCCGCGGAGCTCGTCCCCTCGCCGCTGCAGTGCACCTTCGACGCCGCGCTCCCCGAGCACGATGCGCTGCCCGGAGCTCTGTCCGTTCTCGTCTTGCGCCTCGTGCAGGAGGCCGTCAACAACGCAGCCCGGCATGCGAATGCGAGCGCCGTGGATGTCCGGATCCGGCACGAAGATGGATCGCTGCTCCTCGAGATCGCCGACGACGGGACGTTCCGCACGAACGAGACGCCGGGGAACGGCCTCGTGAACCTCCGCCATCGCGTCGAGCAGGCAGGCGGGCTCTTCGACATCGACGTCACGACGCGCGGGACGGTCGTCCGTGCGCGCCTCCCATGGCCGTCCGTCGAGGAGCGCACGAACGACACCGCCTGAGGCGGTCCTGACATGTACATGGGATTTTCCGTCCCGCGCTGCCTCGCGAAGATGAACGCTGGAGGCTCGATGCACAATTCGCTCGGAATCTTCGCCGCGACAATGACGATCGTCGCGGCATCTCTTGCGGCCTGCAGCGATGACGCTGCCCAGAATGCCGACGTGCAAGCCGACGGCGGGAACGGTCAGCCAGGCAACACGGACGGTGGTGGCACCCACGACTCGGGCAACGAATCACCCGGCGAAGGTCTCGGGCCGGGGCCTTACACGATCGCGTATGCCGGCACCGAGGTCGGGATCGACATGCGTCCGATCGCCCAGGGGAAGGCGACCTTCGACGGGCAAAAGCTGCTCTCGTACGAGGCGAGCGACGAAGAGCGTCCCGAGCTCGGAACCAACCAGGTGAACGAGGCCGCGGCCGATGCGTTCGTGGCGATCGGGCGCTGGTCGGGAGGAAAGACGTCCGGCAAGTTCTACGAGATCGCAGGCGCGGGCGTGTTCGATCTGCCCGCCACCGGCGGCTTCCACTATGCCATCGGCAACTTCCTCGATCCGCTCCCGGCCGCGGGCACGTTCACCTATGCCGAGCTCGCGAAGACCGCGGCGACGGTGAGCGACGGCTCGGTCGCTCCGGGTACCATCTCCGGCAACGTCGCCGTGAGCTTCGCTGGGCCGAGCACGAAGATCGGGTTCTCTCTCACGCTCGACATCCCAGGCGACGCCACGTACACACTCGCGACCACCGGGGGCACCGACGACGTCTCGACGACGGAAGCGATGATGATGACGGGCAGCGCCAAGGGCGCGTTCTCCGCGAGCCTCGAGCTCACGAACCAGGGCGCCGCTTGCGGCGGCTCCTGCACGGGTGCGGTCTACGGTTTCGTCGCGGGTCCGGACGCAGAGCGGATCGCCCTCGTCGCGCACGTCTACAGCGGCAGCGGCGGCTCGCCGAAGTCGGTCGCAGGCGCGATCGTCTTCAAGAAGTAGCAGCCGCACTACGGGCGGCCGAGCATGTCGAGAAACGCCCGCGCAGAGTGGCTCAGCGGACGTTTCTCGACGCGCACCAGATGGATCTTGCGTTCGAGCTTCAGCTCCTTCACGGGGACCTCGCGGAGCACACCTTGCGCGAGGTCCTGCTCTGCACAGAGCCGCGGCAAGAACGCAACGCCCTCGCCGGCTTGCACCATGCGCCGGATGCTCTCGACCGTCGGCATCTCGAGGTCCATGTTGAGCGGCACCTTCGCCTTCTGGAAGGCCTTGATCACCGCGTCTCGGTAAGGGCTCGGGACGTTGTGGGCGACGAACGTCTCCATCGAGAGGTCCTTGATGCTGAGGCTCTTCCGCCTCGCGAGCCGATGATTCGGCGCTACGAGGAACGACAGGTGGTCCACGTAGAGGACGCGTGAATGGAACCGGTCGTCGTCGAGCCGGTAGCTCACGACGCCGAAATCGAGATCGCCGGCCAGCAGGCGCTCCGGCATCTCGCCCGATCGGCTGCGCTGCACCACCAGCTTCACCTTCGGATACGCGCGCCGAAAGCCGCTCAAGTGGGGCAACAGGTAGAGCGTCATACTCTCGTTCGCGCCGATGACGAGCCTTCCGACCGCCTTGTTCCGGAGCTCCGCGAGGCGGCTCGAGAGCTCGTGATGCAGGTTCTCTTGCCGGCGTGCGACCTCGAAGACGACCTTCCCAGCATCCGTCAGGGCCAGGTCGCGGCCGCTCCGGTCGATGAGCGTCTCGCCGAGCTCGCTCTCGAGGCGCTGCACGGCGAGCGACACGGCAGGCTGCGTTCGAAAGAGCTTCTCCGCTGCGCGCGTGAAGCTCTTCTCGTTGACGACGGTGAGGAAGACGTTGAGCGGAGAGGTGTCGTTCAGCATCAGCGTGACTCGCTGGAGGATGGCGGGCGGCGCATTCAATCAGCAGTTCTAATCAATCACACAGAACTATTGATTGGAGTAATGCCGGCATAGCAGCGACGGTGCGCCCATCCGAGAGGGCACCATGAATCGCGTTCGGATCTTCGACACGACACTGCGAGACGGCGAGCAAGCGTGCGGCTGCAGCATGATCACCGCGGAGAAGCTCCGCCTTGCGGCTCAGCTCGAGACCTTGGGCGTGGACGTCGTCGAAGCGGGCTTTCCGGCGGCGTCCGCCGGCGACTTCGAGGCCGTCGCCGCGATCGCGCGCAGCGTTCGCTCGCCTTCGATCGCCGCGCTCGCACGGGCACGCGCCTCCGACATCGAGACCGCAGCGCGTGCCGTCGAGTCGGCAGCGCGTCCTCGCATTCACACGTTCATCGCGACGAGCCCGATCCATCGGGCGCGCAAGCTGCGGATGAGCCAGACAGCGGTGCTCGACGCGGCGACCGCTGCGGTGCGGCTGGCCCGACGGTTCGTCGACGACGTGGAGTTCTCCGCGGAGGACGCGACGCGGACGGAGCCGGACTTCTTGTGCGACGTCATGCGCGCCGCCGTCGACGCGGGAGCGACGACCGTGAACGTGCCAGACACCGTCGGTCACGCCGTCCCCGAGGAGTTCGGCGAGCTCGTCGGGCGCGTCGTCGATGCCGTCGCCGGAAAAGCGGTGGTCAGCGTGCATTGCCACGACGACCTCGGTCTCGCGACCGCCAACAGCCTCGCCGGCGTGAGGGCCGGCGCGCGGCAGGTCGAATGCACGGTCAACGGCATCGGCGAGCGCGCGGGGAACGCAGCGCTCGAGGAGATCGTCATGGCCCTCAAGGTCCGCCGCGATCGGCTCGGCCTCGACACCGGGATCCGGACGCCCGAGCTCTATCCGAGCAGCCGGATGCTTGCCGAGTGCATCTCGTTCGAGCCGCAGCCCAACAAGGCGATCGTCGGCCGGAACGCATTCGCGCACGAGGCGGGCATCCATCAGGACGGGATGCTGAAGGACCGGACGACCTACGAGATCATCGATCCGCACGACGTGGGCGTACCCGAGAGCCAGCTCGTGCTCGGCAAACACAGCGGACGGCATGCGCTCCGCTTCCGTGCAGGGCAGCTCGGTTACGCGCTCGACGACGCCGCGCTCGAACGTGCCTACGTGGCGTTCGTCACGCTCGCGGATCGGAAGAAGTGGGTCTCGAACGACGAGATCCTGAGCCTCGTTCGGGCGGCGGCCCATGCCGCTCCGAGCGTCGCCGAGCAACAGCTCGAACACGCGGAGTGAACATGCGATTGAAGATCCTCTCTCTTCCGGGCGACGGCATCGGGCCCGAGGTCACCGCACAAGCCGAGAAGGTGCTCACGTGCATCGCCGAGCGCTTCGGCCATCACCTCGAGCTCGCGCGCGGTCGCATCGGCGCCGATGCGCTCGTGGCCGATGGAACCCCGCTGCCCGAGGCGACCAGGCGCGACGCGTGCGCCGCGGACGCCGTGCTCCTCGGCGCCGTTGGTCTTCCCGCGTACGACGGGCGCCCGCCCGCCGAGCGTCCGGAGAAAGGCCTGCTCGATCTGCGGAAGGAGCTCGCCGTCTTCGCGAACCTGCGCCCCGTGAAGGCGTATCCGAGCCTCGTTGCGGCTTCTCCGCTGAAGGCGGAGCGGCTCGAGGGCGCCGACCTCGTGATCGTCCGCGAGCTCACCGGAGGCCTCTACTTCGGGACACCTCGCGGACGAACGGAGAGCCGCGCGTTCAACACGCTGTCGTACGGCACCGACGAGATCGAGCGCGTCGCGCGCATCGCGTTCGACGTCGCGAAAGGCCGTCGCCGCAAGGTCACGAGCGTCGACAAGGCCAACGTGCTCGAGACCTCCGAGCTGTGGCGTCAGGTCGTGACCGACGTCGCGCGCGACTACCCGGACGTCGAGCTCGAGCACCTGCTCGTCGACAACGCCGCCATGCAGCTCGTCCTCGAGCCCGCTCGGTTCGACGTCCTCCTCACCGAGAACCTGTTCGGCGACATCCTGAGCGACGAGGCGGCGGTGCTCGCCGGCTCGATCGGGATCCTCGCGTCCGCGTCCGTCGGAGCACGTCGTGCGGACGGAAAGCTGCCTGGTCTCTACGAGCCGATCCACGGCTCCGCGCCGTCGCTCGCGGGCAGAGGCATCGCGAACCCGGCAGGCGCCATCGGCTCGGTCGCGTTGATGCTCGACTGGAGCTTCGGGCTCCGCGCGGAGGCCTCGGCGATCGACGCCGCCGTGAGCCGGTGGCTCGAGGACGGCCCGCTCACCGCCGACCTCGGCGGACGTGCCAGCACGAGTGAAGCGGGAGACGCGATCTGCGCCGCGATCCGCAGGGAGGCATGATGCACGCCCGCACCCTCTACGAGCGCCTGTGGGACGATCACCTGGTCGCCGAGCGGCCGGGGGAGCCGGCACTCCTCTACATCGACTTGCATCTGGTCCACGAGGTCACGAGCCCGCAAGCGTTCGACGGCCTCCGCCGCCGAGGGCTCGGCGTCCGCCGGCCGGACCGCACGGTGGCCACGATCGATCACTCGATCCCCACCCACGATCGCTCGCTGCCCATCGTCGATCGCGTCGCGGCGCAGCAGATCGAGCAGCTGAAGCGGAACTGCGCCGACCTCGGCGTGCCGCTCCACGGCCCAGGCAGCGGACGACAAGGCATCGTGCACGTCATCGGGCCGGAGCTCGGGCTCACGCAGCCCGGCATGACCGTGGTCTGCGGTGACAGCCACACCGCGACGCACGGCGCGTTCGGTGCGCTCGCGTTCGGGATCGGCACGAGCGAGGTCGAGATGGTGCTCGCCACGCAGTGCCTCCTCCAGCGCCGATCGCGGACGCTGCGGGTCGAGATCACCGGCCGCCTGAGGGACGGCGTGGCAGCAAAAGACCTCATCCTCGCGCTCATCGCGCGCATCGGCGTCGACGGGGGAACCGGCAGCGTCATCGAGTACACGGGCGCGGCGATCCGGGCGCTCGACATGGAGTCGCGGATGACGGTCTGCAACATGAGCATCGAAGCGGGGGCGCGCGCCGGCATGATCGCGCCGGACGACACGACGTTCGAGTATCTGCACGGACGCCCCTTCGCGCCGACCGGTCACGCGTGGGACGAAGCGCTGCGCCGATGGCGTTCGTTCGTGAGCGACGACGAGGCCGCGTTCGATCACGTCGTCACGCTCGACGGCGACGCAATCGAGCCGATGATCACGTTCGGCACCAACCCGGCGCAGGCGATCCCGATCGGCGGCGCGGTCCCGACCCCTGGCGAGGTCCCCGCGCAGGAGCGCGATGCGCTCGCAAAGGCCCTCGCGTACATGGGCGTCGAGCCCGGACGACCGATCCTCGGTCATCCGGTGCAGGCGGTCTTCATCGGGAGCTGCACGAACGGCCGCCTCTCGGATCTGCGCGCGGCCGCAACCGTCCTCCGTGGACGCAAGGTTCGCCCCGGTGTCCGCGCGCTCGTCGTCCCAGGGTCGGAGTCGGTCGCACGCGATGCCGAGGCCGAAGGCCTCGCCGACGTCTTCCGCGCAGCCGGAGCGGAGTGGCGCGCTCCGGGCTGCTCGATGTGCATCGCCATGAACGGCGACGAGCTCCGCCCAGGCGAGACCGCCGTGTCGACGAGCAATCGCAACTTCGAAGGGCGCCAGGGCAGAGGCAGCCGAACCTTGCTCGCCAGCCCCCTCACCGCTGCCGCCGCTGCCGTGACCGGCGCGGTCGCTGACCCACGAGCTTTTTCATGACCCCGTTCACTCCCTTCGAGAGCACGTACGCGCGGCTGCTCGTCAGCCACGTCGACACCGATCAGATCATCCCCGCGCGGTTCCTCAAGACCACGTCGCGCGAAGGCCTCGGCCGCTACGCCTTCGCGGACTGGCGTTACGACGCCGACCAGCAGCCGCGCGCCGACTTTCCGCTGCACCATCCGTCGGCTCGTGGCGCACGCGTGCTCCTTGCCGGAGAGAACTTCGGCTGCGGCTCGTCGCGCGAGCACGCTCCGTGGGCACTCCTCGACATGGGCTTCCGCGCCGTGATCGCTCCGTCGTTCGGAGACATCTTCCGGCAGAACGCGCTGAAGAACGGGCTCGTCCCGATCGCGATCGGCGCCGACGTCTTCGCGAACCTCGCTGCCGCGCCGCCGGATGCCCAGGTGCGGATCGAGCTCGGCGTCCTCCGCTTGCCCGAGGGCAAATGTTTGCCCTACCCCCTCGATCCGTTCTGGAGCGCGTGCCTCGCGAGCGGGATCGACGAGATCGATTACGTGCTCCGACAGGCTCCGCAGATCACGCGCTACGAGACGGAGGCGCGCTAGCAGGGCAGTACGATTTCGTGACGGATCGACCTCGCTCGCGGGAAGTAGACGACACGCGCCCGAGGGAGGTCCGCTGATGAATCGATTGTTCTTTGCTTGTGTCCCGGTCGTATTGATCGGCTGTGGCATCGTCCAGGAGTTCGGAACCTCGGACGATGCTCCGACGGCCGGAGATGACGCCGGCAACGATGCGAGCGTCCCCAGCCTGCAGGGCGACGGAGGCGCACCCGCTCCCGCGCCGCTCGTACCGACGTTCTCCTGGATGAATCCGCTGCCGACGGGGAACGATCTGCGCGGGATCTGGGGGACCTCCGACGACGACATCTGGATCGCGGGCGAGCATGGGACCGTGGCTCGATGGGACGGCTCCAAGGCGAGCCTCGTCTACGACGGAAAGGTCGACGAGGAGTTCTACGCGATGTGGGGCAGCGGCAAGGACGACATGTGGATCGCGGGACGCGCCGGAGCGCGTGGCCAGGTCCTTCACTGGGACGGCACGTCGTGGTCGCCGTCGTACACGCTCGGCGAGCGTTCCATCCACGCGCTCTGGGGCACCTCGTCGAACGACTTCTGGGCTCTCAGTGAGCCCGGCACGCTCTTCCACTTCAACGGGACGACGTTCGACGAACAGGTCCTCATCTCGGAGTGCGACCCTCACCGGGCGGTCTTGCGGGACCTCTGGGGATCGAGCGATTCCGACATCTGGGCGGTCGGAGACGGCGGCGCCATCTATCACTACCGCGAGAAGGGCGAGCGGCAGTGCCCTGACTGGGCCCGTGCGACGAGCGCAGCGGCGGGGCTCGCCGATCCCTTTGCAAGCGAGCATGCGTATTTCGGGATCTGGGGAAGCTCCGGCAACGATGTATGGGCCGCATTCCTCGACGCCCCGTCCGCTTCGAGCCCGCCGAAGATCGGCTTCTCCCATTTCGACGGAACCGCATGGCGCGTGGCGCAGCTCGACGAGGGCGGCTGGGGCGTTCCCGACCAAAGCATCGAACCGAGCCGCCGAGGTCATCGCATGTGGGGCAGCTCCGCGAACGACATCGTGGCGCTCGTCGCTTCGACGACCTGGCGGTGGAACGGCACCACGTGGTCCCCGTCGTACATCGGACCAACGAGGCTAGGCGAGCCCGGCTGGACGGCGACGTGGGCCAGCGCGAATCGCGGGATCATGGCCGTCGGGCCGGCCGGGACCTTCGGCCACCTCCGCCCCGATGGGAGCTGGAGCTCGGTCGTCCCCGGGAGGATCCACCGCGAGGATCTCTCCGGGGTTTCGGTCGCGCCCGACGGGTCCGTCTGGGCAGTCTCCAGACCGTATTCACACGGGCCGGGACGCGTCGTTCGCTGGACGACACGCGGCTGGACGGAGGTCGCTCCACTTCCGCTCGAGGACGTCGTACTGCTCACGAGAATCAAGGCGCTCTCGAACGACGACGTCTGGGTCGCCGGCCACGTCGACGGCCCCGGTCCCAACGACGACTACGCGTTCGTCACACGCCTCACGGACGGTGCATGGGGAGAGATCCAGCGCGTCCCAGTAACGGCCATCGGGGGCCTTGCCGTCGCGAGCGCGACGAACGCCTGGGTCGTGGGCAACGAGCGCGCCGCTCGATGGGACGGCACGAAATGGACGTCGATCCCGGTGGGCGGCGATCTCAGGGACGTGACGATCGCGGGCGACGACGTCTGGATCGCGGGTACGGGCAGCGATGGCAAGGGCGTCGTGCTCCGCTGGGACGGCAGCAAGTTCCAGCCGCTCGTTCGTTCAGGCTCCCACTTCTTCAACATCTGGGCGAGCGGGCCCAACGATGTCTGGGCCGTGGGCTCGGAGGTCCTTCACTACGACGGGTCGACGTGGAACCACGTCGGAGAGACCGGCTTCTTCGCCACCGACGTCTGGGGCAGCGGTCCCGACGATGTTTGGCTCGTGTCGGAGGGCAAGCAACGCGGCATCATCCATCACTGGGACGGCGCGTCGTTCTCGACACGCTACGAGGTCTCTTCACCCCTCCAGGGGATCTCCGGCAACACCAAAGACAACGTGTGGTTCGTCGGACACGACGGAGCAACCGTGCGCTTCGCAACGAGCGCATGGAAGCCGCCGCACTGACGGTTCATCGCCGGAGATCTGGCCCGTCGGCGCCCACGCCGACGCAACAAAGCCCCGGTCTCGGCCGGGGCTTCGTCGTTCGAGAGCTCGCGCCTCGCCGTGCGAGCGCGTCGTGTCAGTCGTTGGTGCCGAGCTTGCGCTCGATCGCCTCGAGATGCGCGCGGACCTCGGGGTCGGTCGTCCGGAGGTGCTCGACCTTGCGCACGGCGCTCATGACGGTCGTGTGATCGCGGTTGCCGAAGGCGCGACCGAGCTCTGGGAAGCTGCACTTGAGGCGCTGCTTGCAGAGGTACATCGCGACGTGACGGGCGAACGCGATGCTCTTGTGGCGGTCCTTCGAGAGAAGGTCGCTGGTGCGGAGCTTGAAGTGGTGGCAGACGACGCGCTGGATGTCGTCGACGCCTGCTTCGTTCGGACGCGGGCTCGTCGTCGCCGCGAGCTCCTGCCGAGCGAAGTCGAGGTCGATCTGCCGCTGGAGAAGCGACGACTTCGCGGCGAGGCGGATGAGCGTCCCTTCGAGCTCGCGGACGTTGGAGCGGATCGTCTGGGCGAGGTAGAGGACCACCTCGTCGGCGAGCTCGATCTGCTCCATCTGCGCCTTCTTGCGAAGGATCGCGACGCGCGTCTCGAGCTCCGGGCCCTGGATGTCGGCGACGAGGCCCCACGAGAAGCGCGAGACGAGCCGCTCCTCCATGCGCTCGAGCTGCTGCGGGTACTTGTCGCTCGTGACGATGATCTGCTTGTCCGCCTGGTGGAGCGCGTTGAACGCGTGGAAGAACTCCTCCTGCGTCTGCGTCTTCGAGGCGAGGAACTGGATGTCGTCGACGAGGAGGAGGTCGCAGCGATCGCGGTAGCGGCTGCGGAACTCGCTCATCCGGTTCTCCTGGAGAGACTGGACGAACTCGTTCACGAACTTCTCGGCCGAGACGTACAGGATGCGCGAGTGCGGACGCTCCGCGCGGATGCGATGCGCGACGGCGTGGACGAGATGGGTCTTCCCGAGGCCGGTCCCGCCGCACAAAAAGAGCGGGTTGTGCCGAGGGCCACCGCCTCCGGCAGCGCCGATCGCCGCGGCGTGCGCGAGTTGGTTCGACGGGCCGACGACGAAGTTCCCGAACGTGTACTTCGGGTTCAAGCCCTCGACGGGAGGCGCCGCCTTCATCGTTGCCGGCGTTCGGCGTGACGTCGGAGGCTCGTCGTCCATGTGCAAAGACTGACCGTTCACGTCGTCGGTCGGACGCGCGACGTGCAGGCCATTGGACGACTGGACCTGCGTGCGCATTCCCGATCCGTTCTCGCGCAGCGAGGTCGCCACCGGACGTTCGAGCTCCCCGCCCACGCTCCAGGCGATCTGCACGCTCCAGCCCGTCTGGCTACGCAAGTAGTCGACGAGCGTCGGGAGAAAGTGCTGGTCGACCCATTCGCGCACGAACTCGTCGCGTGCACGCAGGCACACGACGCCATCCGTCATGCCGTCGAACTGCACGCCAGAAAACCACTGCTCGAAGCTCGCGGGCGATTTCGACCGTGTGAAGGCGACAGCTTCGTTCCAGAGCGATTCGTGCTGCATCCTCATCCGTTCCAGCGAATGAAAATCCTTGGCGCCTCGCGGCACCCATCTTTCCGTTAATCTCAGCCCGTCAACGTGGCCCGCTCATGCGGGCTTCAGCTCGAACTGGCCCCACCCGTATTCACAAATTCTCCACAGGCCTGTGGACACTGCGCACGAGCCCCTGTGCTCTCGACGTCAGCTCCGACATGCACCGTGAAAAGTCCTTCTCCGGACAAAGGTCTCCTTGCCTTCCCAGACGCTCACTTCATGAAGCGGGTCGGAGACGGATCGGAACTCGTTCTTCGTGACGCCCCGGCACAGCGGACGATCGAGGATGAGCACTCCGCATTCTCACCTGCGTCTCGCTGCCGAAGCAACCTGCCGCAGGGTCGGAGCACTGATCGCCGACCTCCCGTCGTGATCGGAATGATGGAGCTAGCACCGTCTGCGAACGCTCGTCATGTCCATTGTTGCAGAACGTCGCAACTGCGGAGAGCCATTCAGTTTTATTCCTTGTAAACCGCCACGGAAATGCCGGCGGTGCGCATGCAAATTCGCGGATGGCGGATAAGTCCATGACGTCTCTCCGTAATCGGAGCGTTGCGCAGAAGACGCATTTCCAGCCAGCCGGATTTGCCGTGCTTCTCGCTGTCAAGAGACGACGATCTACCGTGATTTCTAGGCCCGATCGCATGAGACCCCGGATCACGTTTTTGCCGAAAAGTTGTCCAGAGGGCTCGTGCGTTGGTTAGGGTGGCCGCGCTTGGTGTTCCGCTCGTCGTCCGTCGCTCGCGCTCTGGTTGCCGGCCTCGTTGCCGCTGCCAGCTTCGCGTCGTCCGGGCGTGTGCATGCTGCACCTTCTTCGACCTCCATCGAGCAGGGCTACGAGCTCGGCGAGGTCCAGCACCCTCGATCGGTCGCGTTGGCTGGAGCGCAACAGGTGTGGGGCGGCTCCACGACAGCGCTTTTCGTCAACCCGGCGAACCTGCCGCTCTACCGCGTCTACCACCTCGAAGGCCTGGCGGCGTTCAGCCCCGAGGCCGGGCGGCAGAGCTATGGCGGCGCCGTCGTCGACTCGAGCACGAGCCGGCTCGCGGGCGGGTTCGGAGGCACGTGGTCGCAGATGGATGCCGACGGGATCCGCCGTCAGTGGACGGACCTCCGCCTCGGCCTCGCGTATCCGCTCGGTGACCGCGTCCAGCTCGGCCTTACGGGGCGCTACCTCCGCGTGAACCAGGGCACGACGCGCGGTCCCTTCGGAGCGAGCCTCGCCTCGGACGGGACGTCGTCCGAGCCGCTCGTCAACGAGTTCACGTTCGACGCCGGGGCCGCGATCGCGATCACGCAGCAGCTTCGCCTCGCCGTCAGCGGGCGGAACCTCACCGCACCCGGTCATGGCCTCATGCCGCTGGGTCTCGGCGGCGGTCTCGGCTGGTCCAACCGCTCCTTCACGATCGAGGCGAACTCGCTCGTCGACTTCACGACCTTCGGCTCCGCGCGGATGCGTGCGATGGGCGGCGCCGAGCTCCTCCTGGCCGATCGATTCCCGCTCCGTGCGGGCTACCGCTACGACGCAGGCATGAAGACGCATGCCGTCGGCCTCGGCGCTGGTTATGTCGACCGGCGCTTCTCGATCGAGGTCGGCGGACGGCGTGACGTCGTCGCCGATCATCCGTCGACGATGATCTCCGTCGGCCTTCGCCTGTTCATCGACTCCGGCGGTGCGACCGGCGGCGGTGGTGGCGACTCGGGCGACTCGCTCTGACCGACGTCAGCGACGATCGGGAGTCTTCGGAGCAGCGTGCCAGAGGCGCACGCAGAGGTCGTCGCTCGCGTGCCGCACGGAGAGGACCGGAGCGATGGCGCCCTGGCGATCGCTCTCCGCGGGTCGCGGCGAGATCGCGACCGCGAGCGGATGCGGGTCCGCCTCCGGCCCGCACAGCCGCGCCTCGACCCGAACGAGCGGCAGGGCGGGCGCCACGGCCGTCGCCGTGATGCGCCCCAGCGTGAGCGGATTCCCGCGCAACGCGCCGAGACGGACGACCACGGACGAAGCGCCTGCCGCATCGGGCTGAGTCGCGTCGACGAGCGATCGGATGCGGAGCGACGCCATGTTGCCGCCGCGAGCGAAGGCCTTCGACAGGGTATCCGCCGGGACGGTGACGACGATCCCTGCCATCGTCTCGCGACCGAGCAGCGGATGCGCCGACGTCGGCCGACGCGGCACGCGCTCGACGGCCAGGACCTCTCCGGCGTCGTCGTCATCCGGCTCGAGCGCTCCGTCGCCGAGCGCGACGAGACGGGCATCGATCGCGCGCGGGCCGGGCGCACCGAACGCCACATGGAAGCGGAGCGGCTCGCCCTTCCATTCGCCGCGAGGAAGGTTCACCTCCTGGATGACGGCGATCGCGCCGCCATGGCCGTGGCTGACCAGCTTCACGCGCGCGATGCTCGGAAGCATCGCCAGCGGAGGTGGGGGCGGAGCCGGCGGCGGCGGCGCGGGCGCCTTTGCAGCAGGCTTCATGCCAGGCTTCTGCGGCGGCGCAGCGGGTGCACCGCGGACGACGGCAACGATCGAACCGAAGAGCGCCAACATCACGGCACACGTCCGCCGTGTGCGACGCATCAACCGAGCAGCTCCTCGAACGTGCGTGCGATCGGACGTGCCGCTTCTCCAGCGGGGACGTCGCCCTGCCACACCGGTCCGGCGGCGAGGCTCGTCAGATACGCGCCCGCACGGGGATTGTCGAACCAGTCCTCGTCGAATCGATCGACGAGCCCGCGGACGAAGTCGAACGTCCGCACCGCCGCGAGGAGCCGCGCGGGCACATCGACGCGGGCGTTGCCCGAGAAGCCGCCGAACGACCACAGCGCAGCGAGCACCGGAGGCAGCGGTGCCCCGAAGAGGCGCGACGTCAGCTCTTCGACTTCGTCGCCACGGACCGCCTCCGAGAGCCCGGCGAGAAGCTGCCCGGCGTGCATGCGTAGCGCGTGGAGGAGCGAACGCGCGAGCACGCGCGCATGAGCGTCCGCTGGACGCGTCGGGAGTCCGAGCTTTCGCTTCGCGAACACGCGGCCGGCAACGGCGACGGCGAGCGCATCACCGAACAGATACGCCTCGACCGGATATGGATCCCGCGCGAGCGCGAACGGCAGCGACCGCGCGACGCCGTTCAGACGCAGGGCAAAGCCCCATCTCGCCGCCGCCCGAAGGAAGCTCGCACCGCCGATCGCCGCGGGCAGCTCCGCGATGCGTGGCGATCGAGGCGCGATCGTGCGGAAGACGTCCTCGAGCCAGCGCGCGTTCAGCCGCGCCGGCCATCCCTCGCGAGCGTCCTGGGCGAAAGCGTCGTGGATGGTCCGAGACGGGTCCGTCGAGCCCGCGCCCGTCCGGCGACGGAGCTCCTTGTGCAGCTCGCCGGCGAGCGGCTCCGTCGCATCGAGAACGGCGCGCGCGAGCGCCTCGAGCTTCGCGATGCCCCCGCCTTCGACGGACGTGGCGAGCGCCCAAGGGTGCTCGAGGCCGAGCCGGCGCGCCGCTTCGAACCGGCGCGCGCGAAGCTCTTTGCGAGCTGCGACGACCGGAGGCGCGAGGTGCTCGAGCCTCCGCAGCGCGATGTCCGCCGCGGCCGGCGCCGGCGCATCGACGAGCGCAGCCCTCGCAGCGGCGAACGTCACGAGCGACGCTCCGAGATCCGGCGCCGCGCCGGGGACCGGTCCCGACGGCGTGCTCATGATCGCGCGTTCACGCGCTGCCGCAGAGGCGAGCGTCGGATCGGGCGCGTGGACGGCTTCGGCTTCGTCGACCGCGAGGTCCCAACCGATTCGTGCCTGCAAGAGCTCGTGGACCCATCGCAAGAGCGCGTCACGGTGCAGCGCCTGGGCCGCTCCCGCATCGAGCTCGCGAAGCGCCTTGAATGCGGACTGCCCGGTGACCTCACGCACGCCCACGAAGGGATCGCGCGCGCGTGCTTCGTCACGCCCGTCCTTCGTGCCGAGGAGCGCCCGCGACTGCTCGAGCGACTTCTGCGCACGAGCGACGCGTGTGTCGAACGCCGGTAGCTCGATCGGTCCTTCGAGGCTCATCCGTGGACCGTCCCCCGCTCTTCTCGGGCGGCGAGCGAGCGAACGATGCGCGCTTCGGCCTCGGCGAGCCGATCGAGCCGCGCCTCGACGAGATCGCCGAGCGGCCCTGCTGCCCGGACGGCAAGGTCGACGTATTGCCGATAGTGGCGTGCCTCACACGCGAACAGCTCGTCGTAGAAGGCGCGGAGGTCGGCCGGACAGCTCGCGGGCAACGCCTGGATGAGCAGCTTGAATCGTTCGCACGACCGCGCCTCGATGAGCGCGCCCACGAGGAGTCGATCAGTCACGAGCGGGAGCTCGGACGCCGGCAGAGTGTTCATCGCGCGGCGGAGCTCGGCAGCGTAGTCGTCCACCGGCGGCGGTCCGAGGCGCAGGCCGCGTGCTTCGAGGAAGTCGACCACGCGCTGGAAGTGCTCGAGCTCCTCGCGCGCGAGAATGGTCAGCGCACGGACGAGGCCGAGATCGCTCGAATGACGGACGACGAGCGAGAGCGCGTTCGTGGCGGCCTTCATCTCGCAGTGCGCGTGATCGACGAGGACCGCGTCGAGGTCCTTCACGGCGTTCGTCGCCCAGGCAGAGTCCGTGGCAGCGCGAAGGCAGAACATTCGTGCCTGGGATAGCACGGCGTCGCGGGGGGACCGAAGGGGTCGCGCGCGGGGCGGGAGGGAGCGGCGCGTTCGGAAGCGAGGTGTACGGGCTCGACGCCGAGGCGGCCGCGCGTCAGGCTCCGGCCGACGGCCGCCGCGCGGCGCCGAGGCGACCGCCCCACGAGGCGAAGCCGATCGCGACGGCAAACGTCACCGCCGCCGCGATGAGCGTGGGTGCGGTGAACCCCGCAAACGCCATCGCGCTCGCGATGAACGCGGTCACACCGCCGGACATGGCGGCCTCGCGAACGCCGGTTCCACTGCCGAAGCGTCCGACGACGAAGCCGCCGCCGAACGACGCGATGGCAAGGCCGACGATGTTCGGCAGCGCGACCGTGGCCATGAGCCGCGCGCGCTCGCCCGAGGTCATCGCGGCAAGCGCGAGGTCGATGGCGTCCCTCGACGCGTCCGCGCCGAACCGACTCGCCATCACCTTCGCGGAGACCGCTCCGGCCGCGTAGGCCAGCGGGAGCCAGGCCGCGAAGATCGCGACCGTTCCGAACCCGACCCAATGCCAGGGCGGCCGCGCCTCGTCGTCCGACGGCTCGGAGTCGGCGGGCGGCGTGGCATTCGGCAGAACGGGGAGGTGGCGGCGCTGGGCCATCGGTGACGTATCCCAAGCTTACCTCGCGATGTGCTAATCGCGAGGCGTGACCTCCGTCTTCGCTTCGATCGATCCACAGAAGAGCACGAGCGCAATGGATCTGCGCGTGCGGTTCTGCGAGACGGACCTCATGGGCATCGTTCATCACGGCTCGTACCTCGTGTATTTCGAGGCCGGCCGCGTCGAATGGCTGCGGCGGCGAGGCGTGACGTACGCCGACTGGGCCAACCGCGGCGTGCACCTGCCCGTGGTGGAGGCGCACGTCGGCTACAAGGCCCCGTCGCGGTTCGACGATCTGCTCGTGGTCGAGACGACGCTCTCCGAGCTCCGCTCGGTCTCGATGAAGTTCTCGTATGTCATCCGCCGTGACGGGACGTTGATCGCCGAGGGCTACACCCGCCTCGGCTGCATCGACGCGCAGCACAAGCTCTTGCGTATTCCGGATCACATGCGTGACGTGCTGCTCGCGGCAGAGCAGGCCTGAGCTTACGACGTCGCCGCGTTGCAGGCGGCGTGGCCCACCGCGCACGACGCGGCGAGCAGGAGCGTGAGCACGAAGAGCACGATCGTGATCGGGACGATCGGGCTCGTGCCGTCGGCACGCACGAACGGCCTTCGCCGCTGGCCGGGTGGAAGCGTCCCCAGTGGCGGGCTCGGGCTGACGCCATAAGGCGCCATCGGCGCGTGGTGGTAGCCAGGCATCGGCGCATGGGGCGGCGCGGCGTAGCCCGGGGGGCGTGTGCCCGGCGGCGGCCCGGTCATCTGGAGCGAAGCAGGCATCATCGGCGCGGAGACGGGCACCGCTGTCATCGCTCGCGGCGTCGGCGGTGAAGCGGGCGCGTTCGGCGCGTTCGGCGCATTCGGCGCATTCGTGATGGGCGCCTGCATCGTCGTCCCACCGCGTGCACCGTCACGTGCCGCGAGGAGCGCGGCCCAGAGCTCACCGACGGATGCGAAGCGCTCGTTCGGATCGACGGCGAGGGCCCGCCGGCAGACCGCCTCGATCGCGTCGGGGATGTTGGCCCCGCGCGTGCGCGGCGTCGGCCGGCGGTCGCGGTCCGTCGCCACCTTCATGATGCCGATGACGTCGCGCTCCTCGACCGGCTTCCGATCGGTGAGCATCTCGGTGAAGAGCAGCGCCAGCGCGTAGACGTCTGTCCGCAGCCCCGTGGCTCCGAGGCGCGGATCGAGCTGCTCCGGCGCGGCATAGAGCCACGTGAAGGACGCGAACGTGCCCTTCGTCCCTGCGGACTCGCCCTCCTTCATGATCTTCGCGATCCCGAAGTCGAGGACCTTCACCTGCGGGCCCTGCCCTCCGAGCGCGCGCGGCGACAGCAAGAAGATGTTGGCCGGCTTCACGTCCCGGTGGGCGACCTGCTGCTGATGCGCTGCGGCAAGCCCGTCCACGGCGGGCTCGAGGATGGCGAAGGCCTCGGCGAGTGAACGTCCGCGAAGCCCACGGCGCCGGCGTTCCTCGAGATCGTCGGCGAGCGAGCGACCTTCGAGCCACTCGAGCACCATGAACGGCGCCCACGCGCCCGAGGGCATGGTGGCCGCACCGAAGTCGAGCGAGCGCACGATGTGAAGCGACGCCTGCGACAGCGTGTAGAGCAGCCGCGCCTCGGCACGGAATTTCTCGAGGATGAGCGCGTTGATGCGGGGATCGCCGCCGTCGAGGCCCTTCAGGACCTTGATCGCGATGGGCTGGTCCAGCGAGAGGTGACGTCCCCGGTAGACGACCCCGAAGCCCCCTTCCCCGACGACCGCGTCGACGCGGTATTGCCCCTCGAGCAGCGTGCCCGCGAGCCCGAACGGGTCCTGGAGGATGCTGCCGTCGTTCACCGCCATCCATTTCTTATCCCAGGCCGTCGCGGGTGTCGCGTTCGGTGTCCGGACCTCGTCGCCGGCGAGGGGCGCGACGAGGGCGAGACGAGGGCGAGACGAGGGCGAGACGAGGACGAGGGCGAGGGGCGAGACGAGGCAAGAGAACTCGCGCGCCGCTCCTCGTCCTGCGGTACGCTGCAGGCAGCCCATGGATGATTGCTCCAAGGGCCCGCTCCAACCGATGCGCAAGCTCGTCCTTGGTATTGCCTTCGTTGCGACGGTCTTCGCCGCCGGCTGCAAACACCCGGGCTCCCAGAAGCTCGAGGGTCGCTGGAAGGGCCAGAGAGCCGAAGGCGTCCCCGAGATCACGCAGGTCTCGGCGAACTCGTTCGCGACGGGGACGGAGATCATCGCGCAGGGAAACCAGATCGCGATCCAGACGCCCGCTGGGCGGAACGCGCCGGCGACGTACACGGTCGACAAGGAAGACGCGACCACGCTCGTCATCCACACGGACCGCGACAAGGGTCCGGAGACCTTCACGTTCAACGAGAAGGCGGACATGATGGTGTGGAAGATCGATCACGAGCGATCGATCACGTTCAAGAAGGTGCAGTGACGCGGCACGGCGTGAACGACCGTGAGCACCGGGCGACGGACCGGTGAACGCGCTTGCCTCAACGCCTGACCGCCTCCCGCGCGATCCGTAGCGGCACGAGCTGCTCGCCGCGGCGGACCTTCACGAGGACGTCGTCTTGCACGGGCCCCGACAGGCGCGCCCGCGCCTCGGCGATCGAGGCGACCTTCGTGCCGCCGACCTCGGTGAGCACGTCGCCTGCGAGGAGACCCGCGCGCTCCGCCGTGCTGCCTTCCGAGACGGCGACCACCACGACCTCGGGCGCATCGAGCCCGGCGGCGGTCTCGCCGAGCGTGATCGCCACGCCGCCCGTGGCGTTCGGCTCCTTCGGTCCGGGCTCGCCGCGGGTGATGACGAGCTTCACGTCGTGCGTCGTGCGCCCGGTCGAGACGCGGACGTCGGTTCTCCGCGTCCTGCCGACGTCCGCCGCATAAGCCTCGAGCGTGATCGTGCCCTCGCCGAGCTCGCCGAGTCGGAAGAGGCCACGTCCGTCCGTCACGGCCATCCCCGTCACCGGCGCGCCGACGGGCAGATACGTCGGGACGGCGTCCTTCCCGACGCGAGCGCCCGGGACCGGATCGCCGCGTCCGTCGACCACGATGCCCTCGACGATGCCCTCCTCCTGCAGCTCGAAGCGCGCCACCTCCGTGGGCCTCCGTCCCGACTTGTCCTCGATCACGATCGCGCGCGCCTCCGGAGCGCGCCCGGCGGCCCGGACACGCAGGCGTGCCGGCCCCGCCGAGAGGTCGCCGATCGTGAAGGTCCCGTCGGCGCTGGTGCGTGCGTGCCGGATCCCGGCTTCGGTCTGCAGCGTCACCTCCGCATTCGCGAGCGGCTCCCCGCGGCGCGAGCGGACCTCGCCGGTGATGCTCTCGGCCGGCGTGAGCGCGATGACGAGCTCGGTGCTGTCCGGCGTCGTCGTCACGATGCGCACGGCATGCCCTGGCGCTCGCACCTCGAGGCGCGCTGCGATGCCTCGCGCGCCGGCGAGCTGCACCTCGCCGCGAGCATCGCTGAACCCGGTCACGCGCAGCGCTTCGCCTGCCTCGACGGAGACGGCCGAGACCTGCGCGGCTTCGATCGCTCGACCGCGGTGGTCGGTGACCTTCACCGCGAGCGCGGGCCGAGGCTCGGGCAGCGTGATCTCGACGTTCTTCTTCCCCGCCTCCGGGACCGCGACCTCGACACGTGCCGCGATCGTGCTGACGTCCTCGTCGCGCGCGACCAGGATGGTCACTGCGTCCGGCAGCGAGGCGAACGCAAACGAACCGTCACTTCCCGTACGCGTGACGTGCTCGAGCGAGCCGCGCGTCGCGAGCGCAGTGACGTGCGCCCCCGAGATCGCTCGCCCGCGCGAATCGACGACGCGACCTTCGAGGCTGCCTCCGCGAAGAAGGACGACATCGACGCGTGCTTCCTTGTTCGCCTCGAGCAGGACGACGTCGCTCATCGCGTCGACGTATTGCGGATGGTGCACGAGCGCACGAACGCGTCCAGGAGTCACTGGCGTCGCGCGGAACGTACCATCGCGGCCCGTGACCCATGGCTCCGCCTCCGCCCTGCCGGACTGCGTCATGGACGCGCCACCAGGCGCGGTGCCTCCGAAAGAAAGCCCGAGCGCTGGGCCGTGCGGGATCGCCGGCACGCGTCCCGGCATCACACCGAGCTCGCCAGCTGGGATGAGCGGGGCTGGCCCCGCGAGCTGCGCAACGAAGTGCGCCTCACGGAAGGACCATCGCGACGGGTCCTCGTCGATCGGCATGCCCTCGAGGTCGGTGCCGACGATCCGGACCGTCGCGCCGTCGACCGAGTAGCCGCGCGCGTCCGTGATCTTGCCGACGAGCGTTCCTCCGCGCGAGAGCGCGATCTTGACCTCCGTCGACGATGCTTCGTCGATCGCCAGCGCCGCCTTCGGTACGAAATCGTCCGCTCGTGCGGAGAGCGTCGCCGGGCCTCGTGAGATCGGTCCCAGGACGACGCGGCCGTGTTTGTCGGTGATGCCGTCGCTCGGGAACGGAGACAGTCCTCCTTCGGCGAGCGTCACGCGGGCGTCGCGGACGTCGTCGTCGGTCGCGCCGTCGACGACGTGTGCGGTGATCATGACGCCGGGCGCGAGCGCCAGCCTGACGGGCTTCTCCTCGCCTTTCGTCAGGACGATCCCCAGCTCGACGGGCGACACCCGCGTGCCGCTCACGGCCCGGAGCGCATAGCTGCCGCTGTCGAGCCCGGCGATCCGGACCTTGCCCTCCTTGTTCGTCTCGGCGACACGTGCGGAGCCGAGCGCGGGCGATCCCACGAGGACGCGCGCCCCGGGTGACGGCGTGCCATCCTCGCCGACGACCTCGACGAGTAGCGCGCCTTGCTTGGTCAGCACGATGACGAGCGGCTCGCCCTCCGGCACGCGACGCCTCGTGACTTCTTCGAACCCGGGCGCGCGCGCGACGACAGTGAACGGGCCCTCGCCGAGCCGCCCGACACGCACGCGCCCCCCATCGCCGGTGCGGGCCCCCACGGGGAAGGGATCGGAGCCGCGGACCTCCAGCTCTGCGCCGATCATCGGCGCGTCGTGCTCGTCCTTCACCTCGACATCGAGCACGTGCTCCGGGCCGAGCTCGAGATCGAGACGACGAGCCCCCGCGACGACGACCACCATCTGCGATGCGCGCGCTCGTCCGGGAGCCTCGGCGACGACCCAGTGCTCGGCCTGGGGAAGGTCGCGCAAGGTCGCGAGGCCGCGCTCGTCCGAGGTCGCTTCGCCGGCGGCGTACGCACGTTCGTCGAGGATCGCGAATGCCCGGACCCGAGCGCCCGCGATGACGGCCTGGTCGCCGTCACTCGCGCGGACCACGACGTCGAGGACGCCGTCGCGGCCTGCGATCTCCTTCGGCACGGCAGGGGCGACGAGCTCGACTGCGACCGCACGTAGCGCCGCCCCCGGCCAGCTCGCCATGTAGAGCAGCCCGGCAAGCGCGAGCAAGAGAGCGCGGAGGCGGAGGAGCATCGACGGGTCGGGGCGGTTCTCACGTCCTACCCGAGCGCGGAGGACGCAGGTCGGCGAAGGATGACGCAGCCGACGAGAGCACAACAAGAAGTGGCGACCGTTATGTCGCGCCGGCCCGCCATTCTGCTACTTTTTCCGCGTGGAGCGGTCGAGCAGGCGCGCGGTTGGGCTCGGCACCTTCGCGCTTGCGTTCTCGTTGACGGTCGGATGTGGGACCGAACGTCCTCCGGTCGCCGACGGCTCGAGCGGCGGCAATGCTCCGAGCTCGGGCGGCGGTCCACGGTTCGATCCCAACTCCGGAGCGAAGCCGCCGGGATGCGGGACGAAGCCGGACGGGTCGGAATGCGAGTGTCTCGACGTTCCGCTCTTCGTGGATGCTCCGACGATCTACTTCGTCCTCGATCGGTCCGGGAGCATGGCCGCCTCGGACAAGTGGCACCAGGTCCGCGTCACGGTCGCGAAGATCATGCGGAGCCTCGGGCCGCGAGCGAACTTCGGCGCGATGATCTTCCCCGGCATCAGCGCATCGGACGTGTGCGCGCCGGGCAAAGAAGTCATGCCCGTCACGCCTGGTGATCCACCGTCGTCGGGCATCGACGGCCCGACGACGACGATGCTGCTGTCATCCACGCGCGTCTCTCCGGTCGGAGGCACGCCGACCGGCTCGAGCCTGCAAGCAGCGCGTTCTCGTCTCGCGAACGTCAGCGGCCGGAAGTTCGTCATCCTCGCGACCGACGGCGCGCCCAACTGCAACCCGACCGCGAGCTGCGGCTACACCCTTTGCCAGCCGAACATGGAGAACATGCCCGGCTGCCCGAAGGACGGGCCGTTCAACTGCTGCGAGCCGCCCGACGGCTATCGCGAGAACTGCACCGACACGGCGTCGACCCTCGGCGCCATCGCCGCGCTGAAGAGCTCGGGCATCCCCGTGTACGTCGTCGGCCTCCCCGGCGCCGCGCCGTATGCGACGCTGCTCGACGAGATGGCGCAGGCAGGCGGGACGGCGTTGCCATCGAGCCCGCGCTACTTCGCGGTCAACGCCGCGAGCGAAGACGTGATGCTTGCCGCCCTGAAGAAGATCGCGGCGCAGATCACCGGCACGTGCACGTTCGACCTCGAGGAAGAACCTGCCAACGCGAGCCTCGTGAACGTCTACATGGATGACGTCGTCGTCCCGTACGAGCCCGTGAACGGGTGGACGATCTCGGGCAAGACCGTGACCCTCGTCGGCGCCTCGTGCGAGCGCGTGAAAAACGGCGACGTGCTCGACGTCCGCATCATCGCCGGCTGCCCCCGCATCGAACCAAAGTAGCCCAGCCCCAGCGCCCCTCTCTCGAACGGGGACCCGCGCCGCGAAGCGAGGAGCTCGCGGGGCGCAAGAGCGCCAGGCCCCAGCCCAACCGGTCTCCCCCCGAGGGGGACCCGCGCCGCGAAGCGGGTCGCGGGGGTTCACCCCCCGCGGAGCGGGGCGGGGCGTGGGGCAGCAGCCCCACCGTTAATGCTAATGCAGCGTATGCCACCCGCCGTCGCGCTCGATCTTGACCGAGACGCTCGTCACGCTCGCAACCGTGGCCGACATCGGAATGATCGGAGACTCCGCGCGCTCGGCGGCAAGCCTGGCGGCGATGCGGGCGTCCTCGATCGCCTCCTCCCGCTCCCAGCGCGCGAGGATCGCCTTCGCGCGGCGGCGCCGGCGGACGTACGCCACCACGAATCCGACGACGACGAGCATCCAGATGAGGCCGCCTCCGGTGAGGACCGGAATGACGGAGAAGCGGCGATCGAGCTCGCTCCGCCACTCGAACTCGAGACGGCGAAGATCGCTCCCGTAGGCCTCGGACACCGCGCGCTCGAAGGACTGCCCGTCGCGAACGCGCTCGATCATGGCCGCGAAGCGGACCTGATCCGACTTGCGGGTGAGGAAGCGCATGAAGTCGGCGCTCTGCGCGTAGGCGATGCTCACCTCGAAGTTGTCGCGAGGAAAGCTCCGGTCGATGTCGGAGAGCGGAATGAGCGTGCCGGATAGCGTGGCGCTCCAGAGCGTCTGGAGGCGGGCCGGAGCGCGTTCACCGGACAGCGAGATCGCGAGCCCCTCGTTGAACCAGACGGGGACGTGTTTGCCCTTCACCGCATCCTCGAGCGCGACGTGCGCGAGCTCGTGCCGGAAGACCTCGTCGAGGTCGACCGCATCGGCGCCGCGCGGCGCGAGCATGCTGAGGAGCACGAGGTGAAGGCCGTGATAGGCGACGCCGCTCGCATAATCCGGAGGCGGGGCGTCTGCGGGAGCGAGGCGCGCCATGTCGGCGACCGTCGGCGCGATGCGGACCGACACCCGTGCCAGCACGGGCTGACCGAGCGCGCTCGTCAACTGGGCCTTCACGGCATCTGCGTCCTGGATGATCGACGCGACGCGTTCGCTCGCCGCAGGCGGATACGACAGCTCCAGCCACCCGAGGTCTTTCGTGACGTACGAAGGCGGAACGGGCGGAATCGCCGCGTGCGCCGTCGGGAGCACGACGGGTACGTCATGCGGGACGGCAAGCGCGGGACCGTGCGCGTGGGTGTCGCCGCCGCCCGAGGTGCCAGATGGCAACGCGCCGATCTCGGCGTGAGGTCCTCGCGCCAAAGCCGGAGCGCTCCCGAGGCTCACGAAGAGCACGGTCAGCAGGCTGAACAGGAATCGACACCAGCGGGACATCGTTTCGGGGTTCGATGCCGAACAAGCTCTGACGGTGTCTTGTTCCCCCGGCGTCGAGCGGGTTCGAGGGGGGGAAGAGCCGGTATCAGCGAGGAACGCGCATCTGAAGATGGATCGGGTCGTCGCCCGTGTCCTGTGTCGCGAACAAGAAGAACCCACCGATCAGGACCGCAGCGCCGACCGCGCCCCACAGCCACGGGGACATGTAGAAGGGCTTGCCGTCCTTGCCCTCGGACGAGAGCTTCGGCGGAGGCCCCTGCAGCCGCGCCGCAGCCGGCGCCGGAGGTGGCGGAAATCGCGCAGAAAGCGACGTCACGGTCCCGCGCCATCCCGACGCATCCGGCTCGTACCGCGCTGCGTCGAGCTCCCCCGTCGAGGCAAGGAAGAGCCTGGCGCTCACCCGCCCGCCCTGCCCGCCCGAAGATGCCGGCGCGGCGGGGGGCGGCGCCATCGGCGTCCCTGCATCCGCCTGGTCCACGGCCGCGACCGGAGCCGCCCCGCCGTCGGCGACCACGCCACCTGCGGCCGGAGACGCACCAGCGTCGGCGGCATCCTCCGTCTTGGCGTCGGCCGTCGCCGAAGGTGCCGGCCCACGGCTGACGACGAGCAGCGCCTCTACGTCGAGCTGCTGCGCGATCGCGCCGAGCAGCCGTCGGCTTGCGGCGTCGTCACTGGTCACGCCCGCGCGGAGCTCGGCGAGCTCGCGCACGTCTTTCGTTGCGGCTGGCGGCGCCGGATCGCCGGCGAGGATCCGCGCGCGGAGCTCGTCGAGGCTGCGCGGACGAAGCGAGCTCCCGTAGACCGCCCGAGCGAGCGCGAACGCATCCTCGCGCGCGGGACCGCTCGCGACGACGGCGATCCCCTGCGCCTTCCGCTGGACCACATTCGGCGCGGCCGCCGTCGCGTCTTGCCGAGCAGGTTGAGCATCGGCGATTCCCGCGGTCGCGAGCGCCGCGAGGACGAGGAGCACGCGGGCTGCGGCGCGGGACGACTTGGTCACGGCGCGCAATCTAGGCCGAACCACCCCAGGGTCAATCGCCGACGCGGGGGCGTCCGCTCCCCTTCGCTACGGGCCGAAGAGGCCCATCACGAACGCGTGCACGGGCGCGGTCTCGCCGAGGCTCTCGTGCAGCTTCGGATCGAAGCGCAACGTCGTGAGCCCCACCATGACGAGCAGCACGGCGACGGGAACACCCGCGATCGCCATCGGTCGCCATCGACCGAAGAGGCGTGACGACGCGATCGTCGTCGTGACCGCGAACGCGAGGCCGTCCACGAGCGTCGCGGCCGTGTGGATGCCTTCGGCTCGTGATGTGCGGAACCCGACGAGCATGATCACGACGAACGCACAGGCTGCTGCGATGAGGAGCCCGATCTTCACCAGGTTGGCGCCTCCCCGCATCAGCATCGCTGTCGTGCGCCGCGCGAAGAGAGCGAGGACGATCCCCGTCGCGAAGGCGAACGCGGAGAAGGTCACGCCCGCGAGCGCATGATGGTGCGTCGTCATGCGAAGGAGCGCGCCGAACAGGGAGAGGAGCCCCAGCTCGATGACGCTCCACCACAGAACGCCGACGGCAAAGGTCGTCGCGCGTTCGCCAGCCAGGAGCCGCAGTCCCATCCGTGCGCGCCGGAGGACGGCGACGGCGGCCACGGCAAGCGGCGTCGAGACGGCCGAAAGCACGAGCCACTGCTCGAGGGCGCGCGACGCCGACCCGTCCTCGCCCATCCGGAGCGCCGCGGGCAACGACGAGGCCAGCGCCGCGACGACGCCGCCTGCAACGATGAAGCCGAAGCGCATGACGATCGACGATCCGTCGCTGTCCGGCTCCGGCTCGTGGGCGAGCCTCTCCATCGGCGGCTGAGCAGTCATGGCGGGCCGCGGCACTATAGCGAACCCGCCCCGTCTCCGGCGCAGAACCGGCGCGAGGCCGTCCACGGCCAGGTCCACGCGTCCACGCCGTGCTCGAGAACGCGGTTAGCGCGACCGTCTCTCAGAACGCATCGAATGGCGTGAGCGGCGGAAGGCGCGCGATCACGTCGAGCTTCGCGGCGAGGCGCGGGTCCGTATCTGCGATCCCTAGCGCTACCGCAGCAGAGGCCGGCAGCGCGCCGTAGAACACGGCCGCGAGCCCCGCGCGCGTCGTCTCGAACGCCGCGCCCCTGCCGTTCGGTGGGCCGATCTCGGCGCGCCCGTCGCGTACGCGAACACCGAGCGCGATCACGTCGTCGTCGTCGCGCTCGTCGCGATCCGCCGAGCGGACGACGACGTCGAACGCGCCACTCGCGGCGTACCCTCGAGCCGCGAGTGCACGGGGCACGTCCTCGATGCGGATCATCGGCCCTGCGATGAGCTCGCCGAGCCCGTGCGGAGCCACCTCCGTCCCGAACCGCCGACCGTCGACGTCGAGGAGCGCTCGCTCGATCGGGTCCGTCTCGGCCACCTCGAGCAGGATCTCCGTTGCTTGATCGCGCATCGCCCCGAGCGCGCCGACGAGCGCACGACGGGTCTCGTCGTCCTCGGCGACGAGCTCCTCGACCTCGATCAGCGTCTCGGCATGAAGGCCGTCCTGAGACAGCGAGAACGCGACGTAACCGGCCGCGGCCGGCTCGTCCTTCGCCAGCACCGCCCGGCCCGCACCGTGGTCGCAGACCAGCAGCATCCGTCGCTCGCGCGCGAGGAGCATCTCCCAGAACCGCTTCGGGCGCGCGATCCAACCACTCGCGCGTTCGGCCCCGCGCGCGTGGAGACGTCGCAACGTCCTGTCGTCGCCGGGGCGGACGCCCCGCACGCGTCGACGTGCGAGCGCTCGCCACGAAAGAGGGATGGCGCGCGTGTCGATCGCCAGCCGCTTGCGCGATGACGTCGTCGCGTAGCCGAGCCGGTCGTAGAAGCCCTGGCGGAACGCGTAGAGCATTGTCACGGCATCGCCACGACGGTCCGAAAGGACATGCAGATGGTTCATGAGCGCGGTCGCGAGGCCGCGGCCACGCGCCTCGGGAGCGACACCGACGGATGCGACCCCGCCGACCTTCACGGACACGCCGCCGAAGTAGGCCTCGAACGGGAAGAGAAACGCATGCGCGAGGATGACGCCGGCGTCCTCGGCCACGACGAGATGTTCGAGGCCGCCGAACGGATTGTGCGTAAAATTCCGCTCGCGCGCCTCGACGCTCCGCGGATCCGGATAGGCCGCGAGATGGATCTCCACGAGGCGGTCGAGGTCCCGGACCGTGGCCCTTCGGAACTTCACGGCATTGCCTTTCCTGACGGCTCCAGCTCGAAAATCGAGGTCTGACGCGTCCGCCACTTATTTGGCCCGTGCAGATCGCACATGTTACGCGCGATCTGATGCTAGCTGAACACGCGCACACCGGGACGAGGGCGAGCTCGAATGGTTCGAACGGGATGCGTGCGCCTTCGGCGAGCGCCCGGCTGGGAGGCGCCCGGGCGGACTTCGTCGCGGGGCTCGGCAGAAAGGTCGCCGACCTGCGGACGACGCTCGCGCGAGTGAGGGCGACCCCGGACGACATCACGACGCGTGACGAGCTGCGGCGCAAGCTGCACGCGCTCGCCTCCGCGGCGAAGATGATGAAGTTCGATGCGATGGAGCGGGGCATCGCCGAGGCCCTTGGCACGCTCGACCGCACGGCGAAGGACGTCACCCTCGAAGACGTCGATCTCGAGGCGATCGAGCAGCTCGTCGAAGATCTACCGGCGCTCGCCTGGGGCGACGGGCGTGCGCGCTCCTCGCGAGCCGAGTCCGCCGAAAACGCCATGCCGCGTTACGCGGTGCTCGTCGTCGGCAGCTCGCTCATCGCCGAGGCGCTCCTCGAGGAGGACGAGGCGGCGCGGGCTGCCTTCGTCTGCCAGAGCACGCCCGATGCTCCTGCCGCGTACGATCTCGTCCGCACGAACGAGCCCGACCTCATCGTGCTCGACGCCGACGTCTCGAGCGCCGTGGACCTGGTCGAGGCGCTCATGGATGACCCGCTCACCGAGGCGGTCCCGATCATCGTCGTGGGCAGCTTCCTCGAGCAGGGAGAGGCCGCCCGCTACATCGCGATGGGCGTCGCCAAGACGGTGAACAAGCCGACCTCGCGCGAGGCGCTCCGAACGGTCTGTGAGGAGACGCTCTGCCCGAGCCTCTCCAGCGCAACGGCTGCACACGCAATGCTCGGCGAGCCGACGCTCGAGGAGCTCGGCGAACGTCTCGCGAACGAGCTCCGCGAGGCGCTCGTCGGTCGCGCCGATCCGTCGACGCGCACGCGCCGCATCCCGCTCGGCCAGGGCACCGAGGTGCTCGGCGCGGTGTGGGGCGCGATCGCCCGCGTCCGCGAGGTCGTGGTCTCCCGCAGCGACGGCGTCATCCGATTCGGCGGCGGCCCCGAAGGCGCGCTCACCCCTGCCCCGCTGCTGCACGAGCCCGACGTGGCGCGTGGCGACCGCGTGCGTGCGCCGCGTCGTGGTCCCGCGGCCGAAGTCCGGCTGCAGGGACGACGCGTCGTCGTGGCGGACGACGACCCCGCGGTCGTCTGGTTCCTTGCAGATCTGCTGAAGACCGCCGGCTGCATCGTCCAGGAGGCGTTCGACGGCCAGCAGGCGCTCGAGCTCGCCTACAAGAGCTCGCCCGACCTCGTCATCAGCGACATCCTGATGCCGAACGTCGACGGCTTCTCGCTCTGCCGCGCGCTCCGCCGTGACGTCGCCCTGCGCGACACGCCGGTGATCCTCCTCTCGTGGAAGGAAGACCTGCTCCAGCGCGTCCGCGAGCTCGGGGCGGGAGCGGCCGGCTACGTCCGCAAGGAGAGCGATACCCGTGCGATCATCGCCCGCGTCCGCGAAGCGCTCCGCACGCGCGGCCGGATCGAGGCGCGTCTTCGTGAGGAAGGCGAGGTCCGCGGCCGGCTCGACGGCATCAGCACGCGCACGCTCCTCGAGATCGTCTGCGCGACGCGTCCCGAGGCGCGCGTCTCGATCCGGGACGCGTCGTTCCTCTACGAGGTGGAGATCCGCTGGGGCGCGCCCCACCGCGCGACGCGCACGGACGGCAATGGCAGCTTCCTCAAGGGCTCGAAGGTGCTCGCGCAGATGCTCGGCATCAGCGCCGGCCGCTTCACCGTCACGAACAGCAACTCGGCCATCGAGGCCGACCTCGACGGCAATCTCGCCGCGCAACTCGCCAAGCCGATCGCCAAGGCACGCGCCGCGATCACGCTCCTGACCGGACCGCAGGCGGGCTCCATCGCGCGGCTGCGCCTCGACGAGCCGGCCCTCGACGACTACCTCACGGCGACGCCAGAACGTGCACGTCTGGTCGCGCGCCGGCTCGCGAACGGCGCTTCTCCTCGCGAGCTGCTCCTGTGTGGCGGCGCCGAGCCCGCCCTCCTCGACGACATCCTCTGCGACCTCGCGGCTCGAGGCTTCGTCCTCGGCATCGAGGGCGTGGACGGCGAGGACATGCTGGCGCCTGCGGTTGCGCAGCTCCTTCAGCACTCGGATGCGCGCGCATCGTTCGCACCGCGAACCGGCACTCCGGAACCCGTCCCGGCGATCGCGGACGTCCCGCCGAGCGAAGAGCGCTCCGCGAACGAGGCCCTTTGCGCGGGCGAGGAGTCATCGGCGATCTGCACGAGCCCCAGCCCCGGGCCCGCTTCGTCCCTCGAGGACGCGGTGCTCCGCGAGGTCATCCACCGGTCGCCCGAGCCGGCGCAGGCCCTTCCTGCGGTCGCCGAGCCCGCGTCGCTCGTCGACCCGCAGTCGCTTCGCCCGCGCTCGTCTCCGGTCCCGCCGCCGTGCGAGGCAACGGAGGAAGACTACGGCACGCCTCCGGCCGACCAGATCGTCGCGCTCGGAGAGCCCACGATCGTCGACGACACGGTGTACGGCGAAGAGCGTTCGGACTCCGTCTCGGTCTCCGTGTCGGTCGGTCTCCCCAAAGCCGATCGCGCCGAGGTCGAAGCGAAAGATGCGGACGAGGACGAGAACGAGGACGCAGATCGCGACGAGGACGAGCGCCGCGACGACCTGACCCCGTTCGCGGCCGTGACCGGCACCGATGAAGGCGAACCGACGCTCGCAGCGGCCAAGACGAAGCGCTGGCCGATGGTGGCCTTCGTCGCCGCGACGGGCATCGTCGCGTGGGCCGTCCTGCACTTCTCGACGAGCTCCGTCAGCCTTCCGAAGCAGCAGCAGAACCAGCTCTTCGAGGCGCCGCCCGCCGAGATGTCCCTGCCGCCGAAGCCGAAGCCGGCCACCTCCATGGCGGTCGAGCAAGACAAGGCCGACAAGGTCTTCTACACGCCGGTCGCTCCCGAGACGTCCCTTCCGGACGGCCACGGCGTCATCGACGTCTCTGCGCCCGAAGGTGCGGTCGTCCTGGTCGACGGCAAGGAACGCGCGCGTGGCTCGGCGAAGGTCGACGCACCCTCCGGCAACCACGACGTCCGCGTCCGTCCGCCTCATGCGAGCGCAAACGAGCGCGCCTATACGATCGACGTGCGCACGAGCCGCGTCGCTCACGTGAAGTTCGAGTAGCGGTCGCGCTCGACGTCCTTCCGCGGCGAGCGAAAACAGGCGACGCCAGGCGACGGGCGAGACGGGACAGGAGCCCCGTCGCCGCCGCGAACGCGTCTCTTTGACCGGGACACCGATCGCGGTAAGGAGGCCCGGATGCCGTCGTCGGGCTCGAGCTTCCGCTCCTCCAGCAGCAAGATCGCCGTCGCGATCGCGCTCCTGGCCGGATGTTCGAAGGGCGGCGGCGAGGGGCAGCCGACATCGTCGACGTCAGGCGCCGCGAGCGCGAAGAGCCCCAGCGCGAAGGGCGCGAGCTCCGATGGCACGCCGCGGGACGCAGCGGTGATCGACTTCCTCGCGAACGGCGAGGACTGCAGCTTCGGACACCGGGGCGTGCTCGTCGACCTCGGGGACGCAACGACGCGATCGCGCATGACCGGCTCTCGCCTCGTGAAGCCGGACGTCGAGGTGCGCGAGCGCGAGGGCGCGTCGTGGGTCAGTGTCCGGGCGCGCTCGCTTGAGCTGTCGTTCGTCTCTGCGGCCGAGCTCAAGTCCGAGGCGGGGATCGTCGTCGAGGCGCGCGTCCGTGGCGGCGCGGCGAGGAGCGCGTCCGTCTACCTCAACGGCAAGCCCATCGGCACGCTCTCGCTCACCAAGGGCGAGACGAAGATCGTCTCGGCGCGCGCGCCGTCGTCCTTCGTCGCGCGGGGCACGAACGAGCTGCTCCTCCGCTTCAACGGCGGCTCGCGCTCGCAGAACGACCAGCTCGCGGAGATCGACTGGATCCGCGTCGGTCCGAACGACGGCGATGCCCCGTATTCGGCACCGACTCGGAGCGACGCCGTCACCACGGTCGCGATCTCGGGCACGTCGCGGCGCAGTGTGTCGCTCCGCGCGCCGGGCTTCGCGCGCTGCACGGCGTTCATCCCCAACGGCAGCGTGCTCGAGGGCTTCATCGGTGCGTCCGGCGGCGAGGCGGACGCAGAGGTGCGGGTGCTGGTGGATCGGTCCGAGCCGCGGGTCATCGGCTCGTTCCACCTGGGCGGCCCCACCGATCCGCCCGGATGGCGCCCGATCTCGCTGCCGCTCGGCGACGTCGGAACGATCGCGGGCGTCGAGCTCGTCGCGAAGAACAGCTCGAAAGGCGCGCGGGTCGCGTTCGGAGAAGCCCGCGTGGTGCCGCCGCTCGAGCAGGTCGCCTCGCCTCCGCCGGAGCCCGCGGTGCCGAAGGCACGCGGCGTCATCCTCGTCGTGCTCGGCTCGACCTCGCGCCGGATCTCCCTCTACGGCGGAGCGACGGCCATGCCCGAGCTTGCTGGGCTTGCCGGTGGCGGCGTCGTCTTCGAAGCTCACCGAGCCACCTCGAGCTGGGCCAGCGGCGCCGTCGGATCGATGCTGACGGGCCTGTCTCCGCGCGAGCACGGCGCGTCGGACGGAGATGCCGTCCTTGCGCCGAGCGTCTTCACCGTCGCCGAAGCGGCACGGCAGGCCGGCGTCGTGACCGGGATGTTCACCGCGAACCCGACGACGACGGAGCCCTACGGATTCGCGCGGGGCTGGGAGACGTTCGTCGCGCGCCTGCCAGGAGAAGACGCGCCTGCGACCGCGATCTTCGACGACGTCGGCCGCTGGCTTGATGGCCACAAGGACGATCGTTTCTTCCTCGTCGTCCATGCGCGCGGTGGTCATCCTCCCTGGGACGTCACGAGCGAGGAGCTGAAGGAGCTTCCTCCGCAGAACTACCAGGGCAGCCTCGAGCCGAACCATGCCGGCGAGGCCCTCGCAAAGGCGAAGAAAGCGGGCGGCGGCCGCTCGTTCGCCGATCCGGACCGCGAGCGTGCGTTCGCCCTCCATGCAAAGGCGCTCGCGGCCCACGACGCGGCGCTCGGAGCGCTCGTCCAGCGCGTCCGGACCACGGGCCGCGACAAGGACACGGTGTGGATCGTGACCGGCGATGTCGGCGTGGACGCGGCCGCGCGGGTCCCCTTCCTCGAGGACGACTCGCTGGAAGAAGGCGCCCTCGCGGTTCCGCTCGTCGTCCGCGGCATCGGCCCGCGACCGCGCGAGCGGGTGAGCTCGGCGACCAGCAGCGTCGACGTCGCCCGGACGGTCCTCGAGTCGTTCGGCCTGCCGCCACCTCCGCAGCTTCGCGGCGAGAGCCTCTGGGCGGTTGCGGCCCAGAAGAAGGTCGTGGCCGAGCGCCCGCTCGTCGCCGCGACGACGACGCGCTTCTCCGCGCGCTGGGGCGCCTTCGCGGTCGTGGGCATCCGTGAACGCGAGGTGAAGGTGTGCAACCTCTCGCTCGATCCGGACTGCGTCAGCGATGTACGGCCGAGCCATCCGCTCGCCGCCGAGGCGCTTCACTCGCTGACCTGGAACGAGCTGGTGGAGCGGAGCGGGAGCGGCAAGGGCGAGCGCGAACGACGGCCCGCCGCGCCGGAGCCGCCGCTCGGACGCGTCGTGACGGACGGGCCAACCTCGGTCGCGCTCAAGGTCTGGGGCCGCTGAGCCCCCCGGATTCCCAGGTGAAGGCGCCGGCCGACCCCGGCCCCGGGGACTCTCTGCTCGTTGGCGAAACCGGATTGCTGAATTTCTGCGCCGAGCGTGCTAGGTCTGGCCGCTCTGGAGAGGTGACCGAGTGGCCGAAGGTGCATGACTGGAAATCATGTGGGCGGGCAACCGTCCCGCGAGTTCGAATCTCGCCCTCTCCGCCGTTTCTGAAGTAGCGAACGAACCTGGCCAGTGAGCTCTCCCCCCGAGGCTCGCTGGCCGTTTCGTTTTTGTGGCCTGCGGGGGGACGGGACGTACTCCTTTCTCCCAGCTTGTGGCCGGGTCGCGGCTCGGTTACGGAATTCGGTCGAGCCGCGGAAGCGCGGGGTAGGAGGGTAGTACCGTGTCGATCGTTCATGACCTGCGGGCTTTGCCGCTGTTCCAAGGGATCTCCGAAGTTCGTCTCGAGCAGCTCGTCGCGACGTTCCGTCCGGAGTCGCACAAGGCCGGCACCGTGCTCTTCCGCCCCGGCGACGCCGCCACGCACTTCGCGCTCCTCGTGAAGGGGCAAGTGACGGTGGAAGAGGAACGTACGAGCACGGAGGTTCCGGCCGTTCGCTTCGATCTCCGGCCGCTCGCCCCGCTCGGCGAGCTCGCCGCGCTCACCGGTCAGCCGCGCAGCACGACGGCGACCGCGACGACGGACGTCGAGCTCCTGTCGGCGAACGTCAGCGACCTCCTCGGCTTCTTCGACGCGAACGGCGACATCGGCCTCGCGTTCTACAAGAACCTGCTGAGCCTCGTGAGCGACAAGGTCCGCCGCGACCGCAGCCGCATCGAGGACATGCGCAGCAACATCGTGCGCACGCAGAAGGCGATGAAGCAGCTCCGCGAGACGGTGCTCGCGGCTGCGGAGACCGAGATCTCGAAGCCCGTCTTCGACACGCTCGACACGCACATCGAGCGTAACCGCCGCGCGCACTACCGCGTGAACCCGCCGCCGGCCTACGCGGCGCACGTCCGCCTCGACGACGGCCGGATGATCCCCGTCCTCGAGGTCTCCGAAGGCCACGTGAAGGTCGGCGGCACGACCAAGGACCTCACGGCGGATCCCTCGTACTGGGCGGGCGTGCTCGTCCTCCCGAACACGGAGATCCTCGTCAGCGGCTCCGTCGTCCGCGAGGGCGAGGGCGGCGTCGTCGTGAAGCTCGACACGCTCGTCGACGAGTACAAGGCGAAGCTCGACGACTACACGACGCGCGTGCAGCTGCTCGACTTCGTCGTCTGACCACGGCGCGCCTCAGGCGTGGTAAGCGTGCGGCGTGCCCACGCTGCGCTTCGAAGCCGGCACCCTCGCGCTCCTCGGCGTCGACAAGGACGATGCGAATCGATCCTGGGCGCTGCCGGAGGCGTTCTCCTGGGACGCGAGGGCGGCGTGTTTTCGCGCGCCCGCTGCGGCCTACGCGGCCATCGTCCTCACGCTGCGGCGCGCGGGCGTCGCCTACGAGGACGAGGCCCGCCGGTACGAAGAGCTCGCGCACGGCGCGCGTGTGCACCGCGAGCCGCGGTTCTACCAGTCCGAGGCGCTCGACGCGTGGAAGCGCCACGGGTCGCGGGGAGTCGTCGTCCTGCCGACGGGCGCAGGCAAGACGCAGCTCGCGATGATGGCGATCGACGACCGGCGGCGCAGCACGCTCGTCGTCGCGCCGACGCTCGATCTCGTGCGGCAGTGGTACGACATCCTCGCGGCGACGTTCGGCGTTCCCATCGGCGTCGTCGGCGGCGGCGAGCACGACGTCCGCCCGCTCACCGTCACGACGTACGACTCGGCCTACCTCCACATGGAGCACCTGGGCTCGCGCTTCGGGCTCGTCGTCTTCGACGAGTGCCACCACCTGCCGAGCCAGACGTATTCGCTCGCCGCGCGCCTCGCGATCGCGCCCTTCCGCCTCGGCCTCACGGCGACCCCGGAGCGCGCCGACGGCCTCGATGCGGCGCTCGGGAAGCTCGTCGGGCCGACCGTCTATCGACGCGACATCTCGGAGCTCGCAGGCGAGTTCCTCGCCGAATACGACACGGAGCGCGTCGAGGTGGAGCTCTCCCCGGAAGAGCGCGAGGAGCACGACGCCGAGCGCCAGATCTACCGGGACTTCATCGGCAAGAACGGCATCGTGATGTCGAGCCCGAGGGGCTTCGGCGAGTTCATCATGCGCGCGTCACGGAGCGCGGAGGGCCGCCGCGCGATGAAGGCGTACCGGCGGCAGCGTGAGCTCGCCTTCGCGGCCACCGCCAAGCTCGCCTACCTCGAGCACCTGCTCTCCGTGCACCGCCACGATCGCGCCCTCATCTTCACGCAGGACAACGCGACGGCGCACCTCGTCGCGCGGAGCTTCCTCGTCCCGGTGATCACGCACCAGACGAAGGTGACGGAGCGTAGCGCGATCCTCGCCGGATTCGCCGCGGGCACCTACGGCGCCGTCGTGACGTCGAAGGTGCTGAACGAGGGCGTCGACGTCCCCGACGCCAACGTCGCGGTCGTCCTCTCCGGCAGCGGCTCGGTGCGCGAGCACGTCCAGCGTCTCGGCCGCATCCTTCGCCAGCGCGAGGGCAAGCGCGCTCTCCTCTACGAGGTCGTCACGGCGCGGACGACGGAGACCTTCACGAGCGATCGGAGGCGCGAGCACGATGCTTACCGCTGATCTCGTCGACGCCCGGAAGAAGGACGACGAGCTGATCCTCCGCCCGCTCGATCGGGAAGGCCGCTCGGAGGCGCTTGCGATCGCCTCGGCGCTACTCGAGGCCGCGCAAGAACACGTCGGTCGCCGCCGGGAAGAGCTCGAAGAAGCGTGGGACGCCGCCGTGAGCGACGTCGCGTCGAAGCGCGTGAAGCTCGCCGCCGGCCTCCGCAAGCTCGCCGCGGACGCGTGCGCCTTCGAGGCGGAGACGAACATCGACCCGAGCGAGATCCGTCGGGTCCTCTTCACACAGGCGAGCGATGCTCGCCGACGATGCGCCGAAGGCGAGCGCTTCGATCGCGCGGCCGTCGTCGCGGAGGCCGCGAAGCTGCTTGGCATCCCGGCGGACGTCGTGGAGCGCGCGATGTTCGCGGACCTCCGCAGCGAGCACGTGCTCCGCTCGGCTCCGGCGATCGATGCGCAGAGCCTCGTCGAAGCGTGGGAGCTCGGGCAGACGCAGGCGGTCCTCCTCGCTGCGGTTCGTCTGACCTGCGAGGTTCGCTCCGCCTCACCGGGCCTCGTGCGGGCGTTTTTCGCCAAGCTCAAGTTCCATAAGCTGCTCTTCAGCGCCGAGCGCATCGACGGCGAAGATCCCGGCTGGAAGGTCGTGATCGACGGCCCGTTCTCGATGTTCGACGCGGTCACGAAGTACGGGCTGCGCCTCGCGCTGGCCTACCCTGCCCTGCGCTCCCTCGAACGATGGTCACTCGTCGCCGACATCAAATGGGGGAAGACCCGCGAGCCGCTCGTGTTCCGCGCGGGAACGGCGGCGCCCGCAGCTGCCGAGTCGACGGACGGCGTGAAGAAGCGCTCTCGACGCAGCAGCACCTCGCGTGCTCCGGCGTCGACCGTCAGCCACGCGAGTGAGCCGCATCTCGCTGACGACGTCCGTGAGCTCCTCGACGGCATCCATGCGCTCGATGCGGGCTGGCGTGCTCGTCCCGCGAGCGCGATCCTCGACGTACCCGGCCTCGGGATCTGCATCCCCGACCTGGAGCTCTCTCGTGAGAAGGAGCGCGATCCCGTCTACGTCGAGGTGCTCGGCTACTGGAGCCGCGATGCCGTCTTCCGGCGTGCCGAGCTGGCCGAGAGCGGCCTCGGCGCACGCGTCGTGTTCGCCGTGAGCTCGAGGCTTCGGGTCAGCGCCGAGATCCTCGACGAGCGCGTGCCGTCGTCGATCTACGTCTACAAAGGGAAGATGAGCCCGCGCGCGGTCATCGATCATGCGACCCGGCTCAGCGCGCTTCCTGGCCCTGATAAGGCGCCAAACGCGCGCTGAGGGTCGCCGGAGAACGTTCTCTCAGCCTTCGTCGGCCGGTTCCTCGGGAGGGGCCGCCCGGGGACGGAGGCCGCTCCGGGTCTTACCGATCTGCGCCATCGTCTGGCCTTCGAGCAGCAGGACGAAGTCGCCGTAGCAGAGGCCCGAGGCATTGAGCACGTTGTTGAGCGACGGCGGCGTGAGCTGGTCGAGCATCGGGACGACGACCGCGCGGTATCCGCGCGCGAGCACGGTGATCCCCTCGTTCTCGTGCTGGACGGTGAACCCCGCGCGTTCGAGAGCCTCGACGCACTTGGCACCAGAGATGTCGAGGTTCGGTGCCAACGGGGCCGCAGAGGTGCAAGCACGTGGCCAACACCCGAGCCGTTCCCGATCGCACATGCGTCGCCCGTGTTTTGTGGGCAATTGGAACGTCGCGGCACCCATCCGCACGAAGCGCGTGACCGGGATTGCACTAAAATCGGGGAAAGTTCGCTCCGACAAACCCGTCGACGCGATCTCGCTGGGTTCGCGACTCCGAACCGAGACAAAGTTTCCCGTTGGTACCATCCGGCGCGTGACGATTCGCCTCGAACGCCGTCGCGCCGCGTTCACGACCGACTGCTCGTCCCCTCGTGATTGCTCGAGCTTGCCTCTAGCGGCGGCCGCTGAAGGTGTCCTCGCGCTCGAGCCACGTCCGCGCTTCTTCGACCACTTCGGCGGCGACGTCCTGGTCGACGGGGACGCCCTGGTCGGCGAGCTGCGCGAGGTCGTGAACCTTGGCGAGCACCGCGGGCAGCGTCGAAGGAATGCTGCCCGACGGAAAGAGGTCGCGATAGAGCGACGCGACGAGGGCCGAGTGCTCCTCGCCGACCGGCTCGTCGAGCCGCGCACGGAGCGACGCCGCCAGAGCTTCATAGGCAGCGCGCACAGCGTCTCCCGGAAAGCCGGCGGCGAGGACGACATGCGCGAGCCGAAGCCGCTGCAGAGCAAACGCCTCGGTGGCGCGGAGGTCCTTCTCGCGCTCGCGGCGCGGAGCCGTCCTCGGTAGCGGTGCTGGGCCGACGACGTTCGATGTGCCTCTCTCGGCCTTCGCACGGGTCGAGCTCGACGGGGGCTGCTCCTGCACGACGTTCGCTCCAGCACCGCGGATCGCATCGGTGTCTCCTCCGAGCACCTGGCGCGCCTCGGCGAGGAACATCGTGAAGCTCGGAGCCTCGAGCGCGTCGATGTCGCTCGTACCGTCGGTCGCTGCGCTTCGGACCGCGCGCTTGCCGGTGAGCGTCCCCTCGATCCCGCGCTCGATGCCCGTCTCCGCGCAGAGATAGGTCACCGAGACGCCGCGCGTCTGCCCGAGCCGATGCGCCCGGGCGATGCGCTGGTCGAGACGCGCGGGATTCCACGGCAGGTCGAGGTGGACGACGTAGCTCGCCACCTGGAGGTTCAAACCGACGCCGCCAGCATCGGTCGAGAGGAGCACCAGCTTGTCGTCGTCGTTCTTGAACTGGTCGATGAGCGCAGGTCGCGCGTCCGACGGGATCCCGCCGTGGAGGGTCAGATGCCCGACGCCGATGTCGTCGAGCCGCCCGGCGGCGAGTCGCAACATCTCGGTCCACTCGGAGAAGACGAGCACCTTGCTCGTCCCCTGCTGCGCGATCTCGGCGACGAGCGCCGCCAGCTCGTCGAGCTTCGGCACGCGATCTTCCGACTTCGGATCGCAGAGCACCGCGGCGTTGCATGCCTGACGTGCCTTCAGCAGATACGCCTGGAGACGCTTCTGGTCCGCCGGTGACAGCGGGCGCTTGATCGACATCTGGATCAACATCGCCGCGTGACGTCGGTAGGACGCTTCGAGCTCCATCTGCTCGGAAGAGAGCGCGACGTACCGCGTCTGCTCGGTGAGGGCCGGCAACTGAGAGAGCACCTCCTCCTTGCGGCGGCGGAGGACGACGGGCGCGACGCGCTGTCGGAGCGCCGAGAGGCTCTTGTAGCCGAGGATCTTCCCGGTCTCCGGATCCTGGACGTGGAAGTCGAGATTGAACTTCCACAGCGGGCCGAGGATCTCCGCGTCGACGAGCTGCAAGATGCCGTACAGGTCGTCGAGGCGATTTTCGACCGGCGTGCCGGTGAGCACGAAGAGAAACCGCGACGGAATGCTTCGCAGCGTCGCCGCGGTCTTCGTGCGGAAGTTCTTCGCTCGCTGCGCTTCGTCGAGCACGAGCACGTCCGCCTCGAGGTTCTTCAGGAGCGTGAGGTCCCGCCACGTGAGCTCGTAGTTGAGGATGACGTAAGGCGCATCCGACGCGAACGCCGCTCGCCGCGCCTCCACCCCACCGACGACCACGACCGCCTGGGCGCCGGCGTAGCGCGCAATTTCGCCCGCCCACTGCGCCTTCAGCGACGCCGGACACACGATGAGGATCCGCTTCGCCTCTCCGCGCCGACGAAGGACCTCACACGCGGCGATCGTTTGCACGGTCTTGCCGAGGCCCATGTCGTCGGCGAGCACCGCCCTGCCCGCGCGAACGAGATGCGCGACGCCGTCGCGCTGGTAAGGGAAAAGTGGCTCTGCGAGGACATCGACCCCGAGTCGTCTGCTCTCGATGGCTTCGCCGACGGACCACGCTCGTTCGGCGCGCTCCCGGCGCTGCTCGAGGATGCGCGCGGCCGCAATCGCCGCTTGGGTCACGCGCGCCATGCCGAAGTCGCGAGCGTGCTCCAGCGCTTCTGCAGTGGCCACGAGCTCGCCCGGGCTCGCCGCGCCGAGCTGTGGACGCGCGATGGCGTTGACCTGGGTGATGCGTGCGGCCTCGCGTCCGAGCGCGACGAGGCGGAGCCTCCCGGCCCCCTCGACGCCGCCCGAGGACGCCGTGACGACACATCCGTCGATCTCTCCCGCTCGCTTCGGTAGCGACGCGAGCCATCGTCGAACGCGTACGCTCTCTTTCGCGGCGCGATGGACGGCAGCGACGTGTTTGCACGCCCCCAGGCGCCCGAAGAGGAAGTCGGGGCACGAACACGCATCGTGCTCGCGGGTCTGGTCGACGACGTCGACGGCATAGGTCCCGCCGCTCGCTCCGCTGACGAAAAAGCTGCCCGGCAGGTTCCCTGGCGTGATCCGGAACTCCTCGGTGCTCGCGCGCTGCGACCGCACTTCGCGCTCGAAGCGGACGACGCTCGCTTCCTCCTCGAACGACGGACACCGGGGCGCAGGAGAACGCTTCGCTCGAATCACGATCCCTTTGTCGACCGCCCGCGGCATTCGTTTCGTTAATACACGCGGCACGCTCGAACTGCGCGCTCGTGACCGTCGGTTCACGAGGCGTTCCGCGCACTGGAGAGACCGGTGAGGACGGACGTTGGACCTCGCCGTGATCGCGCCGTCATGTTGCGGGACGCGACGGTCGAGGGCTCTGCTTTACCTTGTGTTTGCGCCTGAATAGCGCTCGTGACGGCAGCGTCTCTCCATCCATGAAGAGGCTCCTTGGCTGCTTCGCGGCGATGCTCCTTGCCGCGTGTACCGGCGTCGAAGATGGACAGGAAGAGGGCGGGGCGAACGCCAACGATCGCTCGGGAGGAAGTGCAGAAGGTGAACGGCTCGAGACGGGGGCGATGGCCGTCTCGCCGAGCGGCGCCTACATCGTGGCGCGGCGAAACACGACGACGCTCGTGGTCGACGTTCACGGCCAACGCGTGACCGAGCTCGACGTCGTCGGAGAGCGCTTCGTCTTCTCGAAGAAGCGGGAGGTCGTCTACGCGGTGCTCGCAAACTTGCAGGGTGTCGTCGCGATCGACCTCGCGACCACGAAGGAGCTATGGCGGACCGTACCTGCGTTCACGTCGAGCACCGGAGCGTTCCTCGCCCGTGTGACCGAGGACGACACCACGCTCCTCGTCGCGGACTACGACCGGGTGTTCTCGATCGATCCGCAGAACGGCGACGTACGCGGAGTCGCATCCTCCGTGGGCGTTCGCCCCGTCGATCTCGAGCTCCTCCCGGGGGACGAGCACGCGATCGTGGTCGGCTCGACGACGTGGGCCGACGGCGGGCCGCACACGCCGGTATCGCTCATCGCCGTCGGGCGTGGCAGCTCCGACGCGATCGCGAAGGTGACCACCATCGACGTCCCCAACTGCGCGGCGCCGATCGCGATCGTCCCCGACGGGTCGCGCGCGCTGCTCTCACCGACGTTCTGCACCGCCGACGCCGCGGCGCGCGCGAAGGGCTGGAGCAATCCGGACCCGGTCAGCATGATCGACATCGACGCGAACGCCGGCCAGCTCGCGTTCATCAAGAACCTGCCCGGCTTCGGTCCCGTCTCGCTCCTCGCCGATGGCAAGGCCGTCGCTTACCTCGACACGAAGCGCATGGACGCTTCGATGTTCGACGACCGTTCCCAGGTGCCCGGTCCGATGGCCGACCAGTACCACCTGATGATGATCGACCCGGCATCGATGAAGTTCGACCTCCATCCCATCGGCAGCCAGCTCCCGCGCTTCGCGCCGAGCAAGGACGGAAAGTCTCTCCTCGTCGACGCGTCGGTCACCGTCGTCCGCAACGAGGCGAGCGCGTCGATCACGTTCGATCCGTCGACCGGCAAGATCACCGCGGAGTTGAAGGGCGCGTTCGGCGACACGAGCGGCAGCCTCTTCGGCGTGTTCGATCTCGCGTCGAAGACGTACGTCCCCTTCTCCGGCCCCGGCGCTGCGCTCGACCGCTTCGTCCAGCTCGGCGACGGCTCGCAGGTCTTCACGCTGAAGGAAACCTCCCTCGGAGGTGACCTCTTCGCGATCGACGTCGGCGCGCGGACGTCGGTCGATCTGGACCGCTCGCTGCGTGACATCGGGATCCTCCCCGACGGCCGCACGCTCGTCCTTCGCATCCGCCTCGAGCTCGACGCCGAGCGCTACGCGCGCGAGGAGTTCTGCCTGTCGACCGACGGCAGGACGTGCACGACGAGCATCATGTACCGCTCGCGCGTTCCGCAGGCGCGCGACTGACGCCGTCAGGAGGCGCGCGGCGGACGCCCGAACCTGAGCACGATCCCGAGCCACCCGCGCCCGAGATAGAGGAAGTTGATCGCGATGTAGATCCAGAACATCACGTCGAGCCGGCCGAGGAGCGCGAAGAGCCAGATGTGGCTCGGATAGTGGTTCAGGAAGCGCAGGAACGTCGTGACGAGCGCACCGACGCGCCCCACGAGCGACTTCGGCTTCTCGTTCGCCACCGTCTCGTAGTGCGCCTCGACCTGCGACTCGCGCCCGCTGATCTCGGGGCGACGAACGAAGTTCGTGAGCGACGTCGCCGACGCGAGGACGATCGCGCCGGCCGTCGCCGCGAACAGGAACCCCGGCGTCCCTGCCGGCCATTCCGTACCGTCCAGCCCGAGCGCGCCCGTGCGCCAGAAGCGGATCGGCAGCGCTGCCGAAAGGAGCACCGCCTTGATCTCGTCCGTGAAGAAGTCGAAGAGGTGGCCCTCCTTCGAGGCGATCTTCTTGTGACGTGCGAGCATCCCGTCGACGCAGTCGAGGCAATACGACGCCTCCAGGACGAGCACGGCGACGAGGCCTCCGCGGAAGTCGGGCAGCGCGACGAAGAGCGCCGTCGCGAGCACGAAAAGGGCCAGGTTCAGCAGCGTGACCTGATTCGGCGTGATGGGCGTCTTGGCGAAGATGCCGACGACGAACGCCGCGATCGGACGCATGAAGTAGACGTTGAAGAGGAGGTCGTGCTTCTTCCGCGTCGCCCGGTAGATCTCGATCGCGCTGCCGAACATCGTATTCCTCAGAGCTCGGCGAACAGCTTGTCCATCTCCTGCTCGGAGAGGTCGCGCGTGTTCGTGCGAATGGCTTCGGTGAGCTCGTCGTGTGACGTGCCGCTCTGTTCCATGTGCGCCGCGGCGCACTTCGGATGCAGGTAACCTGCGCCCTTCATCACGGACATCCCGCGCTCGATATCACGCTCGAAGGCGACCCGGATCTCGCCTTTCGGGATCGTCTCTCCGCAGCCCTGGCACTTGGCTCGGCCGGACGGCGCCTTGTCTGCGTGCGGATACGGCGGCGGCTTCTTGGCGTCGGCCTCCGCCATGAGCCGTTCGAGCTCGGACTTCAGCTCGTCGCCGATCGGCGGATCACCTCCGTGCGCCGCGAGCGTCGCGCGAAGCTCGTCGGTCTTGGAACCAGCAGCGCACGGCATGTGGTGCCAGCGGTACGTGGTCTCGCCGCCTTCGGCGAACTGGTTCTCGACCTCCTCGCCGAACCGGAGCTCGCCCTTCGCGATCGGCTTCCGGCACGTCCGGCAGCCAGCGCGTCCCGACTTCGCCTCTTCGATCATGTGAGCCATCTGTCGTCCTCACCTTGCGACGGCGCCGAGGCGCCGGCAGACACGTGGAACTGCACCGATACCAGCCCGGGCGGCAGAGACTGCACCGACCCGGGCTGCGTTCCGATCTCACGGCGGCAAGCTACATCGCGCCGAGCTTGCGGAATTTGCCCTTCGGCCCCTTCTCGCCATCGTCGCCCAGGCGCTTCTTCCGATCCTCTTCGTACGCCTGGTAGTTACCGTCGAAGAAGGTGACCTTCCCGTCGCCCTCGAACGCGAGCATGTGCGTCGCGATGCGGTCGAGGAACCAGCGATCGTGGCTGACGACGACGACGCAGCCCGGGAATCCGAGCAGCGCGCTCTCGAGCGCCTGCAGCGTCTCGACGTCGAGGTCGTTCGTCGGCTCGTCGAGGAGGATCAGGTTGCCACCCTCCTTGAGCAAGCGTGCAAGGTGCACGCGATTGCGCTCGCCGCCGGAGAGGTCCTTCACCTTCTTCTGCTGGTCGGAGCCCTTGAAGTTGAACCAGGAGCAATACGCGCGGCTGTTCACCTCGCGCTTACCGAGCTCCACCGTCGGACTGCCGCCGCTGATGACCTCCCAGACGCTCTTGTCGCCCTGCAGAGCGTCACGCGACTGGTCGACGTACGAAACCTTCACGGTCTCGCCGATGCGGAGCGTTCCGCTGTCCGGTTTCTCCTGACCGACGAGCATCTTGAAGAGCGTCGTCTTGCCTGCGCCGTTCGGTCCGATGACGCCGACGATACCGGCGCGCGGGAGGAGGAACGAGAGGCCGTCGATGAGGGTGCGGTCGCCGAAGCCCTTCTTCAGCTCGTTCGCCTCGATCACGAGGTCACCGAGGCGCGGTCCCGGCGGCAGCGAGATCTCCGTCGGATCCGACGAGCCGCTCTGCGATTGCGCGAGGAGCGCGTCGTACGCGGCGAGACGCGCTTTGCTCTTCGCCTGGCGCGCGCGCGGTGAAGCTCGGACCCACTCGAGCTCTTGCTTCAACTTTCGCTGGCGAGCCGACTCTTGCTTCTCCTGCTGCGCGAGGCGCGCCGACTTCTGCTCGAGCCAGCCCGAGTAGTTGCCCTGGAACGGGTACCCCTTGCCGTGATCGAGCTCGAGGATCCAGCCCGCGACGTTGTCGAGGAAGTAGCGGTCGTGGGTGACGGCAACGACGGTGCCCGAATATTCCTGGAGGAAGCGCTCGAGCCACGCGACCGACTCCGCGTCGAGGTGGTTCGTGGGCTCGTCGAGCAGCAGCATGTCCGGCCGTGAAAGGAGCAGCCGGCAGAGCGCAACGCGGCGCTTCTCGCCGCCGGACAGGTTCTTGATCTCGGCGTCGCGCGGCGGGACGCGGAGCGCGTCCATCGCGAGCTCGACGTGCCGATCGAGATTCCATGCATCCGCGGCGTCGAGCTTGTCCTGCAACGCGGCCTGCTCGTCGAGGAGCGTCTGCATCGCGTCGCGGTCCATCGGCTCGCCGAGCTTCGTGCTGATCTCCTCGAACCGCGTGATGAGGTCCTGCGTCTCCTTCACGCCCTCGCTCACGGCGTCCCAGACCGTCTTCGCGCTGCCCATCTCGGGCTCCTGCGCGAAGTAGCCGATGCGGGTGCCCGGATGCGGCCGGGCCTCGCCCGCGAACTGGGTGTCGACCCCGGCCATGATGCGGAGGAGCGAGCTCTTGCCCGATCCGTTCGCGCCGATGACCCCGATCTTCGCTCCTGGATAGAACGAAAGATGGATGTTCTCGAGGACCCGCTTGTCGGGGGGGTGAACTTTCGTCACCCCCTGCATGGTGAAGATGAACTCGGGCATTTTCGGGGCGTGGAGTCTACCTCCGTCCGCGCCGGAGTGCGCGTGACAATCCGCTCGTCCGGGTCTCGCCTCGTTCAGCCGTTCCGGGACGGATGCGCTGATTCGCGTCGACGGATGACGTCGTTCACACGCATCCGCATCGCCACGATGGCTCGGGTCGAGCGGCCGGCGTCAGGCCCTGACGCGCTCAAGCCGCTCGGCGCGTCGACCGCCCCGTACGCTTCTTGGTCTTCGCCGTCTTTGCGGTCCGCTTCGCGGGAGCCGCGCGGCGCGCCGTGCGCTTCCGAGGAGCTTTCGCCTTCGCGGGCTCGGGGGCGGCCACCTCTTCGATCGCGTGGTCGAAGAGCTCGGCAACGATCCGCGCCGTATCACGCGTCAGAACCGTCGCAGGTGTGACCTCGAAGAAGCCTCGGCTCACGAGCTCGGCCGCGACCTGAGCCGACGTCAAGCCGAGGAGCTTGGCGACCGTTCCGACGGCGATCGTCGGTCCCACCGGGATCGTCGGGCGGGGAGCGGGGATCGGAGCAGCCTCGACCTCCGGCGCCGTCCACGCGGCCTCAGCCCTGTCGCCGCCGTCCTCTTCGTGCTCTTGCGGCTCTTCTTCCTCGTCTTCCTCGTCTTCCTCGTCTGGCGCGCCGGCCTCCACGGGCCCCCGCCCGCGCGTGGACGGAACGAGGTCCTCGTCTTGCTCTTCCGCGCAGGAGTCCGTCTCGTCGTCGTCGAGCCCTTCGTAGCCTTCGGGCACCATGATCGACGAGGGCGGAGCGACCTCGTCGTCGCCTGCCACGCCCGCACGCGGGTAACATCCCGAGCCACGCTCGGGCGGCGACTCCAGATCGGTCGTGCTCGGTCTCTCCGCCTTCGGCGGGTTCAAGGCGGCAACGTCTACGACGACGCGCCTTCGCACGACGGTGGGACGCAGGTGGTCGAGCACGGTGGTCGGCTCGCGGGACTCGCGATCGCGCATCGGGTGATCCATTTTCTTGTCCGTGTGGGCGCTCCGAGGGAGGCCTTCGGGCACGGCTCCCCGCGCCGTTGCAAGCCATACGCCGCGTCCCCGACGACGGGAGATCCGCGCTGGAGCTCGTGATTTGCCGGGCTCCGAGCGCGCCCACGCGTCTGGCGGTCGAGCGCAGACCGAGTCGCAGCGCCACGCGCTTCGCGCGAGTGGGGCAGCGCGCTCCGGGCGACGGCTCGCGTGGGCGCTCGCGCGCGCGGCCCCGCCGACGCGACGGCCTGCCGCCTGCGCGCGAAGGCGACGTGCGGCGCGGCCGTCGATGGACCGGCCTCCGCCGCTAAGGCTTCACCAGCTTGCCGCGCTCGCTCGAGATCACCGGCACGCCTGATCCGTACAGCGTCAGCTCCGCGCTCTCGCCGTGCACGGAGAAGCGGCCGCCCGCGATCGACCCGTCGAGATCGAAGCGGCGCTCATCGGTGCGGCCGCCCGAACGCGCCTTGCCTTCGAGGCGCCTCACCTTGCCACCACCTGGGATGTCACGTAGGACCGGATGTTCGCCGATCGAGGTCAAGACGACCTTGTCGCCTTCGATGGCGACCTCCCATCGATCGACGGGCGCCTCCGAGCGATAGCTCTCGGACGGAAGGTCCGCGTCCGGAATCCCTGGCTGCGGAGCGGCGGCCCGGTCGAATGTCCGGTCGACGCGCATCACGTAACGGGCCGTCGAGCCGCCGCCACATCCGAGGGAAATGCCCGCGAAGAGCAGGCCGACGACAAGAGGAAGTTTCATGACCGAACCCTGTCACGCGGTCGCACGGCCGCGCTTCACGCGACTGCGCTCAGAGGCTGAGTTTCATGGCACGCTCCGGTCGAGACCGGTCGAGATGAATAGATCGGTGTGCGTTGTCCGGTGCACACCAGGGCCGGCCGCGCGCGCGGGGGGGGGAACGCGCGCGGAGATCGACCGTTAATGTCGGTGGGGGCCGCGATTCATCAAAGAATCGTCAGCCCCCTACCGTTTCCTCGGTCGGATCTCCGCGATGGTCGAGCTCGATACAGCACGCCTCCTTGCCCGATCCCGGAGAGAGAGGATGGGCAAGGAGGCGTAAGTTTTGCAGTTCTCCCCGGTCTGCGACCGGTCAGGCACGCCTCCGGCGACGCACGGCGCCTCCGATGGCGGCAAGTCCGAGCGCCAGGGCTGCCCACGAGCTGCGGGCTGCTCCGCCAGTCCCAGCCGACGAGCAGTGCCCGTGATAGTAGTCGCCGTGTTCCCCCATCGTGTCGTCGCCTTGCCACCCCGTAGGGTTCGCGTGGCGCGTCGGGTGGACCTCACACGAGCCGATCACGAGGTCAGCCGTCTTCAGCGCGATGTCCCGACGCGCGAGATCGAACGTCGTGACGTTGGAGTCGGAGACGGCGATGAGCTCGCCCTGATTGAGGAGCGCCCGGCGCGGATGGCCCGCCACTGGGAGGGTCGCCTGCTTGCGAAGGGAGTCCTGACTCCAGTCGATGAGCTGGATGCCACCGCCGTAGCTCGCGCAGTCGGTCTGCGCGCCCATCCCGCTGCTCCACCCGTTGCCGTAGCGCTGCCCGGAGAAAGGCACGACCACGAGGCCGTCGTCGAAGATCCGGAACGCCTTCTGGATGCGGTCCTGATCCTCGGGCAGCTCGAAGCTGACGATGTCCTGATCGCTGGTCCCGGAGGTCGAGCCGAACGACACGCGCTGGAGCATCCTCGGATTGTCCATGTCGGCGACGTCGAACAGAGAGACGTTGAGGTTGCCGCCGGAATCCGTTCGGTCGAGGCCGAGCCCGAGGACACGATCGCCGCGCGGCTCGAGGTGGAACACCCAGCCCGGCATGAGGATCTCGCCGCGCTGCTTCGGGGCCGCCTCGTCCGCGAGGTCGATCACGAAGAGCGGGTCGGTCTGCTCGAACG
>JAFAER010000094.1 GCA_023423895.1 Pseudomonadota bacterium
GATCGGTTGACCTGAGCCTCCGATTCGCGCCGCCCGTTGGGCGAGCGGCGCGAATCTCCAGCCGGTAGCTCGAGATCCGATCACGGCTCGTGTCTGTGCAGGATCGGCGGAACTGGGTTCCGCCTTAGCGATCGACGACGAACGTCTCCGTGGCGGCGGGAAACTCCGTCGACGGGATCGGCTCGTCCGCTGCCGTCACGGCGTAGTAGTGGTCGCCTCGGGACGCCTCCACCGGCACGCACGAGCCGTCCCCGGCGTGCGAATAGTACGTCGTCTGGTTCAACGGCGGCGAAGCAGGCCGGCGGAAGACCTGGTGGACGTACCCGGGCGCCTCCAAGGTCGCGATCACGTAGAGCGTCGGGTCACCGTCGCACGGCAATCGCCAATCTTCGAACCGGAGCACCTTCTGCGTGCACGCCCCGTCCGAGAAGAGAGAGCCGGCGTACGCCAGCGCGGGACTCGGCAAGCAGCGGTATGCGCCGTCCGACGTCAGCATGGGCGTGCAGCGAACACCCAGCTCTCGAAGGTACGGTTGCGCGTCGCGTCCGACCACGTCCAGCCCGTCCGGGGACGTGGTCTTCGCGGCGCGGAACTCGATCTTGCTCCCGTGCTTCGCGACCGCGTCATGCGGAACGATGCTCCGAGCGGCCTCGGGGCTCTCCGAAGCCGGCAGCTCGGTGAACGAGTCCTTCGTGTACGTGTCCGTCCCCGGATACTTCATCAGCGAGCACGTGCCGCCGCTCTCCAGGTAGACGTCGGGGACGACCGGCTTCGTCGGCGCGCCGACGGCGCGGACGGCGCGACAGTGGCGCACGGGATGATCGCCGACGTATTGCAGTGCGTTGGTGTTCGGCGGCCGCGTCGCCCCGCACGTTGCCGGCGGGAGGGGGGCGAGGTTCACGAGCGTCTCCGTGCATGCCGCGTCGACGAAGCCGAGCGACTCCGACGCCCATCGCACGGCGGGGAGGAAGTGATGTTTACCGTCTTGCCCCGGGTGGACCCCTCCTTCGACACCGCGTTCGACATCCCTCACGACCGGATCGCGGTACTGGAAGGACCCGTCTGGCCCGACCAGCTTGTCCGTGAAGATCGCCAATCGACTGCCGCTCTGCTCCGACGGCAAATCCGATTTCATCGTGGCGCGCGTGAATTCGCCGAGCGCGGATGGCTCGATCTCCGTCGGGCGCTCGTGAATGGCGACGCCGAACCGCGGGAGACACTGGCCGTCGTCCAGCGTGTAGGCGGTCCCCATGGTCGGCGTCCGTGTCTTCGGGCCGATGTGAAGCGAACAGGACTCGGTCCACGCCAGATAGGGCGTCGTCTCGGGTGAACCCGACTCGAGCAGGACGGGCTCGGTGCACGAGGCGTCGCGGAAGCCCGGCTGCGCCCAGGCTACGTCGGTCGGGACGCATGCCCAGCGGTCCGCGCCCACGGGGTCGACGACGCAGCGGCGATTCGCCTGCGTGTCGAGGAACGCTCCGGTGAAGATCCGTCGCCTCGCTCCGTCCTCGTATGTCTCTTCACGGTACTCGGGCCGGAAGCGCGTCCCGCCGCCCTCCGTGAGGGACGGGGGCAGCGCCGGCAGACCAGCCTCCTCCTCCTCTTGCGGGGGCTTCGGCTCGCGGCGCGCATCGGCGCCGGCGTCCGGCGCGTCCTGCGTGTCCGGGGCGGTGCCCGGCTCGTCGCCGCAGTGCGTGAGTGAGAAGAGGAGCACCGTTCCGAGACCAAGCGCGTAACCGGAGCGGCGAAGCGTGACGAAGGAGCTCAAGATTCCGTCATCCTACGAGCAGCAGCCCAGTCTCTTCAACGTGCAGCGTTGCGTTCGAGGTCGTCGAGCTGGCCGTTCGGTTGACGTCGTCTCTGTCTCCCATTTGCCTACGCGCCGGCGCTACGCGTCGGCGAACGGCGCCGGTACGTTCGTGGGATGCAGATGAACGCTCTTTTTCGCTGGGCCGCGCCACTGTCGACCGTCGTTGCGCTCGGGTGCAACTCGCCCGTTGACGATGCGGCCTCGTCTGAACGATGCGAGCCGAACCCCGAGCTCTCCGTCCAGCCGCGCCGGATCTCGTTCAACGGCGAGAGCATGAACCGCATCTCGTTCAACGGCGTGAGCACGAATCGCATCTCGTTCAATGGCGAGAATCTGAATCGCATCTCGTTCAACGGATCCAACCTGAATCGGATCTCGTTCAACGGAATGCAGCTCAATCGCATCTCGTTCAACGGTATCGCGCTGAATGGCGAAAACCTCGAGGGCCTTCGGCGGAAGGACGGCGCCGTGAACGAGCTCGTTGCGATGACCGAAGAAGGCCAGGTCGTCGGTGGTGAGGCGCTCGTCGGGGCGAAGCTCGAGGGCATCCTCTCCAGCGGCGCGAGCATCGAGCTCACCGTCTCTGCCTTCGAGCGTGGGCGTGACGGTCTCGGGCTGGCTCATTACACGCTCACCCATGAAGGTCAGTCCATCTGCGAAGACGCCGACGACAAGGGGATCTTCCTCCCGGGTGTATGGGACGAGTCGGGCGCGCGGCGCGACCGTGCGGACGCGAATGCGTCGGAGATCGCCGTGACGTACTCGTGCATGAAAGGCGTCATCGCGAAGTGTGTCGCGTGGGGCTACGTGCCGTGGACCGTCGGCGTGGACCTCCATCAGACGTGCACGCGCATGGCTCGCGCCGACTACTGCGGGAACGGCGTGTCCTGGACGAAGGACGACACGCTCATCGACGTCTTCGATACACGCGGTATCCAGGTCCCGACCGCGGGTGATGCCTCGTTCGCGTTCGAAGCGGGCTGGGGCACCCAGGGCGCCGTTTGCGTGAACCGAACCCGCTACACCGCGACGACGCTCGCGGGCGAAGCGAAGATGCCGTCTTGCTGGGGCACGCTGCCGAAATGTGGATCGTTCGAGGAGGCGAAGGCCGCGGGCGGCGCAACGATCGGCAACGGGTCGAAGATCCAGTCGCGCGTGCTCTGCGAATGACGCTTCCCGCAAACTTCAGAACGTGACCGTGAGCGCAGGCCCCAGAGACCAGGCCGGCGCCCTCACGGTCGGGGCGCGCTGACGGCACTTCGCAGCGCCGTTTGCGCGAGAGCGCGAGCACGAGCATGGGCGCCTGACGCGCCGTCGGCGTCGGCGGCGTCGGCGGCGTCGGCGGCGTCGGCGGCGTCGCGAGGTGTCTTGCAGTGTGAGAGCGATCGACCTCGGGAAGGCTGCAGTTCACGCCACCAACTGTCCCGATCGGGCTAGAGTCGTGGACGATGCGTCGTCTGCTTGCTGGAACCGTGTTCGCCCTCGGCCATGTGGCCACTGCATCGGCCGCCGTGCCTGCGGGATTCACCGAGGAGGCGTATTCGAGCAATCAGCTCGCGCCGTCGACGGGCGCCGCTTGGGCGCCGGACGGCTCGGGACGCTTGTTCGTGCTGAACAAGAACGGGATCGTTCGCGTCGTTCGGACGGAAGCCGGACGGCCCAAGACGACCGGGGCCGGCCAATCGACGCTCGAGGTGAGCACCTTCGCGACGGAGCCTTCCGTTCACACGGGGTCCGAAGGAGGTTTGCTCGGGATCGCGTTCGATCCGAACTACATCGTCAATCGCTACCTCTACGTCTTCGTCTCGGTCTCGCCCAGCGAGCAGCAGATCGTGCGGTGGACGGATTCGGGAGGTGGCATCGATGCCGCCGGCGTCGGCATCGATCGTACACGGATAGTCTCGGGGCTCCCGACGGCCGGACAGACCCGCGTCGGCGGAGGGCTCACGATCGGCGCCGACGGCAAGCTCTACTTCGGGATCGGCGACCTCGGGAACGGCACCGGCGTCGACGCGGATCTCACGAGCCTCGCCTCGAAGATCGGGCGCGCGAATCTCGACGGGACGCCCGTCAACGACAACCCGTTCTACGACGGTGTCGGACCGAACAACGAGTACATCTGGGCACGCGGTCTGCGCAATCCGTTCGGGCTCGCGATGCAGCCGGCGACCGGGAGCATCTGGGCGGCCGTGGCCGGCAGCGCGTACGAGCAGCTCTTCCGTCTGGGGCCGCGCGCGCACGCCGGGTTCAACGACTACGAGAACAATCAGACGGCGCCCGACTACGTCGCGCCGAAACTCGCCTATCGCACGAACTCGACGGACCAGCGGACCATCACGGCGGCGGTGCGGGCGGGCGGGACGCTGACGGTGACGACGACCGCGAGGCACGGGTTCCGCGTCGGTCAGGCCATCGAGCTTGCAGGGCTCGGCGCAGGCTTCGTCGGAGATGTCTACGTCGCGAGCGTACCGTCGGAGACGACGTTCACCGCGGCGCAGGCCGGGGCCAACGCAACGGCGACGCTGAACGACGCGTACGCGCGGACCAAGTTCCTCGGCGGTGCCATCACGAGGGGAACGTTCTACGAGTCGAATGCGTTTCCGTCGGAGTATCGCGGCAACTACTTCTTCGGTGACTTCAACAGCGGGCACCTCATCCGCGCCGCGATGTCGTCGTCGCACGAGATCGCGCGCGTCGACGTTTGGGGAAGCGAATTCGCGACCATGGTTCAGGCGGTCACGGGCGACGACGGCTCGCTGTACGCGCTCGGGTACACGACTGGCGTCCTCCGCAGGGTCCGCCCGACGAGCCCGTCGCCGAAGCTGATCGTGGGCAATGCGAGGCCGTACGTGCTCGAGGGTGGCCGCGCGGCTTTCACCGTCGCGCTCGCGACCGCACCGGCCGCGAATCTGACGGTCACGGTGGCGCGGAGCAGCGGAGACGCCGACATCGACGTCGTCTCCGGCGGAACGCTGACGTTCACGCCGACCGACTGGGCGCAGCCGCGGCCGGTCGTCCTCGCGGCGGCGGTCGATGCGGACAGCGTCGTGGACGTCAGCACGTTCGACGTATCGGCGCCTGGGATGACCACCGAGCGTGTCGTTGCGACGTCGATCGAGAACAACGACGCGAAGCTCGTTCTCTCGACGAACACGCTCGATGTCCCCGAGGGAGGAACGGCAACGGTCTCCGTTTCTTGGTCCAAGCGCCCGACCAGCTCCACGACCGTGACCGTTAGGCGCGTGTCCGGCGACGAGGACGTGACCGTCGAGGAGCCGACGACGCTCTCGTTCACCGCGGCGAACTGGAACACGCCTCAGACGGTGACCATCGCCGCTGCGCAGGACGACGACGACGTCGCTGGTCGTGCCCTGATCTCGTTCGGTTCGGCGCTCAGTGCACAGCTCCTCGATGTGACGGAGGTCGACGACGAGGCACCGCCTCCGACGCCTGACGCGGGCGCCGACGGTGGCGGCACCGCCGATGCTGGCGGGACCCCCGACGCGGCAGCCCCCGACGCGGGAGGCCCGAACGAGCCGCCGCCGGACGAGGAGCCGCAGCCCTCGGATCCGAACGCCCCCGGCCCTGCTGCCGACGAGAACGACGGTGCCGAGCCGCAGGACGGATGCAACTGCAACGCACACGGTCGCGCCGGCAGCGGCGGGCTCTGGTTGGCCGTTGCTCTTCTCCTCGCGCGGCGGCGGCGTTCGCGCTGAGGCGGCATCGCCGGCGCTGCCGAGGCGTCTCAGCGTTCGTCGTGCTCGCGCGAAGGAATGGGCGGCACGACGGACATCGGGCCTTCGCGCAGGCGCTCTTCGCGCGCGATCGCGAAGGCTTCTTTGGCGAGCCGTGCGAGCAACGGCCCGAGGATGAAGCCCCACGTCCCGAAGACCGCGAGGCCGCCGAAGATCGACGTGAGCAGGACGAACGACGGCAGCTCGAGCTTGCCGAAGCGTGAGAAGACGGGCCGAAGCAGGTTGTCGATCGAGCCGATCACGATGACGCCGACGGCGCCGAGGATCGCGGCGGACCCGGTCCTGCCGGCGAATGCGAGCCCTGCTGCGACGGGCACCCAGACGAGCGCCGTACCCACCGATGGGATGATCGAAGCGATGCACGTGAGCAAGCCGAGGACGAGCGCGCGCGGAACCCCGAGGGCGACGTACGCGATCGTCGCGACGAGCCCCTGCGCGAGGCCGGTGAGGCCGACGCCGACGAGCAGCCCACGTCCCGTCTCCTTGAATGCCGCCGCGAATCGTCGCGTCGGCTCGCGCCCGATCGGAGCGTGCGCTTCGATCCAGTCGTAGTAGGCGGGGCCGTCGACGAGAAAGACGTACACCGCGTAGAGGAAGATGAAGAGCCCGACGAACGCGTCGGTCGCGGCTCCGGCGATCCCGCCGACGATGTCGAACGCCTTGCCGCCGTGCTCCTGCACGAGCGCGATGATCTTCTGTGGCGAGCGGAGGAGCGCGATCGGGTCTTCGTCGCCAGCCTCGCCCGCGCCGGACACCAGCGAGACGAGCGCGCTCTTCGCGCCGGAGGAGCCCATCAGGCTCTTCGCGAGGCTCACCGCGCTCCGTGAGAGCGAGGCGACGGTCGCCACGAGCGGCAGCGCCGTCACGAGGACGAGCGCGGCGACGAGGACGCCGGCAGCGCGTCCGCGTCCTCCGATGAGCGAAGAGATGCGCGTCAGCAGCGGTCTCGCCATCGACGCGGCCCACGCCGCGAGGACGAGCGAGACCCAGAGCGGCGCGAAGACCGCCGCGGCCGCGAGCGCCACGACGAGGAGGATGCCTCGCAGGGAGCGCGACTGCTGAGAAGGTACGAGGATGGGCATGGCCCGGAGAGGTTACTCGCCTTGGACGGCCGCGTGCCGCGGTTCCGCCCGCCATTCGCGTAGTTGCCGTACGAGCCCGTCACGAGCGCGACCGTCTCTGCCTCGGGGAGGGCGTGCCGGGACAGTGCCGGGGCAGGTGGGGCAGCAGGGACAGCGATGGCCGACGACGCGACGTGCGTTGACCGAGTGCGCGAGATCGGAAAGAACGGAGATATGGGTTGCGGGGGGCAACTGCGGCGGCATGGTCATGGACGGCGTCGTCGACCGGTGCTGCGCGCGCACGAGCGACGACGCCGGGGGGCTGCATGAAGCCGGCCCCGACGCGTCCCGACGATCGCTTCGCGACGATGGTGCTCCTGTCCGGCGCGATGCTCTTCCTCATCGTCGCGGGCTACCTCTTCGCGTCCTCTTTCCTGATCGAGAACGAGTGCACCCTCGCGGGAGACCCGATCTGCGTGCCCGCGCTTCGGCGCGTGTGGGCAGCCGGCGGCATGGCCGGTGTGTTCGTCGTCATCACCGGCGCTGTCTGCGTGACGCACGCCCTGCGTTCGTCGACGACGGCGAGAGCCGCGCGAGATCGAAGAGAGTAGCCAGCAGCCGGGCATGCGCGTCTTCTTGCGGGCGTGACTCGCATGCCATCGTCAGCTTCAGCTTCGCCGAGGGACTCGCGGCATCGCGACGAAGCCGGGCAGGGCCGTGATGCGCCTCGCCCAAGCCGAGAGGTGGGGCCACCCCGTCGGATCCAGGCCCGCTTCTTCGGCGACGGCGACGAACGGATAACAAGCGACGTCGGCGAGCGTCGCGCGGTCGAGGACGAGCCATCCTCGACGCGAGAGGTGCGCGTCGAGGACGTCGAATGCAGCGCGCGCTCTGCGGTCGGCTGCGGACGCGTCGCTCGGCATGCCGGTGAGGCGATGGTTGCGCGCCAGGCCCACGCCATTGTGAAGCTCGGTCGCGTCGAAGAAGAGCCACTGCAGGATCTCCGGGAGCGCGTCGTCGGGGAGCCAGTCGGGCTCGTACCGGCGTGCGAGGTGGACCGCGATCGCGTGGCTGTCGGCGAAGACGTGGCCGCCGTCTTCGAGCACCGGAACCTGCCCGAGCGGGTTCAGGGCGAGGAACGGGGCGCGGCGGTTCTCTCCGTGGAGGATGTCGACGAGCCGCTCCTCGTGTGGGACGGAGAGCAAATGGAGCAGCAGGCGAACGCGATAGGTGTTGGCCGAGAACGGGAAGCCGTGGAGGATCGTCGTCATGCCCCCTAGGCTGCACCCTGGACCCGACTCCAGAGTCAAGGCGACCCTTCGGATCGGCGAGGTCGCCGCACGTGCGGGTGTGCGCGTCGATACCGTGCGCTTCTACGAGCGACAGGGGCTCTTGCCCGCGCCGGTGCGTACGCGATCGGGCTATCGCCAGTTCCCGGAGGCCGCGGTGGAGCGCATCCGCTTCATCAAACAGGCGCAGGCCGTCGGCTTCTCGCTCGTCGAGCTCACGAAGATCCTTCCCGCGCTCGAAAATGGCAAGATCGACTACGAGCGCGGCCAAGCGCGCCTGAGCGCCGTCGCGGCGCGTGTCGATGCGAAGATCGCAGAGCTCCGCGCCATACGCCGCCAGCTCACGGTGATGATGGAGCGCTTCTCTGCAGGGCACTGCGAAGAGATGGAGCGGGTGTCGCGAGCGATCCGGAAAGGGTGACCGAGCCCGCCCGCTGCCGCTGGTCCACCGAGATCTCGCGCAACTTTCCCGAGCGGCGGCCGACCAGATGCCCCGGAGGCAGCGACGATGACGGAACGATGCACGGGGCTGGGGCAGTCGAAGGTCAACGAATGGGCGGACCGCGAGGAGCGCTCATGCGAGCTCCCGAAGGAGGACCCCCAGGCGGCGCGGGCTCGTCTCGATCGCGAGGCCGAGGCACGACAGAACGAATGGATCTCGTGTGGAGACCACGACGCCGGCATGTCTCGTTCCGCGATGTCGACCCGCGGCAAGGCCCCGAACGCGTCCGTCCCGACCGACGCGGACAGGCGCCGCGCCGCCAACGCGCGCAAGGCCGAGGAGACGCGCAAGCTCGATCGCCCGATCCAGAGCGACCCGGTCGGCAACGCGATCCCGGGATTGATCGCCGGCGGCATCGTTGGCGGCGTCAGGGCAGCGGCAGCCGAGGCTGGAGTGGGGGGCATCGCCGGATCCGTCACCAAGCACTCGGCCGAGCACATCGCCGGGGACATCATCGAGCACGGGGCGCATGCCCTCGCAGAGGACGAGAAACACGCCGAAGCGGACCTGGCCGCGAAGGGCGCGGAGTCGAAGACGGGAACGCAGGGCTCGAGCGACACACCGTACGGCCCGCCTCCGCCGCCGAACGGCAACGCATCGGGTGCGGCCGGTCGCTCGAGCGGGAGGGCGACGAGCGAGGCGGCGCCGGAGCCGAACAAGAGTGAGGCGCCCCCGCTCCGCGGACAGGATCGGGTGCCGTATCGTCCGGGCGAGGTGCCGCTCCGGGTGCCCGAGGCGCCTCATGCGAGCCTCACGTCCGCGCCGTTCGTCGTCCGGGGGTGATCGCATGAGCCCGCGCGAGAAGAGCCTTCTGCTCCGCGAGTTCGCCGAATGGGCGCGCGTGCACGGACTCTCGGCACACCGGCACGAGGCTCAGTTCCACGGTCTCGTCGGTGACACGCCGGTCGAGATCGAGACGGGCATCCGCGACAGCGATCTCTACAGGGTCGTCGCGACGATCTTCTTCGCGTGCGGGCACGGCACGATGGTGCTCCGCGACGGCGATGTTCGTCCGGAGGACTCGCCGCTCGTGTCGCGGCTACGGGCGATCCTTCGAGAGGAGCGCGGGGGCCTCTCGATCCGTCTCGACGATGCCGTCATCACGGTCCGGATGCAGCCTGGGTCCGGACCTGCCGAGACGGGCAAGGTCCTCGACGCCGTGCTGTCGGCCGTCCACTCGACCGGCGGCGACGGCCCGTATCGCTAGACGGGGCCCGGCTCGGCTTCGAGGAAAACGCGCAACTGTTCCGCGCGGCGGCCGAAGGGCAGGGAATGCAAGCGCGCAGGCAGAAGGCGGCCGCACGAGGCGCTGTGCTCGTGGAGTTCGTGGTCGCGATCGTGCCGCTCCTCGTTGCGTTCTTCTGCCTGGTGCAGCTCGCCAAGCTGTACTCGGCGAAGATCGTCCTCGACCACGCGGCCATCACCGCGTCGCGCGCGGCGATCGTGATCCTTCCACCGAATCCCGACGCGCCGCGGGATCCCGCGAAAGGCCAGCGCGACGTGACGCGCGCCGCGGAGCTTGCGATGGGACCCTGGAAGACGTCACGCGCATTCACGTCGGTGAGCGTCGACGCCCGAACGCCGACCGAGCCGTACGGGATGACCAGCGTGCGCGTGACGGCGACGTATCGGTGCAGCGTTCCGATCGGCGGGTGGATCGTCTGCGGGCTTGGAGGGACGAAGACGATGACCTCGGAGGCGAGCCTCCCGAACCAGGGCGCGCGCTACAAGAGGAGACGGCCACGGGGCCGGAGCTGGAAGGCGCCGAGGCGCGCGCGTATGCCGGCGAAGGCGAGGCGCCTCGTCACCGACACGCGCGGCGCCGTGATGCTCACGTCGATCTTCGCCGCGTGTTTCCTCATCGGTGGACTCTGGTTCATCGTCGGCACGACCGACGCCATCGTCCACCGGCAGCGCATGCAGGAGGCCGCCGATGCCGTCGCCTTCTCGGCTGCCGCGACCCAGGCGCGAGGAATGAACTTCCTCTCCGCGATGAACCTGATCCTCGTCGCGCTCGCGGCGATCTACGTGATCTATCGCGCGACGCAGGCGCTCTGCCATGCGGGCATCTTCTTCACTGGACTCCCTCCGGGGACGACCTCGGCCGACTACCCCGGCGTCGCCGAGTCGAACCGCTGCGAGCTCAAATCGGTTGCAGGCTTCTTCGCGGGCGGTGTCGGCCTCTGTCCGGTGGCGACGATCCTCCACCAGACCCGCCGCCAGCTCGAGACGCAGATCCAGATGCACTACCAGCTCATGGACAAGGTCGTTCCGGGCATCAGCGCCGCCGAGACGGTCGTGGCTTCGGTCCTCACGCCGGTCGGGTCGGAGATCGCGAGCATCGTCATCGCCGCGAAGTATCGGCGCTTCGGATTCTCACTCTCCTCGTCCGTGTTGCCCGGAGGTGCTGCGTCGAGCGCGCTGATCGAGGACGACGAGGAGCGAAGCCGCGACATATCCAGCACCGACCAGAAGCTGATCGGCCTGCCGGTCGCGCGCGACAAGATGTTGACGATCTGCCTCGGGCTCGCGGGGTGGTCGGTCGAGAAGGCCGTCGACGGCGTCTCCATGGTCCTCGGGCCGGCAAGAGGTCTGCCTCCGATCCGGAGCGCCATCGACGAGGTGAGGAGCCTGGCCGAACGCCACGCGAAGGAGGACTGGTGTGGCGGCGCGAAAAATCGGTGGTGGGCGACCACCGATGGTCCGGTGAAGGTCTGGAGCCGCGCCGAGAACGGCAGCAGCTGGATGTCGTCGTACGGGGTGATCGTCGACATCGAGAAGAACGATCCCAACGAACGTCTGGTCGCGTTCGCGACCGGCGATCCCGTGCGTGAGCGGGCGCGCTACACGCAGAAGGTCGGCAAGAGCGGCGGCACGCTCCGACTGCATGTGGCAGAGGCCGAGATGTACTTCGACTGCGCCGATACCTGGGACGGCCGGTCATGCAACGGCGGCCACTTCGGCGCGATGTACGGGATGCGCTGGCGTGCGCGGCTCGTCCGCGTCCGGAACCTGCCGCTCCTCGCGCGCATGGCGGGGCCGGTGAAGGAGGTCATCGCGGCGGCGCGTCGGGGGCTCGCGATGGCCGAGCCGCTTCTCGGGGGCGTGATCGATCTCGGTGAGCAGCTGCGGCTCGTGGACGGGCGTGTTCTTCGCGAGGGCGTGGTCGCGATGGACAACGCGGCACGTGGGGCGCTGGATGCGGCGGACGACGTCGCGGACTTCGGAGGCGACGAATGGGTGCATTGAAGGACTCGCTGGCACGGGCGACGCCGAGCGGGCGGCGGTGCTCACGGAAGCACCGGGCTCGGGCTCGGGCTCGGGAACGTGGAGCGGCGATGCTCGAGGCCTGCATCGTCCTTGCCGTGTTCGTCAGCTTCTTCGGCGTCGCGAGCTTCGTCTACCAGCGCTCGAGCGCACGGCTCGCAGTCCAGCATGCGACGCGGCGCGACGCGCTCTACTACGCGTCGCATGACTGCGACCGTGTCCCGACGGAGACGATTCACGACCTCGAGCCGCGACCTCCGCGCGAGGCGCATGACATCGCCGCGCGCGAAGGCTCCGGCGCCGACACGAAGCTTCGCGGTGAGCTGAACAGCGCGATCGCGTCGCAGGAGCGCGTCGTCACCGTGGGCCGTCTCTCGGCGAAGGTGTCGAGCCGATCGTGGGTGGTCTGCAACGAGCGACCGATCGACGGCGGCCCCTTCGGATTCTTCGAGTTCGGCTACCGCTTCTTCGACTCCTACTTCTCGAAGGCGGGACGATGATGCTCGTTCTCCTCTGGGCCGCGCGACGGAGGCTCGGCTTCGAGCCGCGGAGGGCGGCGCGTGCGGGTGGTGCTCTTCGGGTGCTCTTCTTCGGTGCGACGATCGCGCTGGTGCTCGGCTTCTGGACGGCGCGCGCTTCGGTGAGCCACGCGAGCGAGGCGTCGATGGCGCTCGGGCGCGAGCTCTCGGCGCTGACGGGCGCGGCAGGCGAGATGAACCGGATCGTCCTCAATGGCGAGCGCATCTCGATCGGCTGGGCATCGTCGGCGGACGACGTCGAGGCTGCGCTCGATGCCTTCGTCGCGCGCTCCTGCCCGAGCAGCTCGCACGAGGACCTCGGCACCTTCCGCCGGATGACGAGCAAGGACGAGGGCGTGGCCTTCTGCTTGCCCCGCCTCTCCGACGGGCCAAGCGTGGCCGCCAGCGCGCTCGCGCGTTTCGCGGAGCGGGGCGACCTCGCCGACCTCGGCGGGGTGAGCTACGCCTACGCCCGTCGTGAGTCCGACGGCACGACGCGCCTCCTCGTCGCGTGGAGCGATGGCCCGTTCCGTCCCGGTCTCGTCGCGTGGGACGGCGAAGGTGACGCCCCGGGCTCCGACTCGGCGCAGCTCCCGCGCCCGGGCGGATCGCGACGGCTGCTCACCGCGCGCATCGAAGGCGCACCCTACGCGCTGCGTGTGTACGAGGTCGACGACACGGCCGCGGCGCTGGTGACGCTCGAGGCCTACGAAGTCGAGATGACCGCGCGTGGCTGGACGCGGATCGACGACGCCACGGGCGCGCGGGTCTTCATGAAGGGCGACGTCTACGCGTTCGTGTCGTTGTCGCGCGCGCCCGGGAAGACCGTCCTGACGCTCGGCGAGCTTGCAGAGGACGAGCCGGGCCGCACGCCGGCTCGAGGTCACCGACCCTTCTGAACGGACGGATGGGGCGCCGCCCGATGCGAGCGTCGCGGTCCGTCGGGCGGAAAAGAACAAAATAGTGTCGATTCAGTGATCGCCGACGCAACGGGCGGCGATTGCACAGGCGACGAATCCAAACCTGTTCGGTCCTGAACGGGGCCGGAAGTGCGAGCGACTGCGAAATGCCGCAACGCGAAGCGAAACCCACACCGGGCGACCTCTTCGAAATACCGCTGGAAGACGGCAGGCTCGGCTACGGCCAGGTGCTGAGTGCGACGCTGTACGGGTTCTTCGCGATCGCGAGTGAAGAGCGTGTGCCCGTGGAGAAGGTGCTCCGCAGTCCGGCGGCCTTTCGGATCGGCTGTCTGACCGGCGATCTCGAGGAGGGGCTTTGGCCGGTGCTGGGCAACTTCCCCCTTGCGCCGGCGATGCGGGAGCCGCTGAAGCTGTTCAGATCCACCGCCCCCGACTTCTGGTTCATCTACGAGTGGAGGCCCGAAACGGGCGGCCACGATCGATGGGTCGCGCGGGAGGAAGCTGCTGGTCTCGAACGTGCCGGGCTATGGGAGCCTCGCTCTGCCGCGAAGCGATTGGCAATGTACCTGCGCGGTGAGCCGTGCCCTTGGGTGGAGACTGCGTGATGGGTGCTTGGGGCGAAGGACCGTTCGACAACGATTCTGCACTGGACTGGCTGTCCGCAGCGACGGACAGCGGAAGGGCGATCGAGCAAGCATTCGACGCAACGATCGATACCGACTACCTCGACGTCGATGACGGCTCTGCGGTGGTCGCCGCGGCCGCGGTCATCGCTGCAGCGGTCGACGGCGATGTGTCGGCGCTGCCCAAGAAGGCTCGCGTGTTGGCCGGCAACGTCGTCGCCGATGGCAAGCTCCGCGTGCGGGCCGTCGAGGCGCTCGATCGCGTGCTTGCTCCGGCATCCGAGCTCGCGGAGCTCTGGGACGAGGGCGACGATGGGGGCTTCCGGCGGCACATCGAGCAGCTTCGAGCGCGGATAGGCCCGGCTTCGCCGTCCTAGCGAGTCAGCGCGGCTTCGGTGGCGCGTCGAGCTTCTTGGGCGCCGCGTCGACCGCACGCACGTCGGCGCGTGGCGGCGGAGGCGTCTGCGTCGCTGGCGCCACCGGCGGAGCGGTGGGGAGCTTGCCCGCGAGCTTGCCGATGTTCTTTGCAGTGAGGACCCGAGCGTGTGCGCCCTCGACGGTGTCGCCGCGCGCTGCTGAGTCGAGGAATGCGGCGGCAGCAAGCGTGCTGCTCCGCATGGCGTCGAGCATCTCGAGGTACATCCTGACCTGGGCGTCGGCTTCGTGCGCTCCGTCGCGCTGGGCCTCCGGATAGTTTCCGGTCGGTGCGAAGCGCGTCGGATCGTGCCCGGTACGCCAGCATTCGACGCGTCGCCACGACTCGAACGTCGCTCGGACCTGAGCTTCCTCGCTCTTGGTCAGCGGGACCTGACGCTTCAGCGCTGCGACGAGATCGTCGGCGTCGAACGAGATCGCATGTGCACCCTGAGGGAGCAGATTCGCGGGCGTCGGCGTCGGTCGCGCGTTGGCGCATACGCGTTCGTCCGCCACCAGGAGCTCGAGCTTTCCGCGGAGGCCCGCGACGTACCCGGCATGCTCCTGGCGAACGACATCGGCGAGGCGCCCGCCGAAGACCGCAAGGAACCGCTCCTCGGTCGCGATGACGCGTTCGAGGTCGGCTCTCGTCGTGAGCGTGTCCGGCGGGACCCTGACCGGTGTCGCCCGGCGAAGCTGCTCGGCCTCGAGACGACCGAGGATCTCGCGCTCGGCATCGGCCGTGCCCCCCGAGCGACCGTCGGTCCGACCGCGGAGCCTTCCGATCTCGCGGTCGAGCGCATCGTCGGTGTAGAGCGAAAGGTCTGCAAGGCCGGGAGGGGCGGCGCTCTGCTGGAGTCGAGCCGCCGTGGCGACGGCATGGGCGACGAGAGCGTCCGTCGAGGGTAGGGGACGGACGCGGACGGCCGCTGGTTTCCCTCGCGCCGCCGGCGCTTTCGGCGGCGTCGAACCGCCGTTCGCGCGTGCAACGTCTTCTGGAGAATCGCTCGGATCGCGGGAGGCCCGGTCCCTGACTGCACCGACGGACATGCAGGTGAGTCGGCCGGTTCACAGCGAAGTTGCGCGATTCGTGAGTTTTCGTCCGAGGGGCCGGAACGAGGGCAGCGAATGCAGGTGCGCGATCGGCGACCCGACGTCGACGCTGCCGCGGGATCGGGGCCGCACGGCTCGCGGTTCGACGCTGCCCGCGCGTCACGAGCGATCACAGGCGGACCGACCACGGTAGCTCGCGTTCGTGTGCGTGACTTGTACGGGGCGGCTGCAATCGCCTTCGATACGTGGAATTCCAGTAGTGCGACAAATCCGAATGGAACGGGTCGATAGGGATGGGAGCACGCCGCGCGGCCCGTTTAGGGTGCGAGCATGAAGAGACTTGTTCTTGGATTGGTCGCGGCGGTCACGTCGATCGGGGCCATGGCGATGGGCTGCAGCGGTGGCGAGAAGGCGAGGGGCTCGAGCGACCCAGGCAAGGACGGCGGTGGTGTCGACGCGACGGGCTCGTTCGCGATCGGTGGAACCGTGACCGGCCTCCGCGGCTCTGGTCTGAAGCTCCAGATCAACGGCGGCGAGGACCTCGCCGTCGGCTCGAACGGGACGTTCGCGTTCCCGAAGAAGCTCCCGACGGGCACGTCCTTCGCGGTCACCGTGAAAAGCCAGCCGACCGCGCCGACTCAGACCTGCACGGTCAGCGGCGGAAGCGGCACCGTAGCGACCGCCGACGTCTCCACGGTGCTCGTGAGCTGCGCGACCAAGTCTTTTGCCGTCGGCGGAGTCGTGACGGGCCTCTCCGGTAGCGGCCTCGTCCTTCAGAACAACGGCGGCGACGAGCTCGAGATCGATGCCGACGGCGCGTTCACATTCCCCCAGCTGCAAGACGACGGCAGCGAGTTCTCCGTCGTGGTCAAGAAGGCCCCGACGGGCCCGGCGCAGACGTGCGAGGTGACCGGCGGGAAGGGAAAGATCGCAGGCGGCGACGTCCACAGCGTCAACGTGAACTGCTCGGATCGGACGTTTGCCATCGGCGGGACGGTCACGGGGCTCGAGGGCACGGGCCTCGTCCTCCAGAACAACGCGGGAGACGACTTGCCCGTGAACGTGAACGGGACGTTCGCGTTCGCTGCGCCACTCGAAGATCGCGCGTCCTACGCCGTCACGGTGAAGAGCCAGCCCACGGACAAGTGGCAGACCTGCACGGTCAGCGGTGGAGAGGGCACGGTGGCGGCCGCCCCGGTCACGGCCGTTGCCGTCACGTGCACGACCAATAGGTATGCGGTCGCCGGGACCGTCTCTGGTCTCGACGGCTCGGGGCTCGTGCTGCAGAACAACGCCGGTGACGATCTCACGATCGAACGAAATGGTAGGTTCGAGTTTCCGGCCGAGGTCGAGAGCGGTGCGGACTATCGTGTCTCGGTTTTGACGAACCCCGCGAACCGGAGCCAGACCTGCACCGTGACGAACGGCGCGGGAACGATCACGGACCAGGGCGTGACGAACGTCGAGGTCTCGTGCGTGACGAACACGTACACGGTCGGCGGCACGATCACCGGGCTCACCGCGGCGGGGCTCGTCCTCACCAACCGCGGGGTCGATGACGTTTCGCCACCGAGCGGAGCCGCCACGTTCACGTTCGCGACCGCGGTCGCGAGCGGAAGCACGTACTCCGTTGCGGTGAAGGCGCGTCCGCCGGGCTTCCAGTGCGCCGTCACGGCCGGGGCTGGCACCGTGACGAGCGCCAACGTCACCGACGTGAGCGTCACGTGCACCGACTCATGCCGCGTCGTCGACGGTATCCGCTGGTGCAAGGACGACCAGCGTGGACGTTCGTGCAACGACCTCTGCACCGATCTCGGCTTCGGCCAGCCCACCATCAGCGACGAAGACTGGCTCGCGGCCCAGGATACGAGCGCAGAGTGCCTGCGAATCGGCGCGGCGTTCGGTGCCACCAACGGGCACTCCGCGACGTATGTCTATGCGTGCGCGCAGATCTCCGGCGACAACATCCTGTGCTCGAACTACCCGTCTTGTCCGCGACGGCATCGAACCGGCACGGACGAGACGCAGATGGCCGTCTGCCCCTGCCAGTGACGATCAATCAATCGAACCGGTGTGCGAGACCAGAACGTCCGTGGAGGAAAGGGGACGGACGCGGACCGCCGCTGGTTCCGCTCGCGCCGCTGAAGCATTCGGCGGCGTCGAGCCGCCGTTCGCGCGTGCAACGTCTTCCGGAGAGTCGCTCGGATCGCGGGAGGCCAGGTCCCTGACTGCGCCTACGGACATGGAGGTGAGTCGGCCGGTTCACCGCGAAGTTGTGCGCGTCGTGAGCTTTCCAGAGTGCGAGAAGACCGAGTCTATCCCCATCCACAGGGATGGGAGCACCTCCGGCGGCTCGTTAGGGTGCATGCATGAGGAGACTTGGCTTGGGTGGGCCGCGGCGATCACGTCGACCGGAGGCAGGGCCGTCGGCTGCAGCGGCGTCGAGAGGGCAGCGACCTCGCGCGACCCAGCCAAGGACGGCGATGCGGTGGTTCACGCTCCTTCTGCTCGCTTGCTTCGCGAGCTCGTTCATTCATTGCACCGACGCTCCGGGTAAGACGGAGTCCGCGGACGAGAAGTCCGCGGAGCAGCGCGGCCACGGAGTCGAGCTCGACCTCGGCCCATTGCGAGAGCGCGCGCGACACGCGTTCCGCCAGGACGGCGAGGCCCTCGTGGCCCATGGCGAGGCGTTCGACGTGCATGTCGAAGGCGGTTCGATCCGCCTCGACACCAAGGACGAGCGCGCGCATGCAACGTGGACGTTCGGCGCGTCTTCGGTCCCCGGCGAGCACGCACGCCCGCGCAAACCGGAAACCCTGCCTCATGGCGCCCTCCGCATCGAGCACGATGGATTCGAAGAGCGCTGGGAGAACCGCGGCGACGGAGTCGAGCAGTCGTGGCACTTCGCAGCTGCACCCGCCGGCGACGGCGATCTCGTCGTTGCGGTCCCGGCGAGCGGGCTCGCGTATGTCGGCCGGACGGCCGCGGGGCTGCACTTTCGCGGCGGCGCGGGCGGACTCGGCTTCCGTTACGGCAACGCAACATGGGTGGATCCCGCGGGCCGGCGCACGCCGGTCGACGTGTCGTGGGAGCGAGAGCGCCTGTCCTTGACGGTGCCACGCGCAGTGCTCGAAACATCCGTGTATCCGGCTGTCCTCGATCCGGTCATCTCGCCGGAGATCGGCATCGACCAGTCCGTTCCCGTGTTCGGGACGGTGGAGCCTGGGTCGACGAAGGTGGCCGCGTCGAATGACAGGTTCCTGGTCGTGTGGCGCTCGAAGGAGCTCGGACCGGGAGAGCAGATCCGAGCGATGCGCCTGGACGCGAGCGGCAGCATCCTCGACCGTCTGCCGCTCGTCCTCGCTGACGTGACCGATGGTAGAGGCGTCGCCGTCGCGAGCGACGGCCAAGACTTTCTCGTCACGTGGAGCTCTTGTCCGGGGGCCGTGCCGGTAAACACGCTGAAAGCCGTCCGCGTTCGGGGCTCGGACGGAGCGCTCGTGGATCCGTTGACGGTCGCAGCGGGCGATGAAGCCGGTGGCTATCCGGCGGTCGCGAGCAATGGCTCGGAATACTTCGTCGGCTGGTCCAATGACGCCAAGGAGATCCGCGGTTCGCTGATCCGGAATGGCGCGGTCGTCGCTGGCGGCACGACCGGGCGACTTCTCACGACCCTTCCGGAGCCCGCAGGGGCCGGGAACCCGGAGGCCGTCGTCGCAGCCGGGGCGACGAACTTCATGATCGCGTGGGGGCACTCGGGACTTCGTGTCCGCGCTTCGGACGCGACGGTCCTCGACGCTGCACCGGTCGCCTTTGCAGGCGTCGACGCCGTCAGCGCTTCCTCCATCAAGTCCGTCGCGTTCGACGGTGCGAACTACTATGCCGTCTGGACCAAGGGGCGGCGCACGCTTGGGGCACGGATCCGCGCGAGCGACGGCGTGCTGCTCGATCCGGACGACACGTTCAACGGAGTGTCCGGGAGCATCGACGTCTCCGAGTCGACGGGGCTGAATCCACTCGCGCAGGTCGTCTTCGATGGCACGTGGCTCCTCGTGTCGTCCGTCGTTCTGCGCAATGCGTTCGACGTCGTGATGACCGCCCGCGTCGACCCCGCGACCGGCCGACCCTCGGGCGCAGCTCAGCTCACTCCTTCGGTGGACCGCATCCGGTACGGGTTCGACCTGGCCGTGCGCAACGGCAACGGGCTCGTGGTGAGCGAGAACCGCGGAGGGGTCCTCAGGATCACGGACGGCGTTCTCTCGAGCGGCTTGCCGTCCCGGGTCATCGTGAGCAAAGGCCACCCGTCGGACCAGCCGATCGCGGTCTCGAACGGCACCAACTATCTCGTCGTCTGGCAGAATGAGCTCGACGACGGGGGGGCACAGTTCTGGGGCGCGAGGATCCGGGCGAGCGATCGAACCGTGCTCGACCCCACCGGTTTCCTCATCGCCAGCGGCTCAGTCACTTCACCGGCGCTCGCCTCCGACGGGACCGACTACCTGATTGCCTATGTCGGGCCCGGCAATACCGTCACGGTACGGCGAATCAGGTCTTCGGACGCGTTCCCCGAGCATCCGATTGCCGTTGGCGGAGGCGACTCGGTGGCGGTCACGTCCGATGGCACGAATTACCTCGTCGCCTGGACGAAGTCTCGCGTGGAGTATGCCGGCGATCACGGTGTGGTTGCAGCGCGTCGGCTGAAGGCCACGACGAGGGACTTCGTCGACGCGGATCCCATCGTCCTCACCAGCTCGCCGACCGACCGTGCTCTCGGTCCCGTGACTGTCGCCGTCGACAATCCGCTCGATCCCGCGAAGAAGACCTTTCTTCTTGCGTGGAAGGACCAGAACCAGCTGCGGGCGTCGCGTGTTCGGGCCCTGTCCGGCGCCGCCGTCGATGTCGACAACGGACATATCGCGCTCGGTCACGGTCAGGGCGCGAAGCACCTCATGGCGTCGTCGAACGGAACCGACTTCGTCGTCGCCTGGTATCACGATCGTCAGGGCAACCCCGTGCCGCCGAATGCCGGTCGGGGATTCTTCGCGACGCGGATCGATGCGCTGAATGGGACCGTCCTCGACGGCGTGTCACTCGGATATACGGGTGTCCTCATCGCGGAAGGCTCCAACAACGACAATGTGAGCTCTCCTTCGCTCTCTTTCAATGGCCGTTCGTACTGGCTCACCTGGGGGGCGTTCGAAAACGCGAATGAGCTGATTCATTCGGTGAGAGGGGTGAGATTGACGCCTTCGCTCGGCGCGCTCGATCCGAAGCCCGGGGCGGTCCTCGTTTCGGGCATTTCCGGATTCGGGGCCGAGGGAGGCTTCGGTCCGAGCCTCGCTTCACGGCGTAATGGTGAGTCGCTCCTCGCTTACTCGCGGTATGACGGGGCCCCGGACGCGCTCGGACTGCGTGTGAAGGCGCGCGTTCTGACGGATGACGGACAGAGCCCGATCCCGCAGGACGCGGGCGCCGACGCGGCGGACGCTTCGAACGGCCTGGATGGTGGGCCGAACGACGACGCAGGGCAGGACGCGGCCGACGCCTCGAACGACAGCGCCGCTCCTCCAGCGGACTCCGCTCCTCCGCCGATCGGAAGCCCCGACGATCCGCCGGCGGGCGACCCGAGCCCGACCGGGCCTTCGTCTGAAGAAGCGGGAAGCGGATGCCAGATGACGCCCGGGTCGGCTGAACCAACGTGGATCGCGCTCGGGAGCCTCGGTGTTGTCGCTGCCTTCGTGAAGCGGCGCCGGCGTCCGCGCTCGCCCTCGTCCTCGACCTGAGAACGACACATCAGCGTGGCCCAGTGCCGCGCGGTCATGGCTCGAGCCCCCCACCCGACGGAGCGCGTCGAGGAGCCATGACCGGCGCCGTCGCCGTGGCGCCGCGACTCCGATCGCGAGCGGAGCGTGGTCGCGATCAGTTCGTCGCGAAGCAGTAGAACGAGCCGCGACCACCGCCGCTCCGGACGCTGTTGTTGCCCTGCTCGGCGCAGCCGCGCGTTGCGTGCGCGGCGTTCCAGGATGTCGGCGCAGCGCCGCCGCCTTGCCGGTTGCTATGGCCGACTTGCGCGGTCACGTTCGTGGCGTTGCTCGTCCAGTTGTTGCAGTGGTTCTGTGACGCCGACCCGTTGGCCAGGGTGCCGGTGAGAATGTCGTGCACGTTCGGTCCGCCGCCGCCGCTCGGCACCTGGTTGCCGAGCTCGTCGAGGTTCGTCGTGAGCGTGAGGAGGTTGTTCATGCCGCCCTCGTCGTGGAGATGCTCCACGCTGTTGGCGATGACGACGCCCTTCGCGTTGTACCAGGGGCCGTTGCCGACGCGCGATCGCGCGTTGACCGTCGACGTGCTGAGATACGCGCGCCACGTCTTCGCGCCGAGGAGTGGAGACACCTCGTTCGCGAGCTGCTTGCAGAACGCGTCGGCGCCCGCCAGGCCGTCGGCACCGCCGCCGGTGAGGTTGCCTCCGTTGCCCATCCCGCGGCTCGTGACGAAGTACGTCATCGCGGTCGTCACGCCGCCGTCGGGTCCGACCCATTGCGGACCGGAGTCGGCCGCGTCGAGGCCAGGGCCTGCGTCGGTGCCCGAGTCGTTGCCGGTACTGCTCCCGGAGTCGCTCGGCGGGTTGTTTCCGCTATCGCCCGTGTTGCTACCGGCGTCGGTGTCGGCGGGGCCGGCCCCGTCGTCGTTCGACTCCGAGCACGAATACGTCACGCACACCGCCGCGACGAGCGCGACACAATAGATCGATCGGAGCATGGCCCCTCCTCCGCTCGAGTATGTCAGCAAACGGACTGCGCGGCTCCCTCGTCCGATCTCACTGCAATGTGCCATTCCCAGCGATAGCCAAGATCGGCATCGTCGAGATGCGCGGCATCGGTCTCGACGATGGCGGTGCGCGTCCTGATGTCATTCGCCGCGTGAGCGCGCCGCCTCGATCTCCAGCTCCGCGATCCGCTTCTCGGCTTCCCGAAGCATGGATTCGGCCTCGCGCCGAGCGTCGGCTTCCCGGGCGCGAGCTTCAGACTCCGTCGGGAAGAGATCACGGCCCTCGGGGTCGCCAGCGAGGCGGACACATGCCGGGAGCTCGCCGACGGGGGCGACGACGAGGTGTGCATCGAGCGTCAGACAGGGCGTGGCCTCGCCGCTGACCGTGCGCTCGACGAGATCGCCGTCGATCCGATCCCACACGCGCAGCCGCGAGCCGGGCTGGCCGTCGACATGGAAGACGACGAGCTCGCTCACGCCGCACGCGCGGTAGCGCTGGAGCTTCTCCTCGAAGGTCCAGCGCTCGGGCGAATCGCTGGGGGAGAGGATCTCGAAGGCGAGCTCGGGTGCTCCGCGCTCCCAGGTCTTCCAGGAGTCGAAGAGGTGCTGGCGGACTCCGAGCTTGACGGCGCCGTCGGGCGCGAGCTTGCGCTCCGGGTTTGCGGCGTCGAAGTAGACGAAGGCGTCGCACGAGACGGTGTGGTCGTCGCCGGCGGCGGCGCGCAAGATCTCGTAGAGGGCCTTGCACATGAGGTAGTGACGACCGCTCTGGCCCATGCGCTCGGACTCCGGCTCGCTCGCGGGGAAGTGGAGCGGCACGACGGGCCGAACATGCTGGAGCGAGCGAGCGCGCAGCGAGGTCACGGCGGGAAGCATAGCGCGAGAGGATCGTGCAGCCACGCGCAGCTCGTGAGCAGGCGCCGTGCCGGGAGCTCGGCTGTGAGATTTCGATGCGTTGCCAGGGAACAAGGCTGGCCCGGGCCAGACCGCGCCGGGCCCGAGGGCCATGAGGGCGGGGTCGACGGCTGCGAACGTCGGGGCGACGCGCGCTTCTCACCAACGTCCGCGAGTTGGTCTCCGCGAACGGTTCGCTGCACGAACGATCTCGTTTTTCGTCTACCCACCGTCCGCGGGGCACTCATGCGCGTTGCTCGAGAGACGACCCTCGGACTCGCTGCATGCTCGCCATGTCGGGGGCTCTACCTTCGTCGACGAGAGGACGTGAAAGATGGCGCCGTCGGACACGCGGACGAAGCAAGCAACGTCCGTGGTCAACTCGAGCTCTTTGTCTCGGCATCCCACTGTCTCGAACGGACGCCTGCACGCTTCGCCTGCGTCGACCTCGACAATCCGAGCACCTTGGATGGGAGCGCAGTCTCCTGAGCACGACGTTGCTTCCAACGCACACGTGGGATCTGTCTTGCAGCCAACGACGAGCTCGCATGCGCCCCAAATCCCAACCAGCTGGATAGTCAATAGAGAGCGCGCTCGAGACGTCATGGCTTGCACCGAGTCATCGTAAATCATCCTCGGCGCCCACGAATGAGCGAGCGGGCAGGGGCGCATCGCGACCAAGGCGCCGCGTGGGTACCGTGCCGTACTCCTGGACTCCCCCGCGTAGCTCGGCCGGTCGCGCGAGGACTGAGAGCCTCGGTACGACACGAAAGGCGGCCATCGAAGCGTTCTGGTTCAGCCGTGTCCGTCAGGCGCCGAGCCGGACAGGTTCGGGCCGCTCGGGATCGCGGCGCTCGCTCGCCGCGGATGGCGGCGTGGAGACCGTTCCAAGGAGGCCGCGCCTCGTACGAAACGGCCGCCCAGGTGCTACACTCGAGGCATCGACCATGTCAGAGCGTCGCTTCGTAACGAGGACCCTGCGCGGAGGAGCGAAAGACGACGGTTCTTTCGATCGCCGATTCTGGGAGGAGCAGGGCGCCGAGGCTCTGTTCGAGGCAGCGTGGCAGATGGTCGATGAAGCGCGAGCGTTCCGGGGAGAAGATGCCGGTCAATCCCGACTTCAAAGATCTGTTCTCCGCGTTGTCCGACGCGGGCGCTGAGTTCATCGTCGTCGGCGCTCATGCCGTGATGTTCTTCACGGAGCCTCGCTACACCAAGGACCTCGACGTCTGGGTGCGACCGACGAGGGCGAACGCAGAGCGTGTCCACCGCGCGCTCACGCGTTTTGGTGCGCCGCTGACCGATCTCACTGTCGATGATCTCGCCGTCGAAGGAACGATGTTCCAGATCGGGATCGCTCCGAATCGGATCGACGTGCTCACGAGCATCGAAGCGATCGATTTCGAGGCGGCTCACGCGCGAGCGGCGACGAGCACCTATGGCGGGATCCCGATCCGGCTCCTGTCTGCGGAGGATCTAATCGCCAACAAGCGCGCCGTCGGTCGTAAGCAAGACGAGCTCGACGTCGAGAAGCTGCTTGCTGCGCTCGCAGTGCGCGCTCGGGGAGAATAGCGTCCAAGGTCGCCTCTTGTTCCAGGTCACGCCGAGTTGCGCCCACCGACGGCAACACCACGGGCAACGATGCGACGGCGCGGGAGCTATGCGAGAGGCGTGTCGAGAACGGGGACGTACGCGGTCCTCATTCCACCATTGGGGCCTGCGCGCGGACGAGGCCGTGTCCGAGGTTCGCGAGCAGGTCACCCTTGCCGAGCAGCCGTTCGGCGCCGCCCTCGTCGAGGATGATGCGCGAGTTGACCTGCGAGGCGACGCGAAGCGCGATCTTCCCGCCGAGGTTCGTCTTGAGGAGCGGCGGAACCACGTCCTTGTCCGGTCGCTGCGTGGCGAGGATGAGGTGCACGCCCGCGGCGCGCGCCTTCGCGCCGAGCCTCTTCACGCCGTCGAAGAACGGCTTTGCGTTCGCCTTCTCGGCAGTGAGGTCCTGGAACTCGTCGATGACGACGACCTTTCGCTCCAAGCGGTCGGCCGTGGCGGCCTGCTCGTTGTACTCGCGGATATCGCTCACGTGCGCCGCCGCGAACATCTCGTACCGTTCCTCCATGACCTCGACGAGCCGCTCGATGATGGGGATGGCGTCGTCGGCGTCGTAGCCGATCGGACCATCGAGATGACTCCCGACCGCGGACTGGAAGGAAGGGACGTTGAAGGTCACGCGCTTCGGATCGATCAGGATGAAGCGGATCGCCGAGGGGCCATGGTAGTGGACGAGGCTTGCGATGATCGCGCGGAGCAGGACGGACTTGCCGCTGCCCGTCGTTCCGCCGACGAGGAGATGTGGCGTGCTCGAGTCCGAGAGATCGCCTTGCAAGACCTCGCCCGTCGGGCGCTGTCCGAGCACGAAGCGCCCGGGCTGTTCCGCCAGATACGCGTGCGCCTCGGCGAGGAGCGGCGAGAGGAGGACCTTCCGCGGCACGGGCCGGCGCACGACGTAGAGGCGTCGTCCGCCCCGCTTCTCGTAGGTGGTCTCCGTGCCGTGCTCGCTCGCGAGGCGGTGCCCCACGTCCTCGGCGGCCTGATCGAGCGCTCGAACCGGGCCACGTGGGCGCGTGACCTCGATCTCGAACAGCGTGGGGCCGACGACCGGAGGGCGCGGGCAGACGGCGTTGATGCCCTGCTTCTTCAGCTCCGCGAGGATGGCATCACGCAGCTTCTCGGCGTGCTTGCGTCCTTCGTCGTCGGAGCTCGCTGCCGTGAAGAGCGGCGGCGTCGTCGCGGGCCCGATCATCCCGGCAGGGTCGACCCGAGGGCGCGCTGCGCCGGCGGGGGGATCGTCGCGCGGCGCGACACGTTCGGGATACGTCTCCGCGCAGGCCTCCGCGAGCGGGCAAGCGGGGCAGAGATCGCGGCGCTCCGTCGGCGGTGCGTTCTGAGGCTGATCGTTCCACTTCACCATGTTCCGGACCAGCGGCCGGATGGTGCGCGCGACGATGTCCGCGGCCTCGGTCGTCGAGAGCGACGTCTCGCGGAGCATCGGCATGAAGCGGAGGACGACGGGCTTCGCGTCGAGCCCGCTCGATTGCTTCAGCATGTGTCCGTAGAGAGCGACCTGCGCGCGATCGAGAGCGTCGTTCGCCTCGTCGGTGAGCTTGTATTCGATGACCTCCAGCGAGCCGTCCGGCTCGCCGTAGAGGGCGTCGAGCGTGCCGCGGATGACGACGCCGTCGTCGAGCGTTGCCTCGACACGGTGCTCGCTCTCGCGCACGAGCCGGACGAGCGACGCGGCGGGCGGCCCGTCGAAGCGCCGGAGCCGCGCAGCGAGGTGGCGCGCCAGCTCGCGGAGCGCCTGCGCGAGATCGTCCACCTCGCCAGGCATGGTGGCGAGCGCGGCGTCGGCCATGAGCTCGTCGCCGAGCAGACCGAGGAGCCAGACGCGCAGCTCCGCCTCGATCGAGTCGAGGGGCGCTCCGGCAGGCAGCTCGGCGAATGACGGCGGTGGCACATCGAGCGTCTGCGCGAACCGATCGACGAGCCGATGGAACGATGCGCCCAGGCAGGACGAGCCGATGGGGAAGGCGACGGCCGATCGCTTCGAGCGTCCGAGCGCGAAGATGCGCGGGCAGCGGAGCGCGTTGCGTACCTCGGTGACGGAGAAGCTGCTCATCGTCCCTCCCTTGCGGCGCCGGTCACCGCGCTCCTCAGTACGTTCTTCACGGCGACGATGGCGCGTCCGAACCAGCGAACGTGGTCGGGCATGGCCTCCAGCGCTGCGAGGATCTCGCTCCGCGTCGCGTTGGGCTTCGCGCGGACGACCTCGCGAACGAGACGCTCCAGGGAGGCGATCTGGAGCTGTTGGAGGCAGGTCCGGATCGTCGCGACCGTGTCGCGTGCGTCGCCTGCAGCCGTGCTGGGCCCGCCGGTCGTCGTGCTGGGGCCGCCGGTTGTCGTGCTCTGCTCGGATGCGGAGATCGGCTCATTCGGCGATCCCTCGGAGGCGTCCGGCACATCGGACGTGTTCGAGTCCGTGTTCCCCGTCAGGGCGGCGACGAGAGGCCAGTCGACGACGCGGAGCGATCGCGCGATCCACTCCGTGACCTCCCCGTCGTCGAACGCACGACCTCCGGAGTCCTCGAGGTCACGCGACTTCGCCGCGGCGAGGAAGCTCTCCAGCGCGAGGAGGCGCGCGGCGTCGTCGCGCTCGAGCACGATCCAGCGAGCGCCCTTCCGCACCACCGCGGCGAGCGATGCGTGGAACTTCTTCCAGGTCGGCGGCGCCTCGATCGCGCGCTCCCGCACGAGCACGACGGCGTCCTTGTTCAGGGCATCGGCCGCGCGGTCGAGCGCGGTGCCCGCCGATCGCGGATGAGTCTGGTGGAGCAACGCCACCGCGTGGGTGCGCTCCCCGACGCGGGCGAGGAGCTGGAGCGGGTGCCGTGCGTCGACGCGGGTCGTCGCCACGCCATCGGCGAAGCGAAGCGCGCACGCCATGCCGCCGACGAGGCGTGCGGTATCGGCGCTGCGCCTGTCCTGGGCGGCCTCGTCGAGGGCCGCTCGGGCGCTCTGGAGGTGGCTCTCCCATGCAGCCTCGAGCGCTGCATCATCGGTCCCGTCGTCCATCGCGGTCTGGCTGCTGCGGACGGTCTCGGGAGCGAGGTTCGCCAGCTCTTCCTCGGCGACGGGCGCATCCGGTCCGAGCGCGAGCGCCTGTTTGCATGCGATCATGAGCATGCGTGGCGTCATGCCCGGCGTCTCGGCCCACACCGACACGCGCTTCTCGCCGAAGGGCCAGGGAAACGGCTCGGCGCGGTGGGGCAGGTGGTCGACCCAGCGTGCGATGAGCTCGCGCGACTGCACGGGCGTCGGCAGCGCGATCACCTGCGGCTGGCCGCCGAGTCGCGTCTTCTGCGCGGCGCTGAGCTGCGGGAGGATCCCTTGCTCCCATTCGGTGTCGAGTGCCATCTGCACGAGCACATAGCCGCGCATCGTGTCGAAGAGCTCGGCGACGAGGTTTGCGTACGCGCGTACCCGAGCGCCGGTCGCCTCGGCGTCCATGAGGTTCTCGAGTTGATCGAAGACGAGGACGATCGGCGCTCCGGGCGCCGCGAACACGCCGAGCGTCTGGAGCGCCTGGATGATGCGGTCCTCCGGCAGACTCGACGTCACGCCGAGCCGCTTCATCTGCGACTCTTCGAGCTCGCGCCCGGCGAGCCACGCGAGCGCCGCTCGCTGCTGCGCCGCCTTCATGAAGGGGGCCGCGAGGAGGCGCGAGAGGTACATCTCGTCGGCTTCTTGATGCCGCTCGAGCAGTTTCTCGACGGCCCACTCGATCTTCTCGGCGCGCTTGGCCTCGTCGAGCGAGGCGACCTCGTCGACGAAGATGCGCGGGAACTCGGGGTTGGATCCGTCGAGCTGCGCGAACGACGATCCGACGAGTGCCTCGAGCTGCTTCAGGCCGTGCCCTTCCGCCGTCTCGTATCCGAGCTGCTGGACGATCTGACCGAGCACGTAGCGCGGCGTCATCTCGGTCCCGACGAGCGGCCTCAGGTGCACGAACACCGCACGCGGGCCGAGCTTGTGGCGTAGACGCGCGAAGAGGTGGGTCTTGCCCGCTCCCGCCGGTCCGAGCACGAGGATGCTCGACGTTCGAAGCTCGGCCCCGTCCTTCCGTGCCGCCGCGCGGACGTTCTGGATGGCCGCGCCGATGGCGTCGGTCACCTTCGCGTTCAACGAGGGCAGGTCGATGAACGTCTTCGCCCACGGGTCGGCGTGGTTGTGATCGAACGGCGAGCTGCCGTCGGCGAGCGAAGGTGACGGCGGATGCAGCGTGCTCATGACTTCTCCTCCATGCCGATGGGCCGTACCCACGACAGGCGTGACCCTTGCGGGCCAGCGAGACAGAGCGCGGCGTCTTCCTCCGAGAGACGCCCCATCCCGCTCTCGGGCCGGAGCTCGAGCTCGCCGGCGCGGGCGCCGCGAAGAAGCTCCGCGTGCACCGCGTCGCGTGCGGGCAGCCCGCCGAGCGCGCGAACGAGCTTCGGTACCCAGGTGAGGCCGGAGGTCTCGCGGTGCGCGTCGATCGAGGCACGAATGCTCTGGAGCGGGCTCGCCTTGGTTGCACTTGGTGCTGTCGGCGCAGTCGGTGCTGTCGGCACGGGCACGAACGCGCGCAGCGCTTGCTCGACGTCGGCGCGGAGCAGGGTGCCTCCCTTGCGGCGTGCGAGCTTCACGGCCGCGGCGAGCGTCGCAGTAGCGGTCTCGAGGCGATCGAGATCGCGATCGTCGAGGGCAGCCGTCTCGGAGGAGGCGAGGAGCAGCTCGGTCGAGCGGACGACGAAGCGGGCGCCGTTCGCGGTAACGAGCTCGCTCGCGGCCGCCGTGGCTTCGCGCTTGTTGGCGCCGTGGACGTAGCTCTCGATCGAGCGGAGGGGCAGAAGGCCAGCGCTGGAGAGCTGGGCAGCGAGCTGCTGGGCGAGCGGGACACGAACGAACTTGCTCGTGACCTCGAGCCCGGACGCGGCGAGCTGCTCGAGCGCGAAGGCGACCCTTGCGCGGGGAACGCCGTGCTTCGCGAGCGCGCTCTTCGCGATGGCGCCCTCGTCGGCGACGAGCTTCGCGATGGACGCGACGGCTTCCGCGAACGCGTTCGGATCGTCGGTGGCGCTGCGCTGGCCTTTGGCGGATTTCCCCATTCGGGGAGGCAAACTACGTCAAGGGGCTGGGGGAGGGAAGAGTCGCCGCGGACGTCTGCCCGCGGACTCCGATCATTCACGTTGACCGCGCCGTCGCAGCTCCTATCGCACGGTGCGTACGCGCGGGCGCACGTGAACGCTTCTTCCGTGGCCGGGCAGCTTCGCGTCGAAGAGGAGGCCGGCGGACGTGACGAGCCGTAGGTCGTCCCAGCCGCCTAGCTCCGCCTGGAGCTCGCAGTTCTCGACTCCGGCGCACGTCGCGGAGCCGAAGACCGCCCCTTCGAGACGCCGCGCCTCACCCCTGCGCGAGCGTCGCGAACTTGGCGAAGAGCGCGCCGGAGATCGCGTGCTCGAGCCGCCACGTGATCCCGATCGGACGATCGCCGGTAGCGGATTCGAATCGCGCCTCTCCAAGGAACGCGTACGGCGCATCCGGATCCGTTCGCACGAAGAGGTAGAACCGCCACCCGTTGCCCGGGCTGTCGAGATAGCGCCGCCCAGAGGGACGATCGCGGCTCGCGGCAGCCTGCGTCTCCCAGTGGAAGAGCGTCCGGCTGATCGCGTAGTCGCGATACCGCGTCGTCGGCGAGAAGCTCGCAGCCGACTTGTCGAGCGTCACGAAGAGCACCTCGCGCTTCTCGTCCTTGAGTTGCAGGATGCCCGCTTGTGGCGTCACGCCCTTGCCCCCAGGCTTCACGAACCCGACCGCGGCGACGATCTCGCGACGCGAGTAGTGGCGATGGAGCGCGAGTGGCCATTCGGGGACGGGATAGACCTCGTCGGCGAGCGCGATGCGTTCCGTGAGGACGTCGGCGAGCTGCGAGAGCTCTTCACGAATGGGGGCCTCGCCGAACAGCCACGGCGCACCCTCCGCTGGATCGCGCAAGACGCCACGATGATTCAGCTGGAACTCGAGCATCGTCAGGCGACGCAGATAGCTCTCGTCGTTCTGCGCTCGAGGCAGCGTGCCTGGAGCTGCCTTCCACAGCCCGAGGCGGCTCACGTCATCGGTGTGCAGGAGGCGCTCCAGTCGACGGCTCAAGTCGAGCGCGTCGTCGCCGACGTCCTCGAGCCCGCCTGCCCGTGCGCGAAGCGTGGTCCAGCCGCCAGCGCGGTACACGTCTTCGACGTCGCGCCCGCTGCCGTCGAGGAACGCTCCCAACGTCACATCGGGCTCGCGTCCCAGCATGTCCCGGAGCTCGCGCGTCAGCACGGCGGCGCTCGCCACCGCGTTCTTCAACGACGCGAGCACGCGTTCCTTCACGACCGCATCGAGCTGGAATACGCAGCCACTCGGCAAGTAGGGAAGGCCCTCTCGGACGTCGCGCTCGAGCCGCCCGCGCGGCACGCCCGTGATCGCCGAATAGATGCCGTCGAACCGGAACTCCGCTCGGTGCTGGCCGATGAAGTCGAGGATGAGGCACGACGTCTTCCCCTCGAACAGGCGCAGGCCGCGGCCGATCTGCTGCATGAAGAGCGCGGCGCTCGTCGTCGGCCGCAGGAGGAGCAAGGTGTCGACGAAGGGCAGGTCAACGCCCTCGTTGTAGAGGTCGCAAGTGCAGAGCACGTTCACGGTGCGGTCGCGAAGGCGCTGCGGAGCGTGCCTGCGGACGTCGTCGGGCGAGTCGCCGTAGACGACCTCGGCGGGGATCCCTCGCTCCGTGAGGGCGCGCGCCATGAAGCGGGCGTGCTCGACGGAGACACAGAAGGCGACCGCGCGAATGCGTCGTGGGTCGACCACGCGCTTTCGCAGCTGCTCGACGATGAGATCGACGCGCGCTTCGTTCCCCGTGTACAGCGAGGACAGCTCGTCGAGCTGATAGCCGCTGCGCGACCAGCGCACGTTCTCGAGGCTCGTACCCACAGCGTCGGCGATGCCGTAGTACTCGAATGGCACGAGCAGCTGACGGTCGAGGGCATGCCAGAGACGCAGCTCGGCGGCGATGCGACCACCGAAGTCGGGCAAGAGCGACTTGCCGTCAGACCGCTCCGGCGTGGCCGTCAGACCGAGAAGCACCTCGGGTCGCAAGACGCGGAGAACGCGCTGATACGAATCGGCCGGCGCGTGATGACACTCGTCGACGACGACGAAGCGGAAGTGATCCGCCGCGAGGCGCTCGCCGACGACGCCCGCCGCGCTCTGAATCGTCGCGAAGACCCATTCCCACTGATCCGGGATCCTGCCGTCGACGTACAGCTCTCCGAACGCGTGGTCGCGCAAGACCTGGCGGAACGTCGCCTGCGCCTGCTCGAGGATCTCACGACGGTGCGCGAGAAAGAGCAGCCGTGGTCGTGTCTGCGCCCGCTCGCATGCACGTAGGTAGTCGAACGCGGCGATCACCGTCTTTCCCGTCCCCGTCGCGGCGATGACGAGATTGCGATGACGTCCGTGCACGCTCCGCTCTGCCTCGAGGCGATCGAGGATCTCGAGCTGGAACGGGAAGGGCTGCAGCGTGAAGAGCGGAACGACGGCGGGGGTCGCCGACTGGCGCTCGTCGCGAAGGGCAGCTCGAAGACGCTGCCGGCTGCTCTCGGCGGAAGGGTCGTACGCCTCGAACTCAGGATCGTTCCAGAGGCCGTCGAACGTCCCGCGGAACTTGTCGATGACGCTGGGAAGGTCCGCCGCGCAGACCTTCACCATCCACTCGAGCCCGCTGCCGAGCGCCGTCGCGGTCAGGTTGGCCGACCCGACGTACGCGGTGTGCAGCCCGCTGCTGCGCTCGAAGAGCCAGGCCTTGGCGTGAAGGCGCGTCCGCCGAACGTCGTACGAGATCCGGACCTCGGCGCCGGGCAGAGAAGCGATGGCGTCGACGGCGTTCACCTCGGTGGTCCCGGTGAACACGGTCGTGAGGAGCCGGATCCGCGCGCCGCGACGGGTGGCGCGGTCGAGCTCCTCGCGCACGGCGCGAACGCCGCCGAGCGTCACGAACGCGGCGAGGATGTCGATGGTGTCGGCCGACGCGATCTCGCGCGAGAGCTCGTGCCCGAGCGCCGGATCCTTGGGCGCGCGGGTCAGAAGGGTCGACGTCGAGAGCGGCGACGCCGGGCGAAGGGGAGGCGCGGTTCGGTAGAGCGACTGGAGCAAACGAGCTGGCGCAGCGACGCGCGACGCGTCTCCGTCGGTATCGGGCGCGAGCTCCGTGAGCCGGTCGAGCAGGCCGTGGACGATCGCGAGCTGCTCGTCCGTGCCGCCCGCGTCGCGCAGCGCGCGTTCGAGCTCGTTCGAGAAGTGGCGAGCGAGCCACCTCGGGAGATCCGCGTCGTCGAGCGCGCGGACCTCGGGGACCGAGGGGGCGGCCGCCGTGACCTCGCGGTCGAGGAGCTGCGTGAGCAGGTGCTCGTAGATGCCGTCGCGGAGGGCAGTAGGCACGCGCGGGCAGGGTACTACGGCCTGCCGCACTCTGCTCAGCCGAGCCGTTCCGTGCAAGCGCTTGGAGCTCGGGCTGATAGGCGTGTGGTGCCATCATCGACACGAGGAAGCTCCACATCCAGCAACGACTGCGCGTGGGGCTCGTGGACGTGGGCTACGGCGTCGGGTGGGTCTGCCGGTGCGGGCACGATCGCGCGCAGCCGCAGGATCTCGTCACCGAGTCGATCGAGGGTGTCGGGCTTCCGGAGCGGATGCACGACCGAGTCGATCCGAGCCTTCTCCGCTGCGGCGCGGGTCTCCGCGTGTGTGACCTGCGCGGTCGGCGCCTTGTCCTCCGCGGCGAAGCGGTCCTAGGCAGCGCGGAGGTGAGGGACGAGCAATCGGAGCCACGCGTGTTCGTCGGGGCTCGTGGACGGGGCCGCTTCGAGTACGGCAAGGCCTCGCGGCTCCGCGGACCGGAACGGCGACGCGCCCATTACGGGCGGTCGCCGCTGGGGGCGTCGCCGCTGATCGGGCATGTCGCCCGCTACTTCGCGGAGCCTCTCGTACGGCGCGCCCGCGCCGGCGCCGGTGCTCGCGCCTTACGTGGCGGGGAAGGGAACACGTCGTCGGCCGTCGTCGCCCGCGCGGCGCGCTGCACCCAGGCGTCGAGGACGGCCGGGTCCTCGCAGCGCTCGAGCTGCCGAGTCTGGGCGGTCGAGAGCTGAATCTCGCGCGCGTCGAGAATCGCGCGGAGCGCGCCGCGCAAGCCTTCGACACGGCCCTCCTCGAGGCCTCTCGCGTGACCCTTTGCGAGTCCTTTCTCGAGTCCTTTCTCGAGACCCTCCTTCACGAGGTTGCGCATGAACTCGCTCCGAAACTTGAGCCGTTCCTTCTCCATGAAGCTCTCCAGTGCGCGCCGTTTCGAGATGGGGAGGACGTCGAGGATGACGTCGAAGTATAGCGCCGCGCGGTCGTCGGGAAGCTTCGCGTCGAAGAGAAGGCCGGCGGAGGTGACGAGCTGTAGGTCGTGGCGGCCGTGCGCGACGGCGCGAAGGAACGCGATCTCGACAGCCACGTCGGGTTGCGCGTCCCGCGAAGAGCCGGTGGCGCGTCGCCGTGCGGCATCGAGGCGGAGGAGCTCATCCGGGCCGACGACGAGGGCGCGGAAGAGCGAGCCTCCTCCGAGCTCGATCGGCGTCGCGAGCCAGGTCGCGACGGTGAGGGCGGGCGTGACGACGAGCACCTCGCACGGAGCTGGATGGCGCGCGCGAGCGAGGGCCTGGTAGACGGGCAGGCTGAACGCTTTGTCCTCCCGTCGCCGGAGTTGCACTTCGACGATGACGACGCGGTCGAGCGCGCCGCGCCCGTCATGGATCGCGACGGCCGCGTCGGGGAGGTAGTCGCGGACTGGCGCGACCGCTTCGCCGAGGCTCGTCGCAGTTGCGCCGTCGGGCAGCGCTGCTCCTGCGGCCTCGGCGAGCGCGAGGACGAACGATGGCTTGTCGCGGATCATTTCTACGAGCGTCTGGTGGAGACGCGACGCGCGCCGCTTCGTCTTCCTCACGCCGCGGGGCGGCAGCAAGGGAGGTGCCCGCGCCCGGAGGCGCGTCTTCTCTTCGACTTGCACGAGTGAGCGGGTGGCCCAGGCCAGATCGGGCCGGCCGGGGGCCAGCTCGATTTTCAGCGCGAGGTCCCAGCGGCCCTCACCTTGCGCTCCGCAGCCCCCTCGACCGCGGAGTCAGATGCCGATCGTCTCCTGCGCCTTGCCGTCCGGGCTCGGACTCGAAGGACCGGAGCGCGACTCTGACGAATTCAAGCAACCGGCGGCGCGGGCGGCCGACTGGGCCGTCATGTCTGGAAAGGCGCTCGCAGACGACGCCGCGAGAAAGATGCGAGAGGCCGATGCTGGCGCGCCTTGAGCGACCGGGCTCGACGTTCGTGGCGCTTGCCGTCGCCGGCCTCTGCCTGCTCGCTGGGTGGTACCTGTTTTCGTCTGCGGTCTTGCTCGAGAACGCCTGCTTCCTCGAGGGAGACCGAGCATGCGTGGAGGCGGTCCAACGGCAGGTGTGGATCGCGTTCGGGCTGGGCGGCGTGTTCGCGGTGATCACGGGCCTCGTCGTCGCGAGTCATGTGCGCCGAGCGTGGAGGAACCGTCGACGGTAGCCAGACGCAGCGAGTCGCGAGCCTCCACAAGGGAGTCAGAGGTCGACCCAGTAGCCCGCGTGGTCGGGCATGACGATGTCGCCGCGACGTGGATCGAGACGCCCCTGCGCCTTGATCGAATAGTCGTCTGGACCGCAGATCAGGTCGACGGCGCAGAGCTCCGGGCTCGCATGCGCAGACTCACCGTTCCAGGCGGTATATCCGAGAGACGCGAGCGTCCTCGAGAGGAGAACGCGCCGGACCTTTGCTCCCCCGCGGCTGCGGTGTCGTCGTCGGGCTGCGCGACCTTGGAGCGGTCGAGCGAGCTATCGACCTGGGAAGACGTCGAAAGCGTAGGAGTAGTAGCCGTGATCGTCTTGCGTATCGATCACCACGTGGATCCCGTTTTCGCGTCTCTCGATCTGGAGGCGCTTGTAGCGCTGGACCCACGTGCGGAGCACGGCACGCATCCACTCGAGGACCTCGTCCCAGCGCAGCGCGACGAGCGCCATGTCGAATCGGGCGATGCCCTTGCCCAGCACCTCCTGCAGTCTGCCCAGGTCGAGAGCCGCGGCGTGATAGCCGGTCGTGAGGTTCGCCGTCCCGAGCCGCATGCTTCGTCCGACGTGGTCCGTGAGCACTCCGAGGATCCGCATCGTGCGTTTCTGCCTCGGATCGAGCCCCAGCGCTGGCGCTCTCGGGACTCGCGGTAACGGCGGGATGCGAGCAATCGCACCGGACGGAGATCGTGAGTGGCTCTTTCGTGACGCCATCGAGCGAAACGGTCCATCGAGATCGCCGTGGCTGTCAACGCGGCATCCCTCGACCCCGGCCCCTCCTGCGTGCGAGGCGACCAACAGCGAGGTGACCAACCTGCACGACCGCGACCGCGCTCTCGCAGCTCCCGGCGTTCCGGTTCGTCACTCGCCGCGTGAGCGCGCCGCCTCGATCTCGATCTCTGCGATCCGCTTCTGGGCCTCCCGGAGCCGAGCCTCGGCGGTGCGGCGAGCTTCTGTCTCGGTCGGGAAGAGATCGCGTCCTTCGGGATCGCCAGCGAGGCGGACACAAGCCGGGAGATCGTCGACAGGCGCGACGACGAGGTGTGCATCGAGCGTCAAACAGGGCGTGGCTTCGCCGGTGACCGTGCGCTCGACGAGGTCGCCGTCGATCCGGTCCCACACGCGGAGACGTGAGCCGGGGTTGTCGTCGACGTGGAAGACGACGAGCTCGCTCACCCCGAGTGCGCGGTAGCGCTGGAGCGTCTCCTCGAACGTCCAGCGTTCGGGCGAGTCGCTGGGCGAAAGGATCTCGAACGCGAGCTCGGGCGCTCCGCGCTCCCAGGTCTTCCAGGAGTCGAATACGTGTTGCGGGACCCCGAGCTTGACTGCGCCGTCCGGCGCGAGCTTCCGTTCGGGATTTGCGGCGTCGAAGTAGACGAAGGCGTCGCACGAGACGGTGTGCTCGTCGCCGGCGGCGGCGCGCAGGATCTCGTAGAGCGCCTTGCACATGAGATAGTGACGGCCGCTCTGGCCCATGCGCTCGGACTCCGGCTCGCTCTCGGGGAAATGGAGCGGCACGACGGGCCGGACATGCTGGAGCGAGCGAGCACGCAGCGAGGTCACGGTCGGGAGCATAGCGCGAGAGGTTCGTGCAGCCACGCGGCGGTCATGAGCACCTGGCGTGCCGTGAGCGCGGCTGTGGGACTTCGACGTGTTGCCAGCGAGCGAGGCTGGCCCGGGCCGGATCGGGCCGGCCCGAGGGCCAGCAGGGTGGGGCGACGGCTGTGGACGTGGAGGTGGCGGACCCGTCTCACCACGTCCGCAACTTGGTGTTGGCGGACGACTCTGACGTCGAGCATGAGGTCGAAGGACAGCGCCGCGCGGCATCCGGGCAGCTTGGCGTCGAAGAGGAGACCGGCGGAGGTGACGAGTCGTAGGTCGTGAAGGGCCGGAGCGCGACTCTGACGAATTCAAGCAACCGGCGGCGTGGGCGGCCGATAGGTCCGCCATGTCTGGAATCGAGCGTAAATCGGGATGCCGAGCGGATGTCATGTCGTGCAGCGATGTCGAGGAAGGCCGCCAGGTTTCGACGACTGCCGCTGCAGGTGCGTCGGCCAAACCCAAGGACTCCACGCCGACGCCGCCTGCTCACTATGGCGCAGGGGTGGCGGAGCAAGCCGCAGCCTCGAGGTCGACGGCGCCGCCGCTCTCGCCCGCCGAGTGCAAGGCGCTCCCGGACCTCGTCCTCGACCATCAAGCGAGCGCGCTACGTGCGCGCCTCTCCAGGAGCGCTTCGTACGCCGAACGCGGACGCGACGCTGCGGAGCTGGCAAACGTGGAGTCGGAGCTTCAGAGCCGGGAAGCCGCGCGACGTGCGGCGTCGGAGCAGCCCGCCGCCGGCGTGAAGATCTGCAAGCGGACGGCGGACCTTCCGGGCAGCTCGATTCACGGCGCGCAGCACTGGTGGCTCAAGACAACCGACAAATCAGTCGGCATGGGGCCCGAGGACGGTACGGTCCCCGGCCATGGCGAGAGCGGACCGCCGAACCTACGGACGAAGCTCATCGATCATTCGCAGGAGCCGGCCGACAACTGCGAAGTCCAGGGCGGCGTCGACGAGGCGTGCGTCGATCGCGAGCTCGAGATCGGGAAGAACACAGGGACGTGGATCCCAGGGATCAACGACTGCCACACCGTCGTGAACGGCATCATCGACAAGTGTCAGACGAACACGCTCGACAAGGCGCTCGCAGACGACGCCGCGAAAAAGATGCGAGGGGCCGATGCTGGCGCGCCTTGAACGACCGGGCTCGATGTTCGCGGCGCTCGCCGTCGCCGGCCTCTGCCTGCTCGCTGGGTGGTACCTGTTCTCGGCTGCGGTCTTGCTCGAGAACGCCTGCTTTCTCGAGGGAGATCGAGCGTGCGTGGATGCCGTCCATCGGCAGGTGTGGATTGCGTTCGGGCTGGGCGGCGTGTTCGTGGTGATCACGGGCCTCGTCGTCGCGAGTCACGTGCGCCGAGCGTGGAGGATTCGCCGGCGGTAGCCAGACGTAGCGGGACCCAACCCTCGTGGGGAGAGTCAGCGGCGTGAGCGTGCCGCCTCGATCTCGAGCTCCGCGATCCGCTTCTCGGCCTCCCGGAGCCGAGCCTCGGTGGTGCGGCGAGCTTCCGTCTCGGTCGCGCGAAGCATCGCCTGCGCTCAGGCCCGGCGCTCGAGGTACGTCCGATAATGATCTGAGGCGAGCACAGGCGCATCCTCGTCCGAGCACACGCAGGACATCCAGTACGGCCCGGCGAGCTTCATGAAGGTCTCGTACTGAGCGATCGAGTCACCGACGTGGCTGATGGAGAAGAGCTTGTCGAGGACCATGTCCTCGATGACCTCCTTCTTCTCCTTCGGGAAGCCCTTGGGGTTGCCGAAGAAGTAGACGTGCTCGCCGCACGTGATGGCACGGACCAGAAGGATCTCGCCTTTGCCGTATTCCTCGATGGTCGGGACCACCTCGGTCGTTCGCCCGCTGAGCAACTCGCGGAACTTGGCGACCTTCTTCGTGCGCATCACGTCCTGATGCAAGCCGAGGCGGCTCTTGCGAGCGGACTCGATGAAGGGGCGCATCTCGGCGGCCGCATCGGTGCCGTGCAAGAATTCGTCGAAGTAGTCGAGCGCGGTCTGACCGGCGGGACCGAAGGGAAAGTCCATGAGCAGCCAGCTCTGGATGAAGATCCCATCGTCGAAGGCGGGATCGTGCATGAAGCGGCGCTCGAGATCCTTCCAGGCCCGCGTTAGCGGCGGATACTTGTCCTCCGCAACGCACGCGATCCCGAAGAAGAGCAGATACCGAAACGCGCGTATGCACCGGCCCATCTCCGGTGGGCCTGCGATGTCCTCGGTCAGGAAGGCATGGGCCTGCTTGGCGGCACGGAGCTCGTCGAGCGAGTAGGCGTCGGCGCTCTTTCCGCCGGGCAGCATCACCTGCCACGCGGGCTTGGATCGTCCCATGGCGCTGCCGAGTAGCAGGGAGAGGGCGCGGTTTCTAGCGCCGGCTCTCGGGGGGCCGACGACGCGTCGCAACGATGTTCTGCTCGAATTACTCTCCCGTCACCGAGGCCCAGCCGATGATGTGGCGGGCGACTCGCCTCAGCGCGGTCGGGTGAGCCGCGCGCTTAGCGGCGTGCTCCTCGTCGGCTCGAGGCGAGCGCGGTCGATCGTTTCGAGACCAAGGTGTTCCTTGGTGGATCGCTGCGGCGTGCTCGGCTGCCGCCTTCCGACGAGGGGGCTCATCGCAGCGCAGAGGTTTGTCTCGTCGCCGGGAAGTCAGAGGGCGAGCGTCTCTTGGGCCTTGCCTGCCGGACCCGGAGTACCTGCGGCGCCTGGATTGCCGGAGCCTTGGCCCGGCTTACCGCCGTCGCCGCCGTCCGCCTTCGGGCCGGGGGTGAGCTTCGCGCCGGCGATGCGGGGGGCGTCTCCGACGAAGGCGACGGGGACGGAGTGGCCGCCGGCTCCGCCGCCGCCACCACTTCCTCCGGCGCCGTGACCGCCGGGGCCCCCCTTGCACGCGCTGGCACCGCCTCCGTCACCGCCTGCCTGTCCGGTTTGGCCGTCTCCGCCGTCTCCGCCCCGCCCACCGGCAGACGCGACCGCCGCACCGCCGTCGATTGTCACAGCCGATCGGAACGACAGCAACGCGAAGCTGGAACCCCCATTGGTGCCAGGCTCGCCGCCTGCGCCGCCGCATCCGCCGCATCCACCGCCGCCACCGGCACCGTCAAAACTCGTCTCCGCTCCACCTCCGCCTCCTCCTTGGGCAGGGTTGCCGTTCGGAGCAGCTTCAACTCGTGTCGCCGGGAGCCACCCGTTCGGAGCGAGCACTCCTGAAGCTGTTCCCGGCGCACCCGTGCCGTTTGCTGCGCCGTTGGCGCCGGGTTGGCCCACGGTACACGTCGGACCGCTCAAGCCGCCGTTCAAAGTGCCCACGGCCGGCATCGCAGATCCGTTGCCGACGTCGGCGCCGTTGCCGGCCGCTCCATTGCCGCCCTTCGAGGTAGTCGCGTCGACGCACGAGCAAGATGCGCCGGTGCCTCCCGTGGCGCCGCTCGCGTTGCCGCCCTTCGACGCGGTCGCCCCAGCGTAGTTCGAGCGACTCGCGCCCTTTGCCCCGGCCGCGCCGGGACCGGCGGTCAGGTTCACATTGCGGAAGGTGACGTTCGAGGACTCCGACACGAACGCGGCGATCGCCGAGTCACCCGGTACCGCCGCGTCTGCGGAGCCGACGATGTCGAGGCCTTCGATCTGCACCGGACCTTCGACCTTCGTCACGCGGAGGGCGATGCCCTTCGCTGGCGCGAGCTTCGGTCTGGCCTCCTCGGACGGGGCCCACGCGCAGGTGAGGCCGCCGAGGATGGCGACGCTCGTCTCGAGTTGGACGTTCGAGTCGTACGTTCCCTCGCAAACGTAGATGCGGGGCCGACCACGCGCGCCTGCGAGCTCGACCGCCTTCGTGATGTTCCGCACGGGCGCTTGCTTGGTCCCGTCCGCACCGTCGTCTCCCTCCGGCGAGACGAAGATCCCGACGGACTCGTCGATGCACGCGGGCGAATCTTTCGGGCTCTTCGCGAGGTCGCAGTCTGCGGGGGCGACGATCTGACCATCGGTGCCGCCCTCCGGAGAGTAGTCGAGCGCGGGCAGCCCTGGGCAGAGCCCGAAGTCGCAATCGGTTCCCGGGTAGCAAGCGCCAAGCATCCGGACGCACGCGATGGACGCAGCGGACGCCAGCAACCACGAAAGTCGACGCATAAGCCCCCCTCCTCGAGTCCCCGTCCTGGGATAGACCGGTCCTGCCATTCTGCCCGAATCGGGAGAAGTAGGGAAGCAGCGGCGAAGTGGGTCGAGTGACTGCGGTCCGCCAGGTCACCGCGTCGCAGGCTTCGGTCCGCTCTTCCATCGCAAAGCGTCGGCCGACCCGGGACCCGAGCCCTCAGTCCTCGTCGAACGCGGCGCGCGCGGTGCCGATCGGCATGAACATCCGCCGCGGCCAGTCCTCGTCCACGAGCGATGCGAAGTCGTACTTCTCGTAGAAGCGCATCGCGTCTTCGTCCTTCGCGTCCACGACGATGCCGAGACAACCGATGATGGTGGATGCATCGACGACACGCTGGAGAGCATCCATGAGAAGGGTCTCGCCGAGTCGCCTTCCACGGGCTTTCTCATCGACGCCAAGGCGTCCAATCAACGCGACCGGCATCGGGTATCTTGGAAGCCTCGTCGCGAGAACGCCGGTGAGCTGCGAGGACTCCGCGCTCGCCATGCTCAACGTGTAGAACCCGAGGACGTCGGGTAGCTCGGGTCCGTCGCTCGCGCGCCGTCGCAGAACGTATGCTCGTCCGACCCCTGCGGTCGTTGGCAAGCGCGTGGCGGGCGAAGTAGTCGTCGAGCGCGTGTTTGCCGGACGAAAATCCTGACGCGCTGTCACCCGGCTCGATAGGAGTGGTCGCCTACTCCAGTACGCGCTGGCTCATCGCGTTCGACGCTTCGCGGCGCTACGCAGTCGCGCACCGGGCGGCGGCGGGGTCTCGACGAGCTCACCCATCTTCTTCAGCGCACCCGATGGGAGATCGAGCTTCTCGGGCGCGCGCGCCCACTCGAGCGCCGAAAGGGTCGGGGTGGCCAGCTCACACGCAGGCTGCGATGTGCCAGGTTCGAGAGTGACGAGGCGGCGACCGCGTCGCACCTCCAGCACGGCTTTCAGGAACAGGCTGAGAGCCTCGTCCACGAGCTGGCTCTTGCTCATGCCAAGCTCGTTCGCCAGCTTCGCAACCGCGTTGCCGCGCGTATCGGGGATCGTCGCTTCGAGCCGCATCGGTGTCTGGCCTCTTCCCTCAATAGTGAGGGTGATCTGGGGATAGCGCTGGACGTCCAGCGCGCAAGCGCGAGCTGACCCCTCCGCCTTCCGGTGCGCGGGCTGCGGCTGGACAGTCGGACGGTAGCAGCCCGATTGCACTCGGTCGCAGAGGACGTCGATTCCTGCGCGGTCGCTCAACGTGTTGTCTGCGTGCGCTGCCAAAGCGCAGGGCCGCGAGCCGATGCCCAGAGACACCGGAACGCCGTTCAGCCGATCCTAATCGACGCTCTCCGCCTCTTCGCTCTCCGGCGGGCCGTCGAGGGACGCGTCCTCGGCGGCGCTTCGCTCCATGAGCGCGAAGAGGTCCTGGGTCGAGAGCCGCGCGGCGACGTCGCCGCCTTCGAGGATCGCTTCGGCGAGCTCTCGCTTCTCGCCGTGGAGCGCGAGGACGCTCTCTTCGATCGTGCCCCGCGTGATCACCCGAACGACCGTCACGGGTTTGTCCTGACCGATGCGGTGCGCGCGATCGCTCGCCTGGTCCTCGGCCGCGGGGTTCCACCACGGATCGAGGTGGATCACGTAGTCCGCCGCCGTCAGGTTGAGCCCCGTGCCGCCCGCCTTGAGCGAGATGAGGAAGACGTCGGCCTCGCCCGCCTGGAAGCGCCGCACGCGATCGGCGCGGACGTCGGCGGGGGTCGAGCCGTCGAGCTCGAAGCAGCGCATGCCCCGCGCGGCCAGCGCCTGCGCCACGATCTCGAGGTGGCTCGTGAACTGGCTGAAGACGAGCGCGCGATGTCCGGCGTCCTTCAGCTCGTCGACGAGTCCGAGCACGCTCTCTAGCTTGGCGGACGCGACCGTCGATGCCGGATCGCGCAACCTCGGATGGCAGGCGAGCTGCCGGAGGCGCGTCAGCGCCGCGAGAATGGCGAACCGCCCCTCCGCACCCGAGCTGCCGGAGCTCGGCGCGCACGCCCTCGGGCAGCGGCGCCGGCTCGCTGGCCTCGGCGGACCGTACGCGCGCGCGCAGCTCGAGCCACTCCTTGGCCGCCGCGATTTGATCGTCCTCGCTCTCGACCAGCTCGCTGACCGCCGACAGGGCAGGGGCATGGGCGACGACGCCGTCCTTCGTCTCGTGCAGGAGATCGCTCGCCCGGGCGAGGCGTCCGCGGAGCTCGCGATCGATGGCGACGAGATCGCCGCCGGCCATGCGCACGAAGCGTCGTCCGGCGCGGGCCGCCGCGAGGAGCGCGTCGATGCCGATCGGCTTGCCGTCGACATCGGCGCCGCCGCGGACGCCGAACCAGTCGCGCTTCCCGCTCGGCGCTCGCGAGCGGGAGCTCGGCGAGGAGGCGCTCGGCGGGCTCTTCCTCGACGTCGAGGTCGCGGGCGGCGAACGCGCGCTTGCCGTCGATGAGCCCGTAGACGTGTCGGGGAGGTGAGCCCGGGACGAGCGCGGGACCGCCGGCGATCGGACGGACACGCACGCCGAAGGCGAGGGGGCCGTCGCCGGAAAGAGAGAGCTGCACGACGAGGCGATCGTCGGCAGCGATCGGATCGCCGGGGACCTCTTCGGGGAGCTCGAGATCGGCGGCGAGCTCCGGGCACGTCGCGACGGCGCCCAGCAGCGCGTCGAGCCCCTCGCTCGTGAGCGCGCCCGGGTTCGCCTCGAGCGCGAGCAAGAGCGCGATCGTCGCGTCGTCGAGCTCGGCGAAGTGGATCGTGGCGGTGCGCGGATCGGTCGCGACGACGAGGCGCTCGCGCGCGAGCCGGCCCGGACCGTCGAAGGGGCGTCGACTCGGGGACGACGCCTCCGATGGCGAGCTCGACATGGAACCCGTCCTCGCCGGCGCGGACGCGCAGGCAGCCGCGCGCGCGTCGGACACGTGCGGGCGTCTTGTTGGCGTCGTCCAGGTGGACGCGAGGGTGCTCCGACAGCAGCTCGAAGAGCCGGGCCCGCGCGCGGTACGCGTCTCCCGGGACGTGGAACCGTGCCGACTCGAGCATGACGCACATCTCGAGAATCTCGCGCTCGAGAGGCGAGAGGCCGCCGATGCGGATCGCGTCCGAGGCAGAGACCTTTCGCCCGACGGTGAACCAGCGCCCTTCTTCGGACGCTGGAGGACGACCTGCGGCGCCAGCTCGGTGGCCCGGGCAGCGGCGGCGGCGGGGATGCGGAAGGCGACGCGCTCCTCTGCGTCGTCGCTCGCGGCGGGCTCGGCTTGGCCGCTGCGAGCCCGCGGCGGAAGTCGGCGAGCACGTGCTCGTGCAGCGGCGTCGCTCTCCAGCCGAGGATCTCGGCGGCGAGGCCTCCCGAGGGATCGGACAGGGCGTCGATCGCGCACTCCAGGATCGCGCGCGTGAGCTCCTCGCGCTCGACGGATCCGTGCCAGTGGGGCCCACGGTTCGTGACGGCCCCGCTCGTGAGGGCCACGGAGTGCTCGAGGTAGCCGATCTCGACGACCAACGACGGCGGTCGCGGCTCGAAGCGGACCGTGGCGTTCGGGTATTGCGACGCGAGCGGCGTCGGTCGCTTCCTGGCGACGGACGGGAGGCGCTCGATGGCCGCGGAGAAGGACGCGATGCGCTCGGCGAGCCAGCTGTCCGCCGGCGCGCGGCGCCGTGCCTCGAACGCGGTGCGCAGGCCGATCACGGGCGCCTGCGCATCGACCTCGCGCTGGAGCACCGACAGCCCCGTGTCGCGGAGCGCCTCGCGGTCGAGTCCCTGCTTTCTCCCCGTCTGCGGGTACTGCTCGACATCGACGAGATCGCGGAGCCGGAACGTGAACCCGTAGCGGTCGCTGGCTCCGACCAAGACGCGCACCTGCTGTTCGAGCGCAGGCGCGACGCCGTGGCGCGCGGCCCAGTCCTCGAGCGCGCTGCCGCCGCGCGGGACGTCATCGGCCGGAGCGCGTCCGGCGCTCGCCGCGCGCGAGGATGGCGCTTCCGTGCCCTGACCCTGACGCGCGAGCTTGCGAATCGCGCCCGCCATCGCCTTGTAGAACGCCCGCCGCTCCTGCCGCGGAAGCGAGTAGCGGAGGACATCGTCCATCTCCGGCGCCCGCGCGAGATCCGCGAGCGTTCGGGCGCCGGTCTGACGTGCGAGCGCGCGTACCCCGTCGAGGAGCGCCGGATCGTCGCCGCGCAGATCGGTCAGGTCGATGGCGGCGCCCACGTCGCGAGGGGAGCGGCGTCGAGCGCGTCGAGGACATCGTCCCAGTTCATCGGAAACCTGCCCTACCAGCGCCGGCGCCGCAGCGGAAGCCGCGAGAGCGACGATCCGCCGCGCGAGCCGGAGCGGCCTCGAGGAGAAGCCGTGGGCACATCCGGGCGCGAACGACTTTGCGCTTGCGGCTGGCCTCGGCGAGTTGCCTTTCAGACCATCGAGCAGCCGGGGGGCTCCACGGACGTTGCCGCCCAGATCGCGGCGAGGTTGCCGGGGAGAGGCTCCGCGCGGAGGAGGAGGAGCGGTCGCGCAAGTGTGCGGCGCGCACGCGCTCGCGCCCGTTGACGAGGACCGGCTACTCGTCCGGCAGAGCCATGCGTGTAAACGTGTTCATCAGCTCGCGACGAAAAGCGTCCAGATCTTCGGCCGTCGTGCCTTCCGGGATCGGCGCGGTCGGCGCCACCGGCGTGCCGGAAAGTACCCAGGCGATGGTGGCTCGGTCCGCGCCGGCGTGCTTCCGCTGCGCATCAGCGAGGACCGTCTCGAGGGAGAGCCCGCTCGCGAGCAGGAGGCGGAGATCCAACAGGTCGCGAGGTTCCACGCGGTCGAGCAATGCGCACAGCTTGTTGGCCGCGATCTCCCGTGGAGCGTCCACGCGGATGCGTCCGAACACGAGCTTCTCGCTGACCTGGGGCGCTCGGTCGAGCACCAGAGCGACGAGAGTCAGCTCGTCACCGCGCTCGACGGCGTAGCGCTTGAAGTCCCCGCTCTCGCGGACCACGCGGGCAGAGGCGCCGACGGAGGCAGCTGCCTCCACGAGGGCCTGAACACCGCTGCGGATGTCGGTGTCGGGCGGGGCAAAGAGATCGAGGTCTTCGGTCCCGCGATGTCGAAGATAGAAGTGCGCGAGCGCAGCGTCGCCGGTCAGAAAGAACCCGGAGGCGCGCTCGAAGAACGCCGTGAGGATATCGCGTTGAAGCTGCGAGAGCCGTCCGCTTTCGCTAGATGAGCCCATGCTCGCGCCACTGACCGATGAGGAACTCCCAGAACGCGCGCTGCCGGCCCAGCTGAGGTCGGAGCCGCTCCCAGCGCGGCAGAACATCCCGCCGCAGGCTCAGGTATGTCCAGACGTCCAGATAACGAGCCTCGCGGAGGATGCGACCGATCCAGAAGAGCTTGTCGTCCTCCGTTCCGTCGACGAGCGCACGCCGGACGGCCGCGTTGGTCACGGGGGTGTCCCAGTTGAAGTACGGGACGGCATCGTCGGTGCTGGTGTCGAGCGTGATGTGCCCGCCGCTCATGTCTCTCCTTCGTAGCTCACGCCTCGCCGCGCCGCAGCGTTGCCGCGTTCCGCCACTCCACGGCGCGCGGAGGGGCGAACGATCGCCGCGTCGCGTGCTGATCGGCGACCACGGCGCGCGACTCCAGACGGCAGACCTTCCGTGTCACCGGGCACTCGCGGCGGCTCGCAGGTGGAGCAGAAGCGATGGCCGTCGGGCGTCGGACCGAGGTGCGGGTCGGGCCGCCGGAAGCTCACTGCGTGCCGGAGCAGTCTCGTCCAACCGCCCCACGGCTTCGACGTGCGGGATGCTGCACCGTCTGTGTCGATGGCGGGCGCGGGCCCGCCGGTCGCTCTGCGGCGTCGCTCATCCGCCAGCGAAAGGCGACTGCCGCCGTGCGACATCATCTGTCGCACGACCGTGTGAGCGTCATTCGATCGGGGATCTCGAGGTCCGGTTGCGGCGCCGAGCGTGACCCGTGCCGGGCCATCCGCGAGTACGCCGCGACGTCCCGCTGCGGCGTTCCGTTTGGCGGGCGTAGCGTCTGCGGGCTCGGAGGGACGAAGACGATGACCTCCGACCGACAGCGCAGGCAAGAGGGCGCCGCCTCGACGGCGGCTCGAGGTCAGCGGCCCATCCGATAGGACGTTGAGGCACCTACCAGGAGACGAGCCTCGGAGATAGCCGTTGGTCCGTCGTTCCGTCGCCGAGCTGACCGTCCTCGTTGTTTCCCCAGCAGCGAACGTAGCCGTCGGTGAGGCGCGCGCACGTATGGGTCACGTTCGCGGCGAGCTCCGCGACGTCGGCGAGACCGGGTACGGCGACGGGCGCGAGCCGCTGCGTCGTCGTCCCGTCGCCGAGCTGACCGTCCTCGTTGTTCCCCCAGCAGCGGACTGTGCCATCGACGCGGCGCGCGCACGTGTGGGAGGCGCCGGGCGCGACCTCGAGGATCCCAGGAAGATCCGGAACCGCAGTCGGCGACAGGCTGTCCGTCGTCGTTCCGTCGCCAAACTGGCCGAACCGGTTGGATCCCCAACACCGGCGGGCGCCGTCGGTGAGGCGCGCGCACGTCTGGTCCCCACCCGCCGTGAGCTCGGTGACGCCGGAGATGCCGCGAACGCCGAGTGGATAGAGTGTGGGCGATACCGTTCCATCGCCGAGTTGGCCATGCAGGTTGCGTCCCCAGCACCGCACGGCGCCGTCGTTGAGCACCGCGCAGGTGTGGTCTCCGCCGGCGGCGAGCTTGGCGACTCCCGAGAGGTCGGCGACGGTCGTAGCCGAGACGCTGTCCGATCTCGTTCCATTGCCGAGCTGTCCATCCTGGTTGTATCCCCAGCAGCGGACGGAGCCATCTGTGAGGAGCGCGCAGGTGTGGCGCCAACCGGCGACGAGCTTCGTGACGACGGCGAGGCCGGGGACGGTCGCGGGCGTGCGGCTTACTTCGCCGCCCGTCCTGGTCTCCCCCCAACAGCTGACGGAGCCATCTTTGAGGAGCGCGCAGGTGTGCAGTGCGCCGAGCGCGAGCGCCGTGACGCCGGAGAGACCGGGCACGGGTGTAGGAACGAGCCGATCCGTCGTCGTCCCGTCGCCGAGCTGGCCGTAGCGGTTGCTGCCCCAGCAACGGACGGAGCCGTCGGTGAGGCGCGCACAGGTATGATGCACGCCGGCGGCGAGGGCGGCAGGAAGTGGGGCGCAAGCCGCGGCATTCTTCGTCGTGTTGGTCTGTCCGGCAGGACATGCCGTGCACTGGCGATCCGCCTCGGGCGTACCGACTGTGCTCACGTAGCTTCCCGGCGCGCACGTTCTCGAGGGGGTGCAGCTCGACGCGTTCGTCGTCGTGCTGAAGGTCTCGGGCGCGCACGCCGTGCAGGATCGATCGGTCGTGGCCGAGGGCGTGCTCGTGACGAACGTCCCTGGTTGGCACGTGCTCCAGGGGACGCACGCCGTGGCAGGGTTCGAATCGTGGTCGAATGTCCCGACTTCGCATGGGGCCGAGGGGCTCCCTGCATCGTCGATGGCGATCGGAACCTGGTTAGCGCATGCGGCCATCGCAAGGATCAGAACCCCCGCGCACGCCGACCGGGCAACGAGCGATGCGAACGTATGCGGACGTCGTCGTCCTCTCCGTGAGCCGATGCGGGAGCGCGTCGCAATCCCGCGTTCCGCTGAGGCGAGCTTCGTCATCGGAACCCCCGACACCACCTGCGCTGACCAGCCGAGCCAACGCGTGCACGGAGGATTGCCGAGAACCGCGTCGCCCGCAACCGCGTTCATCGGGTAAAGCGCCGAAGCTAGCGGCACGTCCGATGGCTTCGGCCTCGACGCGAATACGGACACCTTGCCCACGGTGCAGGGAACGTCGTCGGCGGGGCCACCATGCTGCCGACGACAGCCAAACACGCAGAAGTGTCGCATTGAGAATTCCGCCTCGGTGTGTGCGGGGCGCCGAGGCTCGGGCACCTGTACACGTCCCTGGCCCATGAAAACGCTGCTCTTCCGGCGTTTTGGGCAAGCGGGGATTCGCCTGGAACGACAAAATGAGAAAAATCGTCGATCGAGTGATCGCCGAGCGACTTGGCGGCGATTGCACAGGCGCGACGCTACATCACTTGCCGGAGGGGCGAGGTGGCTCGCACTGGAGGAGGACGACATGTGCAGGGGGTCCATCGTGGCGCTCTTCGCCGCCGCTCTGTGTGGAGCGTGCGCGGACGACACCCGAGCGCCTTCTGACGGCGCCGAAACGTCAACCGGGGGGAGCTCACCTTCGAACGATGGCGGGGAGGACGGCGCGCCGTCTCCCGACGCAGGTGTGGCCCCGACCACGTGCATCGTCGAAAGAGCGTTCGAATCCCCACGGGAAAGCAGCTGCAACACGGCTCGGCTCTACAGGTGCGGAGACGATCGGTACGCCATCGACTGCCACTGCCCAAAGGCGACCTGCACCTGCCGCAAGAACCGCGAGCCCGTCACCATGGTTCCCTTCGACGGGTGCCCGAGCTGCGAGGCAGACTTCAAGGCAGCTGCGGAGCAGTGCGGGTTCCCCGCGCCGGGCGACGTCGTGGCGCCTCCGGGGGATGAGTAGAGGACTGTACGAGCTCGATGCCGGTCGACGGCTGGTCCGCTTGCCTGGATGCAGACCGACGGTGTCGACCGCGCGGTTGTCCTAGTCGGCGGCCTGCGCACAAGTGCCTCGATTGGCAAGATGGTGACTTGGGGGATGAGCGAACTTTACGTCGTGGCAGGTGTGACAGGCGACTGCCGCAACGAACGACGCAAATAGGACTTCCGACGATCGACTTCAAACATCAGTAAAATTGCTGATTGCCTGTCGGTGATGGTTGTGGTTGAGTGCGCCCGCGCGATTCGGTGTGGCGTCGCGTCGGTGCTCGACGGCTATCGAGATGAGGGGAGGGGGCGGGAGGGGGGACATAGCATTCCGTGTGCTCAGCACGTTCTTCGACGCGCAGAAGAGTGCGCTCGCAAGTACGGCCTTCGGAAGCCCACTGATCCACAACAGCGGCATGGTGGCGGCGGACCTTCCCGTGTCATCGCCATCGTCATCACGACGGGCTCCTCGTTCGGCGCTCGCGAGAGAGCTCGCACTGCCGGGCGCCACGCTACAGGCCCGTGCGGAGGAGGGATCGTCGGTTTTGTGGCCATTCAGCTACACATTGGCTCTCTGCGAGTCGTAGCCATGAAGTGATTTTCATAACAATGATTGTTGACTCGGGGCGTGGCCAGGGACCTCCGAGGGGGGGGGTTCATGCGTTTCGAGGTCGACCAATTGGAACAACGTGGCGTTTCGGTGCGTACCCGAATGGCCCGCTGCCTCCTGCTATACGGGCTCTCGATGCTCGCAATCGTTGGTTGTCGGTCGACCGCACGCGAGCTGCGCGACGCGCCGTTGACGCGGAGATCATCCGCCCTCGGATGGTGCCTGGCGGGGCCGTGCTGTCCAGCTGGCGCCACGCTGCAATGCACCGGTGTGGACAGTGACGCCTGCAGCTGTGGCGCGGGAACGTACGTTCCCGCCGACACGTCGGATACGAAGTTTGCGCGGGGCTCTCTCGCCGCCGAGATGGAGCAGTGCATGTCGGCGCCCGCTCTTCCTGGCGCCCCCGTGGAGCTCCGCGACTGCACCAATCCTCCGGCAGAATCCGTTGTATTCGATATTGCGAGTGGGGCGATTCGCCTCGCGGCCGACCCTTCCAAATGCATTGCGCTCGGGCTTGGCGAGAGCGTCCAACGCGATGCCAAACTCGTCGTATCTGCCTGTATCGGCTCACCGACTCAACGCTTCTTCTTCGGCGCCGTCGAGCTGCGAGCGCATGACATCTGCCTTTCGAAGCTGAAAGACTCCGACGAGGATTTCGTGGGTGGTGCGTGCGACGGGACGTCGCGCCAGCGATTTGTCTTCACGACGAACGGTGAAGTGCGCGACGCCTCCGATCGCTGCCTCACGCTCGGGGAGGACGACAAACCTCGTGCCGCCTCCTGCACGAACAGCCTCCGGCAGCGATGGACGCTCGCGGGCAGAGGCTTCCTTGCCTCGCAAGCGAAGCCACTTTGCATGGCCCCTCCGCTCTCGATCGACCAGTCCCCCCGCATGTTCCGATGTGACCAGATCGCCAAGCGCGACGACCTCGCCTTCAACGTCCGTGGGGACATCCGCATCGCAAGTCCTGATGGCAGTACGGTGCAGTGCGTAACGGCGGCCGCCGGGCTTGCGCCGGGAAAGGAACTCAGTCTGAAGTCGTGCGCCTCCGTCGCCCCGCAGATCTGGCGGTGGACCGGAGCGCGCGAGTTGGCGGACGTACCGTTCCCAGAGGCGGCGGTCGAGCTGGCGCTAGCGGATCGCGCCGGGTTTGCCCGAACGGGGGATGGTTCTCTCTGGTCCTGGGGATACAACGATCACGGCGAGCTTGGGCCAGGGTCGAAGGGCAAGGTACCGCGGGGGCCTGGGCCCATCGCAGGGCTCGAGGGAGTTAGACAGGTGGTGGCGGGGGCGCGGCACGCGTGTGCGATCGACGCGGAATCGGTGGCCTGCTGGGGTGGTGGAGAGAGCCTGCAGCTCGGTGACACGCGACGTGACTCGATCAGCTTGGTGCGATTCGGGAAGGATCTCGGCGAGGTCGTCAGTCTTGCCGCCGGTGCGACGTTCACGTGTGCATTGAGGAAGGCTGGCTCGGTTGCGTGTTGGGGGACGATGCGCCTTTCGGGCGGCGCGATCCACGAGCTGAGCATCAGCAAGGACGTGATGACTGGAGCGGTGCAGATCGCGGCTGGGAGCAATCACGTTTGCGCGCTCGACGCGAATGGCCATGTGACGTGTCTGGGCACGAACACGTGGGGATCCATCGGTCAGGCCGAGCCCACTCCTTATGAGAAGGAGCTTGCGAAAGCGGTGCTGCTTCGCGCACCCGCGCTCCGCATCGACGCTGGCGGTGATGCATCATGCGCGTACCTTTCTGACGGCGCCAGATTCTGCTGGGGCTCCAACGGACGTGGAAGCTTCGCGACAGGTGCGCCGAGTCGCGTGCACCTCTTCGTGCCATCGGCGATGCCTTCGCTGTCGACGAGCGCAAGTCTCGCCCTGGGCGACGGGCACTCCTGCGGAATTGCAGTCGACCGTCATGTGGAGTGCTGGGGGAACAACAAGCACGGGGAGCTTGGTGACGGTACGAAGGTCGACCGCACACATGCGGCCCCAGTCACGGCGATTCCGGACGCGTTGACGATCGCGCTCTCTCGTGAACACCAGCCATTCTGGACGTGCGCGTCACGCGTCGATGGGACCATCTCGTGTTGGGGCGGCGGCGCTGCAGGGCTGTTCCCATGGCCCAGGAAGCTGTCCACCACGCAGCCGGTGAACTGAACAGGAGAAGGACAACGTGAAACGCTCGATTGGCCTGAAGGCCGCCTTCGCCCTCGTCGCGCTCTCGGCGTGCTCGGTCGCTTCGCATCACGACGAGCGCTTGGGTCGCCAGGCGACACCAGTTACAGCGGAATGTTTGGAGGAGCTGTATCCCTCTGATCCGGCAGAGCCCGGAGTCTGCTCGAGCGTCTGGGAGTACGTGCCCGAGTGTCATGCCCTCGGGGTGGATCCGGAGTGCGGTCAGTCGGTGCTGGGGTTCGAGCAGATCGTGACGCAGACTCCAAACACCTGCGCCCACCCGAACTTCGGCCTCTCCAATGAACCGGCGGATCTTCCCAATCCGCGCGACGTCTTCCGAGAGTTGGAGGGTGTCTCCGCCTATCAAACTGACATGGGCTCGCACGACCCCACCTGCCTGGATTGGGCGCAGTGGGAGCTCGAGAGTCTGTGCGCGGAGAAGCAGGTCGAGCTGAACGGGATGCGCTGCGGCATCGACCCATACGTGATGTACGTGAGAGACGTGTACAGCGTCCGCACCGATCCGCAATACGGCTCGATACAATGCAAGTTCACGATAACGAATGTTCCCACCTGGAAGACTGTGACAAGCGGACAGTACTGCGGGTTTACCACGGTGTTCGAGGACGATCCGGCGCGTCCGATCCAGAACGCCTGCCGCCTACCTCGTCATCCTCTCGCTCCAGTAAGCGAGTGCGATGCGCGTCCCGAGCGGTCCGAGCGGGGCCTCACTTTCAGCACGTTCCTCTCCGCGCGACCGAAGCTCGCCGAGGCGCTGCAGAGCGCAACGGAGACCCGCCCTCCGGAGCCGCGCTGTCTCTCATGCGATGAGACGCCCCTCGTTGGTGTCGACGGCAAGGTCGCCCCCGTGGCCGTGGCGAAGCGGTACAAGTGCCTCACCGAGAACCTCGCCCGCTACGTGCTGACACCGGGCGTCGATCATCCAGTCGCGGCCGACGAAGGCATCGCCGCAGACATCGTCCGCGGGCTGAAGTTGCTCGTGGAGGTGCACGGACAACACCTCCCCGCGGACGCCCGCAACAGTGTTGCGTCACTCTACCTGCGTGCTCCGGCGCCGAACTGCAATCCGGCGTTCGACGACGCCGTCAGGAGCTGCCGCTCGCGGATCGGCCAGGGCGAAGGCGGTGCGGCCCTCGCTTCCGCCTACGGGAAGTATCTCGCATGCGAAGCACTTCGCCATCACGGCTCCGGCCAGATGGTGATGCTCGACACGAAGGCGTGCCTCGAAGCGACGGCCGTCGTGCGCGCCGCTGCTGCCGACCCGTTGGTCGCGGCGTGTGCCGCGGTGCCGCCGGATTTCGAGAAGACGCTCCTCATCGCTGGCCTCGGCCGCGGGGTGCCCGAGGTGCCGATCGCGGGCGACCCGGCGTTCGATGCGAAGGTGAGTGCGCTGCAAGATGATCTTCGCATACGCCTCGCCGCAATCGATGCGTGGTACTCGGCGGCGGCGGACAAGATGGACGCCGAACTTTCTGGGGCGACGGACGAACAGGCCGCCGGGCTCCGAGCCGCGCTGGCGAAAGACACGGAGGCCGTCCTCGGCGCATTCTGGGCGCCCCTGCTCGATGTCAGCCCAACGGCCGCCGCTGCGGGCCGATCGGCTCTCGAACACACGGCGACGGTGGTCGAGCGCACAGTTCTCAGCGCCGCGTATCCCGCGGCGAATGCGCCACTCACGCATGCGCCCCTTCTCTCCGTGACCGCGGACGCGTTGCAGGGGCTTGCGAAGCACCTCGACGCCGTGGGCGCCGTGCATGACCTCGGATGTCGCTTCCACGCCGAGGGCTGCGCCGGACGAAGATCCGCCGTCAGCGAGCTATGGGATGCGCTGGCGAAGCTGCACGATGGTCCAGCACTGACGGCGAGCCTGGGAAGCGCCACGAAACTCGGCGGAGAGCCATGGCGGGCGGCGCTTGCGGCCATCGCGTCCGGTCACTCTGCACTCGAGAGCGCGGCCCGTGATGCGCACGAGCTCGATCCATCCGCGCCGACGGCGCCCGCCCTGCTCCGGCCACCGTCGAACGAAGCTCGACTCGCGCGCGCGGCCGCATCCTTTTCTCGGTTCGTCAACGAAGCTCGGCGTCGTCAGGCATCCTACGCGGCGACCGGTCTCCTCTCGATTCACGGCGAAGGAGAAATCGCTGATGCGCTGACGCCCGAGAAGCGTGCCCTCACGCTCGGGCTCCTCGAAACCATGAAGGGCGAGCTCGACGTGGCTCGAATTAGCTATGTCGCCAACACGACCGCCGATCTGAACGCGCTGGCTCAACAGATCGAGACCGACAGGGCGGAGACCGTGATCAAAGGCAGGCTCGAGACGCTCGCCAAGCGTTTCGACAAGCTCACTCAGGAGATCGCAGTGCTCCGCCTGCGAGACGCAAACGAGGAGGCTCGCTTCGGCAGCTTCATGACGTCGTTCCAGAAGCTGATCGACGAAGAGAACGCACGGCCGGGGTATGCGATCCAGCGTGGCCTCCCACGCACGTTCACGCTCAGCGCGCGCGATGCAAAGTTCGTCGCCAACAGCGCCATTCCGACGCTCGAGGCTGTCATGGTTCACGAGCCGCTCGCTTCCTTCTCCGTGCAAGCTGGCGAGATCGTCAACCTGAGAGTCTTGGGTACGTGGAGCCCGACCTGTGCGCTCCGTGGACTGACGTTGCCAGACGGTAAGGTGCTCGACGATGCGACCCTCGCGACGCTGACGACGGGGCCCGAGGGCTGGGGGTTGACTGTGACGGCGCAGGGAGCTGCCGTCACCGGGCAGCAGACGACCACCACAGACTCCGAGTTTTGGAGCAAGAGCTACAGCGAGAGGTTGTGTGCAGCTGCGGGATTCACGGGCGGTCTCCCGATTGCCGTCGGCCCGAGCATCGGCGTGAGCGCGCAGGCCTGTGAGGAAGAAACGCACGGGACGAGCCAGTCACGTTCGAACGCCGAGTCCGAAGGAACAAGTCAGCAACGTCAACTCACGGCCGCCTTCGCGTCCGGGCTCCGCGCGCCCGGGACGCCGTTTCCCTGGGCGCCCGCTGGAAGCCTCATCGCCGTCGTCTACAAGCCGGCTGTCGGCGGGCGCACGGGACTCACAGCGGAGGATTTGCTCGACGTACGTGTCGTGCAGGCGCCCTTCACCTCGATCGTGGCAAAGACGGCGGCGAACATCACGTTCGTGGTGAACGACTCGTCATGCGGAACCGCCGTGCCTGCGACACCGCTCTCGATCGAGCGCACCAGTCTCATCCCCCTTGGCGCTGCCCTCCAGCAACTCGCCGCGCCGATGGGTGCGGCTGTCGAACACATCGCGTCGACGCGTGATGCGCTCGTTGCCCAGGGGCAGATGCTTCCTGCGGAGTCGGCGCAGCTGCAACTCGACGCTCAGCAGATCGTCGCTCAAGGTTGCGATTGTGACATCGCGACGCTCCCACGCTTCGTGCAGCAGTTCTTCGCGAGCTGGGTGGGCAAGGAGATCACACGCGCCGAACGTCAGGTCTCGATCGCAGCGAAGGAGTTCGAGCGGACGCTCATCGTGACCGAAGGGGAAACGGTTCGCGCGGAGCTCAACGCCAACGAAGAACTTGCCCGTGTGCAGGCACTCGTCGCGAGCCTCGCGCTTCGCCACGTCGACTCTGCACAACTGGAGGGCAAAGTTCATGACGTCGCCGAGGCGGCGGTGACGTTCGTCCGTCCAGCGTTGCGGCTCCGGCTGCCGAATGCGCTGACGATCATCGCCAATGACTCGGCGACTCAAGCTCGGGCGAACGCGCTCATCGACCTGGCGCAGTCGGCTGGCTCGGCGAGCAAGGTCGAACTCGTCAGCGTGGCCTTGGCCGAGAGCAACTTCGTCGACTCGCTCATCAGCAACATCCGGTTCGCGCAGCTGAGCGCTCCGCCTACGAGCGCGAGCACCGTCGCAGTGCGCATCCCCCGCTACGTAGACGCTGCGCCAGGTGATACGTCGACGACGCCGTGCGTGCGGCATCCCCGCTTCTTCGGCGCCCAAGAGGCGCCGTGGAAGGCGCTCGATTGTGCAAAGTCGCGCGCGATCTGGAGGCAGGTGCTGGATACCACGAGAGAGAGAGCTAGCTTCAATCTGGAACCGAACGATGTGTACGAGGGCGCGGCGGGCGCGGCGCCGCTTCTCTGCAACGCGAGCGCTCCGCTGATCTCGCAGATGGCGATGGTCGTCGCCACGGACGACGACGGCCTCAACGACACGCTCAACCCGCAGGCTTGGTCGAGCCGCCTCCTCCTCGGAGATCGAATGGTCTTCAGCTTGACGACGGGGCCCGAAACCTACCGTCTCGTCCCGGATCCGTTCGGCCGTGGGATATCCGCGGATGCCTCGGTCCGTTTCCTCTTTTCGAAGAGCGAATCCGCTCTGAGCGCGTTCAACACCGCGCTGGGCCAGCCGAACGGGCTGATCGACTTGGCCCAGCATGCAGGCTTCTCCCCGTTCACGACGTACACGTTCAACGTCGCGTGGCTTCGCGAGCGGTTTCCCACAGTCGAGATGGTCGCCGCTCACGAGCTCGTGCTCGTCTTCAAAGTCGACGCTTACCCGGCCGGCGGCGACGTTCGCGGTGTCCCCGTCTGTTCTGTGCCTGCACCATGAAGCCGACGCTCACACGGGTCGTCGTCGCGGCCGGTGCCGCGCTCGTGACGAGCAGCAGTGCCCACGCGCAGGTCGCCTTCTCGGACTCCCGCGTCCAGGCGCCCGAGCTCGCGCCACCCTCGCGAGGCTCGCTCGCAGGCCAGTACGCGGGGGTGGCATTCGGGCCGGCGGACGTGAGCCGTGGTGGTTTCTCGTTGCCCCTCCCCATCGTCGTTCCAACGGAACGGGGCCCACTGCCCGCGACGCCGTTCCCGTCCTACTCGCCCGAGGCACCGCTCTCGGAGTGGGGGGCTGGGTGGGCGACGTCCTCTCTCCAGATCCATCGCTTCCGAGAACGTGGCGATCTCGACTGGTCGACCGACGATCTCACCGGTCCCTGGGGTCGCATGGTCCGCGGGAGCGACGGTGCTTGGTACCCAACGGGATTCAGCGCGCACGTGCGCGTCGAGCAGCCCTCGAGCGATACGCTCATCGCCTACCTTCCTGACGGACAGCGGTGGACCTACGGCGGCGCTGCTGCCACCGAGTCAGGCAGCGGCGGCACGTACGCGTGGAACCTGGTGAGAACGGAAGCCCCAACGGGCCAGCGCTCGACGTATGCGTATGTCGCGAACGCGTCGGGCAGACTGTTTCTCGAGAGTGTGGAGTACGGCGCCGTCAGCGGGGGCGACGCGCCGGCGAAGGTGACCATCACCACCGAGCCGATCGCAACACCCATCACGGACTATCGCTCCGGTCGTGCCGTCGTCCTCGATCGTCGCGTCGCGCGCGTCACGGCGCTCGTACGCCACGCGACCACGGGCGCGTTCACGGAACGATGGCGCTTCGACATCGGGTACACGGCCGAGGGGCTCGGTCCGAGCTTCTACTTGTCGTCGCTTCGTCAGACCTTCGCATCCGGCGAGGCGGCCCCGGTGGTCACGTTCGAGCACGAGAGCGCCGCACCGCTCCTCACCGCCACGCTGCCGCGACGAGCCGCGAAGCTGGACGCCTTCCTCGGGAAGTATGGGCCCGACGTCATGCAGCCGAATCGGTCGACGGGCTTCGACGTCGACGACGACGGACGGCCCGACCTCGAAGTCGCGTTGAACGGGACGGCTCTTCGTCAGACGGATGACGGCTTCGTCGAGGAGGAGCTACCGCCTGCGAGCCCTTCGGCGAGCACCTTCTGCCGACGCGCGCCGGCCATTTCGAACCCTCCGCGTGTGCTCGCCCGGATGCGCATCGAGGACACCGATAGCAGCGTGGTCGGCTTTCTGAAGAGCGGCGGTGCGACGTACGTCGCGATTTGTGGACGCGACGGCGAGGTCCGTCTGGAATCGAGCCTCGCTGGCGACTGGGAGGTCGGTGCAAAGACGAAGCTGGTCGACCTGAACCGCGATCATCAGCCCGACCTGATCCGGGTTGCGAGCGGCGGCTATCAAGTTCTTCCGAATGTCAGCACGGCGTCGGGCTACGGATGGGGCGCCGTCGCGAGCGGTGCGCTCCTGCCGAGCGTGAACCTCGATGCGTCGTGGGTCCATGACATCAATGGTGACGGTCTGCCCGACATCGTCGGGCGCGTTCTGAGCAGCCTCGTCGTCTGGTTCAACAAGGGCAACTTCCAGTTCGAGTCGCAGGGCAAGACGCTGAGCTTCATCACTGCGACAGGGGCTTCGTTCCCCAGTCCGAACACCTACCAGTCGCTTTTCGTCGATGCGAACAACGACGGGCTCACGGACGTGGTCCTCTACAAGAGCGGTGGCGCGATCCTCTTCGTGAACACCGGCTCGCTGCTGCGCCAATACCCGGTGCCGGCATTCAGCGCCTTCGGTGCCTATCGGCCCGTTCCTCTCGACCTTGCCGGCAGCGGGGAGGCCGAGCTCGCCTACGCAACATCGGGCGCCGGTTACACGATCGCGCTGACGACACCCGCCACGGGGCTCCTGAAGCGCACCGACGACGGCAGAGGCAATGCGCTCGTCTTCGAGTACGAGCGCGCGCCGGCGATTCCGGGCGTGCGAAATCGCGAGAGCCTACTCCACACGCTCCGCGTCGAGACAACCGGTCACGAGCCCGTGACCTACGAGTACAGCTACGCGAGCCCGAAGCTTCACACGCGCGGCCTGTTCCTCGTTGGATTCGACGCGGTCGCGCGGCGTGAGCCCCTCGGAACCGCGTCGATGACGTTCTTCAACGACGACGCGAACGCGGGGCTGCTGCTCACGAGCATCGAGCACGACGACCTCGCCCCTAGTGTCGAGCGCGTCTCCTTCCGGACTTACGAGGACGCGATCTCCTTCGGCATCGGGTGGAAGCGGCTCAAGTCGCAGGGGGCCGGATGGCGGAGCACGGATGCTCTGAATCCGGTCGTCCGGCTCGAGCAGGAAGAGGTCCTCGGGTACGACCGAGAGTTCTGCCCGACCGCGGAGCGCTCGAGCAGCTCCAATGACGTCCTCCTCACGCAGTCGCAGTACGCAACCGTCGCCGCGTTGGCGAAGAACCTCATGTGCATCCCCGAGCGCACGGTGCTCACGGGAACGCACGTCGACGCGACGCTGGACTTCCGGCACGAGGCGACACGCACCTACGACGCGCGCGGCTTGCTCACTCAGCTCGCGATCGTCGACCCTGGCGGAGCGAGCATCGTTCAGCAGGAGGTCACCTACAGGGACGATGGCCTGGTGCAGACGATCTCCAGCCCCGGGAAGGGGACGACGACGTTCGACTACGACCCCGTCTTTCCGCTCCTGAGACGTGTCACTGCACCCGACGGCGTCATCATGGATGCCGAGCGCGATCCGCTGACCGACGCTGTTCGGAAGCTGGTCGTCGACCGTGGGTCGCTCGTTCACGAACAGTTCTTCCGATTCGACGGGCAGGAGCGGCTAGCGAAGAGCTGGAACAATCTCAGTCCCAGTGCATCGGAGGCCTCCCCGAACCTGGCCCTCACGTACCGGTATGCGACGGCGACCAAACCGGCGCTGATGACCATGGCGACGCTCGTTGACGCGAGCACGTCGTCGATCGCGCGCTCCGCGGAGCTCGCGACCGGATCCGGCGATGTCATGGCGACCCTCCGTCTCATCCCGGAGGGCTGGCGATTCGAGAGCCTCACGAAGCGCCTGCGGACATCACGTCAGACGACGTCATTCACGCGCCCCGTCGCGGCTATTTCAGATCCATCGTCGCTCGACGTCGATTCTCTCTACACGTCCGCATCGGCGACAGCGGGAGCGCAGTCGTCCTTGTTCGGTACGCCAGTCACGGCGACGACCAGGCTCCACGCGGATGTGGAACGGTTGGTCGTCAGCAGCCTTCAGCTGAATGGCGTGCTCACGCGCACGGAGGTCGAGAACGACGAGTTTGCAAGTGTTTCATCGGTCGACGAAAGGCAGCAGCTCGTCCAGCATCAGGACCCGTCCGGCGCGAAGACGGGCTTCGTCTACGACGCTCTCGGACGGCTCCGTGGTGTCCGACTCGCGGACGGCGCGCATCACCGCGCCGACTTCGATGACTTCGGGCGGCTCAAACGCATCACCCGGGCAGGTGTGGCGACGGTCGACTACCGCTACGACGCGAGCACCTCCTTGCTGCTCGAGAAGGAGTTCTCGCCGCCGCCGGAGAACGCGCATGCGGGAACGCCGATCCGTCAGGTCACCGTTACGCACGACGCCATCGGCAGAGTCACGCGCGAGCGCCACCTCGACGTCGCGAGTGGCGAGACGCTGGCCTTCGACTTCTACTACGACGGTGCGACCCCGTCCGCGCCGCTCGATCGCAGCACGCGCGGCTTCCTCACTGCCATTACCGGGGAGGGCTACGAGAAGACGATCACGTATCGTCCCGACGGCTCCGAGCGCAGCCATCGCATCGACGTGAAGGGCTGGCGCACGGTCCAGACGGACCTCACGTATCTCGACAGCGGAGCGGTGCGCAAGCAGACAACGACCGTCTACGACGGAGCCGGAGCCGTCCTGGCGCAGGACTCCGACGCGAACATCGTCGACATGCATGGGCGCGTCGTCGCGACGAAGCGCGATGGTCACCCGTTCGCGAGCTATGGGTACGACGGCCAGGGACGCCCGCTGTGGGCGACGTACAGCGGTCCGCTGGCCGACGACGAGGTCGTCACGCTCACGCACGACCCGCTGACGCACGCGCGCGTCGGTATGAATCAGAACAGCACGGCATGGGCCGCCGCGATGAGCCGGCGGATGAACGCGCGCGGGCTCGTCGACAGCGAAGACATCAGCGTCTCGTCCGCGAGCTTGCACCGCGCCTTCCAGTACACGCCTCGTGGCTATCTGAGCCAGTCGACGGACGCCGACGCGAGCTACTTCTACGAATACGAGGCCAGCGGGCTTCCGAGCCGCATCGTCAGTACGGTGTCGGGGACCTCCGACGACCGCGTCTTTGCCCGCACCGGCGCGACGCTCACCGCCGGCTCGCACCACCACACGTTCGACGATCTCGGCCGTGTCATCGAACGTGATGACGTCCAGATGTCGTACGGGCCGAACGGCCAGGTCGCGACGGCATCGCGCGGCCCGATGACGTGGCGGTACCTCTACGACGAGCGCGGCTCGAGGATCGCGAAGCTCGACGCGTCCGGCGCGGTGCGGTCGGTATATCTCGACGACGGGACGGTCATCGACGAGTCGTCGATCACGACGCCCGTACGTTACGACGGGGTCGTTGTCGGAGTCCTCGAGACCACACTCGGGGCAGCAACGGCGAAGAAGTTCGGGCTCGTCCCGACCGACCTGATCGGTAGTGCGCTCGGCGATACGGACGGCACGCCTCGCATCCCATCGCCATTCGGTGAACGCGCGACGCATCCGGACGTGGCCGCCGCGATCGACTACGCGGCGAAAGGCTGGGACGCGGACCTCGGCGTAGTTCGGATGGGCGTGCGGGATTATGACCCCACGCTCAGTCGTTTTACGACCGCCGATCCCCTCTTCTTGGAGCAGCCTCAGATCGCGCTCAATCCGGAGGCTCGGAATGACCTAAACCTGTACGGATACGCGAACGGAAATCCGGTCAAGTACACAGATCCATCTGGATACTGCCCAGTATGCATCGGCGTTGGCGGCGTCGTAGCTGTGCTCGGAATGGGCGCCGCGGCGCCATCGGATACGAAGGAGGCGCCGGCCGACGTTGTGGGAATGATCGCTTCGGTCCCGGGACCGAGCGTCGCGGCGAAAGTCGGAGAGAAGATCGTCGAGAAGCTTGCGGAGCGCGTCATACAGAGGTATGTACCTCCACAACTTGCCGGATTTGTTGGTAAACTCATTGCTGCCGAGAGTAGGGCAGGAGTCGGCGCGGGTAGGGCGGAGGCTGCCGCTGAAGCGGCAGGCGCGGCGAAGAGCGGGGTAGCTCCAACCCTTGCCGCAGAGGAGCTCGCCGGCTTCTCGGGAGGTGGCGTTTCGACGGGAGAAATCGAAGCGATAAACCGGAGCTTTGGAGGAGTCACTACGATGGCTGGTCATCCGTCGTCTGCGATCGCTGCGGCAGCGCGACAGGAGGGCTTCTACAACAAGTCGGCAGCGATGATCAGGGAGATCGCGGGTAGGCACATGTTCGACAATGGTAATAAGCGCACTGCCCAAGCCGTCTATGATTTGTTGCGTGAGCGAAACGGAATTACGACCGGGGTTTCGGCGGACGAGACGCGAAGGATTATCCACAGTGTTGCGGTCGGTGAGTTGTCGGATACAGCAGAGATTGCGGCGCGGTTGAGAGGATTCTGAGATATGCATATGTCCGACGCGGATCAGATTTCGTTGATCGCAGCGCAATGCGACTTCCCGGTAGTTCGGTCCAAGTGGAGCGGGATCGACCCGGTGCTCCCGATGTTGGAGCGAATGCGGAGGGATGGTGCCGTTGTTGTCGTCAAGTTGGATGGTGAACGGACGATGCTGGACGATACCGGGCCGTATACGGTAGTTGTTACCGGCGCGCCGCTCGGAAGTGATTTCTTGCGGGTCGATGGTCGCACGATCGAGGAAGCTCTCGCATGGGTCATTGTCCGATACGCCTCGAGAGTTTGGGGGTATCGCGGTCCGGTTGCGGGCGCGTAGGTAAGACGCGGCTCCGGGGTCCGGTGCGCCGCCTGATCCGTCGTTGTGACGGGCGGGCACGATCGACGCGTCTCGCGGGAGGAAGCCGCTGGTCTCGAGTCGGAGGGGCTCTGGGAGCCTCGCGATGCAGCGAAGCGTCTGGGAATGTACCTTCGCGGCGAGCCGTGCCCTTGAGTTGAGATTGCGTGATGGGTGCCTGGAGCGAAGGACCGTTCGACAACGACTCGGCGCTGGACTGGTTGTCCGAGGCGGCGGACGACGCTGAAGCAATCGAGCAAGCGTTCGACGCAACGCTCGATGCCGACTACCTCGACGTCGACGATGGCTCGGCAGCCGTGGCAGCGGCCGCGGTCGTCGCCGCAGCGGTTGACGGCGACGTGTCGGCGCTTCCCGATGACGCTCGCGCGTTGGCCGGCAACGTCGTGGCCGATGCCAAGCTCCGCGCGCGCGCCGTCGAGGCGCTCGAGCGCGTGCTTGCCCCCCCTGCGTCGGAGCTCTCGGAGCTCTGGGACGAGGGCGGCGATGGGGGCTTCGGCAGCGCATCGAGCAGCTTCGAACGCGCTTGCACTAGGGTCGCGCTGCCCCGTCGTCGTGGCGAATGAGCCCTCACCACTCCGCGCGCGAGAGGTCGCCGTTTTGATTGGCAGCTGACGGGGGCACGAGGTTTCTCGCTGAGCGGAGGAGCTCGGGCGTCGTCAACTCCAGTTGGCCCGTGCGCCGAGAATCGGCGATGTCCGATCTCGTGAGTCGGTGTCGCCTGGCCGCTCGGGCGCTCGCCATCGGCGCCAGAGGACCTCCACGCTCGGGGCGAGTTGATGGTCTGCAGGCGAGGGATGGTGCGGAGTGCGGAGAGGACGAGCATGAGTGCTCTCCCATGCGCCAGCGCCGGTGACGCGAGGCTGTCGCATGGGAGTGGGGTTCCTGCGCACTCGGTCAGTGACGTCTATCGGCACGCACTGCTTGGGCGCACTTGGGAGCGCACGCTGGCGAGGATGCCGAGCAAAACCGGAACGATTCTGCACATCACCCCCAGGGCTTACCCTTGGACCCAAGTCGGATAGTTCGCGGACGCGATCTCGCGGACTTACGGAGACGAAGCGCGTGAGTCATGTGCGAGAGCCGCTCGAGCCCGCGCCCGATCGTCGTCGCGCCGGGCGG
>JAFAER010000179.1 GCA_023423895.1 Pseudomonadota bacterium
TAGAACAGGATGCGCTCGGTGAGCGTCGTCTTGCCCGAGTCGATGTGCGCCGAGATGCCGATGTTGCGGATGCGTTCGAGGGGGATACGAGCGGCCACGAGATTCCTGTCCGGGAAGGGGGTTGATAGACGCGGACGCGCAACTAGCACGTCGGCAGGCTTTTGTCGCAACGCTGGTGTGAATCCACCCCTGAGGGGGGCTAACGTAAGCTCTTCCTCAGGTGCGGGCGTGACGGGGTAGTAGTCCGTTCGGCGTCGCCCTTCAACCTCGTGCAGCGTTCGGCCGGTGGGATGGGCGCCGGCCTCGGGCCGTCTTCTTCGGCCGGATGGGGGTCGGCGGCGCGCCGGTCGCAAACGCCATCCGGACGGGCTTCGGCTTCAGTGCCGGCTGGCCCACGGCGAGCGCGTCATACCGAGCCCGACCGACCGCACGCTGCTCGTGCACGAGCGTGCCCCAGATGGCCGCCTCGCGCTCTTCGGCGAGCTCGCAGTCCCCCGGATCGAAGCGGACATCGGCTGTGAACGGCTCGTGGTCGCCGAGGACGGCCTCGTCGAGGCCTCGTTCCGCGAGATCCTTGAAGACGTTCGGACCGAAGCGGTCGTAGTAGAGGATCGTGTGGGCGGTCGACACGGCGCCGGCCCACGGGTACGTCCGCAGCGCCCAGCCGGACGAGAGCTCCGAGAGCTGCTCCTCCACATCCGCGCGCTCGTCGGGCGTCTTCCACGGGGTCTCGGGATTGAAGAAGATGCCGAGACCGAGCTGGTCCCCGTCGAGGGCCCAGGTCTCCGCGATCCCGAACTTCGAGGGATCCTGCGCGACGAGCGAGCCGTGCGTCAGCCCGAACTCGCCGACGATGTACACTGCAAGCTTGTCCCGCCGTTCATCGAGGAAGCTCAGGGTGTCGAGGGCCTCTTCGTGCGTCTCGGTCGGGAACTCCGTGAAGCACATCGCCTCTGCGGCGATGCCTGCACCTGCCAGTCGATCGACGACGTCGCCGACGACCTCGATGGGTGCTCCCTTGTCGATGAGCTTCAGGACGCGTGCATTCCCGGACTCGACGCCGAGCGCGCAGGCGACGGCTCCCGCCTTGCGCAGCGTCTCGGCGCGCTCCTGCGTGAGGTACTTCTCGGGCTTGAGGTCGGTCGCCCATCGGATGTCGAGCCCAGCGTCGACGATTGCCTGCGACAGCTTGACGAGCGTCTTCGGCGCGACCGAATCCTGCGAGAGGTAGAAGTAGCGCGTCCCGTACTTCTCCGACAACGCGCGGAGATGGTCGGTGATCGCCGCGACGTCGCGCTCGCGATAGGCCGCCGTGCCGACCTCGGCGAGGCCGTAGTGGCAGAAGGTGCACTTGCCCCAGTAACAGCCGCGCGTCGGGTCGTAGGGCAGGACGAGACGAGGCGAGAGGTACTTTGCGAGCGGCAGGCCGTCGAAGTCGGGCGGAGGAAGCTCCTTGAGGTTCTCCATCCCGTGCCCGGCGAGCCACCGAGCCCCTTGAAGCCGATCGCGGACGACGACGTTCGCGCATTCGCGAAGTGGACGCTTCTCTTCCAGTGCGCGGAGGAGCCCGAGCAGCGTGTGCTCTCCTTCGAACACGCACGCCGAGTCGAACGGCCCGAGCGCACGCGCGAGTCGCTGGCCCGAGAGGCGAATCATCATCTGCGTGATGCCCGGACCTCCACACGTCACGTGGACGTGCGGCAGCGCGCGCTTGATCTTCATCGCAAACGCGTAGGCGGGCTGGAGCTGCCCCGGGAAACAAACCGAGAGCCCGACGACGTCGACGTTGGCTTCGCGGAGCCGCGGGATGAGCGTCTTCGTGACGTAGTCGTCGAACGGGTCGGCGCCCGGCTCACCCGCGCGTTCCACCTCCTCCATCGTCGTGAGGCCGAACGGCGTCCGGTAAGCGGTGAAGTCGAGCTGGAGCGGATGATGGGTCGCGGACACGACGCGCAGCGCGGCGTCGATCGTCGTCACGGCACGCGCATAGGCGTCCGCGTCTTCGAAGCTCGTCACCTCACGCAGCGTCTTCTTCGCTAGCGCGATCCCTTCGGGCACTGCGCGGGCCTCCGCGCGAACGCGCACGAGCGCCGCGAACTCGAGCTGCTCCTGGTGGGAGAGGCTCGGACGCTCCTGGAGCTCTGCGAGTCGCGCCTCCAGCCGATCGCGAAGCTTCGCCAAGGATCCCGGCTCGAGCAGCTCGTCGAACGCCTCGATGTTGGCGTCGATCGGCAGCACGTCGATGCCCTCGGCGCGCAAGAAGCCCGTGAGCATCGGCACGGCGAGATACGGAGCCGTCGGGTCACACGTGGGCGGATAAACGAGCGCTACGCGCATGATCCCGCGCTCCGTAGCACGGCCTTCGCCGAGGCGCTCCTACTTGGGCTCGAGCTTCAGCAGCCGTCGGAAGAGAGCGCTCGTCTGGCCCTCGTCGGCCCCTGGCGGGAGAAGACGCTCGGACCTCTTCCTCGTGGAGCCACGGCCGGTCTCGACGAAAAGACGGACCGCCTCCTCGGGGCCGAGCGTCGCGCCGTGGAGGCAGAAGCCGACGCGGACGGCGCCGCCGCGGAGCCGACCGCGGCCGTAGACCTCGAGCTCTTCTCCGGCGCCGACGCTTCCGCTGCGGCGGAGCCGGATCTCACCGAGGTCGATTCCGCCTTCGCCGGCCAGCCATCGAAGGTTCTGCGTGAGAATCCGGCTCAGATAGAACGCGCCCCAGTAGAGCTCTTCGGGGCTCCGCTCCGGTCCGTGGGGCACATCGAGCAACGCCTGCGCCGCGCCGATGATCGGCTCTTCGGCCAGGAGGAAGGTCGGCCGATCGGCTTCCGGCGGTCGAGGTTTCGTCTTCGTCGGCGGCCTTCCGTAGGCGAGCCATGACTGGAGCGAGATCCGCGCGTCTTGCGGGTCCGTCGAATCGACGCGCACGCGTGTGACGCGGTGGAGCGTCTTGCTCGGGAAGATCACGAGGCGGTTGTGTCGAAAGCGGATCGTCGTCTCTTCACCGCCGTAGGCGAGGACGAGATCGCCGCCTCGGACCTTCTTCGGGCTCTTTGCGAGGAACACGATCGCGGTCAGATTGACGCCGGCGCCTTCGTCCTCGTGAAAGTCGTAGTGGTCGCCCGTCAGGTAGCGCGAGACCTGGAGGTTCGGCGACCAGCAATTCGGAATGATCTGGAAGAGCGGCTCGCGCGCTTCTTCAAAAACGGGAAGCATCGACGGCGCCCAGAGGTGCTCTCGGAAGAGGCGCAACGTCTTCGACGGATCATGGATCCACACGGCTTGGTTCCGTCGCCGCGGATTCTCGAAGAAGACCGATTGCCCGTCGTGGCCGATGTCGCGGACGAGCCCCGGCTTCATCCGACGGTCCAGCGACGCGATCTCCCCGAAGATCGTGCGGAGCGCAGACGGCGTGAAGAAGTCGTCGACCACGAGGTGAGCGCGTGGCGACGCACGTTCGATCTGCATCGCCTGGCGTTCGCACATCGGCTGGCGCAGCGCAATCGCTTCCCACCGTGCTCGACGGACGGGCGCACGTCATCTACGTCATCGAGAAGGGAACGTTACCGACGGACGCCGTGTGAGCGCGTTCAGACGCGACGAGCCACGTCGGCGATGACATCGCGAAGCCAGCGATGCCCGGGGTCGGCGTCGAGGCGGTCGTGCCAGACCATTCCCACCGTGCTCTTGGCCAGCGGGATCGGCGGCGGGAACAGGCGGAGGTCGAGGGTGCGGGCCGCGGGCTCGGCGATGCGCCGGCTGAGCGCCGCGACGAAGTCGGTGCGCGCGACGATCTCCGGCACGATGAGGAAGTGCGAGACGCGGACGCCGATCCTCCGCGACAGGCCGCGCGCGGCGAGCGCACGGTCGACACCGCTGGTGCTGCCCGGGCGCTGCGAGACGACGACGTGCGGGACGGCGACCCAGCCGTTCAGCGTGAGCTTGCCGCGTACGCTGGGATGGCGCTTGCGGACGAGGCACCTGAATTCCTCGGTGAACAGCTTCTGCTCGCGGTGCGCCGCCGGCACCTTCGAGTAGTAGCCGATCATCACGTCCGCCTCGCCGCGCGCGAGGAGGTCCGGGACCTCGTGGAGCCCCCAAGGCACGATCTCGACACGGACGTTCGGCGCGTCGTCGGCGAGGCGAGCGAGCAGCGAGGGCAGCAGGACCATCTCGCAGTAGTCGCTCGTCGCGATCACGAATCGGCGTTCGGCGGTCTTCGGCTCGAAGCGCGGCGGAGCGAGCGCGTCTCCGAACGCGGCAAGCCCTCTCCGTACCGGTTCCGCCAGCACGAGCGCACGTGGCGTCGGCTCGACGCCGGCCGAACGACGCAGGAAGAGCGGGTCGTCGAAGAGCACGCGGAGCTGCCGGAGCGCGTTGCTTACCGCCGACTGCGTGACGCCGAGCCGCTTCGCTGCACGCGTCACGTTGCGCTCGGCGACGAGGGCCTCGAAGACGACGAAGAGGTTCAAGTTGACGGCGGTGATATTCACACTGCTGATATCTATCATGATGAACAAGCGTTGGATGAATGACGTGCCTGAGCGCATCTTCGACGCATGAACAACGTCAACGACATCTCTCGCCAGCAACTGCTCGATCTCGTCAACCGCGGCGCCGCCGTCGTCTTCGAGGCGCTCTCGGAGCAACACTGGGCTTCCGGTCACATCCCCGGGGCTTTGGCGATGCCGCTCGACCGGATCGCCGAGGTCGCCGCGGCGAAAGCCCCCGACAAGAACGCCGCGGTGGTCGTCTATTGCGCCAGCGTCACTTGCAAGAACTCGGACATCGCTGCGACGAAGCTCGCGTCGATGGGCTACCGCTCCGTCGCCGTCTACGCTGGCGGCAAGGCGGACTGGAAGGACGCCGGCCTCGAGCTGGAGGTGGCACGATGAACCTCACGGCGCTTCTCTCCACGAAGGACGATCGTTTGCTCTTCGCGCAGCGTATGACGATCGCCGTCGTCATGTTCCCGCACGGAGCGCAACATGCGCTCGGCTGGTTCGGTGGGTACGGGTTCGACGGCACGTACGGCTGGATGACGGGCACGCTCGGCATCCCCGCGCCGCTCGCGGCCATCGCCATCGTCACCGAGCTCGTCGCTCCGCTCCTGCTGCTCGTCGGCATCGGCGGTCGTGCAGCCGCCGCCGGCCTCGCCGCGATCCTCGCGGTCGCGGCGGCGACGCACCTTCCCCACGGGTTCTTCATGAACTGGTTCGGTGCCAAGGCCGGCGAAGGCTTCGAGTACCACGTGCTCGGTATCGCGCTGGCCGCTTCGACCGTCGTGCGCGGCTCCGGAGCGTGGTCGATCGACCGCCTCCTCGCCACGCGCGAGCCCGCCATGCAGCGCGCGGAGGCCTGAACACGAACGCTCGCTGGTCTCGCCTCGCACTGCGCTGCGCTGCGTAGAGGACCGGGTCACGCCGGGTCCGCTACGCAGCGTCGGATTCGACGATGGCATCATGCGAGATGACCCAGTCTCGCGCCGGCCTCTATACTCGGCAGCGATGCGGAAGATCCTGCTCGCTCTCGCCTTCACCAGCGCGTACGTCCTCGGCTGCGGCGCCGCTCCTCCCGTGAAGACGGCGTCCGGCGAGCAACTGGAGAAGGTGACGATCGAGGAGCGCTTCGCCACGAGCGACGAGGTCAAAGAGACGAACCTGCGCGGCGATCGGCTCCGCAGGGCCGTCGAGCTCATGGACGAGCACGGCGTGACGGGCCTCACCGGCACGTTCGAGTCGAAGGCGGTCGTTCACACCGGGAGCGTGACGGTGATCGTCAAGCCGGCGGCGGGCAGCGAACGACGCATCGTCGTCCAGAGTTGCGCGCAGAAGAACGTCTGCCCCTTCCTGGACGCGGCGTTCGCGCAAGGCCTCATCGAGCACAAGCCCGTCGCCTGCAAGAGCGAAGCGCCCTGCGAGAACTGAGCGCGTGTAGCGACGTCTCGCGGCGCGAAACGGTGAATGGAAAGAAAACGCGCTGCAGCGGGCTCGGGGGGGACAAGCCTCGCTGCAGCGCACCCGCCATCTAGCGCGAAACATGCCAGGGGCGAAGTGCCCGAGATCGCGTTCGCAACCCGCTACGGCAGTGCACCGTTGAACGATCATCCGGGCAGGGGCGAAAGACGGCGCCGAGCTCGACCGCATCATCCTCGCGACGGATGCCAGATGCCAGGCGGGCCTCGGCGGCGCGTCGCAGCGCGCACGAAGCCGGCGTCGGCGTCGACCCACGATGCAACGCCGCGTCCAGCCACCGCGCGGGCAGTTGCATTCTACACATCACCGAAGCGCGACATCGCCGCGCACCGCCGGTCTGCGCACGACCGCGCTCAGCGGCGTGCGCGAGAACGACGCGTACCACGAGGAGCGTGGTCGGAACGACACCACGTGTGGCTGACGGCTCGACTGGGGGCGGCACGCACACGATGTCGGCTTCCACGGAGCTGACATTTTCGGTGATCACGACCGACGATTGAAGAGATTAGACCGTTCGTGCTCGTCAAGGGCACACGCGGCGCAGGGCGTCGGGGTGAGCGAGCGACGCACGGGGGACGGCCCGAAAGCCGGCCCCGCGTGGTGGCCGAGATCTGCCCTGCGGTCTGCTCGCGAATTCGCACATCCACGATGGAGTGGAGCGCGGTCGATCAGGAGGTTCGCAGATGCAGTTGAACCATCGCAGTATGGCCATCGGGCTCGCGGCAGTTGCCATCTCGGGCACGAGCCTCTCGATAGGCTGTGGCTCTTCGAGTGATGAAACCCGCAGTGATGAAGCCCGCAGTGATGAATCTCGGAAGGTGTCGCAAAGGCCAGTCGTGAACGCAGATGGAAGCCGGCCGGCGACCGTCCCCGCTGACTACGTCGTCACTCCGAGCGGCTACTTCCACCCATCGTGCATCGTCGAGGTGAGCGCCGACGAGCGTCTCGGCGAAGGCGGGATCGAGCGCAAAGACGGTTCGATCCACCCCGTCGAGAAGTGTGCCTTCCCCCGCTTCGATCGTCAGGGTCGGCGTGCTCCCATCGCAGCGCCGAACCGTCCGTTGGGTGAGGACGAAGGAGACGAGAGGGACGGTGGCGGCGCCGAAGAGCCTTTCGAGCTGAATCACTGGCAGATGTACACGGAGAAGCAGGGCCTGCCGCCGCTCGGCTTCATCTCCACGCGATGGACCGTCCCGGACCTGCCGCTCATCGAGCGAGGGGTCGTCTTCTACTTCCCCGGTCTCATGGCGCAAACGACAGGCGCGACCATCCTTCAGCCGGTCCTCGGCTCGCAGCAGGGCCAGTGGTCGATCGCGAGCTGGAATTGTTGCCTCAACGACGTGCCGCTCCACAGCCCACACATCAACGTCAGTCCGGGAGACGTGATTTACGGCTCCGTCACCGGAACCGAGTGCGACGCTCGAACGGGCGTTTGCGCCAAATGGGACATCCTGACGAGAGACGAGACCACCGGCCAATCGACGACGCTTCACACGACGTCGTATGGGCTGCCGATGAACTGGGCATTCTCCGGCGTTCTCGAGGTCTGGGACATCAACCACTGCGCGGGATTGGTGCCCAACGGAGAAGCTCGATTCACCGACGTCCAGGTTCGTGACATTCACGGACAGCCCATCACGCCGGCTTGGGAAGCGAAGATCTTCTCGGAGCGGTTTTGTGGATACGACGTCCAGGCCGATTCGACGTCGGCAACGTTGCGCAACACCCCGGTGCTCCAGCCGAAGCCGCCGCGTCCGCAACAGTGCGGTCGCATCGAGGCGGGTGAGGGGCTCACGATGGACTCGATCCACTCGTGTGATCGCTTCCATTCGCTGACGATGCGCCTGAACGGAGAGCTGACGTTCGATCGAGGAGGAGCCTGGGGAGGATCCGCCCGTCTCTGGACGTCGCACGCCACGACGCCGGAGGCGTTCATCGCGATGATGCAGCCCGACGGAAACTTCGTCATCAAGGACATGGCGGCGGCGACCGTCTGGTCCACCGGAACGGGCGGACATCCCGGTGCGTATCTGTCCATCAACGAAGAGGCGATGACGATCTACGACGCGAACGACGTTCCCATCTGGTCGGCCGACACGAGCGGACGGTGAACCCAAGCGGCTTCGGGACGAGCGCCTCGACTCGTCCCGAAACCGCCGCGCCGCCTCGGCTGACGCGTCGCGCGTGAAGATCATCCTGGATCACCTCCGGCTTCGGGGCGGGGCCTCGCGGGCCAGTGGTTCGTGATGACACCGGCGAAAATCGCGGCAAACGAAGGCAGATCATCCCTGCGCTCGGCCGGCGGCCCCTCGGCATACACCTTGCGGAAAGGGAGGACATGACCCGCTCCTCCCTCCTCGCCGCTCTTGGATTCGCCCTCGTCACGGTCTCGGCCTGCGCCGCGCCCATCGACGACGCCGACACCGGGACGGAGGCGGCGCTCTCCGGCCGCGTTGCCGAAGGGACCGTGGTCGAGACGACGACCACGCTCCGGATCCGGCGCACGCCGTCGACGGAGAGCTCGGCCAACATCCTCGGCCTCCTTCCGGTCGGCACGGAGGTTCGCGTCATGGAGTCATTGCCGACCAACGGCTTCTACAAGGTCGAGATCCTGGACGAGTCCCTCGCGCGCAAGATCAAGCAGCGCGCTGGATGGGTCTTCGGTGAGTACCTCACTGGCGAAGGCGAAGAACCCGATCTCCCGGCAGACGGCAAGGTCGAGAACGACAACGCGACCGACGACGAGGACGGGAACGCCGACCCCTCCACACCGACGCCGATGCGTGAGCTCAAGGCGCGCTTCGTTTCGAAGAACTGCGTCCCGATGAAGGACGATCAGAACCAGTACATGCGCCCGACGATCGACGAGTTCGTGATCAACGGGAACGGCAACGTCACGCACGCCGCCCTCGGCATCAACTCCGACGAGCTGCCGTACGGCGCGCTCCTCCGGATCCCCGAGATCGACCAGAAGCCGGCGGTCGCGAACAAGGGTCGCAGCGTGCTCTTCAAGGTCGTGAAGACCGGAGATGCGCCCGCGTCCGAGCCGTTGACGGTGACGCTCTGCACGATGGCGAGCGGTCTCCTTCCGCCCGCGGGCAGCGAGGTCACGCTCCAGATCGTCTCCGAATAGCCCCCAGGCCGAGCCGCACGTCGGCGCCGGCGGCGGCGATCCGATCCGGTCACTTCACGAGCCCGCCCACGACTTGCTGGGCAATGGGGTGATACTGCCGCTGGAGCTTCGCGAAGAGGGTCTGGGCGAGCGGCTTCGTCTCGGCGCGCGCCGCGAGCGCTCGGTAGAGCGGCTTCAGGTACTTCATGCGGCCGGTCTGTCCGAGCACCTCTTCGACGCGCGGCAGGACCGCGGCGTACCCCGCTTCCGCCGCCAACGTGAGCCAGGCGACGAGGACCTCCGGATTCTTCGCGGTCGTCAGCGCGTACGTCCTGTCGAGCTCCTCGCAAACCGACAACGGCACGGGCCGCGGCATCGCCTCGAGGTAGAGCACCCACTCGGTCACGCTCCAGGCCTTCGCGGTGTCGGCGGACGGCGCTCGCCCGGCGAGCTCCATCACTGCACGAAGGCGCGCCGAATCGGGCTTGTCGAACGAGGCCGGCAGCCCTGGCCCGTCGATCCACGCCTTCGCGTCGACCTTCGCGAGCAGCCCCGGGATCTCGCGCTCCACCAGCGCGAGGAAATCGTCCGTCGCTGCCGAACCGAAGCGGTGCGACCCGAGCCAGCGCTCGAGCAAAGAGTCGAACGCGTCGCGTCCGGCGGCCGCTTCCAGCGCCTTCAAGAAGAAGTAGCCCTTCTCATAGGGCACGAGACTGAAGGCGTCGTCCGGGTCGACTCCGCTCAGGTGCGTCCGCAGCTTGGTGAGCTCGGGCCGGTCCGCGAGCAGCCCGAAGGTCTGCTGCAGCTTCTGGAGTCCGATTGCCTCGTGCAAGGCGGCCATCTCGGCTCCCTCGAGCGCCTCGAGGATGCGCCGCTCCGCGAAGACCGTGAAGCCCTCGTTGAGCCAGAAGTGCTCGGCGTTGCTGTTCGTGACGAGGTTTCCCGTCCACGAATGCGCGAGCTCGTGGGCGACGACGTTCACGAGGCTGCGATCGCCCGCGAGGAGCGAAGGCGTGAGGAACGTGAGGCGCGGGTTCTCCATGCCGCCGTACGGAAACGAGGGCGGCATCACGAGCAGGTCGAAGCGATCCCAGTCGTATGGACCGAAGAGCGCTTCGGCCGCGCGGATGTGCTCCTCGACCTGCTCGAACTCCCATGCGGCCGCCTCGAGCTGCGCCGGCTCCGCCCACACGCGCGATCGGGGCGAGAGGTCCTTCGACGCGAGGTCGCCCACCGCGAACGCGAGAAGGTAGGGCGGGATCGGCTGCGGCATCTCGAACCGCTCGACGGCGCGATCGCCGTGGATCTCGCGTGCCCTCTTGGCAGGGGCAGCCGCCATGACGGCGCGGAGCCCTGACGGCACGTCCAGCGAAGCCGTGAAGGTCTGCCGGATCGAGGGCGTGTCCTGGCAAGGGACCACGCTTCGTGCGTGGATCGCCTGGCATTGCGAGAAGAGGTAGGGGTGCTGCTTGCCGAGCGTCTGCTCGGGCGTCAGCCACTGGAGCGCCGACGCGTCCGGCGACGTCCGATAGCGGATGTGAACCGAACGCGCGCCCGCCGGCACGGCGATTTCGAGCCGGCGGCCGAGGACCGGCTCGGGGGCATGCAGCGTGTGGTCCAGCGGGGCACCGGCTGCGTCGAGGACCGCTTCGACGTCGAGTCCTCGCGTGTCGAGATCGAGCGGGCCGCCAGCCGCCGGCGCATCGAAGTGCAGCGTGACCTCGGCGCGGAGCACGCGTTCCGAGAAGTCGACCCTCGCCTGCCAATCGAAGCTCTTCGTCCGGGGTTGCGTGTCGTCGGCGTAGGAGTGAGGGTCGAGACGAGCCATTGCGGGTCACCCTTACACAGCCAAAGCAAAACGACGAGCGTCGCGTGATCGCGGTGACTGCGCGAGCGAGTCTTTCCGCGAGGGGCGCGAGGGGCGCGAGGGGCCGCGAGGGCCGCGACGGCGTCGCTGCGTCGCGGGCGCTCCCGAAACTTGGCCTGGATCCGCGGCGTGGCGTACCGAATCGGAATGGTCCGCGTGCTCTGGGGGATCGCCGCCTTCTGGATGATCCTGCTCGTCGCGCCCTCCGCGAACGCCCAGGTGCCGTCCGTCGACGAGCGCATCCAGGCGAGCGCCGATCGATGGCTGCGGACGGCTGCTCCACACGAGGGCGCCATCGTCATGAGCGACGTGAAGACCGGCCGCATTCTCGCGTGGGCGAGCATCGGCGGTGGCGATCGCGTCGGCGCTCCCTTTGCCCCCGTCGCGAGCGTGTTCAAGCTCGCCACCGTCTCCGCGCTGCTCGACTCGGGGCGGGCGAACGGAGGGTCGACCGTGTGTTACTCCGGCGGCGAGCGGGCGATCGACACGAGCGACCTCCGCGAGACGCCGCAGCCGGGGGAGGCGTGCATCCCGCTTCGTGTCGCCGTCGGGTACAGCATCAACGTCGCCATCGCAAAGCTCGCCCTACGTCATGCGCGGCCCGAGGAGATCCGCGAGAAAGCCTCCTTGCTCGGGTTCGACGGTGCCGTCCCCATCGATCGCGAGGTCGGACGCTCGCACATCACGATCCCGGACGACCGCCTCGGCTTCGCCCGCGCATCGGCCGGGTTCTGGAACGGACGCACGTCGGCGCTCGGGGCGCTCTTCGCCGTGCAGACGATCGCCAACGGCGGGACGCGCGTTCGACTCCACACCGGAACGAAGACGCCCGCGCGTGTCGAGGAGGGCCGCGCGATGCGCTCGGAGTCTGCGGCCGAGCTCGCACGCATGATGCAGATCACGACCCGCTCCGGCACGGCGGCGAAGGTCTTCCGCAAGGGCCGCCCCAGCCTGGAAGGCGTCGCGGTCGCGGGAAAGACCGGCACGCTCATCGGCGACAAGCCGACGCGCATGTACTCGTGGTTCGCCGGCTTCGCCCCCGCGGACGCCCCCGAGGTCGCGGTAGCCATCGTGCTCGCGAACGACGTCACCTGGCGCATGAAGGGCAACGAGGTCGCGCGCGAGGTGCTCGGCGACTACTTCCACGTGCGCCCGGCAGCACCAAAGCGCGTCGCGCGTCGTTAGGGGCACGCTCGAGATCGAAGTTCGCGCCACGCGCGCTATGGTGACGAGCGCGATGCGCGACGACCTCGAGCTCGAATCGCGGCCGGACGAGCCGCGCTCGGACGAGGATCCGTTCGCGACGGGGCACGCGCCGGATGCCGTCCTCGCTGCGCTCGCCGAAGGACTTCGTCGGGACACGATCGCGACGGGCTCATCCCGCTACTTCGGGCACTTCACGACGGCGCCCTCGGACATCGCCCTCCGCGCGTCGGCGCTCGCGAACGAGGCAAACCCGCAGCTGGCGACGCGCAGCCACGCGAAGTTCGCCGTCGACATCGAGGACCTCACGGTGCGCGCGCTCGCCACGCGTTTCGGCTTCGCAGCCGGCGAGGCCGACGGCACGTTCACGTCCGGCGGGGCAGAGGCGAACGCGACGGCCCTCGCCCTTGCGCTGGCTCGCGCGTTTCCGGAGCTCGGAGCGCGTGGCCTGCGCGCGCTCGAGGGCGATCCGGTCCTCTACGTCTCGAACGAAGCGCATGCGAGCGTCGCACGCGCGGCAAGGCTCGCCGGGCTCGGCAGCGAGAGCGTCCGCGTCGTGCCGGTCGACAAGACGCTTCGCATGAAGCCGGGAGCGCTCGGCGAAGCGATCGCACGCGACCGTGCCCGAGGAGCAATCCCGTTCCTCGTGGTCGCGACCGCAGGCTGCACGTCCGCCGGCGCGGTCGATCCCCTCCCCGAGATCATCGCGATCGCGCAGCGCGCCGGGCTGTGGGTCCACCTCGATGCGGCGTGGGGCGGGCTCGCTGCATTCGTGCCCGGGCTTGCTCACGTCCTCGACGGCGCAGGACGTGCGGACTCGATCACGTTCGACCCGCACAAGACGCTCGCCGTCCCGCTCGGCGCAGGCATGGTCCTCACGAGGCATCCCGGCGCGCTCGCCTCCGTCTTCCACGAGCAGGCCGGCTACATGCCACGGGATGCGTCTCGCGATCCGTACGCGCGTTCGCTGATGTGGTCGCGTCGGTTCATCGGCGCGCCGACGTACGCGGTGCTCGCGTCGCTCGGCTGGAAAGGCGTCGCCGAGATGCTCGGACGCCAGGTCGCGCTCGGAGAGAGGCTCCGCCGGATGCTCGTCGAGCGCGGCTGGTCGATCGTGAACGACACGCCGCTGCCGGTCGTCTGTTTCGTCGACGCGACACATGACGACGGCGGACGTCCAGGTCGGCTCGCGGCCGTCGCGCGCGATGTCGACGCCCAAGGCGCGGGATGGATCAGCCTCGTACGTTTTTCGTCCGGCGCTCGTGTGCTGCGGGCGTCCGTGACCAGCCCGAACACGCGTGAAGACGACGTGAACGCGCTCGTCGAAGGGCTCGAGAGCGCGCGTCGGCGCGTCTTCGCGCAAGACGCGCAAGGCTGAGGCGGCACGGCTGGCCCCGCGGTTCAGGCGGGCCCCAGCCGGGTCTTGTAGGTTGCGCCGCGGGGCTCCTCCGAGGAGACTTCGAGCGTGCGTCTTCGCCTCACGCTGTCCTGCCTGACGTCCCTGGGGCTCCTCTTCGCGTTCGCGGGCGACGCGTTCGCCGACGAACAGCCCGTTTCCGCAATTCCGACGGCGACACCGGAGGCATCGCCCGCGACTCCTCGTCCCGCACCTCCCGAATACGCCGCCACGAGGCCCGACGACGTGCGCGCGGCCCCGCCGGCCTACGAGTACGAGCCGTTGCCGAAGCCTCCGCCGTTCGGACGACGCGGCTTCCAGATGGCGGTCCGGAGCGGCGTCGCTTTCCCGATCGGCTCGTTTCGTGACCGCGGTGATGTCGGGATCGTGGGAGGGCGACATGAGGCCTCCGATCTCGTCGGCCCTCAGATCCCGCTGACGCTCGACCTCGGCGCAAAGGTCACGAAGTGGATCTTCATCGGCGGCTACGTCTCGTTCGCTGCGGGGCTCGCCGGCGGAGATCTCTCGAAGACGTGCGACCAGCTCCGCCTCGACTGCCGATCACTGAGCTTCCGCGTCGGCGCCCAGGTGACCTACGCGATCGCGCCCGACGAATGGCTCAATCCGTGGGTCGGCTACGGGCTCGGCTATTCGTCGATCACGGTCGGTGACGACGGCGCTGACGTCACCTATCGAGGCTTCGACTTCGGCCACTTCATGGCGGGCCTCGACCTTCGCCTGTCGAGGACGTTCGGGCTCGGTCCGTACGTCGACTTCACCGTCGGGAAGTACGCCTCACGCACCATCGAGACGGCGACCGGCACCGTCGACGGCGACATCTCGGGACGGTCCTTCCACTACTGGCTCACAGTCGGACCGCGCCTCACGATCATGCCGTGAGCGCGAGCATGAGAGGCAAGCTCTGCCACTCATGCGGCACATCCCCAGAACTGGTGTCACTCGTTCGGTGGGCATGCTGCCGTTGAACGGGAAAGGCTAGTCACGCGTCTGAGATGTCGATGTCGATGAAACGTCGGGCGCTTGCGACTCTTGCCCTTTTGCTCGTCTCGGGACTGGCTGCGTGCACCAGCACGACGACCGATCCTTCGAAAGAAAACGGCTCTCCGGGCTCGACTCCCTCCCCATCCCCTCGAGGTGATGACGATCCGGCGGGCTCGCCGGGAACGGCGAACGAGGACGACCCGACGCCCTCGAACGTCCCGGCGGAGCTCGCGGGTACGAGCTGGACGTGGACGACGAGCGCCGGCGTCCGCCGCCTCGCGTTCGCGGCCGACGGCTCCTATGAGAGCGACGTCTTCCTGAACGGGCACCCCGGCGATTCCTGCGGAACGGAGTTTCTCACCCATCACGCCGGCAAGGTGACGTTCGAGGAGAACAAGTTCACGCTCCGCTCGAGCTTGGCAGAGCGGACGAAGACGGACTCCTGCACCGAAGAAGTCGTGTCGAAGGACACCATCGACCCGTTCGTCACGACCTACGAATGGCGGATCGACGACGACGGCACCGGCCGCGAAGCGCTCATCCTCGTCGACGAAGAGATGCCCGACGCGCCGAGCCACTACTACCGCGACGGAGAGTAGCCAGGCCTCGCGCTGCGCCATGACTCGTGGCGCAGCACACGTCCGTCCGCGCCCCGCTTCAGCGTATTGCGGCGATCGCCGCGAGCACGACCGCCGCAAACGCCAGTGCCCAGACGAACGGCGAGCGCCGCTGCGTCCCCGGCGGTGCTGGGAACGCGACCCGATGCACCGAGCGCGTCTCGGCGTCGACGAGGAGCACCCCGGAGGCGCGGAACGCGATGCTGTACTCGAGCAGCTGTCTTCGCGTTGCCGGCGACTGCAGGCGAGGCGCGACCTCGCCCGTCTTCACCTCCGCGATGTATCGCTCGCCGTCTCGCGCGACCACGTAGTCGGCTCGCAACGCGATCTCGAGCGGGGTGCCGTCGACCTCGATCGCGTAGCGCGTCGCGACCTGGGCCGCTTCGATCTCGTATCCGTGCTCTTCGAGGATGGTCGCAGCCTCCCGTTCGCCCTCGAGCCCGCGCTCGAGCCGGAGACGCCGGCGAGTCCGCTTCGCCCACCGCTGGACGGCCGAAAACGAGAAGACGATCGCCGCGAGCACCACGAACGCGACGAGCACCTCCCGAGGCACCGAATCGAGGAGCACGCCTCACTCGTTGCAGCGGACCGCGCCGACCGGCAACTTTCTTGCAACTCCCGCATGCCGCATGCCGCTGCGCTTCAAGCGCGACCGTTCGCGCACCAGCGTGCTGCGTCGCTCCTTTCGCAGCGAGAGGCACGCGACCCTCTCGCGTCGACGCCGCGATCTCGGATAGGTGTTTTCACTGATGACCTCGCTCGGAATTCCGACCGTCGACCTCGGTGACCTTCGTTCGGGTGATGCTGCTCGCGTGGACGCCGCTTGCGCCGCGATCCGCGAGGCCTTCGGAACGTACGGACTCGCGTACGTGAAGAATCACGGCGTCGATCCGGGCGGAGTCGGTCGCGTCTACGACGGGTTCCGTGACGTCACGCGTCGACCCGTTGCCGAAAAGGAGAAGCTCGCGCGGAGGGACGACTGGTACCAGCGCGGGTGGACGCCGCCGAACACGGAGGTCGCCGTCGCGGCTGCCGGTCAGCCGGACTTCAAGGAGTGTTACTTCGTCGCCCCGTACGACAACGATGCCGAGCTCGCGGCGCAATACCCCGAGCTGTTCCCGGCCAACGTCTGGCCGGACGGCAGCGAGGGCTGGCGCGGTGACTACGTCCAGATGGGCCGGGCGTTGCACGAGGCGGGCTCCGCCCTGCTCCGCGGCGCGGCGCGTGCGCTCGGGCTGCCGGAGACGACGTTCACGGACGCGTGCGAGGGCGGCGCGCACGTCACGCGCGTCTTGCACTACCTCGCCCTCGCGCCCGATCAGGTCGACAAGGGAATCGTCTGGGGTGAAGAGCACACGGACTTCAACCTGCTGACGCTGCTGCCCGGCGGTCGCTTCGTCGATCCGTCAGGCAAGGTCGCTCCCAAACCGGACGACAAGAGCGGCCTGTTCCTACGGACGCGCGGGACGCCCGAGAACCCGGCGGGTGTGCAGGTCCGAGGCCGGCCGCCGGAGGGCTGCATCGTCGCGCAGATCGGACAGCAGCTCGAGATCCTGACTGGAGGGCGTTTCGTCGCGACGCCGCACGTCATCACTGCCCCTGGGGTTGCAGGATGGACCCGCGATTCGGCCGCGCACTTCATGCACGCGAACCCGAACCGGATCCTCTACCCGCTCCCGGAGTTCCTCGACGAGAACGCGCGTCGGGCCTACGGCCCTCCCGTCCTGGCAGGCACGTACGCGATCAAGACGCTCGTGGATATCGGGCTCGCGCCGAAGACGGCGATCGACAAGCTCGGATACCGCCACTACGACCGTCTCGAAGCCCAGCGCCGCGCCTGAGCTCGGAACTCGCCTTCAGGCGGCTCGCACCTGTCGCGTGCGCTTGACCGTGCGCGGCTCGCGCAGTGTGCAGTCGCGCATCGAGGCGGCGAGCGCAAGGCCCGTCATCGTGAGCTTCATGCGCTCGGCGTCGACATGGCCTTCCGCATGCAGGCTCGCCACGACACGGCGAACGTCGGGGCGGCGGACTCCGATCGCCGTCGCGAGATCGTCCAGCCGAACCAGGCGGCCTCGCTTCTGTTCGCAAGCCAGATGACGAAGGACGTGAGCGGCAACGGCCTTCGGGTCGATGGTCGAATTCGAATGGCTCATGGGTCGGGTCTCCTTGTCGAAAGCGCAGGAGGTGGGATATGTGATGACTACAATAATGTAGACTACAATCCTCGGTACGGCCAGCCGAATCTCGAAGATTCTCTGTTTTTCGTCGAATTCGTCTTTCGAGCGTCGCCTAGCAACACACCTTGTCGCCGCCGGCTCCGACGCAGCACGTCGTTCGCCGCCGACACGAATGGCAACCAAGATGACCGCATGCTCATTCCGCCGATGAGGCAGCACACGCGAGACCGAGCTCGGGGATGGCGATGCAGTCGTCGTGCACGACACACCCAGCGAGGCTGCCGAGCCATCGTGCTCCGAGCTCGATCTCGGGACGGACAGGGCCGCGCGTCGCGACGTCCTCCTTCCACCAACCCCGCCCGATCTTGCCGCGGCGATTGACGAGCGCCATCCCCGACTCTCCCGTCACCTCGAGGCTCACGAGCGCCGCGCCGCTCGGCAGCGTGGTCGTCGAGTAGTAGTCGTCCCAGCCTCGTGCGAGAGCGCGCACGCCGGCGAGGAGATCGTTCATCCGCCGCAGGTCGTGCCCACATTCCCATGCGCACCACGCGACGATCCGGACGAGCCGCGGCCGCGGACACCGCGCCAGCGTGCGCAGGATCGGCATCCCTGCAGGAGGCTCGATCCCGGTGAGACGGAAGAGGCGACTGACGAGAGCGATGCTCATGCTTTCGCGGCGCTCCCGCTCCCTCGCGAGACGGTCAGTTCAGCGACGCGCCCCCAGCGTCGACGCTCTCGTGCAAGAGGACGAACGGCTGGACGACGAGCGACACCCAGGCGGGTCCGGAGATCTTCGACCACCGCTCGATCGTCTCGAGCGACGGCTTGCCGATGAGCCCAGCGTCGATCCAGGCAGCTACACGCGCCTTGTCGTCCCTGGCGACGGCCTCACCGACCTCCAGGAGGTCGAGCGACCGATCGACCACGATGACCGCCCCCCGGGTCAGGTGCGCGCGGAGGTCCGAGAACTCGATCGGGCCCATCGAGGCAGCCAGTGTCTCTCGCATTCTTCGGCAGTAGCGCAGGCAAGCGCCAGCGGCTAGCTCAGGAAGTCGCCTCGTCGAAGCTCGACGATCGTGCACGCGTCGCTCCGCGAGCAGGGCGAGAGCTACGCCACCCGTGCGTGGTCCGAGCTCTGCCTGCCCCGTCTCCTCCTCCCTCCGACGAGAGGCAAGTCGCGAGTGGATGGCGCGATCAGCCGTCGTGATGGACGGCTTCGATGTTGTGACCGTCCGGGTCCAGCACGAACGCTCCGTAGTAGTTCGCGTGATACTGCGGGCGGGGCCCAGGCGGGCCGTTGTCGGTGCCGCCGGCGGCGATCGCTGCTTGGTAGAACGCGTCGACCTGCGCGCGGCTCTCGGCACGGAACGCGATGTGAAGCTTGTCCTGCGGCGCGCCTTCCGTGACCCAGAAGTCGGGTTTCGGCGGCACGCCCATCCCGAAGACGACGACTCCTCCGGTGTACTCCTTCGGGATCTCCATCATCACGCGATAACCGAGCGGCGCGAGCGCCTTCTCGTAGAACGCACGGGTCTTCGCGGGATCTGCGGCTTTGATTCCAGTGTGATCGATCATGGATGCGCATTGTCAGCCAGCTCCAGCTCCAGCTCCAGCGGCGCTCGCAATGTCGCACGGTGTCGACTGGGCTGGACATCGAGGTGTCCAGTCCCGGCAGACGCGATCGGGCGAGGCAGAAGATCGATTGGGGGGTCCGAATTCCCTCGTCTTCGTCTGCGAGGAGCGCTGTAGACTCACTCTTCGGGGGAGACGGCGTGAGCCTGGAGACTGGGCAGATCGTCGATGGGAAGTATCGCGTCGTTCGCCTCATCGGCGAAGGCGGGATGGGCACCGTCTACGAAGGGCTCAATACGCGCATCGGACGGCGCGTTGCGATCAAGGTGCTGCACGCCGCCGTTGCGGCGCAGCCCGAGTTCGTCGCGCGTTTCGAACGCGAGGCGCGTGCCGCTGCGAGGATCGGCTCACCTCATGTCTGCCATGTCTACGACCTCGGGGATCTTCCGAACGGCGACCGCTATCTCGTCATGGAGTACCTCGACGGCGTCTCCTTCGAGCAGCGAATCACGTCGCGAGGACGGCTGACGCCAGCGCAGCTCGCGCCCATCGCATTCGAGCTCCTCGACGGGCTCGCGACGATGCACGAGGCCCGGGTCATCCACCGGGATCTCAAGCCGGCAAACGTGTTTCTCGCACGCGCACCGACGCCACGAGGCGAGGTCGTGAAGATCCTCGACTTCGGCGTCGCGAAGATGCTCCCGATCGATGGCGAGCTCAGCACCAAGACCACCGTCGGGTTGATGATCGGAACGCCGCTCTACATGTCGCCGGAGCAAGCGCGCGGCGCTCAGGACATCGACGGTCGGACGGATCTCTACGCGGCGAGCGTGATGTTCTATCAGGCACTGACCGGAGAGATGCCGTACACGGCGAGCACGTTGAACGAGCTGCTCTTCAAGATCGCACTCGAATCACCGAAGCCGATTCGCGAGCGGCAGCCAGACGTCGACGACGCGCTGGCGGAGATCATCCACACCGGACTGTCGCGAGATCCCGGGCGGCGCTTTTCTTCGGCCCGTGCCTATCAGGAAGCAATCGCCCTCTGGGGCAAGCGACAGGGACGCCCGAGTCTCAGCTTCCAGCTCCCGATGGAGCGGAGCGAACCGACCGATCCGCCACCGCCGATGCCGTCGTTCCCCGATCTCGGGCACGACAGCGATGCTGCCGTGCGCCGAAGCGCGCCGAAGGTTCCAGCGGACGTACCGCCCGCGCTCGCGGGCTCGGCCCCCACGGCATGGTCCGGCGCCAGGCCGCTGAGCCGTCCCTCGCTCGCTGCAGAGGCGGCGAGCCTTCCACCCGTCACCGACGAGGTCGGAGCGAGAGCGAGCAAGACGAAGCCGCCCTCGCGGGACTCCACGACGAGATCGGCCTGGCGACTCGCACCGCTCCGCCATGTGCTCCTCTTCGGCGCTTCTGGAGCGGTGCTCGTGGGCGCCCTCGTCACGATCGCACTGCAGGAACAGACATCGTCCTCGAATCAGGCGGCCGCGTCGGCAAGCGTCGCGGAGGTGAACGACGCTCGTCCGGCAAGCGTCATCGAACGTGGGCCGGCAGAGCCGCAGCCGTCGCTCCAGGGGACACCGCTCGAAGCCGCCGCCGATGCCGCCGTCCCTGCGACGCCAGTCGCGGCACCACCACGCTCTCCGACGACGACCACCACCACCACCACTGCGCAGACGCCCGCGCCCCCTGTCCTGGCCGACCGAGCCGCACCGGCGAAGAAGGCGAGTGGACCGCCACCTGCCCCACAGACGAGCGCGTCGAGCGCGTCGAGCGCCGGGGGCGCCTCCGCCGCGTCACCTCCTCCGCCAACGCCCCCCGTCCCTCCGGTCTCGTCCGTACGCAGCTTCCGTCGGAGCCTCGACTGACTCGCGTCGCTCCGTCATCGGGAGTCGTTCACTGCCCGCACTGGATCGTGTCCACCGTTCCGCCCGTGCATCGCTGCGTCGTCTCCGGACACTGCAGGCCCTTGAGGATCTGCCCGCCCTCGCAGACGATGCCCGAGTACGCGGCGACCTCGCTGCAGTGGAATCCGTCGGTCTTTCCCTGGCAGCTGTCGACTTGCTTCACGTCGCACGTGCTGTCGTTACCGATGATGTAGTTCGGCTCCGTGAGCGGCACGGACACGCCAGCCATCTCGAAGCTCTTGCCCTGGCCGATCAGCGGGATCTGGACGCGTCCCGAGAACTCCCCGGTGAGCCCGTGCTCCTCCGAGAGCGTGAAACCGCCATTGTCTCCCGCCGGGCCCTCCGGCGAGAGGGCGCCACAAACGTCCGCGTTGAGCTGGACGTAGGGTCCGATCTTTCCCTCGATCCCCGCCGCGTCGAAGGCGAGGAGGACCGGCACCGCGAGCAGCTTGCACTCGGCCTGGAGCGTCGCCTTGCCGGTGACGCTCTTCAGAGAGAGGCCGCCGTTCATGCGAGGGCCGCTCGTGAGATCGGTGAGATCGAAGTGCCTGAAGCCGGCATCACCTTCGAAGCCAGCCTCCGCGTGGGCGCCGATACGCGCGTTGACGGTGACGGCGACTTGCCCGCCGAGATTGACGCCACACTTCAGCTCCGGCTCGAAGCGCAGCGTGACCGGGATCGGCGCCGCGATCGGGATGATGACCCCGCGTCCGCGCCACGCTCGCTCGGCAAGCGTCGACTGCCCGCTCCCGCTGACCTCGATGTCCGCGGTCACCTGCGGATCGAGCGTCAGGTGCGACTTGAAGCTCACGCCGGTCGGAGGATCCGGCAAGAAGCGGAGCTCCTTGAAGCGAACCTTGAAGTGGCCGTCGAAGCGCGCGTTCAACTTGAACGACGCGTTGCTCACCTTCACGCCTGCGCCGCCGTCGCCGAGCTGGGCGTTGATCGCGACCGAGCCGGAGCCTCCGCCGCCGCCCTGCTGGTTGTCGCCGGCGAGGAACTTCAGCGTCCGCGAGTACGTCTTCGAATCGGCGTCGTAGCCGTCGTCCGCGACCGGCGTCGACGAGTCGAGGAGCGACTTGCGGTCGGAGAAGTCGATGTCCCCCTCCTGCAGCCACTCGTCGAGCGACGCCTTCGATGTCAGGATGACGGTCTTCGCGCCGTTCTTCTGGATCTTCTCCACGCGCCGGAGAAAGCCGTAAGGATTGGGCCCGAAGTCGCTCGTGGACGACTCCGTCTGGGTCGTCGTGGACGACCGATTTCCCGCAAGGATCGAGCCCGCCGTGATCTTCGCGATCATCCGTTCGTGACCCGCGGTCTGGATCACGAGCCGGTCTTCCTGCACCTCGACGTCGTCCGCAAAGCTCTGGTCGGCCGTGACCGCCTCCTTCACGAGCACGGGCGGCATCGGCTCCGCGAAGGGATCGTCCTTGTCGTTCTTGGAAGAGGGCCCCTCGGCGGCGCAGCCGGGCAGCGCGGCGATCGCGAGGGCGAAGGAGAAGAGGCCGGCGAGGGCACTGACGCGCGAGTGATCCATCGTGGGATCACCCCTCTGCACACCATGATCCAGCGCAGACGGCGTCGTTCGGCTTCGCTCTCCCCCTGGATTTTCCCCTCGGTCCTGGACGCGTTGGTGGGATGATCTCTATCCAGCGCAGATGTGGGGCGTGCCCACCAGGCAACGTCGATCGATCAGCGGAGCGGCGCCGGAGAGGCGTAGTAGCTCGCGATCGCTCGCGCGAACTGGCCGCCGTCGGTGCGGATCGTCGTCTGGTTCGGTGCTCCGGTGCCGAATACCGCGCCGATGCCGCCCGCCTCCGCGAACTCTTCGGGATGCGCGAAGAGGTAGCGCACGCGGTTGTCACGGTATCGAAGCGCGCTTCCGGCGCCGGACCCCGGCGCGCCCAGCGGCATCTGCCACCACAGGAGCGGCCGGCCGATGGTGTCGCGGATCGACTTCGCCCACGCGAGGTGGTCGTGGAAGTTGGGATGGGCGACGTTCGCCTCGTCCCAGTAGAACTTGCCCGCGCGCTTGCAGAGCGGATCGCTCGCGAGCTCGAAGCACCCGGCATCGCGGTCGAGCGTCTCGATCACTGTGATGTCCGTATCGGCAGCGCCGAGCTTCTTCATGTAGAGGCCGATGCGGACCGGATCGGAGACGCCGTTCGTGTACGCGCCGAACGACGACGCGGAGAGCCCGATCACGACCTTCGGGGCGAGGGCCCTCGAGAGCCGCACGATGCATTTGGCCATGCCGCCAACGTCGGCGGCGAGATCCTTGCACTCGGGGACGAGCGCGCCGACCATCATCGGAACCGAGGCCGGATCGTCGCCGCGCTTCTGAGCGTAGCCCCAGAGATCGGGCTCCACGTGGACGATCGCAGGCGAGTCGAGCTCGCCGAGGCGCTCGAACATGACCCGCACGCCGCGCCAGTACTTCGTCATGAACGCCTTCGTCGCGAATGCGCCGAGGTTGTTCTCTCCCTGGGCCGCTGCCTGGTAGAGCGTGAACATCGGGACGATGCCGCGCTGCTTGGCCGCATTCGCCTGGTTCGTGACGTAGGCACCTTCGGGCGCGTTCCACGTCGGCCAATCGAGGCCCGACAGGTACATGTAGTGGATGTCGAGCTTCTGCTCGAGCGAGTACGCCATCATCTTGTCGGGGCCGCCCTCTGCGTCGTTGCCGAGCCCGATGAGAAACTGCTCCGGAACACCGAGCTTCGTCGCGACCTGACGTTCGAGTGACGGCGGCGGCGGCGGCGGTGGCGGTGGCGGGGTGTCCGCAGATTCCGAGCCGCTCGCTCCCGCGTCCACGGCATCACGCGATCCGAGCGCCTGAGACGTTAGCTCCTCCGTGGACCCCGGCTCGCTCTCGTCCGCGTCGCCGTCCGCCATGACCGCCCTCGCATGCGCGGGTGGTGGATCGAGCGACTCGGAGAAACACGCTGCGCTCGCGCTGGCGACCAGGACCGCACCGACAAGGTGGCCACCGAGATTGAGCACTCCCCGATTCGCGCGTTTCATCGACCGGGCCGTACGGCGTCCGTCGCAGAATCCATCAGCACGAGCACGCACGAGCACGCGTTTGTGGACGCTCCAGGGCGACCTGCCGGCACATGGGCACACGCATCGTCGTGACCATGTCGACGGACCATGCGAGGCTGTCGTCCATGGGGTCCGCGGGCGTGTCGTGGGGGGACGGTCTTGCCGTACCGTGAGCCCGCCGACGAGATCGCTCGGCGCACACGCGAAGTCGTCGTCGAGAGGGGGCCGCTGCTGCGCCTCGACGCGAGCGGCCGTCGCGGGCGAGACGGCGACGACGGACCCGACGGCAGCAGTGCCGTTGGCGCCGGCCGTGACGGCGCCCGCGGCGGGGATGCGTCATTGGCCGAAGCCGGCGAGGTCGCCGGTCACATCACGGTCGATCTCCGGTGCACCGACCCCGACGGGACGACCGCGATGGTCTCGCTCGACGTTCGCTCCGGCGCAACCGGCCAACGGCAGGGTGAGGTGGAGGTCGACTTCGCGCGCCCCGGCGAGGTCGAGCTCGTCGCCGTCGGAGGTCGCGGCGGTGACGGTGGCAACGGCGGTCGCGGTGGAGATGGCGCACGCGGCCGGGCGGGAGCCGACGCGACCCGGTGGTCGTCCGGCGAGGACGGCGGCCCTGGCGGCGACGGCGGGGACGGCGGCAACGGCTCGAGCGGCGCGCGGGGCGGCGCGGGCGGAGACATCGTCGTCCACGTGAGCGAACACGACACGCCGCTTCTCATGCTCGTCCAGACCGACGTGCGCGGCGGAGTGGGCGGCGCTGCAGGAGAGAACGGCCGGGGCGGCGGGGGTGGGCCCGGAGGCAGCGGCGGGAGCTCCTATTCGTGGACCGAGCGCGAGTCGTACACCGACATGAACGGGAACCGGCAGACGCGTACGACGCACCATTCGAAGTCGGGCGGCTCCAGCGGCCGGTGGGGGCGCGACGGACGCGACGGACGCGCTGACCTGCACGCGGGCGCGGAAGGACCGCATGGCTCGGTCAGGATCGACGTGCGCGAGAGCGGCGCGGTCGCCTCGTATCGCTCGCGCTACGACGTTCGCCTCGTGTCGTTCCAGCACTGCAACGCCAACGACGACGGGATCTACGAGCCCGAGGAGAAGGTATTCGTCTCGCGCGTGACCGTCGTGAACGACGGCGGAATGCCGCTTCCGAAGCACCACGACGTCATCGTGCGCATCTCCGACGACGGCTGGATCGCACCGGCGCCCGAGCAGAAGCTCGTGCTGCCTCGCGCGCTGCCGCCCGGCGCGACGCACGTGTTCGAACGCGAGGAGCTCGAGCTCACGCTCCGGATGTTCCGGCCGCAACGCGCAGGGCCGCCGCTTGCCGCGCCCGAGACCATCCATCTGCTCGCCGAGCTGCCGCGCGTCAGACGACGTTTCGGCCGTTTCGAGGCGGCCGATGCTCCACACGGCAGGATCGTCATCCGCTTTCCGATCGAGGTGTCACAACCGAGCACGCTCTACTCGCTGGCACCGGGGCAAGCGACGCGCATCCGTTGGCGCTTGAAGAACGTGTCAGCTCGACCGTTCGGCCTCGCGAGCGAGCAGGGACGCGCCGTCGGCGTGCGTCTCGTGCTCGATGGCGGAGAGATCGGCGCGGGGCAGATGTTTCTCTTCGCGAACGACGGATCTGCTTCTGGCGGAGAGCGACACGTCTCGCTCGAGCACGGGCTCGACCTCGGCGTCCCGCGCGTCGGTGCCGGCGACGAGATCGCCTTCGAGGCCACGATCGCGGTTCCGCACGACGCGACGCCTTACACGACCGCACGGTTCGTCGTGAGCGCAGAGCTCGGACACATCGCCGACCCGCGCCGTGCTCGCGCGGTGCATCTGCAGGAGATGCGGATCTGCGTCGGACGTCCGTTCGATGCTCGAGGCGCCGACGTCCTGCTCGTCGTGAACAACCGTACCGTCAAGAGCGAGGTCGACGCATGGGAGTCCCTCGCGTGCTCGAGCGGCCTGAGCATCTCCGTCTGGGACGCGGCGCTCGAAGGCGGGCTCGGGGTGCTGCGCGACGTCGCGGCCGGGGCACCGGCGTACCGCCTCGTCGTCGTGCTCGACAACACCTTCGACACCCCCGCCGGCGAGCGGCACGCGAGCGCCCTGCTCGACAAAGCAACGGGCATGGAGCTGGCACGCCGGGGAACCCATGTGCTGTTCGTGGGTCGAACGCCGGAGCTCGGCACGCTGCTCGTGCCGACGGAGGGCGAAGCGCCCGAGCTGCTGGACGCAGACGCAGACGATGCGGCGGTGCTCGCAACCTGCGCGCACGCGGCCGTCGGTGACGCGGTCGCACGGTTTCCGGTCCATGCCTGGTTCTCGTGGCCGTGGTCGAAGCCGAAGAAGGAGCACCTTGCGCGACGCGCGCAGCGGCTATCGACGCTCCTCGCTCGCCTCCATCCGGAGCGCCGGTACGTGGTCGTTCATCACTTCGCGCCCACGGTCGAACGCACGATCGCCTGGCTCCGACGGGTCGCGCTCGGGGACATCGAGGTCCGTCGGTCGCTCGACGTGGCTCCGAACGCGATCACTTGCGTGACCGTCGATGCAGAGGTGATGCACGACTCCGCGTTCGTCGCTGCCGACGTGACGTTCGAGGTCGCTCTCCGCGCGCTGCCGTTCGCTGCGAAGCTGCAGCTCGCCGATGGACCGCTCCGATTCGGCGCACGCACCGTCGACGTCGTCGATGGATGCCAGGACGCCGTCGTCGCGGCGCTGCTCGGGGACTTGGTGCGCGAGCAGGCCGCCGCGCGTGACGACGGCTGGCGGAAAGCGAACCTCGCGTCCGCGTTGCCGCTGCTCGCGACGCTGGAGCGTGATGGCTTTTCCACCCCCGTGGTGCTCGACGGTGACGATCCACGGGCAGCCCGCTTCGTCGAGCTGCTCGCGTGGCTCGACCTCATCGCACGCGATCATCCGCGTCTTTGGGAGTGGCTGCCGCCTCTATCGCTCCTGCGGCGGCGCCCACAGCTCCGACGGGTCGTGCGGGCCAGCCTCGAGCGCCTAGTTGCCCGCGCCACGACCCACGAGGCGAAGGCAGCGTGGGAAGCGATCGCGCACCGGCGAAAGGAGCTCCGTCGCGCGCTTCGCCGCCGGAGGAAGGCCCTCGAGCTTCCGTCGTCGTGCGCGCTCGCGTTCACGCGCGATCGACTCGAGGCGAGCGTCGCGAGCCGCGCGGTCGACGTGGGCTCGACGAAGCTCCCTCGTGACGCGCGGGTGATCGCCAAACGTCGTCACGACGAGATCGCCGCGCAGGACCGCACGCGGAGGGAAGGTGCAGCAAGCGCCGCGACGAGCGCGGCAACCGCAAGGGCGAGCCTCCTGCGCGAAGAGACGTGTGACGAGCTCCTGGCGCGGCATCTTCCGAAGACGCGCGTCGCCGTGCCAGCGCCGCTCACGGCCGCGACGGAGGCCGCGCTCGAGGAGCAGGCTGCGCTCGACGGATCGGCCGCAAGCCTCGCGGCGCTACGTGAGCCGGATCGTCTCTAGAACGTGCCGGCGACGTAGAGCGCCGTCCCGCTCGTTCGCACGCCGACGCGAGTAGCTGCGCCCGAGGAAGGAGCGCTGAGGACGAACCACAGGCCAGCGCCGGCTGCCGCCACCCCGCCCACGATCGCCAGCGTGGAGACGAGGCCGGCAGTCCGCCCGGCGCGATCGGCGTCGACGCCGATCTGCGAGCATCCTCCGACGCAATCCGCGTCGCGCTCGTCCTTCTTCGCGATCGCACGGAGACCGAAGATGGCACCGCCTCCGATCGCAACGGCGCCGACGCCGGTGAGGATCCATCCTGCGGCTCGCTGCGTCTGACCGGAGGTGTCGTTGGGCGTGGGAGACGGCTCGTCCCGAGACGTCGCGACGTTGCTGGGGGCGACCGCGTCGAGCACGAGCTTCACGGTGGTCGTCGACTCCGGGGCGATGTGAAGCGTGCGCGACGCCCGCTCGTGGCCAGCTGCACGGGCTTCGATCGTCACGAGACCGGCCACCACGCGGACGCGTCCGGCATCACCAACGGAGGTAGGCGCACCGTTCATGTAGACCTCCGGATCGGGCACGTTCGCGTCGACGACGACCCACGCGAGCTTGCTCGCCACGACGCGCGCAGCACCTTCGAGCGCCTCTCGGTTCTGCCGGATCCACGGATCGTCCTGCGCGGCGAGGGCCATCGCAAGATCGCGCTCCGCCGCAGTCCAGAGCGACAGCGCTTGCTCGGCGAGCGCGACCTGCGCGCGGGCCCGCGGGCTCGGCGACAGCGAGAGCGCCCGCTGGAACATCTCGAGCGCGTCGGCATCCTTCCCTTCGCGGCGTAGCTCGACACCGCGACGAAGCGCAGCGTCCGCGTCTTCGCGAGGGCCCGCCGCAGCCGGACACGCGGAGAGCAGAAGGGAGAGCAGAAGGCCGAGCAGCACCAGCGCGAGCACGCCGCTGCGAGGGCAGAGAGCACGCCTTGTTTCAATCGAGGATCGGAACGCCATTTCGATCGACCTGTGCGGGGTTCTTCGGCGCGGTCCGTGTCGTCGGCGGTCGCTTCGGCGCAGCCACGCGGCGAGAGCGGAGCGGGCCCGTCGCCGTCGAGGGTGCAGACGATGGGGCCGCCAGCGGCTCGGCCGAGGCCGGAAGCTCGAGAGCGGCCGACACGGCGACCGGCGGCGCATCCTCGGGTGCCGCGACCACCGGCGCCGGAGGAGAGACCGGCGCTGGCCTCCTCGGCGCGAGCACGACCGCGGCCGCGATGACGGCCACTGCTGCTGCCGCACCGCCGGCGACGAGCCCGATCGCGCGCCGAGACCGTCGCCGCTCCGCACGGGCGTCGGCCGACGCATGCGTCGCGTCCACGATGCGCGTCGCGAGAGCCGTCGACGTGCCCTCGGCGATGCCCCCCGCTTCCAAGGAGGTCGGCGCAGACCGCGCGTCCGTTGCGGTGTGCTCGGAGAAGGTCGGCGTCATCGCCGCGCTCGACGATGACGGCGAGCTCGAGGCGACCCGCTCCGACGGCGGGGCCGCGCTGCGTTGCAACAGCGAGCCGTAGCTCCGACCGATGCGCGCGGCACGGAGGCGGCCGTCCACCGAGGCGAACGGCTCGAGCGCGCGCGCGAGCTCGACCACGTTGGCGATACGCGCGTCGCGCGACTTCTCCAGGCACCGGAAGATGACGGCCTCGAGCTCCTTCGGCACCGCGGCGCACCGGGACGCCAGCGGACGCGGCGGGTCGACCATGATCGAGGCGCACAAGGCGGGGAGTCCATCCCCATCGAACGGACGCCCACCGCCGACGAGCATGTAGAGCACGATCCCGAGCGACCAGACATCGGCCCTCGCATCGACACGGCTCGACGATCGAATCTGCTCCGGAGACATGAACACCGGCGACCCGAGCAGCACCTGCGACGTCGTCAGCTCGTGATCGGTCGGCGCGTGCTCCTCGAACTTCGAGACGCCGAAGTCGAGCAGCTTGATATGTGCGCTGCCGTTCGGCAGCCGTGTGCGGAACAGATTGTGAGGCTTGAGGTCGCGATGGATGATTCCGTTCGCGTGGGCCTCGGCTAGCGCCTCGCAGGCCTGCAACATGTAGTCGACGGCCTCCTCGACGGGTAACGCGCCCTTCTCGTCGAGCAGCGAGCGAAGATCGGTCCCCTCGAGGTATTCGAGGACCATGTACGGCGTCTTCGAAGCGAGGATTCCGAGGTCGAAGACGCGGACGATGTGATCGCTGCGAAGCGCCATCGTGGCCTTCGCCTCACGAACGAAGCGCGTTCGGACCGTATCGGTGTCCATCGATGCCCGCAGGAACTTGATCGCGACCCGGTGGCCGAGCAGCACGTGCTCGGCGCTGTAGACGCGCCCCATCGCGCCTTCGCCGAGGAGCTCGCCGACGCGGTACTTGTCGTCGATGACGGCAGGGAGCGCGAGATCCAGAGCCTCCGACACCCCTCGAAGCGTACACCAAGCCCTTCGCCTCCGCCGGATACTCGGCAGCGCGGCGAGGGAAGGCGCGGCGAGGCGCTCTACCTACGGCTCGCGAAAGTCGTCGGCTTCCAGGCCGTATTGCTTCAACCATCGATAGATCTGCGCTGGTGCCTTGCCGAACGCGCGAGCGACCGCCGCGACGTTCCCGCGATGCGTCGTGAGAGCAGCGGTCAACCGACCCTTGAAGTCCGGATCCGCGCTCGCAGGCGCATCGGCATGCAGCCGCACGGCATTCGCAAGCGACGGCGCCATGTGATCGACCTCGATCGGCGCACCTTTCGCGACGACCACCGCGGAGGCGAGCAGATGACGCAGCTCGCGGACGTTGAGCGGCCATTCGTGCATCAGGAGCCTGCGCCCCGCCTCGGGCGTGAAGCTCACGCGAGCATCGGAGAGCTTCGGCAAGAGGGCGGCGATGATCGTCCCGAGGTCCTCGATCCTCTCGCGCAGCGGCAGAAGTCGGTGCGTGAACCCGGCGAGCCGCGCGAGGAGATCTGCCCGGAACGCTCCCTCGGCGACGAGCGCCTGCAGCGGACGATTCGTGGCAGCGATGATCCGGACGTCGACCGGCACCGATCGCGTCGTCCCTACGGGAACGACCGCGCCCTCCTCCAGCGCACGGAGAAACGCGGCCTGTGACGTCAGCGGCAGATCCCCGAGCTCGTCGAGAAAGAGCGTTCCCTCGTTGGCCGCGCGGAAGTATCCGAGCTCGTCGCGCACCGCGCCGGAGAACGCACCTTTCACGTGGCCGAAGAGCTGGCTCTCGAGGAGCCCACGAGGGATCGCGGCGCAGTTCATCGCCACGAACGCCCCAGACCGCTGCGAGATCCGATGGACGGCGTTCGCGATGACCTCCTTGCCGGCGCCGGATTCGCCGAGCAGCAACATCGGCAGCGACGAGCGAGCGAGTGCGACGAGACGCTCGTGACTGGCCTCGAGCTCGGGCACCAGGGTCGCAAGTGGTCCGGTCGGGAGCGCATCGTAAATCGCCCGAGCCTCCAGGGGCGCGCTCCGGGCGGCGCGGAACACGAACAACGTCCGCCCGCACTCGAAGATGTCGCCGTCCGACAGCGTCGCACGCGTGATGCGCTTACCATTGACGAACGTGCCGTTGCGCGAGTCGTCGTCGACCAGAACCCACGACGACTGAACTCGGAGCAGCCGCGCGTGCTGGCGCGAGACGAAGGTCCCGGGGAGCCGCACCGTGAGGACTCGACCGTCCGGCCCTTGTTCCAGGCTCGCCTCGCGCGTGGGCCCCCGCCCGAAGACGACCTCGTGGAGATCGGCAAGGCGGTAGCGCGCGCCGCCGAGGAGCGGCGACTCGCAGTGGAGCGCGAGAAAAAGGTACGGCGCGGTCCCCGCGGCCGGCTCTCCGGTCCGATCCCGCGACTCCGAGGCCGTCGTGGTGATCTCGAACCCGTCGCCCATGAGGCCAGCCTACCGGATCGCGTACGGCGCCGGCACCGTACACTCCAGGCCGGCAGGCGCGAGCAGCCCCCCCGCCGAACCGACCGCGGCAAGCGCGATTCGAGGCGAGCGACGTGCTCGGTTCTTGCTACAGATCATGGATTCGAGCGTCGATGTCCCTTCCTCGATCGGCAACCTTCGTCGCCGCCGCGTTCATCCTCGGCGGGTGCACGCTCCTTCTCGGCTACGGCGAAGAGGCGCAGCTCGCCCGTGACGCCGCCACATCGCCCCCGAACGACGCGGACGTCCCTTCGCCGGATGCTCCAGCGGTCGACGAACGGCCGTTCTGCGAGCGGCAGTCGCCCCGTCCCTCGTTCTGCGCCAGCTTCGACGGGCCGGGCTACCTGGCGGAATGGAGCGACACGGTCATGACGAACGCGCGGCTCGATCGCGACACGAGCTCCTTCGTCTCCGGGCCGGCATCGCTTCGGGTCTCGCTCGACCGCAAGGATGACGGCAATGTCGGGGCTTCCGTCTCCGTGCCTTTCAACGCGTGGACCGACAGGGCGTTCTCGATGGCGATCGCGTTCGACGTCCAGTTCGAAGCCGTGGCTCCGGCGGGTTCGTTCGCCGTGATCGCGTCTCCCATCGTCATGGCAACGACGAACCGTGCAAGCTATCTGGTGCAGCTGACGGGCCGCGCGCTCGCGGATGGCTCGACGGTGGCCCTGGGTCTCGTCGAGGTCACGAACTCCCCCGACGCCTCGCGCGACCACCCTTCGACGGCCTCGCTCCAGATTGGAAAGTGGGCTCACGTGGAGCTCACGATGACGCTCGGAGGAGCGAACAACACGGCCCGCCTGACCGTCGACGGGACGGTCGGCGTCGAGGGCCCCCTCGAGCTGTCCGGGCCAGGCTCGCCGAATGTGAGCTTCGGGCTCGCGACCGTCACGTCGGAGTCGACCGCGTGGACCTACCGGTTCGACAACGTCACCATCGACGTCCGCTGAGCCGCTGACCGGAACGTGTTTCGAAACATGTTTCGATCACCCGCGCGCCCAGGGCGCAGATCCGCCGACGAAATCGAGGTGCGATAGGGCGCCAGAGCTCACTTCGAAGGGGGCATGGCGCTTGCGAAGGGGTCCGCCCCATGAGAGCCGCGCGAACCTTCGCCCTGCTGACGATCGGCTGCGTCGCGCTCGCCGCTTGCGCCGAGGACCTGGACTCGGCCCGGCGTCGCGACCGTGGCCCCGACGCGGACACTGCCACCGATGCCCCTCCGCTGGGTGAGGAGAGCAACCTCGCGTTGCCGCGCCTCACGCGAGACGAATACATCGCCACGCTCGGCGATCTGCTCCAGGAGGCGATGCCGTCCTCCGCGAACGAGCTCCTGCAAGCCGTCCTGCCGCTCGCGCAGTCCTTGCCCGCCGACCAGCTGGTCTCCCCTCCGGCCGAGAAACACGGCGGCTTCGCGAGGCTCGACCAGTCGCAACAGCAGATGTACGCCGACGTCCCGTTCCAGGTGGCTGTGCAGCTCGGCAAGGAGGTGACGAAGACTCCGGCACGCATCACGAGTCTCGTCGGACAGTGCGCGACCCCGGCGATCGATCGCGCCTGCTTCGACGGTTTCGTCCGGAGGTTCGGCGAGCTCGCGCTCCGCCGCCCGCTCGACGACGAGGACGTGAAGTTCTACGCCGGCGACGCGCCGGCCACCGACATACCGGCCGAGACCGTCGCGAACACGGTCACACGACTCCTCTCGGCACCGCGCTTCCTCTACCACGTCGAGAGCGGGACGACGCCCGCCGGAGCGGAAGACATTTTCGCGCTCGATGCCTGGGAGCTCGCGTCGCGACTCTCCTATCACTTCTGGGGGACGATGCCCGACGCCACGCTGCGCGAGGCCGCGAGGAGCGGAGCGCTGCTCGACGGAGCCCGGTACGAAGCGGAGGTCCGTCGCCTCTTCGACGATGCGCGCACGACCACCACGCTGGCGAGCTTCTTCACGCAGTGGTTCTGGCCGCTCCTCGAGCTGCCTCCGCTCGACAGCCGGCTGCAGGATCCCATCTTCAAGGCATTTGCTGGGAGCAATACGCCGAGCCCGGAGCTCCGCACGCGCATGGTCCAGGAGGTCGTCGAGGCCGCGACGTTCATCGCGAAGAACGGAGGCACCGTCCGCGATCTGCTCACGAATCGGCAATCCTTCGCACGGGACGCGGAGCTCGCTGCGATCTACGGCGTTGCTCCCTGGAGTGGGTCGGGCAACCCACCCGAGCTCCCGCCCGAGCGCGCCGGGCTCCTCACGCGCGCGGCATTCCTCACGACGGGGACCGCGAACACGCGTCCGATCATGAAGGGCGTGTTCATCCGCACCACGTTGCTCTGCGACGAGCTTCCTCCGCCGCCGCAGGAGGCGATGGCGGTGGCGATCAACCTGAGCCCGACCCTTTCGACGCGCCAGGTGGTCGAAGAGCTGACCGAGAAGGACGGGCGCTGTTCCGGCTGCCACAAGACGTTGATCAACCCGCTCGGTTTCGTGACGGAGAACTTCGACGCGCTCGGCCGAGCGCGGACGACGCAGACGCTCTTCGACATGGCCGGCAAGGTCGTCGGACAGGCTCCGATCGACACGAAGGCCATCCCGTGGATCGCGGACGACGATCGACCGGCGAACGGCGTGAAGGAGCTGACCGACCAGCTCGTCGAGAGCGGCCGCGTCGAGGCGTGTTTCGCCGAACGCTACTTTCGGTTCAGCTACCGACGCATCGAATCGACGACCGGTGACCGCGCGCTCATCAAGGTCCTCGCGGAGTCCGCGCAGAAAGGCGGCCCGCTGGCAGATGTCCTGAAGGCGAGCGCGCTGCGACCCGAGTTCAAGCGAAGGAGGATCGTGCTATGAACAAGATGTCTCGCCGTCAGATCCTGCGCGGCGCCTGCGGCTTCACGCTCGCCCTCCCCTTCCTCTCGTCGCTCGTGCGTCCGTCACGCGCCGAGGCGGCGGTTCCCGGAATGCGGAGGTACGTCCAGTTCTGCTCGTCGCACGGCGGGATCTGGGGCTCGAACATGTACCCGGCCGACGCGACGCTCACGCAGTCGATGACCTACGCGGGTCGCACGGTTCGGCGCGGCGCCCTCGCCCTCCAGACCCAAGGGTCGGACGCGATGCTCAGCCCCGTGCTGCGCGCGCCGTCGAGCAAGCTCACCGCGTCGGTCGCATCGAAGATGAACATCCTCCGCGGCCTCGATGTCCCGTTCTACATCGGCCACCACTCGGGCGGGCACCTCGGCAACTTCGCGCGGAACGACGGCAACGGCTCGGACGGCGTCGTCATGCAGGCGCACGCGACGCCGACGATCGACCAGCTCATGGCGTGGTCGCCCAAGTTCTACGAATCGCTCGCGACCATCCGCGAACGTTCGCTCCACATCGGCAACAACCTTTCGTTCGTCTGGTCCAACCCCGAGGCGAAGAGCGGACCGATCCAGCCGGTCGCAGGGTCGACCGACGCGCTCGACCTCTTCAAGCGAGTCTTCGTCCCGAACGATCCCGCGGACGACTCGAACGTCAAGCTGCCGCCGGTCGTCGATCGCGTCCTCGACGACTACAAGCGTTTGCGCGACTCGAACCGCCGCCTCTCACGCGACGACCGCCGCCGGCTGGACGATCACATGCAACGCCTCTCGGAGCTCGAGCGACGCCTCCGCGTCCGACCGAGCTGCAACGACGTCACCCCGGTCACCACGAACACGGTCGCGATCGAGAACAGGTCGACGTTCCCGGTGAGCCCGTCGGAGCAGGCCACGATGTACGGCGCTCTGAACGACGTGATCGTCGCTGCGATGCTCTGCGATACGAGCAGGATCGCGGTCGTCCACGTCGACGACACGTTCTCGACGTTCGCCGGCGACTGGCACCAGGACATCGCGCACCAGGCGAACGGAAATGCGCAGGCGCAGGAGACGATCGCAACGGCGCACCGATTGACGTTCGCGCACACGTTCCTCGACCTCGTCTCGAAGCTCGACGTCGACGACGGAACGGGTCGGACCTATCTCGACGACTGCCTCGTGGTCTGGACGCAAGAGTCGGGCGAATACACGCACTCCGGTCAGGGAATGCCGGTGATCACCGCAGGGAGCGCAGGCGGCTTCCTCACCACCGGGGGGTATTGCGACTACCGCTCGAAGTCGCTCGTCGTCAGCGACGGCGAAGCGGGCAACACGACGAAGATCTACGCCGGGCTCCTCTGGCATCAGTGGCTCGGCACCGCGCTCCAGGCGATGGGCCTGTCGCCGTCCGACTACGAAGCAAACGGGGTGAAGGGTTACCCGACGCGCAAGTTCATCGGGAAGGACTTCTACGGGCCGATGCCGGCGACGCAGCTCTACCCGGACTCCGTCTGGAACGTCGCTTCCGACGTCCTCCCGTTCCTTCGGGCGACATGAGGATCGCCGCCTTCTCGGTCGCGTGCGCCATCGTCGCGGGCTGCGCGGTCGCCGACGAGAACCCCGCGCGGCCAGGCCCGTCGTCCTCGCGCGAAGCGTCACCGCCCCAAGCGAACAGCTCGGGAAAAGGCGACGACGGCGAAACCACGAACGCCGATGCCGGCGCTCGAGACGCGACGACCGACACGGGCCCTTCGGCTCCGCCAGGGCCAGCGGGTCAGGTGCGCGGGCTCGTCGGCGTCGGCTACGGCGGCCTGCGCATCACGTCACGCGACGGCGGCAAGACGTGGACGAGCCGCATCGCCGAAGCGAACGGCGGGCTGGACGACTACAACCTCCTTCGCGCAATCGCCCATGCGAACGGCAAGTGGCTCGCGACCGGATGGAGCGCGACGACGTCGACCGACGGCGTCACGTGGACACCCCTCCGGCGCATCAATCAACCGGGCGGAGTCACGTGGGACGGCGCCGGCATCTGCGGGCTCACCGAGGGGCTCACGTCCGACGGCGCCGCCTTCTATGTCGCCTGCGGGCAAGAGCAGAAGGTGTTCCGCTCGACCGATGCCCTCCAGTGGACGGAGATCGGGGCCATCGGCGATCTCGGCGGGCATGTCGCGCTCGCCTATCGTGCGGGCACGTTCTACGCGTACGGCGACAACAAGACGAGCTATCGATCCAGCGACGGCGCGACGTGGACGCAGGTCCCCGGGCTCGAGCAGGCGACCTTCTGCGAGGGAACGTGGAAGAGCCGCGCGGCCTGCCACGACGCGAGCTGGTTCGACGGGGCGTACTTCCAGAGCATCTGGCAGTCACGCATCAGCCGATCGACGGACGGAACGACGTTCGTCGTCGTGCACGACGACCCGTCGAACAACACGCTGTACCAGCCCCGCGCGATCGCGGAAGGCTGGGTAGCCGTCGCGGCTCCTTAGACGCCTGCATCTGAAGCCTGCCGCGGCAGGCACGGGACGTGCGCCCAGCCTTCGCATGCTGAAGTCGCGCTGGCCCACCCGACCCGAGCTCGTCGCAGCCGTCGTGCACTGGACGTTTCTCGCCGCGGTCGCGCTTGCGCTGCTCCTCGTCGGCGCTTTCGTCGAGCTCAGCGAGGCGCTCATCGAGGCGCGGAGCGCCCCCGCCGAGGGGTTCGACATCCAGATCCTTCGCGCCATGGCGGAGCTCAGGAGACCGTCGCTGAACGCGCTCGCCGTCGAGCTCACCGCGCTCGGTTCTCCGTTGCTCGTGGCGATCTTCACCGTCGTTGCGGCGGGGCTCCTTCATGCGTTCCGCGATCGACGCGGCGCCCTCGTTCTCATTGCGTCCTCGCTCGCGGCAGCTGTGCTGACGTCCACGCTCAAGGGGCTTCTCGAGCGGCCACGTCCGGACGTCGTCTCGAAGCTCGTCTACGTCGCGAGCCTCTCGTATCCGAGCGGCCACTCGCTGACGTCGTCGGCCGTCTACCTCACGGCGGCGCTCGTCGTTGCACGTCATCTGTCTTCTTTCGCGCAGCGTCTCGTCGCCGTCGTCTTCACGGCGTTCGTCGTGCTCCTGATCGGCGCATCACGCGTCTACCTCGGCGTCCACTATCCGAGCGATGTCATCGCCGGGATCCTCGTCGGGAGCGCGTGGGCATCACTGATGGCCGCGGCGCTTCGCATCCTCGCGCACCACCACGCGCGGCCGGCGACGCAGGCACCGGCGACGTAGCGCCTCGTCGACATCGTGCGCGTCACTTCGTCGCGCGTCTCATCGCTCAGCTCGTGCGTCTGCGACGCCACTCCCGCACGAACCGATCGGAAGTTTGATCAAAAAATCGTCGCCTCAGCCGCACGATTTCTGAGGGCGATCGCCATCGACCGTACTGGATCCATGTTGTCCCAGAGGCACGCCTGAGCAGCGGTGCGGAGAGGGATCGCTCGAGCTCGTCCGCAAAAATGCCGCTGGGAGCGGTCATTGCGACGTCAGTGTCACGAACTGGGGAATCCGTCATTGCCGCGTGACCCCTTCGTGGGGTCCGGCGCGACCTACACCATGATGGGCAAGGACCGACCACAAGCGCTGGATTTTGGAAGCCTTCGAGCTTTTTCGTGGCTCCCGCCGGCCCCCCAGGCCCATCGCAGAGACTGGCTTCCCGCGAGGACTGCCTTCGCGCGCTCCGGGAACGAAGGGCCTCGAACGATGGACGACAAAACACACGCGGTGACCGACCTCGGCCACAGCGCGGTGACCGAACAGGAAGGCGAGGGCTTCCGTTACGCCGCACAGGAAAAGCAACCTCGAAGATCGCGCACGCGTGCACACGCCTACGTCTCGGTGCTCGGCTGGATGCTGTGCATCGTCGTTGCGGTCGGCATCTACACGAACGTGATTGCGGACCCCGCGCCGGTGCGCGACCACGCGGCGTCGCTCGCCCGACAGCAAGGCAGCTGCGGTGGACGCTGCCGGGTGTTGCAGATGCAGGAGCGACGCAGCGTGTTCGGTTACCGCGCCGACTACGAGCTCGAAGGGAACGCGTCCGTTCACGTGACGTGTCGAAGGACGGTGGTCGTGCTCGGCGAGCACGAGTGTCACACGCACTAGCGCCATCGAGCGCGCACGAGCATCGATCGCGGCAGTCTCGAAGAGCTCGGGCCGCGAGGCGTACGGACCTTGCTACTCGGTGAGCGGCCTCTTCGCTGCCCGCGAAGTCCGCCAGCAAGGAGCTTCGTGTCATGGCGAGCGTCGATGGACGCGTCGGCAGTCTTCCGTCTGTCGAAGCCGCGCGCGCCGGCCCAGCTTCTGGGAGGACGTGGCTGCGATCGGCCATGCTCGCAGCAGCGATGGCGGGAGCGTGCACGACCACGAGCGACGAGCGCGCAGCTCCCGAGCTCACACCGTTCGCGGGACACGGTGCGCAGCATTCGATCCCGATCGATCAAGGGACCAACGTCGCGGCGACGATCGCTCCCGATCGCGCATCGCTCGTGATCGAGCTTCATGGTGCGCTCTTCTCCGTGCCCGCTGGGGGAGGGCGTGCCGCACGGCTCACGCCCGAGTGGCTCGAGCCGAGCCGCCCCGATCACTCACCGAGAGGTGATCTCGTCGCATTCCAGGCCTACGCCGGAGGCACGTTCCACATCTGGGTCATGGCCCCGGACGGAAGCGGTCTCCGCCAGCTCACGACGGGTCACGGAGACGATCGCGAGCCGCGCGTGTCGCCCGACGGGACACGGATCGCGTTTGCATCCGATCGAGCTTTCGAGGGCAGCTACGACATCTGGGTCGTCGAGATCGAAACTGGCGCCCTCACGCGCTGGACGTCGTCCCCCGCCGACGAGCTCGAGCCTGCGTGGGTACCGAGCCCGGCGGCGATGTCAGAGAACGCTTCGACAGACGAGATCGCCTTCGTCAGCGGCACGGGCGCGTTCGGCACCTCGATCGAAGCTGCACACGTCTTGGGCCACCCGCGAACGCTGGCGCGCACCTCGAGCGGAACGCGCATCGCAGCGCCTTCGCCGTCACCCGACGGAAAGAGGCTCGCCTACGTCCGCTTCGACGGACAGCAGATCCCGAGGACGGCGCGGCTGATGGTCGATGATGAGTCTGTCGGACCGTTCGACGATGTCTTTCCGTTCACCCCGGTATGGCTCGACGACGACGAGCTGCTCTACACCGCGAACGGCGGCGTCCGCGCGACCTCGCTCGAGTCCGGCGCCACTCGCACGATCCCGTTCGAAGCCTCATTCGATCTCGGTGGTCCGCGCGCCTACGCACGGAAGCGCTACGCGTTCGACGACGTCACGTCGCGTCCGGTCCAGGGGATCGTCTCGCCTGCGCTTTCGCCCGACGGCAAGGGCGTCGTGTTCGAGGCGCTGAATCAGCTGTGGCAGATGCCGCTCGACGGTTCCCCTCGCCCACTCACGCACGACGGATACTTCAAGGTCGACCCGGCCTTCTCCCCCGACGGAGGCCGGATCGTCTACGGATGCGACCGCTCGGGAACGATGGATCTATGGCTGCTGGACGTGACGACCGGCAACGAACGCCGGCTCACGACGCTGCCGGGCGCCGAGGTCGCCCCCGCCTGGTCGCCGAACGGCCGCACGATCGCGTTCCAGGACCAGACCGGCGCCACGTCCACTGTCGACGTCGGTACCGGGCGGATCGCGCACCTCGATGGCCCCCGCTTCGCACCCGGCCGGCCGAGCTGGTCGCCGGACGGCAAGCGCATCGCGCTCGCCGCGCTGAAGCCGTATGGCCGCCGCTTCCGCGAAGGAACGAACCAGATCCTCACGATCGATGTCGCAACGAAGGCCGCGACGTGGACAGAGCCGGCGCCGTTCGCATCGATCTCCACTCGCGGAGACGACGGTCCCGTCTACGCGCCCGATGGCTCTGCGATGGCGTACGTGATGGAGGGCGTCCTCTGGCTCCATCCGGTCGACGAGGACGGAAGGCCGACCGGCAACGCCACACGCATCGGCAACGAACCTGCAGACGCGCCGACCTGGAGCCGGGACGGCAAACATCTGCTGTACCTATCGAACGGCAGTCTTCGGCTCCTCGATCTGAGCGCTCCGTACATCGCGACGATCCCCGTTCCGCTCGAGTGGGCCCCCGAGCCGCCTGCGAGGCTCATGCTGATCCACGCAGGGAAGCTGTGGGACGGAACGGGACCACATATGGCGAGCGACGTGGATCTGCTCGTTGCGCACGGCCGAGTCGCCTCGATCACCCCACACCGCGCCGACGCGCAGCAGCACGCTCTCGCCCTCGGGGCCCGGTACGTCGATGCTGCGAACCAGACCATCGTCCCCGGGCTCTGGGAGTCGCACACGCACCACCTCATCAGCGGAAAGTACTTCGGCGATCGGCTCGGTCGGCTGTGGCTCGCCTACGGAGTGACGTCGCTCTTCTCCATGGGCGACCCCGCCTATCGCGCGCTCGAGACACGCGAGGCGTACGGGTCGGGAGCTCGCCTGGGCCCGCGGTTCTTCGCCACGGGCGAAGCGCTCGACGGAGAGCGCACCTACTACAGCGTCATGCGGCCCATCCGCGATCCGTCGCAGCTGCCCCTCGAGCTCTCACGCGCGGGAGCGCTCGGCTATGACATGCTGAAGACGTACGTGCGCATGCCCGCAGCATGGCAGGTCGAGGTCACGCGTGCAGCGCATGATCAGCTCGGGATCTGGACGGGCTCCCACTACATGTTGCCGGGGCTCGCGGGTGGCGTCGATGCCATGACACACATCTCGGCGACGACGCGCACGGGCTACGCGTACACCCGATCCGGGACGGGCTCGGCCTACGCAGACGTGCCCGCGCTCCTCGCGGGTGGCGGCATGTTCGTCATGTCGACGCCGTTCGAGAGCTCGACCCTGTATGCCGACGATCCTCGGATGCTCGATGATCCGAGGCTCCTGGCGCTCAGCCCGCCATGGGACCTGCGCGCACGCCATGCGGAGCTCCATCGGCTCCTCACGTCCGATCGAACGTCAGCGTCGCGCTGGCTCGCACACGAGGTCGAGATCGTCGATCGGATCGTCGCCTCGGGAGGCCTCGTCCTCGCAGGCTCGGACTCGCCGCTCGACGAGGTCGCCACGGCACTCCACATGAACGTGCGCGCTCAAGTGAAGTACGGACGAGAGCCGTGGCAAGCGCTGCAGACGGCGACTTTGTTCCCAGCAAAAGCCTTCGGTCTCGAGCGCGATCTCGGGACGCTCGAGCCAGGCAAGCTGGCTGACCTCGTGCTCGTGGGCGGCGATCCGCTGGCGGACATCACGGCTCTGACGAACGTGACCGCCGTGATGCGCGGCGGTCATCTGTACACCACGCCGGAGCTCGTTGCACCGTTCGCGGCCCACGCGGACTGATGCCACGCGGAGCGGCGCGCGACCGGGTCAGCTCGTCACGATGTCACCGCGGCGCTCCGTCTCCGCGAGCTTGACGGGATCGCGACAGCTCGTAGGACCAGAACATGGCGACGAACGCGCAGCAAAGTCCCGAAGCGGAAGACGCACGACCGAACGACGTGCTCCTCGAGCGCGCGGTGAGCCGCCTCGAGCGCCTCCTGCCGAACGATCCGGAGCTTCAACGCGCGCGCCCGTTGCCGGCGGCGCTCGAGGCCATCCGCAGCGGAGCGACGACGATCGAATCGCTTCGCAAGGCATTCGAGCTCTACGGCGAGCGCCCGTGCCTGGCCGAGCGAGCGTTCGAGGTGTCCGGAGATCGCGCCCGCCTGCTCCCGCAGTTCCGTACCGTCCGCTACGCCGACGTGTGGCGACGCATCGAAGCGTTCGCCAGCGGCCTCCTTCACGAGAACCTGGCACGGACCGGATCGTTCGTAGGCATTTGCGGGTTCGGCAGCATCGACTGGGTGGTCGCCGACTTCTCCTGCGTGTACCTCGCCGCGGTCGCAGCGCCGCTGCAGACGGGCATGAGCCCGGCGGACCTTCAACAGATCGTCCACGAGGCCGACCTCTCGTGCATCATCTGCAGCCTCGAGCAGCTCGACGCGATCGAGAGCGTTCTCCCGGAGTGCCCGTCGGTCCGTAGCATCGTCGTGATGGACCTGCGCGAGGGAGATCGCGCGGCCGCGACCAAGCTCGCTCAGCACGCGGAGTCGATCGCGGATACTTACGGAGAGCGCATCCTCGTCCGGACGATGCGCGACGTCGAGTCGACGAGCGCGCAGCGCGGCATCCTCCCCATCGTGCTGCCTGCAGCTCGAGGCGAGCCCGACCCGCTGATGACGCTGATGTACACGTCCGGATCCACGGGCACGCCGAAGGGCGCCATGATCCCGGAGCGCCTGTTGAACGAGCAGTGGCACTCGGGCTTCTTCTCGCGGCTGATCCAGTTGTTCGCGGACTTCCCGATGATCACGGTCAACTACATGCCGCTCAATCATGCGGCGGGTCGCGGGACGCTCCATCATTCCATCGTCGCAGGCGGCACCACGTATTTCGTCGCGAAGAGCGACATGTCCACGCTCTTCGAGGACATCCGCTTAGCCCGCCCCACCTCGCTGCTCCTCGTGCCGCGCGTGGCCAGCATGGTCTATCAACACTTCCAAGCCGAGGTCGTCCGGCGCGCCGCGGGTGTGACCGACCCGAACGAGCAGGATCGCATCGCGGCCGAGGTCATGGCCGAGATGCGGAGCTCGTTCCTCGGCGATCGATTCTTGCTCGCGCTGACGGGAAGCGCGCCGACGCCTCCGGACGTCGTGAGCTTCCTCCGGGACTGCTTCGATGTGCCCGTGGTCGACGGGTACGGCTCGACCGAGGCCGGCCCCATCACCTATGACGGACGGATCGACCCCGGCGTCGGGCTCGAATGGCGCTTGGTCGACGCTCCGGAGCTCGGCTACCGCACGAGCGACAAGCCCTATCCGCGTGGCGAGCTCCACGTCCGATCGCGGTTCCTCGTCCCGGGGTACTACAAGAACGAACGCGCGACGAAGGCGCTGTTCGACGACGACGGCTTCATGAACACCGGCGACATCGTCGAGCAGCGCGGCCCCAATGAGCTCCGCTGGCTCGATCGCGCGAAGAACATCTTGAAGCTCGCGCAGGGCGAGTTCGTCGCCACCTCGCGACTGGAGGGCCTCTACAGCTCTGGAAGCTCCTTCGTCCGGCAGATCTACATCTACGGGAACGGGCTCCGCTCGTACCTCCTCGCCGTCGTGGTCCCCGACGTGAACGCCGCGACCGCATACCTTCGTGAGCACGGTATGGAGGCCGATGACCAGGCGATCGCGAAGCTCGTACGTGACGAGGTCAATGCCGTCGCGCTCGAGCATGGACTGCGCGGCTACGAGATCCCGCGGGCGTTCATCATCGAACGCGAGCCGTTCACGTACGAGAACGGGCTGTTGACCGCGAGCAACAAGCAGGCCCGCCCGAAGTTGCGTGCTCGTTACGGAGAACGCCTCGAGGCGCTCTACACGGAGATCGAGCGTGCTCAGCTACGCGAGCTCGAACGTCTCCAGGACAATGCGGCGGCGGCGTCCGTCGCGGACAAGGTCAAGAAGGCCTTCGAGGCGACGCTCGGCTTGCCGAACCTCGATGTCACCCGCGCGGGACAGAGCTTCATCCAGCTCGGGGGTGACTCGCTGAGCGCAGTGTCGGCCGAGACGTTGATCGAAGATCTGACGGGCGTCCACGTGCCGGTCGGGCTGCTTCTGGATCCGACCAGCAGCGTCGCGTCGGTGATCGCGTTCGTCGAGGAGGCAGCAGCCGGCAAGGGACGGCGAACCGTCACGTTCGAGCAGGTGCACGGGGCGGAAGCGAAGGTCGTGCGCGCGGAAGATCTGCGCATCGACAAGTTCCTGGCGCCCGAAGAGATCGAAGCCGCGCGCACCGGCCAGCCGCGCTCCGAGGTCGCTGCCCGCGCGGAGGCCGCGCTCCTCACCGGAGCGAACGGCTTTCTCGGGCGCTTCCTCACGCTCGAGCTGCTCGAACAGTTGGCATCCGAACGGACCCGCGTTTACGCCATCGTCCGGGCACCGAACGACGCGGTCGCCTTGGATCGTCTCGCGGGCACGTACCGGACCGACCCAGACCTCGCTGCCCGTTTCCAGGAGCTCTCCGCCGGCGGGCGTCTCAAGGTCCTGGCCGGAGATCTGATGAAGGCTCGCTTCGGCCTGTCCGCCGACGTGTACGATCGCCTGGCCGGCGAGATCGATCTCGTCCTCCACAACGGCGCGCTCGTCAATCACGCATTCTCGTACGCACAGCTCTTCGAGCCCAACGTGCTCGGCACGGTCGAGGCGCTCCGCTTCGCGCTTGCCGGGCGCCCGAAGTCGATCGCGTTCATCTCGACGGTCGGCGCCGCGATGGGGCTCGAGCGGGACGAGCCTCTGCACGAGGACGAAGATCTCCGAGCGCTCTTTCCGGAACGCCCCGTCGACTCGGGCTACGCCGTCGGCTACGGCACGAGCAAGTGGGCGAGTGAGGGGATCCTTCGCGACGCGCACGAGAAGCTCGGAGTACCGGTCGTGATCTTCCGCCCGAGCGGGATCATGGAGCACACGCGCTACCGCGGGCAGATCAACGTCCCGGACTTCTTCACGCGCCTGCTCGCCGGCCTCGTCTACACCGGCATTGCTCCGCGATCGTTCTACGCCGAGGACGCGCCCGATCGGGTCAAACACTACGACGGAGAGCCCGCCGACGTCGTCGCACGTTCGATCGCGTCGTGCTCCGTTCATCGCCTCGCGCACCAGCCGAGCTTCGAGACGTACCACGTCGTCAATCCGCACCACCTCGACGGCATCTCGCTCGACGTCATCGTGAGCTGGGTGAGATCGGCCGGATATCCGCTGGAGCGCCTGGCGGACTATGGCCAGTGGTACCAGACGTTCCACGACCGGCTCATGGGATTGAGCGAGCCGAAGAAGCAGCACTCACCGCTTCCGATCCTCGCCGCATGGGAGCGTCCACGCGACGCACGCGAGCTGTCGTTCGATGCGTCGCGCCTGGTCGAACGGCTTCGCGCGATCTCGCCCGACGGCGGCGACCTCCCTCACGTCAGCGAGGCGCTCATCCACAAGTACCTCGACGACATGGCGCTCCTCGAGGTGATCGCGCCACGGCAGCTGAAGAAGACCGGGACGTGACCCGACTCGCCCGCAGCTGCCCGCGCTTCCCCCCGAGGAGAAACGTCGAAGCTCAGCTCTTCTCGTTCAGGCGCGCGACGATCTCACCCTCGATCGCCTGCGGCGTCTCGGACGACTCGAAGCGCTTCACGACCTTGCCCTGACGGTCGACGAGGAACTTCGTGAAGTTCCACTTCACGGCGTCCGTGCCGAGGACCTCGGGCATCGTCTTCTCGAGATGGGCGTACAGCCTCTCGACGCCGGGAAGGTCCTTGCTGAACGAACCGGCCTGCTCCGCGCGGAGGTGCTTGTAGAGCGGGTGCGCATTCGGTCCGTTGACCTCGATCTTGGAGAAGAGCGGGAAGGTCACCGAATACTTCGTCGCGCAGAACGTCTTGATCTCCTCTTCGGTGCCCGGCTCCTGGTGCCCGAACTGGTCGCAAGGGAACCCGAGGATCACCAGTCCCTCGGCGGCGTGCTTCTGATGCAGGGCCTCGAGCGCCTCGTACTGAGGAGTGAATCCACACTTGCTCGCGACGTTGACGATGAGCAAGACCTTGCCTCGGTACTTGTCGAGTCGAATGGTCTCGCCGTCGATCGTCTTTGCTTCGAAATCGTAGACCGTCGTCACGTCGCTGCTCTCCTTCGCCCCCTTCGTCGTGGGCGGGGCGGAAGTCCCGGCCTGCGTCGTCGGGCTCGATCCGGACGCGCCCGCGCATGCAGCGAGCAGCGCCAGCGACGCGAGCCCCATCCAGATCGACACCTTTGCTCGACCCATCGGCATGTCTCTCCCATACACGAGATGCCGGGCGCCCGCGTTGCGTTCTGCTCGTCCGCTGGCCGAGCGCAACCAGGCGCGCGACGACGCACCGCAGGGCGCCTTCGAGAGAGCGCGCGGTCCGGTCAGCGGTTCACGAACACGAGGACCGTCAGCACGGCCATCGCAAGCAGCGCGAGCACGACGAGCGCGATGACGAAGAGGCGCTGCCCTGCCTGACGTGTCGAAATGTCCCTCGTCGGATCGTTGTCGGAAATGGGCCGCTTCTGTGGCGGAGCGAACTGAATCGCCTGCGGGTCGGCCGCCGTGTCGATGTTGTCTTCACGCGTGAGCTCCATCGGTCCTCCTCACCACCGACGCAGCAGCAAACCGCACACCACGTGCTCTCGAGCGACGATCGGGCTCGTGCTCGCGCTTGCCATCGTGGCCAGCGCCGACGGCGTACGCCGTCGAGCTTCGTCTCACGACGGGGGGTGTCGTCCGTTCCTCGCCCCCGCGCGTGTCGCGCCGGCGGGCTGGCGAAAGCCCGCCCGTTCCCAGCCTTGCGGCACCGCGGAGCGCGCGTCCGTAGGACAGGTGCTCTTCGTGTACGTCAGGATGGCTTCGCAGAGCATCGTCACGCGAAGCGGTAGGTGGCGCGAAGCGGCGTAGACGACCTGCAACGTCTCGCCCCGAACGGCGTGTTCCGGCATCACGCGCTCCAGCGTCCCGGCGCCGACTTCGAGCTTCGCCGCGTGGAGCGGAAGGACGACGAGACCACCATGCGCCACGGCCGCGGCCGTCGCGGTGAACAGGTCGTCGACACGGATGTGGCCGTCGACGGCGACGACCGTGATGCCGGAAGGGCCGACGACCTCCCAGCGATCCTTCTTCCCAACGCCTTCGCGGAGGATGCAGTCGTGCCGCGCCAGGTCGCTCGGACGCCGTGGTGTGCCCCGTTCGCGAAGGTACGTCGGACTCGCGAAGATGCCGCCGTCGATCGTCGCCATGGAGCGGACCTTCGCCGATGAGTCGACGAGCCTTCGTGTGGAGACGACGAGATCGAACCCGTCGCGCATGGGATCGAGCTGCTGCCCGGTCACGGAGAGCTCGACGTGCACTTCGGGGTAGAGCCGAACGAACTGCGCGACCGTCGGCGCGACGACCGCCGTCGCGACGTTCGCGGGAGCGGCGATGCGCACGAGGCCGCGGGGGCTGGACTTCTCGCGTCGGAGCTCCTCGCGAGCTTCGTTGACGGTCTCGATGCTCTTCGCGGCGGCCTCGAAGAAGGTGCGTCCGGCGTCGGTCAGTCGGAACCGCCGGCTGCTCCGGACGACGAGCTCGACGCCGAGCTCCGCTTCGAGCTGGGAGAGCGCGCGGCTCACCGAAGATTTCGGGATCTTCAGCTTCGCGGCGGCCGCAGTGACGCCGCCTTCGTTTGCAATATGCACGAAGGTCGCGACGCGGTTGAGATCGATGTTCCCGGCGTCCACATCTTCAGGTGTACACGACGGATCGGCACAACGCTCGCTCGTTCCACCTGGAGCAACTCATCGTTCGACCGACAACTCGGGCCGCGCGGACCGCATCGCAGGGGCCAGGAGGTTGTCGAATGGCAACGGTCACATCGAGTCAGCGTCGCAGTCTGGTCGGGCTCCCCTTCAACAAGCAGCTCTGGGCGGGGCGCGTGCTCAGCGCAGTTCCGATCGCGCTCCTCACGCTCAGCGGCGTCATCAAGCTGATGCACGAGCCCGAATTCGTCGGCAAATGGACGGGCGGGCTCGGTTGGTCCGAGAGCAGCCTGACGAGCATTGCGCTGCTCGAGCTCCTTTGCGTCGCGCTCTATGTCGTGCCCCAGACGGCCGTGCTCGGCTCGGTGCTGCTGACCGGCTATCTCGGCGGAGCGATCGCGAGCCACGTTCGAATTGGCGATCCGTTCGTCATCCCGCTGGTGCTCGGGGTGCTCGTGTGGGGCGGCATCTATCTGCGTGACGAGCGGCTCCGCGCGCTCTTGCCCCGTCGTAGCGCGCCGGTCACGCAGTGACGGCGGGACGCTGCCATCGACGGGCACACGCACGAGCCTCGCTCACGGCGCGGCGACGCCCGCCTCCCTCTTGCGAGCCACGAGGATCTCCGTCGCCGTGCCCGTGAACGCATCGACGTTGCCGACGTACCACGTCGACCACGCCTTCCCGTCGTAGTGAGCGAGCCCCTCTCTCGTCGCTCCATAAACGTCGTTGCTCGCGCGTCCCCACAGCGCCAGAACCGAGCGCGGCGCGAGGGCCGGCGTCCACGTCGTGCCAGCGTTCTTCGAGCGGAAGACGTCGTCGGAGGTGGCGACGAAGGTCTCCCCGGTCGAGCTCACCCAGACGTCGTTGATCGTTCGGAATCCGATGTCGCTCGGCGGGCTCTTGTCGGTCCACGTGCCGGCGGACGACCGCTGGAGCAGCACCTGACCGTCCTGCGCGTCATCGGCGGCCGCCCACAGGGTGGACGATGAACCAGCAAACAGCTTCGTGATCCCGACCTCGGAAGGGGTGTGATCTTTCTTCCAGGTCCCGTTCTGCCGTCGATGAACGAACGTTCCGAGGTCATCGGTGGCAGCGAGATAGAGGTCCGGCCCGCTCGCCCCGAACGACGTGTACAGGTCGACGCTCTGCGGAACGGCCACGGAGGCCCAGCGCTTGCCGTCGAAGTGCGCGAGGACGTTGTCCGTCATGAGGTACACGTCGGACGCGCTCCGACCGAACAGCTCCGCGCGCGTGCTTCCCCATTTCTCGTAGACCGACTCCCACGATCCCGACTGCGTCGATCGGTAGACCACGCAGCCGCCGTCCGGCGCGTCGGGCGGCGGGATCGTCGCAACGAAGATGCTGCCGTCAGGGGCGGCCCATATCGACTGCGGGGTCTCGCCCACCTCGGGGCGCACCTCGGGGATCATCTCGTACGAAGGCTCCTGGTGCGGGCCTTTCAAGCGGACGAGCTCGGCGTGGCGGACGACACGGCGCGAGATGAGGCCGCTCGCGCACGCCTCATCGAGGCCAATCTTGGCGAGTAGGATCTCGACGCTGAGCGCCGAGCCGTTGGCGGTCTTCGTCCCGGGCGCAGCACTCATCCGCGAAACCGCGGCCTTCGCGTCACCGCATCTGCCGTCCTCGAGCGCGCGCACTGCCGCCGTCGCATCGGCTCCGCAGCCGGCCGACTGCGTATCGCACACGAGCTCCAACATCCGGAGCCGCCCGCGAGCACAGGCCGGATCGCAGCGCTCGTTCGCGAGCGAAGGCGGACTGTACATGGTCGGAGAAGACCAGGACGTGCTCGGCGTCGACATGCGTACGCAAACGCGCACCGAGAGGAGCGCGAGCGAGATCATCGCTCCGACGCCGATCCGCAGGCCAAGACCGCCTCCGCCACCGGTCGCTGCGGGCGCAGGCGTGTGGAAGGGATCCTTCATCCGGCGGATCTCGTCGGCTTCGTTCGCCGATAGGCGCTCCTTCTTTCCCTCCACCAGGAGGGTCCACGTTCGATGCTCTCGTCCCGGGTGTGTATCCGTCCGGTTCACGTTGGAGGTGACGACGTCGATCTTGTTGGCGTCTCCGTGGTCGAGCGCGACTCCGAGCCAGTTGTCGGGACCGAAGGACATGCCGCAAATCGGCCGCTCGGTGTATTCCACACGCATCAGCACGCTGAGCCGCGGCCACTCGTAGACCACGATCCCGCGCTCGGACGTCTGCATCGCCAAGCGGCCACCGTTGCCGTCGAAGCACGCTCGGCGTGTCGCCGGCGAGAGCTTGTGGAGCGGCGTCGTGGCAGAGCCCTTCATCGACACCACGCCCTGCGCGGCGACCACGACCCACGAGCCATCCGGATGTTGCGCCAGCGCCGTGATGGCGCCGCGGAGCGTGGCGCGGAGACGCTCCTCCGGCGCCTTGCCGCCACCGAGGAAGTACATCCGAAGCTCGCCCTTGTCGTTCCCCACGGCGAGCGTGTCGCCGTCGCTCGAGAAGGCGAGCGACCGGACGCGGCGGAGCGCGAGACGATGTTGCTCGCCGCTGCGCCACACGACGACATGCTCCTCGACGGCAAGCGCGAGCGTCGCGCCAGAGATCGACGACGCGGCCGCGAGCGGCTTGCCGACCGAACCGAGGCCAGCGACGACTCGTCCGAGCGTCGTGTCCACCAGGTGAACGCCGCCCTCCTCGTCGACGATGACGGCAGCGCGCGTCGTGGACTGCGCGCGCCACGGGTTCGCGCCGCCGCTCGGCAGGACCTGCGGATGGGCAAGGAACACCCCGACGAGCGTCCGCTCGAACCCGAGCTTCCAGCGAGGCGCCTCCGTCGCGGCGTCGAACGCGAGGAGCTCGAGGCCGTCGATCGTCAGGAGGCATGGGCACAAGCCCGCTTCGTCCGGCTCGTAGGCGATCGCATCCAGCCCCATCCCAATCCTCCTCGCCCGTTCCGCGCCTGATTCGCGCCCGATTCGCGTCCCGCCCCGTCTACGCTCCTACGGCGGCGCTCGCCACGAGCTTCCTTCTCGCGGGCGCCCCAGTGTAGCTGCGGTCGAGCTCGAGCCGAAGGCGAAGACGTCTGGGCCGGCGCGTAGCCTGGGGTGCCGTCCGCTCGCTCGCCGTCGTGGCAACTGCTACGAAATCCACGTGAACCGCCGCTATTTCCGGAAGGGGGGCATGGGCAACGGCAGCCTTCCCGAGGACGTCATCGGGATCCTGAGCGACGCCGGGATCGGCCTCGGCGCGAGCGATGGCCGCATTCGATGCCCGCTCTGCAAATGGCAGCCGAAGAAGAGCGATCGCTGGCAGTGCGTCTGCAGTCACATCTGGCATGCGTTCGAGACGCGCGGTCGGTGCCCGGAGTGCTCGAACCAGTGGCACGTCACCCAGTGCCTCCGTTGCACCGAGTGGTCAGCGCACCGGGCCTGGTACGCCTGAGATCAGCCCGCTCGACGTGAGCGGAGAGAGCGCGCGTCGCGCACCTTCGCGCCACAAAACGCATGCGGGTCAGGTCTTCGCGAAAGGCCTGACCCGCAGCTCGCGCTCAGCGCAGTCTCAGATGACGGCGTCTTTGATCGCCTTCACGGGACGCGCGCGGACGCCCTTGCTCGCCGGCTTGGCGGCGAACTTCTGCTTCTCCTTCGTGAAGGGGTTGATGCCTTCACGCGCCGGACGGGCCGGCTTCTTCACGACGACGAACTTCGCGAAGCCGGGGAGCACGAAGATCCCGTTCTTCTTGAGCTCCTTGTGACCAACCTCCATGAGCGTCTCCACGACGAGCTTCACTTGCTTGCGGGAGATCTCCTCGCCGATCGCGTTCGTGACGGCTTCGAGGATTGCGCTCTTCGAGAGCGGCTTGTTGGTCGACTTCTTCGCACCTGCTTTAGCCATGACACCACCTCGTTTCAGCTTTGAAGGGGTAGAAGGGTCTGAACGTCAGAGCAACCGAAATTCTCGCCCTGCGATGACATTCGTTGCTGCGGAGGAGCCGCAGCCGCTCGCTCCGATGGCCGCCAGAACGCCCGGCGGAACAGCCGGTAGGGGTTCTTCCTCGTGAAGCTCCACGTCATGCTTTGGAGCGAAGCGTTCGAGAATCAGCCTGTTTTGCCGCTGTCGGACGCCCGGGGCGCCGCGTCGCCCGACCCGACGATCGCCGCGCAGAGCGGGCAGGCGGCGATCCCATGCGGGACGTCGCGTCGATGCGCGTCCAGGACGGCGCGCGAGATTCCAGCGAGCTCACGGCGCACCTCGCGGCGCTTCCCGGCCACGCGCGGGATCGTCATCCGGTCATAGGCGGTGGTCTGGTGGCGCATCCAGGCGATGACCGCAGCCTCGGCGCGCTCGGCCACGGAGATGCGCTTGGTCCGGGCGACGGTCCCGCTGCCCACGGGCGTCGCGTGCTCGGCGACCCGCTTCGCCATCACCTCGCCGAGCTTCCGCCACTCGGGAGAGAACGCGAGGAAGCGCTCGACCTCGGCCCCGAACGTGACGACGTACTCTGCCTGGACCCTTTCACGCCGCGCGACGTCCGACGCCCGCTTCTTCGCGTACGTGCCCGTCGAACGCTCGGCCTCGACCGCCACGCGCATCGCGTCGATCGTCTCGCGCGGCGCCCAGAGGCCTTTGGAGAACGCCTTCCGTCCGCGCTTCTCGATGACGGCCCACGACGGGCCCGCCTGCTTCACCCTTCGCGTGAGCGCGGCATCTCCCGGCGGGAGGCACGCCCAGCCGTCCGGTGGGGATAGGCGGGTGCCGTCAGGACGGATGAACACGCGAGGATCGGACGTTGGCGCGAGCACGAGCGATTCGACCATCGGCGTCAAAGTGCCCGAAGCAGGTCGGGTTCACAATGGGGTGCCGCTCCGCGTTCGCCTCGACCTCCCGCCCCGCCTCGCTCCACCTCCCCCCTCCCGAGCCGCCCCGTTCGCGCGGCGCGCGGGTCACGGCATCAGCGAGAGGTCGGCGACGTCGACGCCGAGGTGGCTCATCCGCTGCACCTTCACCCGGTCCATGGCCACGGAGTAGACGAGGTCGTCGAGAAAAACGCTGCGCTTCACGGCGGAGTTGGCGTTCGACCACCACGTCCCGCACGTCGCGCCCTTGGTGCCGTGGTCGACGCCGCCGAGGCGGGTGAACCCACGCTCGACGTCGACGTCGTAGACGAGCAGGCCGCTGAACGCGAGGTGGTCGCCGTTCCGGCCATCCCCCCGCCTTCGCAGATCGTCATGGGCACCGCGAGGAGCCCCTCGCTCGCGAAGTAGTTGAACGCGAGGTGGTCCGTCGCCGCCTCCGAGCTCGAGCCGCGTGTGCCGATCTTCTCCTTGTGCACGAGTCGCGGGTCGGTCGGGTTCTTCACGTCGAAGAGCTGGAGGATCACTCCGTCGAAGTAGGCGAAGCTCCCTTGATCGTCGGCATCGAAGCCGATCGAGAGCAGATGCTCCGGATCGATGCGATGAATGTACGTCGAGAAGCCCGGGATCTTCAGCTCGCCGAGGACCTTCGGCTTGGCCGCGCGGTCGCGAATGTCGAGAACGGTGACCTTCGTCGACGTTCCGTCACCTCCAAAAGCGCAGTCGTAGCCGTACGTGCATCGACGCCCGACCGGGCCGTTCGACGTGTAGACGACCGCGCGATCGCCCTCGACGAACAGCTCTCGCGTCGTCCCCGGCAGTCTCGTCGTCGAGACGACGTGCGGCTTCAACGCCTCCACGATCCGGAGTGCACCGTTCGCGGCGAGATACACGTAGCGGCCGTCCGTCTTGACGATGTCGGCCTCGTCGACGCCCACGACCTGGTTGTTCGTGCCCGACGCAGATGTGGCCTTCTCCGCGTCCTTTCCGTTCGTCGGCTGCGCTGGGGCGTTCGGGGGAGGCGGACGCGACGCCATGGACGGTACAGGACGAGGAGCGGCATCCGCGGTGCCGTGCCCGTAGGCCCCGGAGACCTTGAGCGAGCTGACGGGACCACGGCCATATCCGCCTCCTGTCCCCGTGATCCGGCCCGTGCCATGGACACGCGCACGCGGACGAAGTTCCTACGCACGGCGGCGCGCAACGATCTGGCGCGGCGCTCCGGCGGGGACCGGCCACCTCTGCCCGTCGTCGAGCTCGAGACGGTCACGGGTCACGTACGGCACAGCGTCTGCAACGCGATCGGCATGCAATTCGACGTCGAGCAAGTCGACCTCGAGCAGCTCGCCGACGTCGTCCGCCAGCGTTCGGAAGGGCCGCTCATCGGCGCCATTTCCGGGCGTTCGATCGCGCGGGACATCGTCGCCACGCATCTCGGCTGTTCCCTGCTCGAAGCCGAGCAGCTCGTCGACACGATGATCTCTCGCGGCTTCGTGCGGCTCGAACGCGACGAGGACGGCCGCCAGGTCTGGCTCATCACGAAGGGCAACTGAGCCACGTGCCGGTACACGCCGTGCCCTCCGTGCTCCCATGACGACTCGGACAAGCGACGCCCCTCCCCCGGAGGCAGGCATCCACCCTCACCAGGCTCATGAGCACGCGCGCAGCGCTGCGCCCTTCGTGTCGGGCCTGCGGCTCGGCCGGGTCTTCGGGATCGAGATCTTCGTCGACTGGAGCGTCGCGATCATTTTCATGCTCGTCGCCGTCGGGCTCGGCGCGGGTGCTCTGCCACGGTGGCACCCCGAATGGAGCGGCGCGCTGCGATGGGTCGTCGCCGTCGCCGCGGCGCTGGCCTTCTTCGCGTCGATCCTTCTCCACGAGTTGTCGCACGCGGTCGTCGGGCGAGCATTCGGAATCAAGGTCCCGCGCATCACGCTCTTCATCTTCGGCGGCATGGCCCACATGCAGGGCGAGCCGACGTCGCCGAAGGCCGAGCTCTTCATGGCCGCCGTTGGCCCTCTCACGAGCCTGTTCATCGGCATCACGGCCAGCTTCGTAGGCGTCCAGCTCGCGGTGCTCGCGGGCGGTGCTCCGGACAATCCCGAACATCTGGTGCGGATGGCAGGTCCGGTCGCGACGATCTTGCTGTGGCTCGGTCCGTTGAACTTCCTGCTCGCCATCTTCAATCTGGTGCCAGGGTTCCCGCTCGATGGAGGCCGCCTCCTTCGCGCGGCGATCTGGTCGGCAACGGGAGACCTCGACAAGGCGACGCGCTGGGCTTCGGCTGCAGGTCGTGCGGTGGGTTGGGGGCTCATCACGATCGGCGCGCTCATGGCCTTCGGTTTCTGGGTGCCCTTCTTCGGCACCGGTCTCGGCAGCGGCATCTGGGTCGCTCTGATCGGGTGGTTCCTCCAACATGCGGCGCGCGCGAGCTACATCGCCCTGCGCCTGAAGACGCGCCTCTCGCATGTCTCCGTGCGCGAGGTGATGCGCTCCAACCTCGACACGGCCGCGCCGGAGATGACCGTCGCCGAGCTCGTGCGCGACCACGTCATGCGTAGCGACCAGGCGTCGTTCCCCGTGCTCGAGGGCCCGGAGCTCGTCGGCGTCATCTCGGTCCGCGACATCCAGCTCGTCCCGAGCGAGCAGTGGCCGTGGGTCACCGTGCGTCAGGTGATGCTCCCTGCATCGGAGGTCCCGAGCGTCGACGTCGGCGCCAACGCGGACAAGGCGCTCGAGTGTCTCGCCGAGCGTGACATGGAGCAGCTTCCCATCGTCGACCACGGACGGCTGAGCGGCTTCGTCCGGCGACAGGACATCCTCAAGTGGCTGTCCCTCCAGCCCGAGCCCGCCATCTGACGACGTCCGATCGCCGAGATGAACGCGGCGGCGGCCCGATTGCTCGGACCACCGCCTGCGCTTACCGCCCTTCGCTGTGGGCTACTTCTTCAGATACGGCGTGAGCAGCGCCATCTGCGGGCGATCGGTGTTGTTCTTCGGGTGGAGCGTGAACTTGTACTCGCCCCACCAGGGGCCCCCGGCCCACCACGTCCAGCCGACCATCACGTCGGAGGCGCTGTGGACGAAGTCGAGCATGTTCTTCACCGCGGTGTTGCAGGTGGAATTGTCCCCGCCGGCGAACTCGCCGAGGAAGCCCTTCTTCTTGTTGTCGCGAAGCCACTTCACGAAGCCCTCGAGGCGCTCACGGCCGACCGTCGTGCTGACGCAGTTGCCGGAGCTGCCGCTCGAGTCCGAGTCCATGTACTGATGGACCTCGAAGACGATGTTGTCCTTCGGGTCGGTGATGTTCAACATCGCCTTCGAGTTCGGCGTCCCGTAATACGTGCTGTTCCAGCTATGCGCGCCCGTCCAGCCGTTGCCGGGAACGACCACGAGGTTCGTGGCGCCGGCGTTGCGGATGGCCGCGATCGCGGCGTTCGCGGCGCCGACCCACTGCTCCGTGTTGATGTCGTGGGGCTCGTTCACGAGGTTGAAGAGCACGTTCGAGTTGCCCTTGTACTTCTCCGCGAGCCGACGCCAGAGATCGGCGAACGTCGCGTCCGGCACCTTCGACGAGCCGACGGTGTCGCCGTAATAACGCGCGAAGTTGTGCGGGTTGAGGATGACGCTCGCGCCCTTCGACGTCGCATACGAGACGATGGCGTCGAGACGCTCGAAATACGCGCCGTCGAACGCCGAACGCGCGGCAGGCTGCAAGCGCTCCCACTTGAAGCCCACACGGAACGTGTTCATCCCCTTGCCCATGTAGTAGTCGACCTCGGAGCGCGTCGGGAACGTGTAGTCCTTGCCGAACGCGCCCGGCAGCGCGCTGCCGAACTCCGCGCCCGCGAGGTTCACGCCTCGGAACGGCACACCCGGCTTCGCGTAGGGCGGCGGCTCCGGCGGAGTCACGGGCGGCTCGTTCGCGGGCGGAGGCTCGTTCGCGGGCGGAGGCTCGTTCGCAGGCGGCGGCTCGTTCGCAGGCGGCGGCTCGTTCGCGGGCGGAGGCTCGTTCGCGGGCGGCGGATTCGCCGGAGGGGGAACCTGCTCCCCGGGAGGCGTCTGGTCGTCGCTGGAAGGTGCGTCGTCCGGACGTCCCCACTGCTCCGGGTTCCGCTGCGGGTTGACGGCGTCGTCGTCTCGGTCGTCCGCCGGAACGTTGGTGCTCGTCGTCGTCCTCTCGGAGCCGGCCGAACGATCACTCGTCGGCCCCTGATCGGCGGCTCCACACGCGAGGAGCACCTGCATGATCACGAGCGCACACGGATTGACGATTCCGCTGTTCAGGATTCGCTTCATTGTCGGCTTGCCTTCCAGTTCCATCCCTCGTGGGGGAGGCCATTCGGAACGAGGACGACGCGACGGGTCCGCGCGCCTACGAGGCGCGGGCCGCAACGATGCCCTCGTCTCCCAGCGCTCGAAGGGGCGATGGCCTGCTTCGAGGACGCGGTGACGATCTGCCATCACCACGCCGGGAGATCCGGTTGCGTGATTCGTGGCGAGGGCATCCTCCGCTGTTTCGTCGTTTGTCTACAAGCGCGGCAATGAATTTAGGAACGAGAGTGCAAGCGCCGGGAGCACATTCGAGCACCGAGATCGCGCATCGATCGGCGCGTGACTGATGGATCCCTCCCGCAAGATCGACGCGCCGATTCCGTGAGCCTGCATCTTTGCGTTGGTGCGCGTACTCGCCGGGAGGTGCCCACGATGATCGGATCACGCGCGATGACGAACCGCGAGGCGACCGCGCGCGCGTGACGCGATCGACGAGACGCGATCGAGCCCGACAAGCCCAGCGCTCATGGGCGCGAGAACGAGCTCACTCGCAGCGCGCGGCCTGCGGCGCGGCAATCGCGATCAGCGGCGAGCTCGCCTCGGCGTCGACGTCATCCGGTGCGTTCGCACCGCCGGATTTGCGAGCTCCGCACGCGACACGTCAGGCACCGATGTTGAAGGAGCCCGGGTATGAGCGCACGCAAGCTGTTCCTGAATCGTTCGGATGCCGGCCACAAGCTCGCCGCGCATCTCGGCGCATACCGTCGTGCTTCACCGGTCGTACTGGGTCTGCCGCGGGGCGGCGTTCCGGTCGCCTACGAGGTCGCTCGAGCGCTCGAAGCGCCGCTCGATGTCTGCGTCGTCCGCAAGCTCGGCGCGCCAGCGCAGCCCGAGCTCGGGATCGGCGCCGTCGCAGAGGACGGCACGATCTACGTCGACCGCGATATGGCCCGGCGCGTCGGCATCTCAGAGAAGGTTCTCGCGACCATGATCGACGACAAGCGGGCTGCGATGGCCGGACAGGCGGCGCGCTATCGAGCCCAACATCCTCCGGTCGACGTCCGGAACAGAACGGTCATCGTCGTCGACGACGGTGTCGCGACCGGAGGGACGGCACGCGCGGCCCTCGAGACGCTACGCGAGCGCGGAGCCGGGACGATCGTGCTGGCGGTCCCGGTCGGCGCGTCGGAGACCCTGGACGAGCTGGCGGCAATCGCGGACGAGATCGTGTGCCTTCATCCCGAAGATGCATTCTACGCCGTGAGCCCCTGGTACGAGGACTTCTCGCCGACGACCGACGACGATGTCGTCACGCTCCTCGAGCGCGCGCGAACGGAGCGCGCAGCCTCCACCCAACAGCGACACGACGCGCGCCCACCTCGACAATCCGACCGCGTACGCATCGCCGAACAACACGACGTCCGGATCCCCGTCCCCGACCGCGAGCTCGAAGGGCGGCTAGTCCTCCCGACGGATCCGCGCGGGCTCGTGATCGTCTCGTACGGAACAGGGCACGGAAGGCAAAGCCCCGAGACTCAGTTCATGACCACGGTCTTCGGCCAGGCGGGGCTCGCGTCTCTCGTCTTCGACCTTCTCACTCCGGAAGAGGAGCTCCTCGACGCGCAGACGGCGCATCTGCGGTTCGACATCCCGCTGCTCGCAGCGCGCCTCCTCGCCGCGACGGACTGGGCACGTACGCAGCCGGATGTGCGGGCGCTCGACATCGGCTACTTCGGCACCAGCACGGGTGCGGCAGCAGCGCTCGTCGCAGCGTCCAAGCGTGCGGACGTCGTTCACGCGATCGTCTCGCGAGGAGGGCGCCCCGACCTCGCGGAGGACGTGCTCGACGAGGTGAAAGCGCCGACGCTTCTTCTCGTGGGCGGACTCGATGCCGACGTGTTGACGCTCAATCGAGAGAGCCTCTACTTCCTCGGCTGCGAGAAGCTGCTCGAGGTGGTCCCCGATGCGACGCATCTTTTCGAGGAGCCGGGAACGCTCGACCGGGCCGCGCACTCCGCTGCGAAGTGGTTCGTCGACCACCTCGGAACGAACATCCAGCACGGCGACCGCCTGGGCCCGTCGAGCGCGGCGATGGCGTCCCGCTGAGGGTCATGCCGACAAGACGATACGCGAACGCGATCGAGATGAAGGGGGCGCGAGCGGCTCGATGCATTAAGCTGCCCGGCCATGGGGAGGAGCCATCGTCGCGAGCGCGGGACGCCCGCGCCCAGGCACGTCGCAAGCGCGGCGCTCGGGATCGGGCTGCTCGGCGCCTTCGGGGCGGCCTGCGGCAACGGTCCTGCGGCGGCGACCGGCATCACGGACGGAGGAGAGCCGATCGCGATCGAGGATGCCGCCGGAGGCCCGTCCTCCGACTCACCTCCTACGAGCTCGCGCCCGCCGGTGGGTGATCCGGATCCGTTCACGAGCGGAGAGGTCGATGTCGTCACGGTGATCCGCACGACCGAAGATCGGAGGCCGATCTCGCCGCTCATCTACGGCATCAACTCCATCACGGCGACGACCTTCCCGCCGCCTGACGTCCTCGCGGGCATCACGTTCATCCGCCGCGGCGGCGACCGCGCGAACGCCTACAACTGGGAGACGAACGTCTCGAATGGGTCGTTCTCGAACGAGTTCGGCAACGATCTCTATCTCGCCCAGGGGCTGCCGAACCCGAACACTCCGGCCGCCGTCGATCTCGCGCTCATCACGAAGAACCGTGCCGAAGGTCGCGGCACGATGGTCCCGTTCGTGCTGCACGAGTGGGTCGCCGGCCCGGTCGGCGGAAACATCCCGTACGACGCGCCCGGCGGCTGGAACCGCGATGCGTTCTTCGAGCGAGTAGGTCTCGTGAAGCCGACGGCCTTCGCCGCGACGCCGGATCCGAACGACGGCATCGTCTACACCGACGAGCACTTCGCGTTCATGCGCACCAAGCTCCCCGGTGACATCTATGCGCCAGGGCCGACGCAGGTGATGGTGGGCGTCGACAACGAGCCCGACCTCTACGCCTTCAACTATCCGATGCTGCAAGGCGGCAGCGGTGCGCCGCTCTACGCCGACAACGGCGTCCAGATCGGGACACGCGTCACCGGCACGGAGTTCACGGCGAAGTTCATCACGTTCGCGAAGCGCATCAAGACACTGTCACCGAGCGCCGCGATCGTCGGACCGAGCCACTACCACTTCGACGGCTGGACGTCGTGGCATGCCTCGATGCCCGAGTACTCCGGCCTGGGCAAGTGGTACATGGACGACTTCCTCGCGACCGTGAGGGCCGAGAGCGATGTGTTCGGCAAACGCTTGCTCGATACGTGGGACTTTCACTGGTACCCGCAAACGCTCAGCAACGGCGTCTACGTCTGGGATCTCGACGACAGCGTGCGGACGCTCACGCCGACGGAGATCGAAGAGATCGTCCAGGGACCGAGGAGCTACTGGGACCACGACTACGACGAACGCTCGTGGATCACGAACGATCACCTCGGCGGGCCGGCATACATCCTCGAGCGGCTCCAGAAGCGGGTCGCCCTCGCCTACCCCGGGACGAGCCTCGGCGTCTCCGAATACTTCCCTGGTGGGTGCGCTCACATCTCGAGCGGCATCGGCGTGGCGGACTCTCTCGGGATCTTCGCGCGGATGGGCGTCCATCTCGCTGCCATGTGGCCGACGTGCAACCGGCTCGAATACGCGTTCGGCGCCCTCCAGCTCCTCCGCAATGCCGATGGCAAGAAGCTTCGCTTCGCGGACACCGTCGTTCGAGTCGAACATCCCGAGAAGGTCGAGACCTCCGTCTACGCCGGCAGCGACGACGGCAGACGCGTCACCGTCCTCGTCCTCAACAAGACGAACGCGAGCCGGCGCGTCGGACTACGGATGTTCCACACGGAAAAGCTCGCGGAGCTCGCCGTCTACCGGATCGACGCGGCCCACCCGAGCCCGCACCTCGCTCAGCACGACACGCTGACGAAGAAGAACGCGTATGCGTATGATGCGCCGCCGATGAGCGCTGCGCTGCTCGTCTTCACCGCCGCTCCGTGAACCGCCCTTGAACCGCCCGAGCGCCGACGTGCGCCCTCACCATCCTTCGCTCGACGGCCTCCGTTGCCTCGCGATCCTGCCGATCATCTGGCATCACGTGACGCCGCGGCCGCTCGAGGGCGTCCTCGGGCGTGGGCCGCTCGGCGTCGACCTCTTCTTCGCGGTCAGCGGGTTCCTGATCACGTCGCTGCTTCTCCATGAGCGCCGCTCGAGCGGAGAGGTCGCGCTCGGGAGGTTCTGGGTCCGACGAAGCCTCCGGATTTTCCCGCTCTACTACGTCGTGCTCTCCGCCTTCGCGCTGCACGCGCTCTTCGTCCGCGCGCCGGGCCCTGCGCGGGACCAGTTCCTCCAGAGCCTGCCCTACTACGCGACGTACACGTCCAACTGGTTCGTCCACGGCGCGTTCGACCATCCGATCGTGTTCGCGTTCGCGTGGTCGCTCGCCGCCGAGGAGCAGTTCTACCTTCTGTGGCCGCCGGTGCTGCGTTGGCTCCGTGGGACCTTCGGTCCAGCGCTCGTCATGTTCACGCTCGTGGCGCTCGACCAGGCCGCCGAACGTGGATGGCTCGCCCTCGCGGGTGACGGCCTCGTGCTCCGGATCATCCGCAGCTTCGCGACCCCCATTGGTCTCGGGGCGCTCCTCGCGATCGCGCTCGAATCGCCGCGCGTCGCGCCGCTCGTCCGCGCCGTGCTCGGCCGACGATGGTCTTCCGCGGTCGCGCTCGCCGTGGTGGCCCTCGCAGCGGTGTTGCCGTGGCCGGTCTTTCCGACCCACGTCGCGATGACGGCGCTCGTCGGCGCATGCGTGCTCCGCAAGGATCACCTGCTCGCGCCCGTGCTCGAGAACCGCATCGTCCGTCACATCGGGACCGTGAGCTACGGCATCTATTTGCTCAACATCCCGGTCGTGACCGCGTGCCGGAACGTCGTCACCGACGACCTCCTCCTCCTCTTCGTCGTGTCGACCGGAGCTTGCGTATTCGTGGCGACCGCGACGTACCGCTTCGTGGAGCTGCCGTTCCTCCGACTGCGGGACCGCTTCCGGCCGCGGAGCATCGTGCCATCTCGGACGGCGCGGGCGACCATCAGCGAGCCACCGCCCCGCGTCCGCGAAGCGGCATAGGCCCGAGCGTCAGATTACTTCTGGCGCAACGTCTTCATCGCGCCACCCCACGCGACGACCTGATCGAGCATGGTGGTGACCTTCTGCTCGTGGCTCGGATTGGGCGTGAACGTCGTCCAGTTCTCGAAGTCCGTCGAGAGGGAAAGCATCACCTGCGCGCGAACGTCGGCGACCATGATCTCGCCCATCACGAGCCGGAGCGCTTCGACGGACCGAACGCCGCTCGCGCTGCCATAGCTCACGAAGCCGGCCGCCTTGTTGTTCCACTCCTTGAAGAGGAAGTCGATCGCGTTCTTGAGCGCGCCCGGGATGCCGTGGTTGTACTCGGGCGTCACGAAGACGAACGCGTCGAAGGAGTCGATCTTCGCGCTCCACGCCTTGGTGTGCTCCTTCGTGTACTTCCCCAACGACGGGGGGGTGGGCTCGTCGAGCAGCGGCAGGTTGAAGGCCGCGATGTCGACGATCTCGAATTCGGCGTCCGTCCGCTTCTTGGCGATCTCGTACACCCACTTCGCGACCGCCTCGGCCTTTCGCCCGGGACGGGTGCTCCCCACGATGATCCCGACCTTCATACTCACCTCCATCGGAGCATGTTGGGCCCCGCGCTGCCCCATGTCACTGCGGTCAATCGCGTCATCGCGCGGCGGTCGACGAGCTGGCGGAGCGCGCGCAGGACTCGCGGCGAGCTCCGCTAGGGACGCCTCGCTCAGATGTCACGACGCAGCAACAGTTCGACGTGTAGCCTCGTCGATCGGGCCGATGCCATCCGACGACGATCAGGACATGAAGGCGCGACGCGACCGTGCGCAGGAGCTCCTCGCGCAGGACCACTTCCAGGCGCTCGGCGTCGCGAGGACGGCGCCTCCCGAAGAGATCCAGCGAGCCTTCTTCGAGGTCGCCAAGGCATGGCATCCGGACCGCGTCCCTCGTGGGCTCGAGGAGCTGAAGCCGCTCTTCGCCCAGGTGTTCGGACGCCTCGACGTCGCTCGCGCCACGCTGACCGATCCGGCGCGCCGCGCGCGCTACATCGAAGAGCTGTCGCGCCCGGCGCGGCGCGCGGCTCCAGCCGATACCGCCGCTGCCGAGGCGGGTGTGGAGCTGAAGAAAGCCGAGGCGCTGCTCAAGAAGAACGACGTCACCACGGCGGAGCGCCACCTTCGGCGCGCGGTTCAGCTCGCCCCGGCGCTCGTCGAGCCGCACGCGTTGCTCATCTGGCTCCAGGCCAAGCCGGCGAGCACCATGGAAGAGGTGAAGAAGCTCGTCGGCGATTTCGACGCGCTCATCGCACGCGATGACTCGTCCGCCCGCGCTCGCTTCTTCCGAGGACAACTCCGAAAGCGGCTCGGCCTCGACAAGGAGGCCAATGCCGACTTCGTGCGCGCGTGCGAGCTCGACCCGAGCCACATCGACGCGCAGCGAGAGGTCCGGCTCCATCGGATGCGCGCGGAGAAGACCGCACCATCACGAACGAACGACGTCGCTTCGGGCGGAGAAGGCGTAGGCGGATTTTTTCGCAAGCTCTTCAAGCGGTGACGTCGACGGGCGACGCGGAACCATTCTGCGTCACGCCGCCGTGACCGCTACGCTGAAGCGGTCGTGTCCACGTCGACCTTCACTCGCGTGAGCAGCCGCGGCGCGCCGGACCGCCTGGTCGCATTGTTCAGTGACATCGAGATGGGCGCCGGCGGCCCTTACGACGACTTCCCCCGCTCGGACTTCCTGGCGGAGGTGATCCGGGGCTACGGCCGCGACCCGTATCGCTGGCTCGCAACCGATCTCGTGTTCAACGGCGACACGTTCGATCTCCTGAAGACCAGCTACCGCGACGGCTTCACCCATCACATCACGCGCGACGTCGCGATCGGGAAGATGGACCGCATCGCCGCGGCGCACGGCGACTTCTTCGATCAGCTCCACGAGTTCCTCCGGGACGATCCGGAGCGACGGCGCGTCTTCTTCGTCGCCGGCAACCACGACATGGAGCTGTTCTTCCCCGAGGTGCAGGCGCTTATCCGCGAGCGCATCGGCTCGTCGTCGGACAACGTCCGCTTCCCGGGGATGTCTCTGTCGCTCGGACGGATGCACGTCGAGCACGGCTCACAGTTGGACGATCTGTTCTTCGTCGATCCCGACAAGCCATTCATCCATCGCCGGGACGGCGAGGTCCTGCTGAACCTGAGCTGGGCGGCCGTCGCGCTGCTCGACGTCGCGATCCCGCTGCAGCCGCTCCTCTACCATCACGATCGACTCAAGCCGCGCGAGGTCGTCCTCGAGTTGATCCCGGAAGCGAAGGAGCTGCTCACGAGCGAGTTCTGGACGTACTGGACGCGGAGGTACTGGCGCGACCTCTGGGCCGGAGACGACCCGCTGAAGACCGTGAGCTGGACGATGCTGAAAGAGCTCGTTCGAAGGCTCGTCTCCTGGGACGTCGACGTCGAAATGGGAGACGACCTGCAGCGGCGAATGGTGAAGAGCGACAAGTTCGATCTCTACCTCGTCGGCCATCAGCACGAGCCCGGGTGGTGGAGCCACGGCAGCCGCAAGGTGCTCCGCACCGGATGTATGCGCGACGAGTTCATGTTGAGCGAACGTGGTGCCGTCCAGACGCCGATCAACAAGACGTGGGCCGAGGTCTACATGGCAGGGCCGGAGGTCGTTCGGTCACACCTCGTCGAGGTGCCCGCGCCCGAGCGACCACGCTGGACGATGCCAGCTTCGATCTTCGAATGCGTCCCCGAGCTCCGTGCGCGCCTCGCGAAGGTCCGTGAAGGCGACAAGGCGGCACAGGCCGCTCAGGAGCTCCAGGAACGTCGCCAGTGACGCGCACCTTCGCGAACGGGCCTTCGCGTCACGTCGCTCGCGAAGACAGGCTCGCGCGGTCGTGCTTCGCGTCGAGATCGAGCGTCGGCCCGAGCGGCACGACGCGGTGCGGATTCACCGTCGTCTGGCTCCAGTAGTAGTGCACCTTGATGTGCTCGAGGTCGCACGTCTTCCTGACGGCAGGCATCTGGTAGACGTCGCGGACGAATCCCCAGATGTTCGGGTAGTCCTGCAGCCGACGAAGGTTGCACTTGAAGTGGCTGTAGTAGACGGGCTCGAACCGAATCGACGTCGTGAAGAACGCGATGTCGGCCTCCGTGAAGACGTCGCCACAGAGGAAACGCTGCCGACCGAGGATCGCCTCGTAACGATCGAGGGTCGCGAAGATGTCTCGGCACGCATCCTCGTACGCGTCCTGCTTCGTCGCGAAGCCGGCCCGGTACACGCCGTTGTTGTACGGCTCGTAGATGTCGTCGAGCACGGCGTCGATCTTCGAGCGGAGCTCCGGCGGGGCGAGCGGCGTCTTGTTCTCCGCGAGCGCATCGAACGCCGTGTCGAGCATCCGCATGACCTCACGCGACTCGTTGTTGACGATGGTGTTCTTCTTCTTGTCCCAGAGGACCGGCACCGTCACGCGCCCGGTGTAACGGGGCTCGGCGCGCAGGTAGATCTCGCGGAGCAGCTTCGCGCCCAGGAGCGGATCGTCCTCACCCGCACCACCGAACGTCCAGCCGTCGTCGCCCATCTTCGGGTCGACGATGGTGACGCCGATGGCGTTCTCCAGCCCTCGAACCGACCGCGTGATGAGCGCTCGGTGAGCCCAGGGGCATGCGTACGAGGCATAGAGGTGGTAGCGCCCAGGCTCGACCTCGAAGCCGTCCTTGCTGCCGGATGCTCCCACCAGAGCGCGAAACTTCGTCTGCGGCCGTTTGAACGCGCCGCGTTCGTCGGGGTCGTACCAACCTACTTTCCACTCTCCGTCGACGAGCTGTCCCATGATGTCCATCTACCTCTTCGCTTCTGCGCGGCGATGAGCGTCTTGCCACACCCCGCACCGAGGCGACTGCTACGATGCCACGGATGAGAGCTCGTCCGCGGGCCGCATTCGTGGTCACGGTGTCGATCGCGTGGTCGCTCCTCGGAGCGGCATGCCACGAGAAGGCCCGGACGGAGGAGAGCCGAACGTCGACGAGCTCATGCGAGCCGCCGGACTGTCACGTCAACCCGCCACCTCCGCCTCCCCCCGTTCTTCCACCACCTCCGCCTCCCACACGGCCGCCCTTCGCGAACCCGCCGGCAGTGCCGCGCGATGCAGTGACCGCGCCGCCGCCGAGCAGCGCACCGCAGCTCTCCCCACCAGGCGAAAAGTGACGACGCAGCACGGCACCCTCGACCCATCGAGCCGGGTGCGCCTCAAGCCGACCACGGCCAGGCACTTTACTGGCGATACGCTCTTCGACCGCGTCGCGCGCGTCGTCTGCGAGGCGAACTGCCTTCCCCGCAAAGAGCTCTACGAGTCCTGGGAGATCGCGCGCCGGACCCGACGACGATTCCGCGGCGGGCGCGTCGTGGACCTTGCGTGCGGCCACGGGCTCGTCGCTCATCTCATGTTGCTGCTCGACGATACGTCGGAGGCAGCGCTCTGCGTCGATCGGCGCGTTCCGCAGAGCGCTGCTCAGCTCTCGGAAGCGATGCTCCGCGCCTGGCCCAGGCTCGCCGGGCGGATCACGTACGAGCAGCGGCCCGTCGAGGAGATCACGCTGCAGCACGACGACGTGGTCGTGTCCGCGCACGCGTGCGGCGCCCTCACCGACCTCGTGCTCGCACGTGCGGTGGCAGCGGGCGCGAACGTCGCCGTGCTCCCGTGCTGCCACGACGAGGACACGTGCGATGCCGGCGCCCTCGACGGCTGGGTCGACGTGTCGCTCGCCATCGACGCCACGCGCGCGCGCTGGCTCGCGGCGCAAGGTTATTCCGTCTACACGCAGCTCGTTCCGGCGACGATCACGCCGAAGAACCGGCTGCTCATGGGCGAGCGCCGCCCGGACGTACCGACGCCCGACGAGACGAGCACGGGCTGATCGCTCGCCGTCGACGGGCTCGGGTAGACGGTCCCGCGTCGCGGCGGCGTCAGGCGATCTCGATCGTCAGCGTGAAATGGCCACTGGGCTTCGCGGCCTTGTCGCCAACCTTCTTGTTCACGAACTGCACCTTGTGCTTCTGGCCGGCCTTGAAGAGAGGGCCACCGGTCGACCACTTGAACTGGTGGCCGTTCGTCCCCGGGGCGAAGCCGGGAATCACTTCTTCCTTCGCCTTGCCGAGCGTCTTGTCGTTGCCGTCGACGGACCACACGGTGCCCGGGTAGTCGGGCAAGAAGACCGTCACGCTTCCGCCCGGTGCGGCCTTGATCGTCTTCTCGGACTCGGCTGCCGGATCTTTCACCGTGAGGACGACGTCCTTCGCATCGCCGGTGATCATCGAGGAGCTCGACGATGCGCTCGGCGCAGCGGACGGTGCCTCGCTGGCGGCCGGCACGGCGGAGGCTGTCGGCTCCGCGGTGGCGACTGGCGTGCTCGCGCTCGGGCTGGCGCTCGCGGCGGCTCCGCCCGCGCCCTCCTTTTTCTCGTCGCAGGCGACGGACAGCAAGAGGACGGCGACGGCGATCGATCGGGTCAGGTTCATGGGCTCCCCTTCGGCTGGCGACGCGCGCGACTCTCTCAGGAAGCCGCGCGCGTGTCCACCAGCGCCGCCCTGCGATTCAGATCACTTCTTCGCGGGCGCGGGCGCGGGCGCCGAGCCGGGCGCGGCCCCGGCACCCGCTGCCGGCTTGGCGGCAGGAGCCGCGGCGCCGGCCGCAGGCTTCGCGGCGACCTTCGTGAACTTGAGCGTCATGCGGTCGCTCTCGCCGATCCCGACGTACTTCTCGCGATCTTTGTCACCGAGCTTGAGCGACGGCGGCAGCGCCCAGACACCTTCCGCGTAGTCCTTCGTGTCCTTCGGGTTCGCGTTGATCTCGGACTTGCCGGCGAGCTTGAACCCTGCGGCCTCGACGCGCTCGATCACCCACTTCTCCGGGAGGTAGCCCTTCTTCGCGCTCTCCTCCGGCTTCGCGTCCGGCGCCGCACGGTGCTGCTCGATGCCCAGGACACCGTTCGGCTTCAGGCTCGCGTGAATGGCGGCGAGCCACTCGTCGAGCTTGCCGGCGTTCACCATGCCGTGGAGGCTTCGCATCATGATCGCCATGTCGACCTGACCGTCCTTGCCGGAGATCTTCGGCGCCTTCGGATCGACGAGCACCGTCTCGACCTTCCCGAACATCTCGGGCGAGCTCTCGAGCATCAGCTTCACGCGCTCGGCGTAGAACGTGCCGCGCTCCTCCGGCGGACCGTTCGGGTCGCCGTTCGTCACGACGAGCTTGCCCTTCTTCGCGAGCGCGGGCGCGAGCAGCTCGGTGTACCAGCCCTCGCCGGGACCGTACTCGAGCACGGTCATCGTCGGCTTGAACCCGAAGAACTCCAGCGTCTCGACGGGGTGACGGTACTTGTCGCGATCCGCGCTACCCGGCTTGCGCGCCTTACTCGTGGCTGCAGCCTTGATGGCCTCCTTGCCCGACGCGTACGATTTGTCCGCGAGCGCCTGCGCCTCCTTCTTCAGCTCCGGGGTCCAGCGCGCCTTCTCGGCCTCGTGATCGGCCTTCATCTTCGCGCGGTCCTTCTCGAGCTCCTTGAGCGCCTCGGCCTTCTTCTTCTCCTCGGGCGTCGGCTCGGCCGGCTTGGGAGCCGTCTCTGCGGGTGCCGCCGTGACGGCGGGCGGCGTGGTCGCCTCGGGAGCGGGGGTCGTGTTCTCGGGCGGAGGGCTACCGCCACACGCGAGCAGGATCGAAAGCAGCGGAGCTGTGACGAAGAACGAGGTCGATCGCTTCATGGGCGCGATTGTTACTGCTCCTGGCCCGCGACCTCCACGAGATCCCGACCAAGCGACGGTGAGGAGATCCACCGTGAAGGTCACAATTCTGTCCGCACTGGATGCACAAGCCACTGAAATCATTGAATCCGGCCCGCGGCATGCTTTGTGGTTGTTGTCCGACCATGTGGGCTCTTGTCGTCTCGCGAAACGGCATCCTCGGCATCGCTGCGTGCGTCCTCTTCTCGGCCTGCGCGGCGCCTGCGAATGATGAAGACGCGGCCGGCTCGGAGAGCGCGGTCATCGGCGAGATGCAGGACGGCCCGCCGGTCGATCTGCCCGAGGCCGTGCAGATCCTCGTCAACAACCAGGCGCAGGACTACTGCACCGGCGTCCTCGTCTCTCCGACGCGCGTGCTCACCGCGGCCCATTGCACGGGAGGCGCGACGTTCATCGTGCGCGCGCCCCACGCGCCGAAGACGAACGGGCGGTTCCAGGAGAGCAAGGCGCGGAAGGCCGGCTCGGTCGCTCGCTCGCACAACTATTACGAAGAGGTCTGGAAGGAGGACGCGGCGACGCTCGATCTCGACACGCCGATCCGCATCGAGACCTACCCGACGTTGAAGGATGTCGGCGAGCTCGGGGAAGAGACGCTTCGCGCCGTCGCGGTCGGACGCAGCGCCGAAGCCCGCAATGCTTCGCTCGTGAAGAGCAAGGAGCTCGAGGTGAAGAGCGGGACGCCGCTCGGCTACACGACCGGGCTCGTGAGCAACTACTACTCGTCCGGCGGCGACTCGGGCGGACCGCTCTTCCTCGTCGACCCCGACACCGGCGAGACGACGCACGTGGTGATCGGGATCGAACGCCAGCCCGATCCGCCGAGCGAGTTCTTTACGCGCATCACTCCGGCGGTGAAGAGCCTCGTGGCGCGCTGACGGCGTTCGCCTGTATCGGATACGCCGTATCGCCTCCGCGCCTGATACACCCCCGCGATAGACCCGACGCCGGCCGTCGGCCTGGCGAAATCCATCGGCTTTCTTCGGCCCACGATGTTGGCCCGTTCCCCGCAAGAGGGCTGGTCATCATGAACGTCAGCCGCTCGCTCCTCCCCGTCCTGTTCGGTCTCAGCTCGCTCACCGCCGTTGCCTGCGCCCCGCTGGCGGGCACCGATGAATCCGGTGAGGACGGTTCGCACGAGTCGATCGCGGCCGAGGAGATCGGCGGCGAGGAGATCGCCACCCGGCTGTCCGGCAGTGTCGGAACGCGCGACCTGCGCGATGGGCTTCGAGGCGACCTGCCCGAGACGGAGGGCGCCATGGCAGGGGCGATCACCGAGCTCGTGGTCCAGTCCGACGGCACGGAGACCGTCTACGAGGTCCTGTCGTTCTCGTTCGGCATCGAGAGCGCGATCCCCGCCGTCTCCGCCACGGGTGCACACGCCGGGAAGGCATCGCTCGTCCCCCTTTCGGTCTCGGTTCGCCCAGCGAAGCCTGGGACCGCTTCGCTGATGTCTCGTCTCGCGACCGGCGCCCGCCTCGACAAGATGGTCCTCCGGCATCGGAGCATGGGCACGAAGGCCGGCGCGTCGACCGACATCGCAGAGTTCGAGACGGCGTTCGTCAGCTCGATGACGACCGGAATCCAGAACGGAACGATCGACTCGTACGGCATCGACGTCGCAAAGGTCACCGTGAAGCTCCCTGGCGGGAAAGCCGGCGTGAGCCACAACGTCAGGACCAACATGCCCGAGGGCGAGTCGCTCTGCGGCAGCGGGAGCACGGCGAAGCTCGGTCCTTACGTCCAGGCGGACCCGAGCTGGGCGCTCGCGAAGGAGTCGGTCCGAATCGACGCCGCGGCGGTGGCCATCTCGAACGCCGCTTTCCTCGGAGCCGGAACGGGCGACTCCGGCGCGGGCAAGGCGAAGCTCGAGCAGATCGCGATCACGGGACCGATGGAGCAGAGCGGCGCGTGCGCGTTCTACTACGCGGCCGTCACGTCGCGCGTCCCCGCGGTCCGCATCGACGCGGCGACGTCGGCCGACAAGTTCGGCAACGCGAACATCGAGCAGCGGTGGGAGGCGTGTGGTGCATACGCGACCCAGGTCGTCTTCTCGGGAGGCGCCGGTCAGCCTACGCAGCAGTCGATCGTCCTCACGGCCGAGGGCGTCGTGCGGACCGACTACGCCGCCGGCAAGGCCGCCAGCGTCTTCGGCTGGTCGTTCGTCACGAACACCAGCATCGCTGCCTGCAGTCTCTGAGCAAGAAAATCGACGAGCGTCTTTTTCACGTGCTTCCAGCGCGTTGAGGCTCACGAGACGCAGCTTCGGGAGGCATGCAACTACCACCTAGTCATACTTGTGCTACCCCAGCCTACGTGCCGATGATGAGCTCCTCCGTTGTCGGATCCGAGGCCTCTCCTCTCACGCCGCTCATCCCTCTCCGCGAGGGGGATCTGCTCGCATCCCGGTACCGCATCGAGTCGCTCGTCCGAGCCCGATCGACCGGGGTGCACTACGCGGCGACCGACCTGACGAGCGGGACGCGCGTCTCCGCCCACGTCCTCGTCGCTTCCCGCGCGCTCGAGTCGGGGAACGTCCTCTCGCTCGACGGGAAGCAGCATGAAGGGCGAGACGCGGCGCGGGTGGCGTTCCTCGCCGGCGCCCGACGCGCGAAGACGCTGGAGAGCGCGTTCGTTGCGCGCGTTCTCGATGCCGGCGTCACGACAGAGGGGCATCCGTGGATCGTCCGCGAGCACCTCGCGAGCGACACGCTCGCGGCTCACCTCCGCGAGCACGGCGCGCTCGGCACCCGCGACGCGGTCGATGTCGCGCTCGCCGTGTGCGACGCGATCGCCGAAGCGCATGCTCACGACATTCTGCACCTCTCGCTCGGACCACACGTCGTTCACGTCGCCTGGTCCGCGTCGGGGCTCGTCGACATCAAGGTGACCGGCGCGGGCACCGCGGCTGCCGAAGCCGCGCTCGCGTTCGGGTCGACCGGCGATGTCGAAGCCGTTCTTCGCGCGCCCGAGCAGCTTCGGCTCGGCACGAACGTCGATTCGCGCGCCGACGTCTGGTCGATCGCCGTGCTGCTGCACACGATGCTCGCCGGAGCCCCTCCGTTCGCGACGGACACGCCGTCGGGCGCGAGCCTCTCGGTCATCCTGGACGACCCGCCGTCTCTTGCAGGGGTTCCCGACGAGCTCGCCGACCTCGTCGAACGAGCGCTGGCGAGAGATCCGGAGCAGCGCTCGCAGACCGTCCTCGAGCTCGCCGAGTCCCTCGTCGTCTTCTCGTCGCATCCCGAAATCGAACGAGATCGCATCGCGAAGCGCCGCAGGCCCATCGCGCCTGCGCCTCCGCTCGCGCCTCCGCCTCCGCTTCCGCTTCCGCTTCCGATGGAGGGCGATCCGACGCTCGTCATCGACAAGCGCGCGTACGACGCGCTCGCGCAGGAGCGGGTGGCCGCGAAGAGCCAACCACCGGCGGCGCCCTCGTCGATCGACGTGCTCGGTGAGATCGCTCCGTCCGCGCGGGAGCTACCCATCGAGCCTCCTTCGCGACCGACCGTCCCCACGCTCGCTCCGATCGTGCAGGCGACGACGACGCGTGACGACCCCACACGCATCGTCTCGAAGCCCGAGCGCACGTTCCCGCATCGGAAGATGTTCAAGCGCCTCGGCGTCGTCGCGGCCGCGGCGTGTGTCGCGCTGCTCGTCGTCATCGGGACGGAGGGAGCGCGACTCTCGCGCAACGCGGCCACGGCCGGGGAGAACACCTCCGCGGTCGCCCCTGCGGTCGCTCCGCCCGTCGAGCCTTCGTCACCACCGCCGCCGATCGCGGCGACGGACCTGCCATCCGTCCCGACCGAGACGGCGACGGCCTCTTCGCCGACGGCTCTGCCCGAAGCGCCGGCGCCTTCGAATGCGAAACGCCTTCGCGCCGCGGCCGCGCCCAACGCTTCGCCCGCCACGCCTGCTTCGAAACCCTCGCCGTCTGGACCAACCGATGACCTTCGCCGCTTCCTCGATGATCGTCGCTGACCGCAGCCGGAACGCGCACAAGACGGCCGTGGCTGCAGTTGCAGTCGCAGCGTGCGTGCTCCTCGCGCCGAGGCTCGCGCAGGCCGATGCGCCTTCAGCGGCCGAGACGCTCTTTCGCGAAGGGCGGGCGCTGCTCGACGCGAAGAAGTACGACGAGGCGTGCCCGAAGCTCGCCGAAAGCCAGAAGCTCGAGCCGGGAGCCGGCACGTTGCTCGCCCTCGCTCTCTGCCACGAAGGGCAGGGCAAACCCGCGACGGCGTCGCGGGAGCTCAAAGAAGCGAGCGAGCTCGGGCGGCGCAACGGAAGGAACGACCTCGCAGGCGCCGCCGACAAGCGCGCCCGCGCCCTCGAGGCGTCGGTTCCGCATCTAGTCGTTCACCTCCCGGAGCAAGAGGCTGCGTCGTACCGCGTTCGCTGCGACGGCGAGCCTGTGGCCGAAGCCGGCGCTCCACTGGCGCTCGATCCCGGTGAGCACCGCGTCGAGGTGTCCGCGAACGGCAAGCTGCCGAGGAGCTACGTCGTCCGGATCTCGGGAGCAGGCACGACCGAGATCGTCGTCGAAAAGCTCGAAGACGCCGCTCGTCCGTCGCCCATCGCTGCGTCGAAGCCGAAGACGGCGTCCACACGTCCGATCGTGACGACCGCCGAGCCACTGCGCTCGACCGCGGAGAATCGCGGGGGCGCGCAGCGCACCGTCGGCCTCGTGCTCGTCGGCGCAGGTGTCGTCGGCCTCGGCGCCGGTGCATGGTTCGGAGGTCAGGCGCTCAGCCAGTCCGGCGAGTCGAAGCGACTCTGCCCGACCGGCGACGCATGCGCCGACAGCGGCAACGACGCAAACGACCGCGCGAAGGAGTCGTTCAAGGTGAGCGTCGTGAGCCTCGCCGCCGGAACCGCTGCGCTCACGGCGGGCGCGATCGTCTACTTCCTCGCGCCGGACGCATCCTCGGCGCGCGGCGATGGGAAGTCGCCGCGGAGGACGGCGCGCGTCGTTCCATCCGCAGGACCGACGGGAGCGAGCCTCGGGATCGTCGGCACGTTCTGAGCGTCGGGCGCGCGCCCTCAGGGGCAGCTGTCCTGGAGCTGGAGCTCGGGGCACTCGCTCGGGAGAACGGTCGCGCTCCGGACCTTTCCGACCTTCGCCGGACTCCCCACGAAGCGGATCGCCTCGCTCAGCGAGGTGCACGGTGCGCCCGTTCGATCCTGAGCTGCCGTGGCGGCGAGATCCGCCGACGAGCATACGGTCCGCTTGAAGAGCGCGTACGTCTCGGCGTTCTGGCAGAGCGGGACCTCCGTGATCGGATCGCGGAACTGGTAGAACCCGGCCAGGATGCTCTCCGTGCTCCATCGCCCCGCGATTTCGCCGGCGATGACGTAACGGCCACCGTCCTGCGTGATGCGCGCCGTGAGGACGGCGTTGACGAACGGGAAGACGAGGCGGCCCTTCGGTATCGTCACCGAGAACGGAATGGTCTCGAAATTGGCGACGAGAACGCCGTCGCGGACGTAGCCACGCAGGTCGTTGCCGAGCCCGAGGCAACCGACGACGTTGCAGTCCTGATCGACGAGCGTGTCCCCGCTGACGATCGAGCCGGGGTCGACCTCCCATACGTCGTTCCCGTCGAAGCGTGGCTTCGTGACGATGCCGCCGTCGGCCTCGACGCGCTCGGCCATGCCGGTCGACATGCGGAGGGTGACCACGACCTCGGGATCGTTCGGCTGCCCATTCCACTTCTGGACGGAGACGAGGACGCTGTATCCCCCCTCCTTGATCCGGTTCGTGATCACCGAGGGCTCGAGCACGGGCACGATCAGACCGAGCGTGCCGAGCAGCCCACCGGCGACGTTGTCGCGGCCGTCGGGTCCGTCACATACCGGCGCGCCGGCGTCCGCCGGTGGAAGACAAGAGGGCGGCTCGACGCAACTGCAGGTGCGATCGAGATCGAGCCCTTCGGGTCGCGGTAGGCCGGCGGGGGCCTCGCCGGTGTCGAGCCGTAGATCTTCGGCGGCGAACAGGAGGTCCGGCACGGACGGGCTGTCATCGCCAGCGGGTCGCTCGGGCGCCGAGGCGTGAACGCACACTTCTACGACGTCGGGCGCGGGCGCATCCACACCACCGTCGGACCGTCCCCGCGTGAGGCCGCCGAGATCGCCGGGGCCGCACGAAGCGACGCCCAGGACGGCGAGACCGCTCGCTCCGACGATCACTGCGACCGCGACCCGTGCCTTGCGAGACGGAGCGTGCGCGCGGCTCACCGCCGGCACTCTACCATGTCCAGCGGCCGAGAGACGCCGCGCGCCTCTCCGGACGGCGCGGCTCGAGCACGAACCACGACGCTACCGCGAGCACGGCCGCGCCGATGCCGATGCCCAGCGCCACGTTGGCCGTCACGAGCGTCGAGGAGAGGTCCGCGCGTTCTCTCTGCGTACAGTCGGGGGCGCAGCGATCACGCATGTCGTCCACCTGGCTGTCGAAGGCGAGGCGCGACACGCCAGCGACGGTGAAGGCCGCGAGGCTCACCGCAGCAAGCGACGCCGGGATGACGTAGCCGACGACGGGGCGCCCGCTCGGCTCGCGCTCGGCCGCGGGCGGCGCGACGACGCTGGGCGCGATGGTCTTCTCGGCGAAGGTCGCACGCACGACGCGGTTCTTCTCTCCGGCGCGGAGGACGACATGAACGACGGCCGGTTCCGCCTTCCCGTCTGCGCGTTCGAAGCGGAAGTCGTATGTCCCCGGATCGAGCTCGATCGCGCGACCGTCGATCTTCTGCGCGATCGTCTCGGCGCCGGCGCGGACGGCGACGTCGCTGATGTCGTGACCTTCGCCGTCGACGGCAGCGAGGACGATCGTGGGGAGATCGGCCTGCACCGCTCGAAGGACTCCGGCGCAGTCCGCGCGCAGGACGGCGGGACAGCTCTCCTGCGTACACGAGAGGAGCTCGGTCTGCGCGCGCCGCAGCTCGTTGTCGGACCGCGAGCGCTGGCCCTGATCGAACGCCGCGATGCAGGCCTTCGTGTCCGGCTTCGCAGCGCGTGCGGCCGAAGTTGCGAGCACGCCCGAGACGACGAATGCGAGCGCGAGCCGCGTGTTCACTTCAGGCACTCCGCTTTGTAGTGGCGGTGACCTTCCTGATCGGTCGTGTAGGGGAGCGCGCAGTCCACCTTTGCGCTGCTCGACGACACGCCGCCGCTCTTCCCTGCCTTTTTCGCCGATGCTGCCGGAGCAGGTTTTGCGTTCCTTCCAGCATCCACTTCGTCGTCGGCCGCAGGTACGACGTGGGAAGGCTCGGGGGCCGGAGGCGGGAGTGGCTCCGCGGAGGAGCTCGCGATCGGGGCGGCGGCTCCGCTCGCGAACGCGTCGTTCGTCGCGCGCGCTCGTTCCTCTTTCGTCCGGTTGACGAACGCGATCGTCGCCACGAGGAAGATCGTCGACAAGACCGCGAGCACCGCGAGGATCGGCAGCAACACGGGCACGAATGGCCGTCGAGGCGGCGGCTGCGCCATGACCAGCGTCTGCTTCGACACCGGGATGTCTCGCGCGAGCGCCGTCCGGTTCATCGTCGCCCGCGTGAGGACGTCGAGGACCGCTTTCGCCTCGGGCTCCAGCACCGCGCGCTGGAGCTCGGGCGCCGACTGACGCAGGGAGGCCGCGCGCGACGCGATCTCTTCGGCCGCGAGCTCACGGACGACGCGGCCGACCTCTTCGCGCGAGGCGGGCGATGCGATGCTCGAGAGCCGTTTGGACATCTCCGCGGCCGTCGCCCAGCGTGCTCCAAGCTGCTGCGAGAGCGCCCGTGTGACGAGCGCGTCGAGTCCTTCCGGAAGCCGCTCTCCGCGCACCGTGCTCGGAGCGACGGTCATGCCGCGCGTCACGAGGAGAACCAGCGCAGCATCGGTCGGCGCATTGAAGAGTCGCTCGCACGCGAGCGCTTCCCACAGGAGCACGCCGGCAGAGTAGAGGTCGGTTCGCCGGTCGACGGCCTCGCCGAACATCTGCTCGGGCGCCATGTAGCCGACCTTGCCGCGAATTTCTCCGGTCTGCGTCTGGTAGCTCCGTCCGGTGGCCTTCGCGACGCCGAAGTCGACGACGCGCGCGATCCCGTCGACTCCGACGAGGAGGTTCTGCGGGGACACGTCGCGATGGACGACGTCGAGTGAAACTCCGTGCTCGTCCGTCAGCTCGTGCGCGGCGTGAAGGCCGTCGAGGAGATCGCGCACGATCGCGGCGACGACGGCCACCGGGAGCTTCCGCCCTCGCTTCTGCGCGTTCCGCAGGAGAACCGAGAGCGAGACCCCCTCGACGTACTCCATCACGATGAGGAGCTTCGTGTCCGACTGCACGATGTCGAGCGTCGGGACGACGTTCGGGTGGCGAATGCGTGCCGTGAGGTTCGCCTCGTCGATGAACATGGCCCGGAAGCTCGCGTCCTTCGCGAGCTGCGGATGCATGCTCTTGATGGCGACGGTCCTCGAGAACCCGAGCGGCCCTCGCTGTCGCCCGAGGTAGACGGTCGCCATGCCGCCGGTCGCGAGCTCACCGAGAAGCTCGTAGCGTTCGACCGATGTGAAACTGTCGCTCACCTGCCCGTAATCATACGCGAATCAAACGAGGCCGTCAGCGACGCTCCTCGCTCGTCGAACGGAGCGAGGGCGCGGACGTGCCGATTTCAGATTCGTTCGTACCGGAAACGGATCGTCCACGATCCGTCCCGGGCGCGGTGTGCAGGCACGACGCCCGACGAGGTGGCGTTAATATACAACGTATACTATCGTGACCTGCATGACAGAACGCTGGCTCCTTCGTGACGCGACAGTGGTGACGTGCGACGACGAGCTCGGAGACCTCTCCCGGGCCGACGTCCTCATCGAGGAAGGCAAGGTCGCGGCGATAGGCCGCGGGATCTCCGTGACGGATGCACGCGTCCTCGAGCTCGGGGGGAAGATCGTCATCCCCGGGCTCGTCGATACGCATCGCCACGCGTGGCAGACCCCGCTCCGCTGCCTCGGCGCGGACTGGACGGTGATGGACTATTTGAGCGCCGTGCGGGTGAAGCTCTCACCGCACTTCGAGGCGGAGGATCTGCGCGTCGCCAACCTGGCAGGTGCCCTCGAAGCGCTCGACGCGGGCATCACGACCATCGTCGACTACTCGCACAACATCATGACGCCCGATCATGCCGACGCGGCGCTCGACGGACTCGAGGCCGCGCGCGGTCGTGCAATCTTCGCGTACGGGTTCGCGGCAGGCCCTGCGCCGAGCGCAACGTTGCCGGATCACCACGCACGCATCCGTGACGCCGAGCGTCTCCGAAGCTCGCGACTGTCCTCCGACGAGAGCCTCGTGCGCATGGGGATTGCCCTGACGGAGATGCAGGTGCCCTGGGAGCAGAGCAAGGAGGAGATCCTCGCGGCCCGCCGGCTCCGCGTTCCGATCACGCTCCACTGCTCGGCATGGCCGGTCGACAAGAGCGAGGTGCAGTTGATGGCGAACGAGGGGCTCCTCGGCCCCGACCTACTCTATGTACACTGCACGTTCAGCTCGGACGACGACCTCCGAGCGATCCGCGACAGCGGAGGCGCGATCTCCGCCACCCCCGAGACGGAGCTCCAGATGGGGATGGGGTTCCCCGTGGTCGGCCGCGCGCTGCGCGCCGGCGTCCGCTGCTCGCTCGGCTGCGACGTCGTCTCGAGCAACGGCGGCGATCTGTTCACCGCCATGCGCCTGGCGTTGCAGGTGGAGCGCGGCGCGGAGAACGCTCGAGTCGGACTTCCGCAGGCGCTCTCGCTCAAGGCAGCGACGATGCTCCGGATGACGACCATCGACGCAGCCGAGTCGGTCGGGCTGGGGCGAACCATCGGCTCCCTCCGGCCCGGCAAAGACGCGGACATCGTCGTCCTCTCGGCCGATGCCTTGAACATGTCGCCGCTCAACCGGCCACGCGACGCGGTGGTGATGCAGGCCCACGCAGGCAACGTCGAGACCGTGTTCGTCCGCGGCGAGCCCGTGAAGCTCGGCGGGGTCCTGGTCGGTCACGATCTGCCCGCGCTGCGACGACGCCTCGCCGCTTCTCGTGACGCGGTGCTCGCGCGAGCCGGCGGCGCCGCGGGCCTGCTCGACGACATCGGAGCGCTCGGCCAGCACTGGGACATGGGCAGCGCGCCGATCGCGGAAGCCGCCGGAACCTGAGCGACGTCAGCGTTTGCGGCGCTTCGAGATCGCCGCGAGTCGCGCAGCGATCCCGTCGAGCATGAACGAAAGGCTCGACTCGAACTCCGTGTCGACGTCGACTCCCGGCATGTGCGGGAGGACGTGCGCGAGACCGGGGTACTCGGCCGGAGACATCGTCTGGGCCGTCTCCATGAAGCGACGGAACAGCGGCGGCGCGTCCTGACCGCGGGTGGCCCAGCGCTCCTCGCGCCGGATCGCCGCCGCGAGCCATGACAAGAACGTGTTGTGGAGAGCGGCGGCCTCTTTCCAGGAGACGCCGTCGTCATGGAGCTTCCGGACGACGGCATCGAGGATGACGAGCGTGCTCCGCACCGCTGGCCCTTCCTCGAGCAAGATGTCCATCACGCCCGGATGGGCTCGGCCGAGGACGCGCAGATCGCGCGCGAACGCCCTCAGCCACTCCCGCGTCTCGAGCGACGGCTTGGGCAGTCGAAGCTGCGAGATCACGCGGTCGACGACGAGCAGCGCGAGCTCGTCGCGGTCGCCGACATGCCGGTAGAGAGCCATCGGAGTCGCTTCGAGGGCCTCGGCCAGCGCTCGCATCGTGAGCGCGGTCATCCCGCCACGGCGCACGATGCCGACCGCCGCGTCGATCGCGAGATCGCGGGAGAGGCGCGCAGGACGCCCGGCTGCACGCGGCGCGCCGGAGGTCTCGCGATCGATCGGGGCATCGCGACGAGCCATCGTCCCTCGTCTTATAGTCCGAGACGCGGTCCGATGGAGGAGAACCACGCTACGATGCGCGCCGATGCAGGAGGAGCCGGGAGTCCTCACCCTCGACGAGATCGACGGCGTGCTCGCCCCGCTCGACCGTGCGCGACCTCTACCTGCCCGCGCGTTCTCGGACGAGCGCGTCTTCGAGCTCGAACGCGAAGCGATCTTCGGGCGGTCCTGGATCTGCATCGGGCACGTCGACGACGTCGCCCTCCCGGGGCAGTGGGTTCGTGACTCCGTCGCGGGCGAGCCCGTCCTCGTGGTTCGCGGCGCCGACCTGCGACTCCGCGCGTTCTTCGACGTGTGCCGTCATCGCGGCGCGTCCCTCGTGGGCCGAGCTCCGTGCGGCCGCACGGCTCGGCTCGAGTGCCCGTACCACGGATGGACCTACGAGCTCGACGGTCGCCTCGCCGTCGCGCCGTTCGCGCCCGCGTCGCTCGTTCCGCGCGAGCACGGCTTGCGCGAGCTGAAGGTCGACGTCTGGAATGGCCTCGTGTTCGTGAACCTCGATGCGGAGGCACCGCCGCTCGTCGATTGGCTCGGGGTCACGCCGCCGTGGTTGACCGCGGATGTCCTCGGTCACCTGCGGCGAGGACGGCAGACGAGCTGGATCGCGGAGGCGAACTGGAAGCTCCTCGTCCAGAATTTCCAGGAGTCCCACCACTTCACGCGCGTGCATCGTGCGCTCGAGGCGCTGACGCCCGCGCGAGAGGCTCGGTCCTGGCTCACCGAAGGGCCGTGGCTCGGCGGCACGATGGCCATCGAAGACGCCGAGACCGTCTCCCTCGACGGCTCGCGCCACGATCGGCCGCGGCTCGTCGTGCCTGCGGATGACGAGCCTCCACGCGTGTTCGACGCGATGCTCTTCCCTGCCCTGTTCACGAGCCTCCAGCCGGACTACTTGCTCACGTATCGGCTGACGCCGCTGGCGGCGTCGCGCACGCGTGTGACGGCCGACGTCTACTTCCATCCGGCAGCATTCGTCCCGGGCTTCGATCCGCGCGACGTCTACGACTTCTGGGATCGCGTGAACGCCGAAGACCGGGCCATCTGCGAAGACCAGCAGCAGAACGCGGGCTCACGCGCGTTTGCGCCCGCGTGTTACGCGACCGTCGAGGAAGGTGTGCATGCCTTCGACCGCATGGTCGCGATCGCGCATCGAGCGCATCAACGACGGTAGACGAAGGCGAACGCGCCGGCGATCGCGAGCAAGATCACGCCGAGGACGCTCGCGACGAGGCGGCCGCGACGAGGCGCGGTCACCGGCACGACGACGCTGACGTCGTCCGCAGCGCCGGCATGCGTGAGCATCGGGGGCTCCGACGAGGGGACGTCGCCGACGTCGGCATCGACCGCCGGCAGCACCGCGACCTGCGCGGTGGCGTTGACGACGTTGTCCACGGACACCGGGCGCTCGATCACCGGAGCGAGATGGTCGACAGGGATGTCGATCAGAGCCGGCTCCGAGGTGGAGTCGGCCTCCGGACGTGGCCGGATGGCAGGCCGGATGACCGGACGCGTCCCGGAGATCGTGCGTCGAGGCTCCGCCGGCGGTGACGCTGCCTCGGCGGCCTCCGCGTTGGCCGCGTCCGCGCGAGCGAGCACCTCCGCGAGCTGCGATGCCGAGATCTTCTTCGTGTCGTTGTCGAGTGGCTGGCCGACGCGCTCGCGCGTTCCCCCTTCCGTCGGCTTGCGATCCCGCGCGCCCTTCACGGAAGCACTCCCATGCAGGGAAGACTAGCGCGCGGCGGGAACGGCACGACCGCCATCCGGTGGCCCGATGAAAAACGGTCGCGTCATGTCGGAGCGTGAGCGCACGGCGCCCCGGGGCGGCGTGTGGAGAACCCGCTCGCGCGCGTTCGGTGGAGCGTGTTACGTCAGCGCCGGTGAGCCGGCTCTGCGGGATTTTCGGGAAGCCGTACATCGATCTCTCGGAGCTCGTCGACACCTCGGGGTTCGAAGCGATCGACGAGGAGCTCATGTGCGCGCTGCCGCGGGTCGAGCCGTCGTACACGGGCGGCAGCCTCAAGTGGATGGGTGTGACGGCGCCCTGGGTCGACGCGGATCCTTACGCCGATTACATGCGCGTCATCGAAGGCTTCTCGCGGGAACAGCTCGTTCGCTTCGTTTCCTACGGAAAGGCCCCCGAGGGCTTCGATCCGGACGCGGCCGACCAGCACCACCACTTCGGCGACGAGACCGACAACCCGCTGTCGCGCGAGCAGATGCTCTACTTGAAGTACCGCTACGGCGTCTATTTCCCGTGGAAGGTCTGTTACCACCTGCTCGAGAACGACCGCTGGGAGGACAAGCACTCCGGTGACGGCAAGGACTTCACCGAAGAGGCCCGTCGCATGTTCCCGCGGACGGTGGCCTTCATCGAGCAGCTGCCGTTCCAGGAGATCGGCCGCTGCGTGCTGTTCGGGATCGAGGCGAACGATCATGCTCCGGCGCATCGCGATTCGGAGCCCGGAAAGGCGCTCGCGATCGCGCAGTCGATCTCGTTCGACCCGCGCGGCAACAAGCGCTTCTACGTCTGCGACCCGAAGGGTGAGAACAAGACGATCGTCGACGCGCCGATCTACTGGTTCAACGACATGGACTACCACGGCGTCGATCCCGATCCCTTCTTCCGCTACTCCATCCGCGTCGACGGCGTCTTCGAGAACGACTTCGTCGAGCGGATCCGCGCAGCCCAGCGGCGATAGGAGCCGCGGCTCCCGCGCGGACGACCGGTCGTCAGTTCTGGTGCTTCGCCTCGAGCGCTTCGTTCGCGAGCTCCTCGAACGACATCCGCGCTGCGCGTGCGAGCTCTTCCTCCGAAGCGAGGCGTTGAATCAGCTCGGGCTCGGCGCCCACGACACTCGCGATCGCGGACTTGGTCCGCGGGCCCGTCCACCGCGAGTTGAACAGCTCCATCATCGTGTTCCAGAACTTCGCGAGCGGGAGCTCACCGATGCCGGGCTTCGCGCCGAGGAGCTGCATTCGCTTGAAGGCCTCGCGGAGCCGTGCGCCGCTCGGGTCGACGCGCTCCATCGGCGTGAAGAACACGTCGCGGAAGAACGGCCGGCCCCAGCGGAGCATCTCCGCGAACGCGCGCGCGCCGGCAAGCTGCTCGGACGCGCTCTTCCGTGGCGCAGCGCTCTTGCGTGCGCGGTACTCCGGCGACGCGTAGTAGCCGACCATGTGATAGTCGACGGCGATGTGCCGTGACTCGTCGCGGTTGATCAGCTCCATGGCCTGCGCCGAGAGCGGATCGGCGACGAAGTCGTTGATCGAACGGAGCAGCGCGATGTCGAGCACGAGCTCGCCCGACGTGATGTAGGCGTTCGCGACGTCGTCGGAGAGGTGCCGGATGGCGTCGACGAACGCCGGAAAGAAGCGCTCGAGGCTCGAGCTCGTGCGGTACACGCGGAGTCGCCGCACGTCGTAGTGGTCAGCGAGCATCTGGGCCACATGCGAGTGGCGCATCTCGTCCACGACGAACGTGCCGAAGATCTCCTTCAGCACCGGATCGCGGGCGCGACGCTCCTGCTCGACGAAGAGCGCGCCGGCGAGTCGCTCGATCTGCGCCATGTCGGTGAAGTACTGGACGACGGCCATCTCGTCCTCCGGCGACATCGGACGCGGTCGCTGCGAGAAGTCGAGGTCGCCGACCTTCCACTGGCCTTCATGGCACATCCGGAGCATGCGCTGCAGGTCCATGGACGAGGAGCTTAGCGCTTCCCCGAAGGCCGGGCCCCGCCTCCGTTCGCCGCTGCGGCGCGCGGCAGAACGAGCAGAACGAGACCGTCGGCCTCGGGCGATGCGCCCCCGTCAGCCCTCGACGAGGACCGGGGCGCTGAGCGCGCGGTCGTCGGTTGGCCCGACCTGGACGCGTGCGTACAGACCACATGCTTCGCCGGCGACGAGGAACACGCCGTGGTTCACGATCGAGCCGGCTTCGTCGATCGGCTTGGCCTCGAAGAATCGCTGCGCGACCCAGCGGCCGGGCCGGGCCTGTGCGAGCGATGCCTTCCAGACATCGTCGGCCACGTGGCGGCCGACGATCACCTCGTCTCCTTCGGCGCCGTAGTCGCTCTTGATGACCCACTCCTCGCGCTGCACGGCGAGCTGCTCCTCGTGCATCGTCTCGAGACGCGACGTCACCGGGATGTACCGCTGGATGATCTCCTGCGCGCGTGGAGAAAAGCGATGGATCTGCTCCCAGAAGAAGGCCATCGCACGCTTGTTCTGCGGGAGCACGGCGCCGAACGGGTTCACGACCGTCGCCCTCCCCGCGGCCATCCCCGCGAAGAGCGACTGGAGCGGCTCCGCCAGGGGCTCCGGGTCCGGCACGGCCTCGTCGTCGGTCCACACGCTCTGGCGCTCACCCCACCAGTCCGTCTTGTAGTGCCGGAGGACGAGGCCGACGGGCGTGTCGAAGAGAAGCGTCCCGCGCTCGTCGTGCGCGAGGTTGTACGGCGACCCGAGGACGACGTCGCGACCACGCGCTTCGAACCACTTCTTGTAGAGCCGGACGAGCGAGAGGTCTTCGGTGAACTCGGTCGGGTAGACGAGGCCGATGGCCTTCGGCGCGTCCGGCTCGAGATCACGTGCGGCGAGCATCTCCGTCATGCCGACGAAGCGAGCCTCGAGCTCGCGGTTCGGATCGATCAGACCGGGCCGCGGCGGCGACTCGGAGGCGAGCGCGCCGAGCACGATCGCCTCCGCCTCGCCCGTCGGGGTATCGCAATTGATCTCGGTGAACGCGAGCCCCTCGTCCGTGATGAAGACGTCCGCGCGGGCGATGCCGTGCCAGTGAGGCTGCGAGGCCGTCCACATCGCCTTCTGGAACGGCGTCATCATGAAGAAGTCGTCGAGGAGCCGCGGCTCGTCGGCGACGATCAGGCACATCTCGTGATAGACGGCAGCCACCTCCTCGGCTGCCCGATGGAGGTCGCGCGCGAGCTTCGCGTCGAGGATGATCGGCTCCGCGCGGAAGCGAGGCTGTCCGTCGATCCAGGGGTCGGAGAGGAGTCCGCTCGCGACGATGCGGCGGGCAAAGGCGTCGTAGTCGACCGTCATGATGGCTTCGGCCCCGTGCTCCAGGCTCGCTCGTCGGGTTCAGGCGAGGCGCGTGATCGAGAGCGCGGTCGCCACGTACGTCACGGCCTCGAGCGCACCGATGCCTTCGCTGCGCTGGACGGCGATGCTCTCGTCGAGCGGCCCGCCGCGAAGCTTCAGGGGCGAGCGGAGGAGCAACATCTGCACGAAGACCTGGCGCACCGGATAGAGCGCGAGCACGGACGCGAGGACGCCGAGGTAGCCCTTCAGCGAGCTCGCCCAGCCGGTGAACTCTCCCTCAGTCGCACGCGCGATGATGATCGCGAGCGCGATCGCTGCTCCGGCATAGCTGAGCGCGGCGGCGATGTTCTCTCCGGCAATCTGCTCCGCGTCGTCGTACGTCGTGAGCGCGCGGAAGAGGGAGACACAGACGTGCAGCGTGAGCTGTCCCAGGACGAAGACGACGACCGAGATCCCAAGCTCGCTCACGTCGTCACCGGCCATCGCGCGCGACGTGATGATGCCCGTCGCGAGGTAGTGCGCTCCGGCGGCAAGCCCCGCCGCCGCGTTGCCGCGTTCGATCTCGGCCGGCAGTCGGGCGTGGAGGAGCAGACGGACGCCGAAGTGCCCGGTGATCGCGATGAGGAGCACGCCGACGACGCCGAACGCGCCGACCCACGACGCGTCGCGCACGATGTCGTCACCCTTGACCGATGTCTTCACCGCGTTGGCGGCGACGAGGAAGATCGCCGCCACCTGGCCGACGCCGAGCAGACGCTGCGCCGAGTTGCCCTTCGTCAGGTCGTTCGCGAGCGTGCGCCTTCCGAGGAGGAAGAGCACGAGCATCACGAGCGTGGTCGCCGCGCCGAAACAGACCATGTAGAGCGGCTTCACGTCGACGTCGTCCATGGATCGGCGAAGCTACCGGCGACGTGGTCGATGTCAACGAAGGACAGCTGACGAGCCCGCTCGCCGTCTCCGTTCGGTGCCCGGCTACGGCTTCCCCGGGCTCGCCGCCTCGCAGCCGAGGATGCCGCGATCGAAGCAATGTTTCCTCGCGCAGTCGACCATGGCCTCACGGCCGATCTCCTTCAGGCCCGCCATCGATCGCCGGCACTCCGCCTTCGACGGCGGCACCGGCGTGCTCGCGCACGCTTCGACGATGGCATCGCATGCCGGGAGCGCGGTCGACACCGGTGAAGTGTCCTCGCAGGCGTTCATCAGCGCGAGGTGAGCGCAGAGATCGACCCGCTTCGGATCGCAGCGCTGCGCTGGAG
>JAFAER010000127.1 GCA_023423895.1 Pseudomonadota bacterium
CTTTGAAACGGACCGCGGGTTCGCTCGCAGCCGTTTCGTCCGGCGTGAGGTGCAGACCGGTGCGCGCGACGAGGGCGAATACGGCGGCGGCCGCGAGCACGGAACCCGTGGAAAGCGCGAGGCGCCAGCGTGGCGAAGATCGCGCCGGCCGCTCAGCGCTCGCATCACGCGAGCGCTCGATGTCGGCGAGCCCGAGGACGAAGTCTGCGGCCTTCGCTCCTTCGCGTTCGGCGTGCGCCCGGACACTGACGCGAAGGCGCTCGACGTACCCGGCGCACGACGCGCAGCGCGCGAGATGCTCCTCCACGCCGGCATCGTGATCGCCAGCGGCATGGGCATCGAGGCGGAACAACGGCGGATGCTCGGTCACGAGGGGTCTCCGGTACGGTGCGCGATGGCGCTCGGACGTCTAGCCAGGATGCGCTGGGCCCGCTCTTTCAAGCGAGCGACGCGCTTGATGATCGTCATTCGCGAGTAGCCGAGCTCGTCTGCGATCTCCTGCTGATTCATTCCGTCGAGAAAGGACATGACGGCGATCTGCTGGTCTTCGTCGTCGAGCGCGTCGAGCAGCTCCATCGCCGCGCGTCGCAGCTCCGGCTCCAGCCCTTCATGACCAGGGAGCTCGTCGAGGACGTCGTCGATGGGATCTGCCCGACGCGTCTTCGTCTTTCTAAGCAAGTCGAAGCAAGCGCGGTCGGCGACGCGATAAAGCCAGCGCAGCGGCTCCGCAGCGGTGCGGATGGGAGCGCCGGCGCGCATCACCTTGAGAAAAACTTCTTGAAGGGCATCGTCGACGTGAGCGGGTTGACGCAGGAGCATGAGGCACCGCCGGCGCAGGACGTACCCGTACCGGCGATAGAGGTCGGCGACCTCGCGGTTGCTCAGGCCCTCGCTCACCCAATCACTCGATCACTTGATCGTGCAGGGCCACTCCTGCGGAGGCGTTTCGGACGGGAGCGTCCACGTGTGCTGGTCGCACGTCTCGAAGGTGCCCTTGCAGAGCCCCATCGAGCCCTGGACGCACTCGAAGTACTCGTAGCTCTTTCCGTCGGGGCTGCAGACGAGGTTCGGGTCGTCACGCTCCGGCCACCCGTTCGGGCCCGGCGCCGGCGCCGGCTCGTGGATCTTGTTGGCTCCGGCGGAAGACTGCCCGTCGGCGGACCTGCACATCTGCTCGGCCAGCTGCGGATCGGCGGTGAGCGGAAGGTCGTACAGGGTCGAGATCGGCAGCCAGGAGCTCGGCGGACACACGGGCGGGCTCGTGCGCGTCGACCTCGTGCACCGAGGCGAGCGAAGGAGGTTGTACCCGCGATGCGGCGGCGGCGGCACGACGCTGCTGATGTCCCCTTCGAAGTAGACGACGAGCAGCTCCTCGTTCGCGCCGAGGACGCGATCGGTCGGAGCAGTGTCGGCGTCGATGAGGCCGAGACGACCGTCGCCGTCGAGGTCCTCGTAGGCGACGACCGAGCCGATCGCGTACCTGTACGAGCCGCCCGGATTGTTCAGCGGACGGGACATCGCCGAGCTCGGCGGATTCGCGATGCCCGGATTGTCGGTCGTGGGATCGGGCTCCCGAGACGCCGCCGACGACGCCATGGCGCCCGCGGGCGGGGGGTCACGGAGCTCGAGCCGGAACTGCGAGGGGAACACCGGCGACGCGGGGACGTCCATCGACGTCTTGAACCCGGTGGTGCCGGTGTTCCACACGACCGCGACGCGGACGTTCGAGGGCGCCGAGCTCGACGTGGATTGACTGCTGAGCTTCCCTTCGATCACGGCGAGCGGCTCGTTGTCATCACCACCGAGGTCACCGCACGCCAGCAGCGACCCCAGACATCCCAAGACCAAGAGCAGACTTGCGCTTTTCATTCCGGTCTCCCGTGCGGCGTCGAAGGCCGCCGTCGAAGAAGCGCCCGTGGACGTGTCCCGGGGCGCATGGCCGAGCTCGTCTCGGTCCACACCATCGAAGACGCGCGAGGGTGCTCGCGAGGTTAAGCCAAAATGAAGGGCGCCGGACGAATCGCGTGGCCCGACGCCGCCGGATTCCGGTCGTCGATTTCGTCATGAATCGAGCCGCTTCGTGGGATCGCAGCGGGTCTCGCGACCTTCTACGACCCGGGCATGAGGTCGGCGTAGATGAACCCGTCGCGTTCGGTCACAGCGCCGGGGAGGACGGGGACGGGTCGCACGAACATCGGCCCGTCCGTCACGAAGGTGTGGAACTCGCCGTTCTCGCCGCATGGATCCACGTCCGTCGGCAGATCGCGGAGGAGCGCCGCGTCGAGCTCGCGGCCGGCGAAGGAGCGATCGAGACGACGCGGATCGACCGAGACGAGCCGTGCACGCAGACCGTCTGCGATCATCTGCTGTGCGAGCGGCCCGGTCGGCGTTCCCCAGAGCGGAAAGATGGGCGTGAGCCCCGTCGGCGCGAGCTTCTGCTCGCGACGAGCGCGCACGTCATCGAGGAAGAGATCTCCGAACGCGAACTGCGTGACGCCGGCCGCGCGCGCTTCACCGACCGCGCGCTCCATCGCAGCGGCGTAAGCTTCAGCGGAGCACGGATCGGGGATCGGCACCTTCCAGAGCGGTACCCCGACTCGCTCTGCCTGCGCCTCGAGCAAGACCTCGCGCACCGCATGCATAGAGACGCGATCGTTGCCCCGACTGACGACCGTGAGCAGACCGACGATCTCGACGTCACCTCGCTGGCGGAGCACGTGGAGCGCCCACGCCGCGTCTTTTCCACTGCTCCAGGAGACGAGCACCTTCGGACGCATCATCATCTTTTTCCCTCTGCCCTCTCGTCCGTCGTCAGCGGACGCGGATCACGGCGCCCTGCTCCACCTTCGTCGGTAGCACGGCTGTCCAACCCGCGGGCAGATGCGGTGAGGTGAACGCGAAGAGCCACCGTGCATCGAGCGGTGCGAGGTTCACGCAACCGTGGCTGTGCGTGCGGCCGAAGTCACGGTGCCAGAAGGCTGCGTGCAGGGCGATGGCCTTGTCGAAGAACTGGACCCAGGGGACGTCCTCGATCGCGTAGTGGCGATCGACCTCGTCCTTGTCGAGGTTGTCCATCTTCGACGTGAAGATCTTCACCCAGATGCGGAACGTTCCAGTCCGCGTCGCAAACTCGGATCCCGGTGGGCCCTTCCCCGTCGACACGATGGTCGCGAACACCGGTCGCTTGCCGACGTAGGCCACGAGCGTCTGAGAGGCGAGGTCGACGTCGATCCAGCGTTCGTTTGCGTCGTCGGCACGCACCTCGGGGGGAGGCGCGCTGGGCCGCGGTCGCGCGAGGTCTTTCACGCGCATCCACGCGGGCGGGTCCTTGTCGGACGAGACGCGGACCACGCCGCCGCCCGGCCCAGGCTTCTCTTCGTGGATGCGCACCTTCTCGAATCGCACGCGGACGTTGCCGGTCGCCTTGTCGACCTTCTCCGACGCGTACACGTTGGCGCGGTCGCTCACGACCCAGGCGATGTCGAGCGCAGGAGCTTCGGAGCTCGACTCGGACGACGCCAGGAGCTCTCCGTGGAACAGGTTCGACCGCGCCGGGACGAGCTCACGCATCGCGACCCAGCGGCCCTTCTTCGTCTTGCCCCAACGCTCGCCGTGCGCCGTCTTCTCTTCGAGGATCGCCACGGCGAAGCCGGGCTCGAGCTCCTGATCGGGGGCGTCGTCGAGCGCGCTGCCCAGGTTCATGAAGCCGAACGCGCCGTCGCGCCCCGCGAAGAAGTAACGGAACGGAAGCCCGTCATCGTTGGTGGAAACAGGCTCGATCGACGGAAGCGCAACGCGCGCGCCGGCGCGCGACGGGCGGGCATGGTCTTGGGTCGTCGTGTTGCCGTCCGCATCCGGCAGCAGCCACGGCCGCGTCCCGAGCGTCGGCGACGTCGCGTCGTCCGGACTGAAATCCGCCACGTCCGAGCACATCCACGCGAGCGGCCCGACGTTCAGCCAGCGGCCCAGGCAACCGCTCGCGCGGCGCGTCGCGAACAGCGGAAGTCGCGCGCCGGGCTGGGCGCTGCCACGACGTTGATCGAGCTTGCCCGGCTCGGCGTAGATCGCGGACTCCGGCTTGTTGGGCGTGACCGAGCGCGCCCACGCGGGGAGCGGGACGTCGCCTCGATCGGTCCACGGCGGCAACGCCTCGTCGTGTGCGTTTGCCACGAGCGGCGGCGCAAACGCGGCTGCGAGCGCCATTGCGGCGAGCGCACCACGTCGGGGCCACGTCCCACGAGCCTTCCGCATCATTTCTCGTCGGCGGCGTTCGACTGCGGAAGGCGGAGCGTGAACGTTGCGCCCCGCGAGGTCGACTTCACGGTGATCGTCCCGCCGTGCTCCTCGGCGATGCGCTTCGTGATCGCGAGGCCGAGTCCGGTGCCGCCCTTCTTGCCGCTCGTGACGAACGACTGGAAGAGGCGCGGCTCGATGTCCTTCGGGATGCCCGGGCCCGTATCGCTGAACGTGATGACCACGGTCTCGTCGTGGTTGCGGGTCGCCTTCGTGCGCGTGACCTTGATCGTGAACTTGCCGCCTCGGTCGGCCATCGCCTCGGCGGCATTGCGGGCGAGGTTGTGGACGATGCGGAGGATCTTGCCCTCGTCGAACCGCGCCGTGCCCCTGTCCTGCAGGTCGATCACGAGCTCGACTCCCCCCCGAGCAAGCTGCGTCTGTAGCTGCTCTTTCACCTCGCCGAAGAACTTCGAGAGGTAAACCTTGCGGACGAGCAGGTTGCGCTCGCCACGCGCGAACTCGAGCAAGTCGCGCTGCATCGCGCCGATGTGCTCGAACTGCTTGAGCGCGAGCTCGGCGTATTCTTCCCGCAGCGAACGCTTGTCTGCGGTCTGCATCATCTGCACGTAGCCGCTGATGACGGTGAGCGGCGTCTTGATGTCGTGGATGACGCCGGAGAGCAGCCGCCCGATGGACGTGAGCCTCTCCTCTCGCTCTCGCGACTCGCGCGACATCTGCAGCCGGATGGCGGTCGACGCGTTGGCCGCGATGAGCAGAAGGAGCGCGCGGTCTTCCTCGGTGAACTCCTCTTCGCGCGTCGCCTGCGTGAGCCGCGGCTGCGAGCCCGGGAGCTTGCGCTTGTTGAAGAGCGCGATCGCGCCCATCGCGTCGCCGTCTTCACCCTCGAGCGGCACCGCGATGCATGCGCGCGTCGGCTCGCGCAGCAGCTCGTCGAACGAGCGATCGTGATTGGGGTGGGACGCAGCGTCGTTCGTGAAGACGACCTCGCCCTCTGCCATCGCTGCCCCGGTGAGACCGCTGCCGGCCTTGACCGTGTGGCGATGCAAGATGCCTTCGCCCTGGAACATCACGTAGAGATGGCTATGGACCCCGTCCGGGGCCTTCATCGCGAACGCGCCGGCGTACGCCTCGCTCGTGCGAAGCGCCTCCGAGAGCACGCCGGTGAAGAGCTCGTCGAGTGACGTCGCGCGGCCCATCGCGCTCTCGAGATCGAAGAGCAGCTTCAGGTCGCGAACGCGGTGCTCGAGCTGCTCCTTGATCTCGAGGAGCTCGGTGTTCTTCTGCGTCACCGAGAGGAACAGGCGGGAGTTGTCGATGGCGATCGCGGCCTGCGTGGCAAGCGCAGCGAGGATGACGGCGTCGTGGTCGTCGAAAGGGCCGCTCTTCTTGTTGAGCACCTGGACGACGCCGATCGTGCGCCCGAGATGATTCTTCATCGGGACGGCCAGGATCGACCGCGTGCGATAGCCCGACGCCAGGTCGAGGTCGGGATTGAAGCGAGGGTCGTCGTAGGGATCGTTGACGAGGAGCGTCTTGCTCGTCTGCGCCACGTGCCCGGCGATGCCTTGCCCGACCTTGAGCCGGATCTGACGGACCTCGTCGCCCTGGACGATCCGCGAGACGAGCTCGTTCTTCCGGTCGTCGAGCAGGTAGAGGGTCGAGCGGTCGGCCTCCACGGCGTCGTTGATCTTCTCGAGGATGAGCTCGAGGAGCTGCTCCAGATCGAGGGTCGTGCCGAGCGCCAGACCGACCTCGCGAAGGGCGTGGCCGATACGCTTCTCCCGGGCGAGCTCCTCCTCGAGGGCCTTCACCTTCTGCTCGAGACCCGTGACGCGCACGTCCAGCTCGCGTGAGCTCGGTCGCCGAGGGGGCGACCAGACCGCCTCTCCGCTCGAAGACGGGGGCGGGCGCGTCGATTTCAGGGCCACGTACGAATTCTAGACGGACTTTCCTCCGTACGGACCTGTGTTCGACCAGGACGGCCGTGTCCCTGATGGGGCGGCCCTCCGGCCTGCCAGGGCGGCGGTTGTGACCGAAGGCAGCTCGGGGATTGCCGCACCGCATTGGAAAAGTGCTATGCCCGGCGCTTCAAGGTCGAGCAGGCGATCCGATGCCCCGAACACTCATCGTCACTCCTACGTACAACGAGAAAGACAACCTGCCGCGGTTCGTCGACGCGGTGCGTTCCGCCTGGCCCGGGGCGGACCTCATGATCGTCGACGACAACTCACCCGATGGGACCGGGGACATCGCCGACGCGATCGCGGCCAAGGACGACCACGTGAAGGTGATGCATCGGCCGGGCAAGCTCGGTCTGGGCACCGCCTACACCCAGGCGTTCAAGCAGGGGCTCGCCGAGGGCTACGATCGCTTCTTCGAGATGGACGCGGACCTCTCGCACGACGTGAGGTACCTCCCTGACTTCATCGCTGCGCTCGACGACGGTGCAGACGTCGTCATCGGCTCCCGGAACATCCCGGGCGGTGGCGTGGAAGGCTGGGGCCTCGGCCGACACTTCATCTCCAAGGGCGGCTCGCTCTACTCCCGGACGATCCTCGGGCTCCCGGTGAAGGACCTCACGAGTGGCTACAAGGCGTTCACGCGTCGAGCACTCGAGGCGATCGACATCGAGTCCGTCCACTCGAACGGCTACTCGTTCCAGATCGAGATGACCTACCGCGCGCTCCGCAAGGGGATGCGCGTGAAGGAGGTTCCGATCGTGTTCGTCGATCGGACCGCCGGCCGCTCGAAGATGAGCCGCCGCATCTTCGTCGAGGCCATCGGCGTGGTCTGGAAGCTGCGCGCCGAGGCGCTCGTCGGCAAGATCTGAAGCAACCACGAACCCCGGCGCTCAGGCGTCGGGCTTCGGGCCGCCTTCGTTCGAGCGCTCGCCGTTCGGAGGGGCATCCGGCGCCATCTCTTTTCCAGGCTGCTGTCCAGGCTGCGCGCTCGCGGCGTCCGCATCGTTCGGCGGCCCGACCTCTTCCTCTTTCGCGGCCGGCGCAGCGGCCTCGGTGAGCGGGACGTCGACGATGGCGTCCTCGCTCGGCTCCGGCTTCGCATCGTCGAGCCCCGTGACGACGGGTGTGAGAGGAACATCGACGATCGCGCCTTCGAGCTCGGCCTCGACGACGGACGCCTGAACGAGCAGCGCTTCGCTGTGCGTCGCGGGTGACGCGACGATGCTCGGCGCAGAGGTGAACGGCGATCCCGTCGGCACGGCCGAGACGGACAGCGGCGGCGACGACGGCCGCTCCTCGTCGGCGATGACCGCGATCGCAACGGCACGGACGGACTCACGCGGCGGAGGCGGTGGCAGCGGCGGCGGCGGAGGTGGCAGCGGCGGACGAACCAGGGGCTCGAGCTCGAGCGGTTCAGGCGACGGCTCTCCACGCCTGCGCCGCGCGAGCACCCATGCGACGGCAAACGCCGCGGCCGCGATCGGCGTGATGACGAGCGACCAGCCGCTTCCCTCTGCGGCGCGCGCCGGCGCTGCGCCTGCAGGCGCACGTTCGGATCCGGCGGGCACCGGGACGTCCGCAACCGAGGCGGCCGGTGTCGCGCTCGACATGCCGAGGGGCGCTGCCGGCGCGAAGTCGTTCGCCGGGACCGCTCCGGGCGCGGGCGCAAGCGGCGCATCGTCAGCCATCGCGACGCGGAAGCCGCTCTCGGCGCTGCGCGCTCCAGGCGCTGCGCGATGGCGGGCGGCGCTTCGACCGCGCTTCGGATCGCGGAGCCACGAGCCACCGCGGAGCACACGTCGCTCGGGTTCCCCCTGGTTTGCGTTGGCGATCACCGGATCGGTCACGTCTCCCGGCGCATAGGGCGTGTACACGTCGCGGCACCACTCGAAGACGTTCCCCGCCATGTCGAAGAGGCCGAACGCGTTTGCGCGCTTGCGCCCGACGGGATGCGTCGAGCCCGTCGCGTTCGCCCGGAACCAGCCGACGGCGAATGCCTCGTCGTCCTTCGTCGCGCCGGCCCACGTCGTCGCTGTGCCGGCCTTCGCGGCGTACTCCCACTCGGCCTCGGTCGGAAGGCGCACGCGCTTGCCGGTCTTACGCGATGCCCACGCGACGAAGGCATTCGCGTCGCCGTACGAGACGAGCACGACCGGATCGTCGTCTTTCTGCGTGAAGCCGGGGCTCCGCCAGGTGAACTCCTTCTTCTGCGCGAGCGTCTTGCCGTCCCAGCCGAAACCGCCGAGCTGGCTCTTCTCCGCATCGGTGACGAACCGCGTCTCGGTGACGAACCGGGAGAACTGCCCGCGCGTGACGGGGGTCTTCCCGAGCCAGAACGGCCGCGTGATGGTGACGGTGCGCGGAGCTTCGTCTGGCTCACGCCCGGGCTCCGTCATAGGCGAGCCTTGCGTGTAGGTCCCTGCCGGAATCCGGCGGAGCGCGAGTGGGCTGGTGCCGAGATCGAGCGTAGCGTCGTCTGACGCGCGGGCGCTCGACGTCCACGACGCCACCAGCAGTCCGAGCGCGACACTCGCTCGTCGGCCCTGGGCGCCTGCGGACTTCGGCGTCATGCGCCTCTCTTATATCAGGCGCCGGAGCCGAGTCGGGCAGGCTGTCGGCCCCTCTGGAAGCGGTTTATGCTCCGCGCATGAGCAAGGGCAAGAAACTCTCTCTCGAGGAACACGCCGACAAGATCCGCGAGGAGCTCAAGGTCCCGCGTCAGGACGAGCTGTTCAAGGCCGCGGTCGAGGCGGGCTACCTCACGGCGCGTGCGGACGGTGGCGTCGACGACACCGAGCGCGACGTCCTCGTGAAGGCGGTCGAGCTCTTGAGCCAGGGCCTCGTCATCGAGTGGGAGACGCAAAGCCTCATCGAGGATTGCAAGAAGCTCGCGGACGACGAGGGCATCGAGAGCCGCGCCGCGAAGGTCGGAGCGACGCTGAAGGAGCTCGGGCAGGGTGAAGCCGGCATCTTCGTCGCCGCGCTGGTCGCACGCGCCACGAAGGGCGTCGAGAAGTCCGAGGCCGAGCTGCTGAAGTCGATCGGCAAGAGCGCGGGCATCTCCAACGACAAGATCCGCGACATCGTGAAGCGCGCGAACATGCTCTCGGCGGACTGACGCTTCAGAACGAAGCGCCGACGCCGCTCGCACCGACGACGAAGCGCGGCCCGCTCGCTGCGGCCGCCTTCGTGTCGGAAGCGAAGAACGTGACTGCGGCGGCACCGAGGGCGAGGATCCCGAAGCCCGCGAGGACGTCGCCGAAGAGGAAGAAGGGCCGCACGGAGTCGATCTGATCGCGGCCGCAATCAGGGCGACACGCGTCGAGATCGGAGCGCTTCGACGCGCCGATGATGCCGAGGGTCGCCCCCGCGATCACGAGACCGGCGCCGGCTCCGCCGAGCGCCAGCGTCAGCGTCGAGACGCGACCAAGCGGCGTCTTCACGCCCGACGACGTGCAGACCGCGCCTTCGTTCGCGAAGTCGACGTCGATGTCACGGCGCTCCCCCGCTGCGAAGTTGATCGTCTGCGTCTTCGTCTGGCCGCTCGCCGGATCCGTGACCTTGATCTCGTGGACGCCCGGATCGACGAGCAGCGCGTCGTCCGTGGGGTGTTTGCGCGAGTGACCGGTGACCGAAAGCTTCGCGTCCGTCCGTGCGCATCCTTCGCTGCCGCGAACGCGAACCACGAGGGTCGGGAGCTTGGGACGGAGCTCCGACGTCCACTTCAGGCAGTCGTCGCGCAAGAGCGAAGGACACGACGTCCGCGCGCAACGTTCGGCGGACTCGAGCGCATCGACGAGCTCCGACTTCTGCTGCTGCCGCTGGGTGGCCTCGTATGCCGCTGCACACTGGCGCGTCTCTTCGGGAACGGGCGGCTCCGCCGCGGCCGCGCCAGGAGTGACGACGCCGAGAGCACCGAGAGCGAGGCCGAGCGCGCGCGCGCAGGTCTTCATGACGGAACTCGATGATACGCAGAGCTCGTTCACTGCTGGAAACAGTAGAGGTGAGCGCGCTGGTTGCACGGGATCTGACAAGCGCTCGTCCAGGCGGTGGGGCCCGCAGCGATCCGCCCCACCCCGCCGTTCTGCGAAGAGCTCGTCGCCCTCCAGTCGACGCAGTTGCCCTGGGAGGTCTCACGGGTTCCTGCGCTGGACGTCGCTGTCCACACGACGAACGGCTGCTGGCACACGTCTTCCGGGGCAGTCTCTGCACGCTCCTTGGTCTCGGTCACGTCGATGGCGACGCGGGGCCCGCTGTCGGCGAGCTCGGCGTAGCTCGAAGCGATGAGCGTCCCGGAAAGAGTGACGAACGCATTCGTGTCGCCGCCGTCGTTCTTCAGCGCAGCGAACTCGGACGCAGGGTCCGCGTCCGAGTTGCTGAGCCAGGCTTTGAACTCTCCTTCGATTCCGGCTCGCTTCGCGACGACGTTGCATCGAGAGTGCGCGCTCGCGATGTCCTGCGAGAAGCCCTGACCGACGGCGAACACTTCGCTGGTCACGAAGACGATCTTCGTCGGACGAGGGGCAACATCGGCCACCTCCGCATCGAGGGACGGGGCGTCCAGAACCATGCTGTCCGGCATCTCGACGTCCACCGTCGCGGGGCCGTAGCCATCGAGCTCGAACAGCGCGAAACATCCCGAGGCGAGGGCGGCCAACGCGGCGACGGCGACGCCCCGTCGGAACATCGTCGTTCGCTCACGCTTGGATCGCTCGTTCCGAGGCTTCATGTCATTTCATGCAATGAATCTTCGGTATGCGGACGCCCTTGGCGTCGACCACGAAGGGCTGCGCGCAGTCGTCCGCTCGCCTCTTCTTCGCCGACGCGGGGGGAGCAACGACGACGCGTGGCTCTGGCGTGCCCGGCGGCGACGTCGTGGGGGTTGCATCGGTCGCCGCTTCGGCCGGGATCTCTTCGTCGGGCTCGATCTCGAACGCGGGCGCAGGCGCCGGGCTCTCCGCCGCTGTCGCCGGCGCTTCGTCGTCGGGAGCTGCCACGCTCGGCGCCACGATGTCCGCCGGAGCGGTGGCGGTCGAAGAGGTCGCCGATGTGACCCCCTCTGCCCGCTTGCGGACGGCCCACGTCAGCGAGAGGACGACGACGACGAGCGCGACGCCGAGGCCGCTCGCCGCCGCAGCGATGAGCCTCGAGCGCTCGTGCGAAGGCTGGTGCTCTTCCTCGCCTGGGACGTCCGCGAGCTCCGTTCCCTTCAACGTCGCGTTCGCCGCCGATCCGGTTGCTGCAGCTTCGCTCGGAGCTCCGTTTGGAGTGGTGGGCGCCGCGTCCATCGGGGGCGCATCGAAGGTGATGAGCGGCAGGCTGGGGCTCGAGCCCACCACGTTGATGACCTTGCCCGATGCGGCATTGCCGCGAACGAACGCATCGAGCGCCGCGTTCAGCTCTGCCCCTTCGGCGAAGCGCTCGTCCGGCACCTTCTTCATGCATCGCTGCACGATCTCGTCGATGGCCGGCGGAAGGTCGGGGACGATCTCGCGGAGCGGACGGGGCTCGGCCCGCAACGTCGCCAGCATCGTCGCAACCGGGTTCTCGGCGCGGAACGGGCGAATGTTCGCGAGCATCTCGTAGAAGACCACGCCGAACGAGAAGATGTCGCTCCGCGCATCGACTCGCCGCCCACGGGCCTGCTCCGGGCTCAGATAGCCCGGCGTACCCCACACGTCGCCGAGCGTCGTCGTGTCCGTCGATGCCTGGTCCACGCCCGTCGACGTCGCCTGGGACTTCTGCCGCGCGAGCCCGAAGTCGAGGACCTTCGCGAGGATCGCGTCCGGAGAGGGCGTCGTGACGAACACGTTCTCCGGCTTGATGTCCCGATGGATCACGCCCGCGGAATGGGCTCGGGACAGCGCCCGCGCGACGTCCCGCGCGATGGAGAGCGCCTCTTCGAACGGGAGCTTCCGCCGGTTGAGGATCTTTCGAAGCGAGAAGCCGTCGAGCAGCTCCATCACGATGTAGAGGCGCTCTCCCAGCTCGTCGACCTCGTAGACGGTGGCGATGTTCGGATGCTGGAGCTTCGCCGCAAGCCGCGCCTCGCGAAGCAGCTTCTTCTTCTGGCTCGCGGCGTCGCTGTCGTCGACGAGGACCTTCAACGCGACGTCGCGTTCGAGCTTCTCGTCGAAGGCCGCGTAGACCTCGCCCATGCCGCCCTTGCCGAGCAGGCGGTCCACACGGAAGCGTCCGAGCGTGCTTCCGACGAGACTCGACCCCACGCCCTCGAGTGTACCGCCGCCGGCGAAGTCTCCGCCACGATCGAGAACGGATTCGACCCGTTCGGCGGTGATGGGGGTGATCGCAAAGATCACGGCCCTCCGCCTCGTCACGAGGTGGAAGGCCGTCGTGAGACGTGCCCCGATGAGGTGGCTTCGTCCCACGTCCTGCGCAAGGTGCGTGCGCTACTTCTTTTGCTGATGGTGGTCCATCAGCGGCTGTTGCGGCTGCGGGCTCGGCATCGGCGACTGGGGCTGGGGCTGCGCCGCCGGCTGCTGCGGCTTCGGCTGCTCGCCCGACGTGGACGAGGGCGAAGTCTTACCCTTCTGCGCCGGCTCGCCGGGCCGCGGCATCGTCTCACCGCTGCCGGGCGTCGCCTCGAGGATGATCTCGACCCGACGATTGTTCGCCCGGCCCTCGGCCGATTTGTTGTCGGCAACGGGCTGGGACTCGCCGGCGCCCTCGCTGCGGATGCGTTCCTCCTCGATGCCCTGTTGCACGAGATAGAGACGGACCGCGTTCGCGCGCGCCTCGCTGAGCTTCTGGTTCTTGTCCTCCGGGCCCTGCGCGTCGGAGTGCCCCACGATGAGCACGCTCCGCTTGTCTTCCTTGAGCGCGTTGGCGACCTCGGCGAGGCGGTCCTTCGCGGTGGACAGGAGCTCCGTCTTGCCGCTCGGGAACAGGACGCTGCCTGACAGCGTGAGCACGAGTCCCTTCTCGGACTTCTGAGCCTGGACGTCCTTGATCTGCCCGAGCTTCTGCTCGGCCGCTTCGCGTGCCTGACGCTGCGACTCGGCCTCTTGCTGCGCGATGGTGAGCGCCCCCTTCGCGCGTTCGAGCTCGGCGCGCGTGGCGAGCGCCTGCATCTCGCGGAAGCGCTGGAATTCCGCCAGCGCGACGCGCTTGCTCTCACCGGCCCGCACCGACTCGGCCCTGGCCTGCGCAGCAAGCGACCGCCGATGCGCGATGTACGCGAGGTTCTTCGCCTCGTCTTCGTTTCCGTCCTTGAACGCGCGCTCCGCTCCGTCGAGGGCTTGCTTGGCCTCGAGCAGATCGGTCGATGCCATCCTCGCCGAAGGATGATTCGACGCTTGCTGGTACGCGATGCGCGCGTCGACGAGCTGGTTCGGCGGGCGACCCGCGCCACAGCCGATCGCGAAGGTCGCGACGATCGCTAGGGTTACGAGTGACCGCTTCATGACCCACCACCTCCCTGCTGCTGCATGGCCGACATCGCCTGCCGGATCGCTTCGATCGTCTGCTGCGCGTCCGTCTTGGCGGCCTGCGCATGCGCGAGATACAGCGCCGCCTTGGCGTCGGCCTCGGCGCGCTGGAGGACCCAGATGGCGTCATCGTTCTCGCCGTCGACCATCAGCTTCTTGCCGTGGTCGAGCTGGTTCTTCGCGAGCTGGAGGTGCTGGAGCGCCTTGGGGTCGGCAGACGTCGTCGGCATCGCCTCGGCGAGTCGCACCGTCTGCTGCGCGCGGGCGAGCTTGTCGGCGGGAACTGGCGTCGTCGCTCCGCACCCCGCGAGAGCGGCGGGCGCAGCGAGCGCGCTGCCCGCGATCACGAGCATGATCGTCTTCATGACAGAAAACCTCCTCAGAACTGCCCGACTGCGCCGATGCCGGCAGAGCCCCTGCCGTACGAGGTCGCCGTGATGTTCATCTTGATCCCGCCGGCCTGAATGGTGGCCGCAGGGACATGCTCCGGAACGAAGAGCGAGAGCGCACCGATGAGAAGACCGGCGCCCTGAGCAACTCCGCTGCCTGCGATGAGGAGCGTGTCGCGCGTGCTGTGGCTCGTGTTCGCGAGATGGAGCCACGGGCCGGCGACCGGGATGTAGAGCGACTGATCACCGTTCGCGTCGCGGATGTTCTGCGTCGCCGTCACGGCTGCCGTGGCCGCATACGACGAGAGCAGCATCGTCGACCCCGTGTAGAGGAGCGGACGGTTCGGCCGAAACGATTGTCGGACGGTGATGGTCTCGCGCGTGGGCGGGGGCACCGCGGCGAGCGGCGCTGGCGCCATGGGATCCGCAGACGTCACGGTCGTCGTCCCGGTCTGCGGTGCCGGCGCGACAGGCGTGATCGGCGCCTGCGGTGCCGGTGTCGATGGGGTCCCGGCGCTGGATACGGTCGACGTCGGCGCCTCCTTCGTCGTTTCTTGAGCCAGAGCGGCCGTAGTCACCGTGAGCGCGGCGAGTGTTGTGAGAGCGAGTGCTGCCTTCTTCATGGCGGTGCCTCCGGTCCCTTCAGCCCTGATGAAAGAGGGCCGACGCGACGCGCGAGTCGCCGTTCAAGCGCGATGCCGTCGCGATGTCGGCGTCGCGCGAGGCCGCAGTCCGCTCGCCACGTCGTCATTCGCCGAGCACCGGCTCGATGAGCTGTCGGCGCCCGCGCTCTGCCGCGCAGAAGAGGGCGCCTCTATAACGTCACGGCGAGGCGGAGGCGCCCGCGACGCGAGGCGACGTGCGAGCGTCGTCGAGCGCATTGGCGGACGCGCGCAGCGGCCCTCACGCGCGGCTCAGCTCCTTCGGCGCGAATGACCTCTTCAGAGCGCGGGCGACAGGGGAGAGCGAGTCGCCGTTCACTGAGCCGTGAGCCACGGGACCAGCAGAGACATCTGCGGACGATCCTGGCCGTCCTGGGGATGCAGCGAGAACGGGTAGCTGCCCCAAGCCGGGCCCGCTGCCCACCACTGCCATCCCACGAGGACGTCGGACGCGTCCATCATCGACGCGAGCATGTCCTCGACGGCAGCGTTGCACGTCGTGTTGTTCCCGCCCGCGAACTCGCCGACGAAGCCCTTCTTTCCGTGAGCCCGCAGCCACGAGACGAACGAAGCCAGCCGCTCACTCCCGATGGTCTTGCTCACGCACTCGTCCGAAGATCCGCTCGAGTTCGCGTCGAGGTACTGGTGCACCTCGAAGACGAGGTTGTTCGCCGGGTCGACGATGTCGAGCATCGCGTCGGCGTTGGGCGTCCCGTAGTAGCTGTGCGTCCAGCTGTAGGCGCCGGTCCAGCCGTTGCCCGGGACGTGGATCAGGTTCGTCGCGCCCGCCTCGCGGATCGCCGCGATCGCCGCGTTCGCGGCGTTCACCCACTGCTCGGTGGGCATGTTGTTCGGCTCGTTGACGAGATTGAACATCACGCGTGCGTTCGAGGCGTAACGAAGCGCGAGGCGACGCCACAAGTCGGCGAACGCAGAAGAAGGGACCTTCGACGATCCGACCGTGCTGCCGTAGTAGCGCGCGAAGTTGTGCGGATTGAGGATGACCGCGGCACCCTTGGATGTCGTGTGCGTGACGAGCGCATCGAGCTTCGCGAGGTACTTCGCATCGAGCTCGCCCTGCGCCTTCGGCTGGAGACGTTCCCACTTGAAGCCGATGCGGAACGTGTTCATCCCCTTCCCGACGTAGTAGTCGACCTCGGAAGCCGTCGGCCACTTGTAGTCTTTGCCCTCGGAGCCGGGAAGCGCGCTGCCGAACTCACCACCGGCGAGATTCACCCCGCGGTACGGGAGCGGCATGGCCTTCGGCGGCTCACTCGTCGTCGGCGGAGCGGGCTGGGCGAGCGGGCCGAGACCTCCTCCAGCGATCAACGCCGCCGGGATCGGCGCGTCTTCCGGCAGCGGCGCCGACGTCGTGGTCGTCCCGTCGGAGCCGAAGAGCGGCGTCGCGAGTCCATCTTCGTCCGCGTTCGTGTCGACGTCCTCGCCTCCGCAGCCAGCGGCAGCGAGGGGAGCGAGGAGGAGAGCGGCGATCATCGACAGGTGGAGCTTCGTCGAAAGAGAACGGCAGAACGACATCGAAGACGGCCTCGCGAATGCGGAATTGGGAATTGGATTGGGGATCGAAAACGGATCGGCGCCCACGCGAAGACGGATCGAACCGACGGCGCACGCTTCCCTCCCCGCGTGCGCATCGCAGGTTCCCCGCAATCGCGAGTGCGAATGTATTTGCGCGGACGGTATTCGACAAAGCGCGAGCTAGGAAATAGGGAGGAGCGTGGAGCACATGTTGGCGAATCGCCTCGCTCGCACGATCTGCCTATTTTCCCGCGCCGAACGCGTGCGCCACGAGCGTTTGCGCCCTGCAAACCCGCCTCGCTCGCGCTTTCTTTTTTCCACGGCGGAGCTGCGCCGATAGCGCGTCCATTCGCTCGCGCTCAGCGTCGCCCAAGGCTCTCCGTCGAGACGGGAGGCGTCGCCATCGCAGCTCCAATTACATCGTCACGTTCGTGCTCGCCCGGCGTGGATCTGCAGCACCACGACGACGAGGCCGTTCGCGACGGCGTCGTGGGCGCCCCTATCCCGTCGTCCTTCGGGACGTCATCGCATCGTCATCTCGTCGCGCAGGTCGGCGCGGCGAAGGTCAGAGGTCGTCCGACGCCTCGGCCTCCGCCTCGGTCTCCGCTGCGCCGCGCTCCGGCGCTCGGAGCAGCAGGCGTCCCGCAACGAGGGCAAGGATCATCGCCACTACGGACGCGAACAAGATTGCCGCTTTCGCCTGCTCGAGCCGCTGCCCGACCGGGAACGCGAGGTTCGCGATGAAGAGCGCCATCGTGAAGCCGACACCCGCGACGATGCCGAGCACGGCGAGCTGGCGTCCGCCGATGCCGCGCGGAAGGGAGGACACCCTCGTCTTCACGGCGAGCAGACAGGCCGCGACGACGCCGACAGGCTTGCCGACGACGAGCCCGAGCACGACGCCACCGCTGACCGGCGAGAATGACATGGCGCTGCTGTCGAGCGTCACGCCCGCATTCGCGAGCGCGAAGATCGGCATGATCCCGAACGCAACCCACGGGTGCAGCATCATCTGCAGTCGCGCGGCTGGCGCGAGCGCTTCGCGGCGCGCGAGATCCATGCGGGACGCCTCTTCCGCGAGCCTCTCCGGAGAGACCTTCCCGGTCGAGCCGTCGTCGAGGTCGCGCTGCACCGTCTCGGCCGTGCGCCGCGCGAGATGGAGCAACCCGTGGGCGCCGAGCCAAGACCGCGCCGGCGTGAGCAGCCCGATGATGACGCCCGCGATCGTCGGATGGACGCCGGACCGCGTGATCCCGACCCACACGAGCACTCCCGGAACGACGTAGATGGCCGGCCGACGAGCCCCGATGCGCTGCAAGAAGATGATCCCGACGATCCCGCCCGCCGCGACGAGGAACCCGGCGACGTCGAGCGCGCCCGAATAGAACATCGCGATGACGATGATGCCGCCGATGTCGTCGATGATCGCGAGCGCCAGCAAGAGGACACGGAGCGCCGGCGGCACGCGCTTGCCGAGCAACGCGAGGACACCAACGGCGAACGCGATGTCCGTCGCCATCGGCACGCCCCAGCCGGGACGGTCCGCGGCGTCGCGCCCGGCGACGGCCAGGTACAAGAGCGCCGGCACGACCATGCCCCCGAGCGCTGCGACCATCGGCAGGGCGGCTCTTCGAACCGTTGCCAGCTCGCCCTCGTGAATCTCGCGGCGGATCTCGAGCCCGACGACGAAGAAGAAAATCGTCATCAGACCGTCGTTGATCCAGAAGTGAACCGGATGCTCGAGGACGAGCGACCCGATCCGGAATCCGACGGGAGCCTCCAGCAGATGATGAAACGCCTCGGCGTGTCGCGAGTTCGCGATCACCATCGCGAGCACGGCCGAGAGCAGGAGCACGATTCCGCTTGCGGCTTCGATGTGGAGGAAGCTCTCGATCGGAGCGACGACCCGCCGCGCCCACTTGTGCGCGACCGGCGAAGCCTCGGGCGGGGCCGGCGGCGGTTCGTGGCCCGCACCCGCACCAAAGCCAGAGTCGAGAGAGGTCTTCACGTTCTCCGCCATACACGCTCCTCGTGATCGTGACTGTCGTCACTCGAGAAGGATGGCGGCCCGACCAACCTCATGACCTGCCGCGGAAAGCTCCGCGGCACCCAGTCTCCGAATAGACCATCGATGCGGACCCATCAAGCCCGTGTCAAGGCGAGCCCTGCGGTCGCGCGGCGCGGGCAGGCCTGGGGAAGGCGCGCCCTCCGCGACGCGCGCAAACGCTCGGCGGGGCAAGCTGCCTCTCTCCGGCTTCTGTCCAGCTCCGAGAGCGAGCGTAATCGCCCTGCGATCCTGCTCCGTCGTGCAGGCACGACTATGGCGTGTGGACGGCGTGTACGCGCTGATTGCCTCGATCATTTGCCTGGCGCTGAACGCGTTCTTCGTCGCGGCTGAGTTCGCGCTGGTCAAGGTCCGCGTCACGCAACTCGACCGCCTCGTCCGGCGGGGCGATCGCCGAGCGAAGTCCGCCAAAGAGGTCCTGCTGCGGCTCGACCGCTACCTGTCGGTCACCCAGTTCGGCATCACCGTCGCGAGCCTTGGTCTCGGCTGGATCGCCGAGCCTGCGATCGGTCGCTTTGCCGATGACGTCGCCATGTCCGTCCGTGGCCAGCCGCTCGGGTCCGGAGCGCACATCGCGGTCGACGTCGTCGGCCTCGGCGTCCTCACGTTCTTCCATCTGCTCATCGGAGAGCTCGTCCCGAAGTTCGTCGCCATCCAGCATCCCGTCGAGACGTCGCTGGTGTCCGCCCTGCCCTTGCGGATCGTGAACACGGTCTTCCGTCCTGTGCTCTGGGTCCTCGAGCACTCGCAGCGCGCCGTTCTCCGGATGCTCGGGATCGACCCGGACAAGGCAAGCGAGGGCACACTCTCGGAGGACGAGCTGATCGGCATCCTGGCCGCTGCCGCGACGCGCGACTCGAAGTCGGAGGACAAGCGCCGAACGATCGAGCGCATCCTTCGCTTCGCCGACCGCCCGGTGCGCCAGGTGATGGTCCCTCGCGTCGACGTCGCGGCGCTACCGATCGAGGCGAGCGGCGAGGACGCCTACGAGCTCTTGCGGCGACACCAGTACTCGCGGGTCCTGCTCTTTCGCGGGTCGCTCGACGAAGTTGCGGGCTACCTGTACGCGAAGGACTTCCTGCTCGATCCCCATGTCCGAGAGCGCAAGACGCTGCACGGCCTCGAGCGCCGCGTCCTGTTCTTCCCGGAGGTGCGGGACGGCCTGTCCGCGTTGCGCGACATGCAACGCGAGCAGACGCCTTTCGCCGTCGTCATCGACGAATACGGCGGGACGAGCGGCATCGTCACGATGGAGGACCTGGTCGAAGAAATCGTCGGAGAGATCCGCGACGAGTTCGATGTCGAGCCCGCGCGCGTCGAGCCAATCCCCGGAGAAACGAATGCGTGGGAGGTGGACGGCAACGCGACCGTCGACGATCTCCGCGACGTAGGCGTGGTCGTCGCCGAGGAGTGGTCGGGGGAGCCGCTCGGCCGGCTCGTCCTCGAGCAGCTCGGCCATCTGCCGCACGTGGGCGACGTCGTCCGGCTGGCCGAAGGCGTCGTCGCCGAGGTCATCGCCACGAACCGCCGCCGCATCCAGCGCCTCCGCGTCCGCACGACGGCCCCAGAGCCCGCCGAAGCGACGACGTGACGCGGCGCTGGAGGGCGGGGGCGCGGCTCGAATCGCGCGGTCGTTCGCCGCCCGAACCACCGCTCAGGACGCGCCGCTGGGGGGCCGGCACCTCGAATGGCGGTCGTTCGCCGGCCGAACCACCGCGCGGGACGCCTCGGGCCGGCCTGCACCCCTCGGATCGCGGTCGTTCGCCGCCCGAGTCACCGCACAGGACGGCTGAGGCTTCACACCCGGTGACCAGCGGCCGCGGGCGTGGTAGAGACGTCTGGTCTTTCCACGCGCCCGTAGCTCAGCTGGATAGAGCGTCGGCCTTCGAAGAGCGCCGCGCGTGACCACGGGTGCCCACGCCGAGTGCGCAAGTGATCGCAATATCAGCGGTCCGCGTGCTCGGCGAGCACGGGTGATCTCGCCAGGTGGGCACGAGATCGGTACGTTTGGTTACGCCGTGGTTACGAGCGATCGGAACGAGAGGGCGCTGAAGATCCCCGAGAAGATGCGCGAGAGGCTCGCCACGGGCGGGCCGCTGACCAAAGAGGCCAAGGCCGCGAACGAGGCGCTCCGCGCGAAGCTCGAAGCCGTTCTGCGGGTGGGGTCAATACGCTTGCGCATCGAAGCGCTCGAGGAACTCGGACGCGCGGTCGAGGCGGAGCAGGCACGCGTACGAACCGAGCAGCATGCGTGGGCGGACAAGATCGCGCGCGAGCACTGGCCCAACGTACTTGCGGTGGTCGACGACCCGGCGAAGCTCGAGACCGCGTTGGAGCTCTTCGCGGGCGCCCTCGCCGACGTGAGCGATCGGCGGTTCGAGAACTTCGTTCCCTCGCCGAAGGACGTGCAGCTGGTGCAACGTGAGCGGGCGCGAGCCAAACATACGTGGGGCCTCGCCTTGCTCAGCGTTCGGACGGGAGCCCTTAGCAAGAACGACGCTGAAGCGGTGGCGAGCAGCGAGCTGATCCGCGCCGCGCAGAACCGCATCAAACAGGGGCTGCTCCGCCACTCTGACTGAGCATCGCCGAGCGCCCGTTACAGGCAAGAATACCCAGGTAGAAGCAGTCCTACCGTCTCCCCTCAGCCTGCCGGTGCGGGCACGTTGAGGGCATGAACAAGGCAACAAGGGCGCTCGGCGCGCACCAGATTCGACAGATCGCTGTCGAGGCGTGCGCCGACGATAGAACGGTTCGGCGATACCTCGCAGACCCGACCAGTGTCCAGTCGACCTCGCGCGCGCGGCTCGAAGCAGCGCTCGCGCGGCTCGGCTTCGAAGATGCCACCCGCGACGCGGAGCAGCGCGATGGCGAGTGATATCGGCACTGCGCTCGCGTACCTCCTCGAACTTCCGCAGGCCATCGCGGAGGTGAAGGCCGACCTCGCTGAGATGAAGGCCAACCTCGCGGCGCTCCGAAAAGCCGCCCCGACCGAGCACCTCTCCGTTGAACAGACCGCGCAGCGCCTGCACATGAGCCAGGCCACCGTCCGGCGTCTGATCAAACGCGGCGACCTCGTCGCGATCCGCATCGGCCGCAGCGTCCGCGTCGATCTTCGTTCGACCCTCGTTGCGAGCGACGACGAGGCCGTCGTCGACCTCGCGCGCCGCGCGCGCGGCGGCCTTCATCGAAGGCGCGGGGTGGGGTCATGACCTCAGTCCTTGCCGAAGACGGCGTGCCTCACCTCGAGGGCCCGTCGTTTGCTCGAGAACGCTCCGACTCGGCTGCCGGTCGACGGCGCCACCTCCCGCTCTACGAAGCTCGCGATGATCACAAGTCGAACTTCGACGCGTTGAGGGAGAAGGAGGAAGCCCTCGTCGCAGAGGTCTCAGCGCTGGACCTCGCTGCACTGCGGCGCGGCAGCTTGCTCTCGGCGAACGGGAAGACGAGCGTGTCGCTCGACCTCCCCACCGGCCAGACTTGCGTGCCTACCGCGATATGCTCCGCCAACTGCTATACGGCGCGGCCGGACGCTCCGGTGGGCTGGGAGAAGTCGCTTCTGAAGCGACTTCGGAACCTGCGCTACTTCCAGCTCGAAGCGGTCGACGCGGCCGTCGCACGCCTCACCCGCGACTTTGCCCGCGCGCGCCGCCGTTGGGCGTCACGGGCGAGGCTCGACTTCCTCCGGGTGAATGGCACGGGCGATCTTTTTCCCGAGATCATCCCGGTGCTCAACGGGTTTGCGGTCCAGAACCCGGACGTCAAGTTGTGGATCGTCACCCGCAAGTTCGATCTCGCAGCCGGGATCGCCTCGCGCCCGAACGTGTTCTTGCAACTGAGCCTCGATGCTTCGACGCCCCCAGCGCTCGAAGGACGTGCTCTCGATCTTATGCAGGCACACCCACGAACGTACCTGTCCTTTCTCCGCACGGCTGCTGCAGACGACACGCGTGGTGCCGCGATCGTCTTCAACGAGAAGCGTACGGCTGGCCTTCCGTACGACCGGCGCACGGATTGTCCCGTGGACGCCGAGGAGGGAGCACTCGACCTCGGCAACGTGCGCGGCGTCGGAGGGACCGCGTGCTCGAAGTGCCGTAAGTGCTTCAAGGAGAACGTCATCGTTCGTCAGCGCTCGCTCCTCGGCCTCGGAGGGACACCGTGATCGACGCGCGACGACTCTGGCGCGCAGGGCTCACGCCGATTCCACTCTGCCGTCCGACCGAGCAACCGGGACGCTGCACGGCGAACTGGCACGACATCCCGTGTCCGCGCATTGGAAAGACACCGTTGGTGGCGGGCTACCCCAAGCTCGCGCTCCGCCGCCCGTCCTTCGAGGAACTCGCCGCCCACTTCCGTCGCCAGCCGACGAGCAACATCGGCATCGTTACCGGCGCAGGGATCATCGCCATCGAAGCCGACTCGCCGGAAGCCGAGCGCGAGGTCGTTGCTCTCGCGGGACGGGGTGCGCTCGACCAGACGCCGACCCGCGAACGACGTCGCGGACGCGGACGTGCCTGGCTCTTCGCGACCGACAAGGAGGTCCGGAACGGCGCGGGCCGAGGCGAGAGTCGCGCGATCGACGTTCGAGGGAATGGCGGCATCCTGGTGATGCCGCCGTCCGTTCACGAATCGGGACACGTCTACGCGTGGGTCCGCGGGCTCAGCCCGTGGGACGTGGCTCCAGCGCGGCTCCCGGCTACGCTTCAGCCCCTCATCACGTCACCAACAACCGATCGTCGTGAGGCGGTCGCCGTCGTCATGGCGGTGCATCCGCGACCGCTGCCTCCGAAGGTTGCGTCGATGGTGCGTTCGCGACGTCGCATCGCAGACCTTTGGAACGGGGTCGGCAAGCAGATCGGCGACAGTTCGGCCAGCGGCTACGACTTCGCTTTCGTTCGAGAGTTGCTTTTCAACGACGTTGCACTCGTCGACGCCGCCGCTGCACTCGCGCTCCGACCGGGGGCGCACCGGCGCGACGACGCCTACGTGAGCCTGACGGTTGGGAGGGCGCAGAGCGCGCTCGTCGGAAGGAAGCGCAAGTGACAAGGCCGAAACTGAACACGTTCGGGTGGGAGGACTTCGAGGAGTTGGCGAACGAGCGACCTCAGCGGTGGCTCTGGGACGGCATTCTGCCCGCGTTTGGCGTTGTGTTGTTGGTGGGTCCGGCGTTCGTGGGAAAGACGAGCCTCGTTGCGATGCTCGCAGCGGCGATGCTGAAGACGGCGACCCTGGCGGGCCGCGCCGTAACCGAAGGGAAGATGATCCTCACCGCGGTTGAACACCTTCCTTCCGATCTCTGGAAGACGATGGTGGCGGCGGCTCGCGGCGCCGGTGCGCAGAAGCCCGAGAACGTCATCTTCCTCCGCGGATTCGATCTCGATGACGACGAACAGGTCGAGGCGCTCGCTCGAGTCGCGCAGCGAACGGCCGCGGCCGTCATCGTCATTGATCCCATACGTCGCGTGACCAGACTCGACGAGAACAACAGTGCCGACGTCTCAGGAATGCACCGCCAGCTCCAGAAGCTCGGTCCCGAGAAGCGGCTGATCATCGTCGTTCACCACTTCGGCCGAAACCGCGAGGTCCGCGGCTCGACCGACTTCGAAGCCGGCGTCGATACCGTGGTCCGTCTGAGCGGGAAGAACGATCGCTTGCTCGTTCATGCCGTGCACCACGGCGCGCCCGAGGTGCAGCTCGCATTGGACATCAACCGTACCGAGGACAGCATTGCGGCTGTAGAGACGGTCGACGACCGGCTCGACGAGGTGACCGAAGCGGTTCTCCAGATCCTTCCGACGCAGGGAGGCGGTGGAGCGGGCTTGGGAGTGCGCGACGTCCGGAAAGCGATGCGCGACAAGAAGCTTTCGTTCCGCAACGACCAGATCGACGCCGCGCTGAAGGACCTCGAGCGGCGTCACATGGCGAAGAATGAAGGGGGAAAGGGGAAACACGCGTGGGTCGGACTGGCCGCGCCGGGGCGGCCCAATTCTTCTGACTCCACATCGGTGGGGGGCGAGCCCGAGGCAGGTGTGCCCGGCCCGTGCCACCCCTAAAGGGGTGGGGCACGGGGCACGGTTTCACACGAGCCGTGCCCCAAGGCGTTCGGGCACACTCCGGGCACGCAGCGCACGCTGCCATCCGCCCCCCACCTGTGGCGTTTATCTTCCTGGGCCACCCTGGAAGCGCGCCTCGCGGTGACGCGTACCGACTCCGCCTCGTGAGGTTGAGGGAGATGCTTCAGGACGCGGGGGAGACCGGCTCCGCGAAGGGCGCGCGGTCCCCGCTCGTTTGCCCCTCGATGGTGCTCGTCGCGACATGAGCGCGAGGCAGAACTAGGCAGGCGCCACGAATGGTACGAACCGATACGAACCCGAGAGCCACCGAGACGATCTCCAGGCTCTGTCGTTCCTCGGGGTCGAGGATGCCATCGTACTTCACGCTGACCTTCGGGCGAAGAGCAGCCAGAGTCCCGACGGCGAGCTGACCGGCAAGCGCCTTGCGAACGCGCTCTGGCTTGAAGTCGTCCGGGAGAGCGACGGCGCCCGCGAGCATCGCGGATAACATCGTCATCGTGGTGGAGCTGGCATCGCGGAGCTCGGGCGGGGCGTTCGCCCAGCTACGCACCTCGCCGCTGATCTTCGATAGGCGCTTTGCCGTGTTCGCGAGTTTCCGTCGGAGGCGCACGGCGGGCGAGAGGGCGCGCATCTGCGCCTCGTACGTCGGCTTCTTTGGCTTGGCCGTCGCGGTGGACTCAGACGGCGTCACGATCTCGACGATCGTCTGTCCCGGAGTCGGTCGGCGGATGACCGCCATGTTCTTCGCGGGGCTAGGTGTCAAGGTTCGGTCGGCGCCGTGCTTCGTCTTGGTGCTCGTGTCGGTCTTGCGCTTGGTCTTGCCGGTGTTCATGGTGTCTCCTCGACGGCCCGCGCTCGATGCGAGCGACGTCTTCACGATCTTCACGTCGAGCGCGCGCCCGCGCTACGTCGTCGACGACGAACGCCACTCATCTACGCGCAGAGCTGTTGGACGTGATCCCAGGTGCTCGGCGACGATCGCGAGGCCGGTGGGGCTTCCGCACGGCGTCTCGCTCGGCACGTCGTCTCGGGGCAGGCCTCTCCCGTCGGCCGGGGGTGCTCGATGCTGAACACCAGGCGGGCGTCCTCACGCCCTGCGGGACCTCAGCCCGACGGAGGGACGTCGAGTTTTGGCCTATGTGGGTATCTCGAACTCGCGGGGGCTGCGCTGTTTCGAGATCGCCGAAGACGGAGTTTCGCCGATGCTCCAAGTTGAAAAGGCGGGGTGAGGCCTTCACCTCCCACCGCCTTTCGACTCCGCCAACGACGGCTCGTCGCTTGCAGCAGCGAGCTGGAGAACCTCTATCGCAACGTACACTCGCCAAGCTGGATGAAGCCGACGACCTTCATCGCGCCGCCGGTGCAGAGGACCTTCACGGCGTCGCCCTTGGCGAGCTTCATTGCCTTCGGCTTCTCCTCGTCCTCCATCGAGGCAGTCACCGCGAGGAACTGGTTCGGCGTCGCGAGCTTCACCATGATCGCTTCGCCGGTGAGCCCGCCCTTGTCGATCGACGCCACCGTGCCCGTCACCAGGAGCTTCTTTCCCTTGTACCGATCGTCAGCGCTGACCTCGTTCCCCTCGTAGGCTTGGAACAGGTCCGTCGATGTCACCTGCACCGCGCCGGCCATCTCGGCTTTCGCGGCAGCCTCCTTCTTCGCCACCGTGGCGAGCGCAGCGCGGCGCGACTCCTCCGCCGGGCTCAACGTCGTGATCAATGCGAGCCGCTCGAGCGCCGAACTCTCGTCGACAAGCCACGAGCGCGCCGGGGGCTCCTTCTCGTTCCACGGTGACCATGGAAACGGGCCTGCTCCACTCTGCTTCGCGGAGAGCAGTTCGCGCAGGTAGCTCGGGTCGTCGCGCCGCGACCAGGCGGCGAGCGCGGTGTAGTCGTGGAACGCTCCGCCCTTCGTGAAGGCCGACCACGTGCCTGCATGCGGCTCGTTCTTCGTTTTTTCGAGATGAGCGGCGAGCTTCCTCGTGAAGTGGTCCGGGTAGTTCCCGACACGCGCGAAGATCAAGAACAACTTGATCCCTGCGTCGTGCAGCTTCTTTGCCTTGAGCTCGGCGCCGAGAGGAGCCGGAACGCCGCCGCGCGCGAGCATCTCGCTCACGTAACTCAAGAACGCGTTCAGGTCGGCGCGCGGGCCAGTCCAGACCGCTGCGTACGCCTTATCGGCGGCGAGCTTGCCCTCGAGATCGGGCACTTCGGCTGCCCTATCTGCCACGGGCGGGGCTGGCTCCGACGGCAGGGCAGGCTTTGCGGCCGTGGGAGCGGGCTCTGTCGCTGCCGCGTCGGCGCGGGAGGTCGGGGACGAGTCCGTGCTGGGTCGACAGCCGGCCGGCAGCGTGAGGACCCCAGCAAGAACGAACGCGATTCTCAGCATCGAAAGACCCCTCTTCATCAACTCAACCTCCATCAACAGTCCAACATATTAGAGTCTGCCATCCTGGACCATCCCTAGCGTCATTGCGTGGACGCCGAGGCCTTGCGAGTTGTGATCGCGGAGAACATCCGCGGCGCCGCAAGGCAGAAAGGAATGACCATCAACGCCCTGGCGGACTTCGCGACGGTGTCGCGCGCGCAGATGTTCAACGTCCTCGCCGGCACGTCGAGTGCCACCACCGACTGGCTCGCGAAGGTCGCCACGGCGCTCGACGTCGAGCCGTGGCAGCTCCTTTCCCCTCGCTTTTTCAAGAAGCGTCCGAGGTCCTCCGAGTGAGTGGCGCGCGGTGTAGACCGTCGCATCGACGCGGGCTAAACTGCCCCCGACGCGTGATAAACCGCGCGGCGACGCGGACTAAACCGCGCCCTTGGTCCACCGCTTCGGCCCGCGCACCCCGTCTACGACGACGGTCTCGTCGAGTTCGAGGATCACGGCAGCGAGTTCTTCAAGGTCTTGGGCGGTGGCCCTCTCTTCCACGGCCTTGCGGGCAAGCCGGAGGGCCTGGGCGAGGAGAGCGTCGGTCCGGCGTCGGGGCATGCCGACGACTCTCACCACCCTGGATAGGAAGACCACGCTGCTTCGGCGTCGAGCGTGCCGTTTCGGACGGCGAGCAGGTCGTCTGCCATCCGCTCGATCACGTCTCGAAGTTCGAGGGCGTCGAGCCAGCGCGCCGGGATCACCTCAGCACCCCACGCCGTCCCAAGAATCTGTCCGGTCATGCTGCCGGTCGAGTCGCTGTCACCCGAGTGGTTCACGGCGAGCCGGACGCCGTGCTCGAAGTCACGAGCGACGAGGGCACAATAGATCGCGATGGCGAGGGCTTCCTCAGCCACCCAGCCACCGCCGAGGCTCTCGATCTTCTCGGGCGTCGGTTCGTCGCCGTCGCCCACGAGCCTCATCGCGATATCGAGCGCACGCGTCACGAAGCCGGAGCCCGGGATCGGTCCAAGGTAGGCGATCATGGCGTCGGCCGCCCGCCGGAGTTCCAATCCCTCGGCGAGGTGCGCAATCAATAAGGCGAACGCTCCGCCTCCCATGATGGCAGCCGGATGCCCGTGGGTGACGACGGAGGCCTGCTCGCCAAGCTCGAACGCCGGAGACCTGCCTTCGTCGCGCGCACGGCAGACCAGGCCGATCGGCGCGACGCGCATCACCGTCCCGCACCCCTTGCTCTCGTTCGTGGCACGCTCGCCGAGCTTGATCGTGTCGGCGAGCGCAGAGATGCACGTGTTCCCGGGAGCCCGGCGCGACCAGAGGCGCCTCTCGCCGACGAGCCAGCCGTCGGGCCAATCTTCGGTCGTGGCGATCTCCGCCCTCGGCTCCACCCCCTGCGTGAGTAGCCAGCGCAGATAGGCGTGCTGGATGACGGCTTCAGGGGCGCAGATGCCTTTGAGGTTCTGGCGCACATGCGCCCGCACCAGTCCCTCACCGGTGAAGAGCGTCATCTGCGTGTCGTCGGTGAGCGCGCCGACGCGCCCGTAAGCCTCCGCGTACTCCGCGATGCCCCCAGGACCGAACCGTCGCCGAATGTCTGCCAGGTCCAAGAACTCCACGGGCGCGCCGAGGGCGTCTCCGACGGCGCCACCGATCAGGCATCCTCTGACGCGATCTCTCAGGTCCATATCTTGCCATCCTCCTGCATCGCTCGCCCGGAGCGGAAACGAAACGCTCGTCTTGGGAACGATCTCGTATGAAGGTCGGGATATGGTCGCGCGCGCGCAACGGGAAAAGGTCGTGGGATACGTCCGTGTTTCAACAGATCAGCAAGCGGACGGCGGCGTCTCGCTCGAGGCGCAGCGCGAGAAGCTGAAGGCGTATGCGATCGCCCTCGATCTCGACCTCATCGCCATCATCGAGGATGCAGGCTTCTCGGCGAAGTCGCTCAAGAGGCCGGGCCTTCAGGCTGCCCTCGAACGCCTCACGGACGGACGTGCAAGCGGGCTCCTCGTCACGAAGCTCGATCGCCTCACGCGCTCGGTCCGCGATCTCGGCAGGCTCGTCGAGGACTACTTCGCCTCGCGGTTCACGCTACTCAGCGTGTCGGACAGCATCGACACAAGATCCGCCGCCGGTCGTCTCGTGCTTCACGTCCTCGGCGCCGTCAGCCAGTGGGAGAGAGAGGCCACGGGCGAACGGACGCGCGAAGCGCTCGGCCATCTCAGACGTGACGGGGTCCGCCTCGGCGCGCCGGCGCTCGGCTGGAAACGATCTGACGACCGCGACGCCGAGGGACGCCGCGTTGTCGTCGAGCTCGACGAAGAGCGGGCCGTCGTCGATCGCATCTGCGTGCTTCGAAGCGACGGTCATTCCCTTGCCCAGATTGCGGGCACGCTCGAACGCGAGGGCCATCAGACCAAGCGCGGCGGTCGCTGGGCGAAGTCCACGGTGCTCAGGATCGTGCGGCGCTCGACGAAGGCGGCCTCGACCCCAGGCTGACGGCGCGCGCAGAGGGCCCGCAGCGGCGCATGCGGAGCGTAAACTGCCCAATCGGCGGAGCGTCCGTCTTGCAACTTCGCCTGCGCGCGAAGGAATGCCGGTGATCAACGCGCCGGCCCAATGTGTACACATCAGCGAGCAAGGTGACCGCTCAGCCGCTGTTTCGCAGCGAGCGCTGTTCACATTCATACCTATCGGTCGATGAAGTGCCTGCGAAGACGTCACGATTGCGTAGGGAGGGCTGACGATTGCGTCGGACACGTGGTCGTCGTCCGCGTTGGACGCCCCGCACGCGACGTCACGGAAGCTCTACCATTGCGGCGGAGCCGCACCGCTCGGTCTGCCAATCTCGCCGTGGGCTCGCACTGCTGGTGCTTACATCGTCGTGAGGACACCTCGGCGAATCAGATCCGCGAAGTGCTCCCGGACGCGACGAGGGGCGTCGCCCCGTTCGACACGCACGCCAAGCTCCATGTTCAGTTCCAGGGCGAACTCCGTGAGGTTCGCGCTCGAGACGAGCAGCACGCGATCGTCGGCGACGGCGCACTTCGCATGGAGGCTGCCGTACTTGCCATCCGCAGACGTCGGGCGGCGGTCGTGGGGCCACACGTGGACGCGGAGCCGATCGTGCTCCGACGCCGCCAGCGCCGCCGCCGGGTCGAAGGTGACTTTGCCGCCGTCTCGCTCGGACTGCTCCAGGACCAGATCGACGTGAACGCCTCGTTTGAGGGAAGCGCGCAGCCCCTCCCGAACCGCATCGACCTTGTACGCCGCGAACGTCACGATCAGGAGGTGCCGCTCCGCCGTCGCGATCATCTCGAGGAGCGTCTGCTCCGTCCGGAACAGCGCTGCGCTTGGCGCATTCGGTCCCGTCCAGACGAGCTCGACGTTCTCTCGTGTGTCGGAGAGGTGCATCGCACGCGCGGCGCGAAGCATCGCCGCGATCGTCGCGTCCCCGATTGCTGCCTGTCTCGCCACGCGGGTGAGCTCGTCGATCCTGTCGCGAACTCGCGGGTTCGCGACCGCACTCACCACATCGCGCGCCGAGCCCGGCGCGCCCTCGAGCACGCTCACCAGGCGGTGGAACGGTCCGTCAGGTAGACCGTGAACGACGGCGACAACGGCGCGCGCGACGGCGTCCACGCCCGAGGTCACTTGCCGAGCTTCCCGTCGAAGAAGCCCGATGAGCCGTGGACGGTGGTTACGAGTGCGCCGCGATCCAGGTACTTGTTCCCGCGCTCGCAAGATGTCTCAGGAGCGAAGAGGCACGCGTGACATGCGGCGGCGTGAAGCTTCACGCCGTCAACGTCCGGACGCATGTCGGCGCAGAGTGGATCGGAGGAGCAGAGCTTCATCTCCTCGAGCGCGTGAACGATGTGTCTTCCGAGCTCCTCGGGCTGCCCCATGCGGACGAGGCCGCCGAGGGTCCCTTCGCTGTCGGGCGCTGAGGTGTAGATGAGAACGCCCGCCATGCGCGGCCCGTCGGCCTCGTCTCCGTTCGAGTAGATACGCTCTCGAAGGCTGGCCGCCGCGTAGCCGCATTCGAGCGCGAGCTGTCGCATCAACGCGTGAGAGAAGGAGTGGAGCAGGACGAAGCGGACACCCGGGAAGCCAGCTTCCGGTGGGTCGATCTTCCTCCGTCGCCTCCACGCCTTGTGCGCAGCGAGAAAGCCGGCCTCTCGGTCGGTCTCGGCGTCACACCATGACGAGAGGACCGACTCATCGAACTGGAGGAAGATGCCCTCACCACGAACTTCCGACGCGGGGACGAAGCGCGGTGGCTTCCGCGAGAGGCCCATGCGCTTCGGTCCGGGCAGGTCTCCGGCGCCGGAGTATTCGCGTGGCGACTCGAGTCGAGTGAAGCCGAGAAGCGCGGTGACCTCACGGATGCGCTTCGCGAGAACCACACGCGACAGGACGCCCTCGAGCCCTGGCGGCACGCGCACCTCGGCGAGCTCGAAGTCGGTCGTCTGTTGCTTCGGATCGACGCGCGTGAAGGCTTCCCATTCGGGAACCTTCAGATCCGCGGATTCTTCCGGGCCCGTGCCCAACCGCCGAGCCTCGACGGCCGCGAAGATCTCCGCGGGTTCGTAAGCGGCCAGCTTGCCGAGCTTCCCTTCGCCGAGGAGGTACTCGACGACGTCGGCGTTCTTCGCCTTCTGAAGCAGGGGCCAGCACTCTTCGACGAGTTGGGCGAGCTTGCCCTCCTGCGCATGCGGCACGTGGAGAGCTGAGAGTGAAACCGCAAACCATGAGTTCGACGCGCCGAGCAGGAGCGCGCGCACCGGCTCCGAGCACTTGGTCTGATCGAAGTCCCGAAGATGAGGGCGCCGGCCTCGACACCCCGGAAGCGTCGCGTCGCGCGAGAAGGCCTCTGCCATCGACTTTGGCCCCGCTCCGCACGTCACGCAGCGGACGATGACGTCGGTGGCCTCTGTGCCCCCGAGTTCCTCGAGTCTGAGATCGCTCGGACACGCGCTCTTCCCGTCGTGGACGAACTCGTGCCACGGGAAGTCATCAATGTGCCCCGCCTCGCAGGCGACGAGGAATCGTGCCGGGACGACGCCAGGCTCCGTCGCCTTATTGCAGTTCTTGTGAATGTAGACGGCCTTGTCCGGTCGGCCTGGCTTCGTGCGCAGCATGAAGCGGTCGATCGGGGCGAGCAGCGAGCAGAACGGACACCGCATGTGCCGTGGAAACGGCACAACGGGGATGCCGATGCGTCGCTCGCTGGCAGAGACGAGTCCCTCCTCTTGTTCGAGCGGAGGCGCGGCAAGCTTCTCGACCTGTAGGCCGAGCCGCGCCTGCACCGCGCGGAGGAGGCGTTCCTCAGCGACCGAACCGCAGAACCCCTCCGGCCAGTCCTCGAGTCCGAGGAGCATCGCGGAGAAGTGCGGTAGGTCGATGATCGCTCCGATGCCGAAACTGTGAATGAGCTGCGTCGGTCGTACCGCGCCGAGCCGTTTTTCGAGAACGCTCACGATTCGCCCTCGGCGATCTCGCCTGGTGATTCTTCCATGCGCCCCTCGTCGATGAGCAGGGTGACCGTCGGCTCGACGTCCCTTAGCGAATTGAGACACGTGAACGTTTCCCAGGTCTCGATCCCTGCACGTCGCAAGAGCCCCTCCGTCTGTCCGTCGTTCGCCGTTCGGTAGCCGAGCCGCGCGGCGCCGGCCTTCGGCTTCGCTTGAGCAGCCCATTCTTGGAGTCGGACCTCGAGAGCCCGCTTCACCTCCGCCGCCACGCCCTGGCTCTCCTCGACGAGCTCCGCGCGGCGTCGAATCGTCTCGACAGCGTGCCGGACGGCCTCGCTTTTCGGATCGAGATTCGCTGCGGCGTCGTTCGGATTCATCTCGGGACCGCATTGCCGAATGAGCGAGACGAGGAGCGCCGACAGTCCGCGATCGAGCGCGCGCGACGCGAACGGCGTCACGCTCAACGCCTCGACGTGCTGATAGAACGTCGCGTGGTAGTGCGCGAACGCCTCGTAGTGCGAGAGGTCGCGCGGCCTCGCCCAGTTGTAGATGGTGCACACAAGACCGGGGCTCGCGCGGCCGACGCGGCTCGTGGCCTGAATGTACTCGGCGGTCGTCTTCGGCTGCCCCGTGCAGACCATCAGCCCGAGTCGTCGAACGTCGACGCCGACGGAGATCATGTTCGTCGCGAGCAAGACGTCAATCGGCCGTGGCCGCTGGCCCTTCGTGCCTCGTTCCTCCTTTCGCTTAGCCTCGGCGGCGGGGTCGAAAGGCACTTCGAGCAGGTCGAGGATGCGCGGGATGTCGGTTGCGCCCAGACGCGACGTAAGCTCCTGCGTCGTGCCAAGCGACCGCCTCGCAAGACCCGCGCGATCGATCCGGAATGCGCGGTTTCGCACGTCGTCGTCGACGACGCGTCTCGTGCCGGCGAGCTCGCGGAGGGAGCTGAAGTAGCCCACCAGCGTCATCCAGGGGTCCGCATGCTTGCCGTAGCGTCGGTAGACCGCTTCGGCGGCCGTGAGGTAGGCGACGTAGACACGGATGATCGACGCCTTCAGACGCCGCCCTGGCGCGCAGATGCCGATGTAGACGCGCCCGGGAAGGTCTTCGGTGCTCCGCTGCACGGCGAAGAAGTTGTCCTCCGCGTCGAGACCTTGCGGAGGGAACACCGCGAGCTCGCGCGCGAAGAGCGCGTGCATCTGCTCACGCGCGCGCCGAACCGTCGCCGTCGAGGCGATCACCTTGGGCCTCACGCGTTTGCCGCCGACCTCCCACGTGCAGAGCTCGTCGACCGCGGTCTCGTACAAGCCGGTGAGCGTTCCAAGCGGACCGCTGATGAGATGGAGCTCGTCCTGAATGATCAGGTCCGGTGGGCGAAGCGGTCCGTGGTCGACGGTCTTCGCAGGAGGGAGCGCGCCACTCTTCGGGTGCGAGTCCGAATCATGGGTCTCGGGAGAGCGGAACCCATGCCGTGAGCATCTCCCGGTCACCCGCCCGAAGAGCATCTGCACCTGGGGGTTCCAGGGCATCTGGGCGAACTTGTCGACCGTCGAGATCAGCAGCGCCGGAAGGCGACGATAGATCTCTTCGTCGACGACCAAGACCGGGATGCCTTCGTTCGGAGAGAGACGCGCGGAGAACAGGCACGTGCCACGTTCGTCGCCGCAGAAGACGAGCGTGCGACCACTTCCCTTCCCATACGAGTCGACGCGCATGTGGCGCCCGGGGTCCACGGTGGTACCGCACCACGGACAGCTCTTGAGCTGTACCGGCGAGCCCGCACCCGCGAAGGCACTTCCCATCGGAGCGGACGCCTTCTTTTCGAGCTTCAGCGCCTCATCGGCGTGATCGGTGTGATTCGGCGTGGTCCGCGATCCGACCCAGAGACCGAGGCGAAACGGTTCGCTCCCCCAACGTCGATCGCCCGCGCCTTCCGCTTCGCGCCGGATCTTCTCGCAGGCGCAGATGAGCGTCGCCGCGCGCTGGAACTGTTGCAGTGTGAGGAGGCGGAGCGTGTAGCGCATGAGGACCGCGACCCCGTGCTCGCCGGACCGGCCCTCAACGTCGCCTTGCAGCCTGCGGACGGCCAAGGTGTACGCCGTGCAACCGAGATAGGCCTCGGTCTTTCCACCGCCAGTTGGGAACCAGAGGAGATCGGCGAGCGCGAGCGCCGGATCGGTTCTGTCGCGGTGATCGAGCTTCGTAAGCCCCTCGACGGTGAGAAGCACGAACGCGAGCTGGAAGGTACGCCACGACCGATTGTCCGGAACGTCGACCTCCTCGAGGGCGCACGGCTCGCCGCGACGGCGTCGTTCGGCCCACACGGTGTGGACGCGCTGAAGCCACATCGCTCGGTTCGCGAAACGAAACGCCTCCTTCGCGATGGGATCGGACGAGACGAGCTCGATGCCGGCGCGGAGTCGTTCGAGTGCTTCGGCGCAGCGGTCGAGACTGCTCGCCGCGATCTCCTCGCACCCCGCGAGACGCGATGCCGGATCGGCAATGCGCTTCCGTTGCGCGGCGATCCACGCTTCATATGCTCCGAGGATCGGCGAGAGCTTCGGGCGCAGTTTGTCGGCTTCGGCGAGCTCCTTCATATCGAGCTCGAGTCCGGCGAGGTTCGGGTCGACCGCCGGCGTAGCGGACTTCCCATCGACGGGCGGCCTCCGCGCCTCCTGCTGGGCGACCTCGTAACGCGGCACCGTGCGGGTCTTCACACGCCTGGCGTGCCGCGGATCGCCGTCGGCCACGGAGGCTTCGACACTCGTGCCGTGACCGACCGCGAACTCGATGCGATCTCGGTAGAGCATGGAGACGGCACGGTCCTCGTCCCGCGGAAGCGCATCACTGCCGAGCGAACGACCGACAAACGGCGCCGTCTTCGGCTCCCCCTCGACGGAGAGGTCGGGCTGAAACAGCCAAGCTTCGTCACGCCGCTCCTCGGGTTCGTCCTGCGTGTTCACGAGGAACAGGCTGACGACGACCAAGGGAGGTGCCCCCTCCTTTCGAGGCATGGGATTCGCGATGCCGCGCACGATGACGCCCGGCTGAGACGGGTCGGGAACGAATGGTCCGAGCGGTCCAGGCGACGCTTCGACGGCGGGAAGCGAGCCGCCCATCGGCTCGCGCTTCCAGACCGTCTTTGGCTGCCCCGTCTCGGTCGTTGCGCTCTCGCTCGGCCCGCGTACGTACCGGCCCCAGCGCGCGTGGATGCGGAGCTTCGTCCCCTCCGGCACGCAAAAGCTGAGGCCGATCGACGACGGGAACATCGTGTCGGACGACAGGCCCGTCTCGTCGTCGCCGTCATCGTCCGCATTGTCCGCGGCAGCGGCCTCGAGCGTATCGATCTCTTCACGCTTCACGCGCGTGCGGCCGGGGGCGAGGAGGCCGAGCAAGTATCGATCACGCGGGCGCAGGCGGCGATCGTCAATCTCCTCGTGCTCACCCTCGGCCGGACCGAGCAGCTCGGCGAGCACCTTCTCTTCGACCTCGGCGCGAATCTTCTCGGCCGAAGGAATCTCTGCCGCGAGGAGCGCCGGAGCCGAGATCCGTCGCGGCGGCCCGCTCGACGGGCGACGGACGCTCGCCGGGGGAGCGTCGCTCGGCGACCGCCACACTGCGCCTGCGGCCGGGGAGGCTTTGGACGCCTTCTTCTTCGTCTGCTTCTTCGTCGGTGCGACTTCGTTCGCGCGCAAGATGAGCTCGACTCGGTCTTGGAGCGACGCCGGGATGCCGTCGAGATCGAGCCCGTCCGGCACCGCGGCCAGTGTAATCCCACCGAAGAGTGCGACGAGCGCGCCGTCGTCGGCCGTTTCGACTTCTTGAAAGTCGAGCGCCAGGCTTCCTTCGCGGACGCGGCGATTGAGATCCGCGCACGTGGCTTCGTCTTCAATGCGCCGGGGAAGGCGAATGGTCTCCATCAGGCCGTCCTCTGTCCCGTTGCGTTTGCCTCGGCGTGTCCGTCGTTCCATGCCGGCGGACCGAACCCTTGGAGGAGCGCAGAGCCTCCTTCCGCGGGGACGATCACGAGGAGCGCCCGCATCGCGCGGGTCATCGCGACGAACATTGTTCTCCGTTCCCGCGCGAGGACCTCGTCTCTCTCTGCATCACCCCCATTCGCCGGGATAGGCGGGTAACGCCGATCCGAAAAGCCCGCGAGCGCGACGATCGGGAACTCGAGCCCCTTCGCGTTCTTCAATGTCATCACCTTCACGCCAGCCTCACGGAGGTCGAGGTCGTTCGCGTCGACCTTCCGAGCCGCGAGACCGGCTTGGGAGAGCGCGAAGGCGATACGGCTCGCCTCGTCGTTCGTCGGCGCGAGGACCGCGCAGCCTCCGAGTCCTAGCTTGAGTGCTCGCGTCGCCTGCCGGAAGAAGGTGGCGAGGAGCTTCGTCTCGTCGCCGTCGTCGGCAACGGCACGAACGGCCGGGATGGGCCCGGAGTGGACGTAGCGCGTGGCCTCAACGGTCTCTGCGTCTTCCTCAATAGTGGGCTTCTCGGCTCCACCACGAAGGTAGGCCTCCGCGGCCTCGCCGATCTCCCGCGTTGACCGATGGTTGGCTCGCAGGACTGCGGTGCGCCCTTGGAACTTGAGCCAATCGTGAACGTCGGTCCAGCGAAAGCCGGCGCCATAGATCGACTGGTTCGCATCAGCGGTGAGGAACACGCCTGCCGGAGTCTTGCAGAGCCCGACGAGCGCAGCGATCGCGGTCGCCGAAAGGTCCTGCGCTTCATCGATGATGACGGCGTCGTAACGGGCCGCGAATTCGCCTCCATCGACGCGCTCGGCTGCTCGGCGCCGCCAACCCTCGACCGTCGTTACGCCCCCCTTCGCGAGCTGTCGTTGGAACGCGTCTCGGACACGCCACAACGCTTCGCGTTGAACCTTTGAGAGTGAAAGCCGACGGCCCGGCCTCTTCGCCGCGAGATATTCCTCGAGCGTGACGAGTCCGCGCCCTTCGATGACGCCCAAGATCTCCTCGAGCACGAAGTCTCGTGAAAGCTTGGCGATCGATTCCTTCTGCGAGGCGACCTTGAGGGAGGAGCCGACGAACTCTGCCTCCTCGATGGCGCGAGCGAGGAGCGCCTTCGTGTCCTTTGCAAGATTCGGAGATGCGCCCGCTTCGAGCGCGATGGGCCGCAGAACCGCGTCCGCCGTCTTCACGTCGATGAGCGCCATCCCCTCTGCTCCGACGAGAGAACGAAGGAGCTGCTCGGAGATCCGGGTGAGCGCGCGCGTGTAGGTCGTGAAGAGGAGCTTTGGAGCTTCGCGCTTCTGCTTCTTCCATGCGGCGAGGATCTCGCGCACGCGGTAGAGCGCGACGGTGCTCTTGCCCGTGCCTGGGCCGCCTTTGAGGAGCGTCGCGCCCTTGGCGGTGATGGCCCACTGCGCGAGCTTCTCTTGCTCGGGCTCGAGTCGGAGCAGAAAGCCGAGGAGCTCGCCTTCGCGGTAACGCAGGAGATCTTCGGGCTCGGTGAGAAGGAGGTCGGGCTGGCGCGCGACCTCGGCGATCGGCTTGCCGGTGACGGCGTCGATCACCTTGCCGAGCACGTCTTGCGGGACGGGGCAGTCGAGAAGATCGTCTTCGGTCGCAACCTTCATCAGCGCGGCGTGGAAGGTCTCCGGAATGGCGAGCGATTCGAGCAGTGCCTTGTCGACCGCCCGGGGGAGAGAGTTGGACTTCGGCCTGGTCTGCCCCAACCATGTGTCCCACGTGGCGGCGTGGTTCGCCGCGTGAGCGGTGCCGGTTGCCGCTTCCGCGAGCTCCGGCACGTCGCTACCGCCGAGGAACTCGGGATCGACCTCGTCCTCGTAGGTCTGGTCGTCTCGCTTCTTGACCGAGAGCAGGCTCACGAACGGCTCGGCGAACGTGTAGAAGATGCGGAAGTCGCCAGAACGGAGGCGATGGAGCTTCCCGCCGAGGTACTTGAGCTGCTTTTTCGTCTTCGCGTCGGGGCGCGGATCTTCGGCGAGCAGATCGAGCTTCTTTAGGATCTGCTGGACGGTCTTCGCCTCGAAGGCGTTGAGCTCGTGGAGGAACGTGGGCTTGAAGGCGAATTGCCAGACGGCCATAGGCGGCTACTCCTCTCCCTCGAGCAAGGCGGTCTGTTTCGTCGAGGTCTTGCGTGACTTCGCAGCAGCTTTTGGCTTGGCCGGTGTCTTCGGAGAGGCGGTCTTCTTCGCGGCCTTCGCCTTGTCGGAGTCGTGCAGGCCGGCCTTCACCTCCTCGGCGTAGCGCTCGTGGTTCAAAGCGAGGAGCCGATCGAGTACCTCGGTGCGTGCCGTTTCGCTGATGGTGAAGCGGAGACCTTGCTTCGTCTCGTGAAAGCCGTGGTCGAGGCGAAGACCGTCCCAGCCGTAGGCGTCAATAACAGCGCCATCCAGCGTCGCATGAAGATCGCGAAGATTCCTTATGTCAGAACTCGAACAACTCTCATCGTGAACTCGGTTGTACAACTTCGTCAGCCCCTCTCCGCTCTTCAGGGACATCGCGGAGCGAGCGTCATTCAATGCACGAGCCACACCGGCTTTCGCACTGACCTCGCGCGCGGGGAAGACGAAGCTCTCGAATGCATCGCTGATGTTGTATTGAGGACGCTCGCCTCCAAGAAGGTTTCCCTTCATCGGTCCGTGCCGGACCCAAGCCTCGTGCACGCAACTCTGCATAACAGCGAATTCATGATCCGAATCCATTGCAAAACAGCACGTTGTCTGCGCGCACACGATGGGCCATGACGCGAATACAAACAACCAATACTTCGACGTGAGTGGGCAGACGATGAATCGCTGCAGACCTCTCACAGCGTCGTACAGCTCAGGCCTCGAACGTTCGTAGAGCCACCAACGTTCGCGGGCGCCTTTGCTGTACTTGTTTCGGTCTCGTTCCGGTTTCACGCGCGCCTGCACGATGCGGAGGCATTCGGGGTAGTCGGACGCTGATGGCTGTCTACTAGCCGTCTCAAGTGGCAAGTCGCCGAAGTTGATCACCCATCTCGTTGGGCCCTGTTCGGGTGAGGTGGTGATATCCTCGCCGCCAAGGTATGGAAACAAGACAGCTCGATTGCTCTTTCGTGCGTGTACGAGCTGATCACGCTCGTCGGTGGACAGAACGAAGCCCATGCCGAGCACGATCGATCCCTGGAACGCCTTGTTCCGCTGCCGATCGAGACGATGAACCGGATGCTCGACAGGCGAGCCCGAAGCACTGAGCGATGGCGAGATGCGCTCGACTTCTCTTCCTTCGAGAAAGCGAACTCCTCCCCACTCACCGTGGTACCCCCAGAGATGCGCGACCTTGAGCGCGGCGTCGCCGGGCCACGGCTCCTTTGCGCGCGCGCCCACGATCTCAACATTCAACCGCTCGAGTTGGTCGAGCCCGACCGCGCGGGTCACGCCATTCGAAACGGTGTCTGTGGCAACGAGACCGATGCTTCCACCGTCACGTGCTAGCTTTGCGCCCCGAAGCAGGAAGTAGGCACACAGGTCGGCGCTACCGCGGCGGCCAAACGCGACATGCTTGACCAAGTGGTCGCGATATTCCTCTCCCAGCGCCCCCGTTATGAACTGGCCTCCCTTGAACGGAGGGTTGGACGTCAGTGCATTGAACCCTCCGGTCGCGACGACTTCAGGGAACTCGATAACCCAGTGGACCGGATGCCTTACCGCCTTACCAGGCGCAAGCCCCGTGCGAAGGAGCTCCGTCGCACGCGCGCGCAGCTCCAGGCGCACTTTCGTGCGCGTCTCGTTGGACGGGGAAGACAATAGGCGCACGACGCCGAGCGAAAGCGCCTTCAGCTCGTCGTCGACATCCCCCTTCTTCGCCGTCACGAGGGCCGCGCCGATGAGCAGATCCCCAACGACGCGCAGATCCTCCGTCGCCTCGTTCGCCTGCTTCAGGAGGAACGCCTTCGTGTTCGCATCGTTGATGTCGTTCGTTGCGAAGTCCTCGATCTTCTCGCGAAGCTCCCGCGATCTCGCGAGCGCCTTTTTCATGTGGTCGCGAAGCCCGAGGAGGTTGTCGTGGAGCTTCTTGCCCTTCGCCGGATCGAGATGAAAGTGAAGGAGCTGCGCCTCGTCGGTCACACCAAGCAGCGAGTCACCGCTCCTCAGCGCATGGTCGAGGAACGAGAACGGCCGCCCCTTCTGCATCGTCGTCAGCCACAGCGAGAGCTTCCCCATCTCGACGGCCCAGGGGTTCACGTCGACGCCGTAGAGGCATCGGTCGGCGACGTACCGCTTCGCGAGCGCGAGCCGCTCTGTCGGGTCAGTCGGGATCGCCTGGTCCTTGCTCGCCCCCGCCGAAAGCGCGCCATCCGGCGCGAGCAAAAGCTTGCCGCCTTGCCGCTTCTCCTCTGCCTCCCACGCCTCTACGAGGCGTGCCGCAAGGAATCGACACGCCTCCACGAGGAACGCGCCCGAGCCCATGGCGAGATCGCAGACGCGGAGCGCGAGGAGGTCCTTCGCGCTCTTGAGCACCCACTCCTCGCGTGGTTTGCCCTCCGCAGGTCCCACGTACACGAGCGGTTCGAGCGTGTGCTGCACGATCGGTTCCGTCAGTGTGCGCGGCGTGTAGTGCGTCCCGGTGCTTCTACGGTCGGCGCCCTCCGTCACGTAGAGCGCCCCCTTCGGGATGACGACGGGCAGGCCGTGGGTGTCCTTCCGAAGAAGACCCGCCCACGGCTTCACGCGTTCGTACGTCGCCGTGACGTTCTCGCAGACAGTGAGGAGCTGCCGATCCTCGTCCTTCGGAATCTTGTATTCGAACGCGCCTTCGATCGCGCTCGCGGTGCGCCCCGTCTCCTCGCTGAGGAAACTGACAAGCTCGCCCGACTTCTTCTTGTAGCCCTCGAGCGTGCCGAGCGGGATCTCTGGCTCTTGCTTGCCGGCGAGGCTCACGGTGACGTCGTCCGCACGCTTGGCGGTATGGTCGAGCAGCCCTTCGTAGACGTGGCCGATCTGTTCGACGTCGAGCTCGCGGAATGACAGGCGACGCGACTCGACGCGCCCCCCGCCGGCCTTCACCTCGAGGCGTGTGATCGCGCGCAAGAGATGGAGCACCGTGCGATTGTCGACGGCGAGTGGTTCGGCGCCCTTCTGGCCCGGGTCGCGGAACGTGCTGCCGACCGCGCGCCCTTCGAGGAACGGGAATCGGTCGGGGTCGAAGAGTGATCCGCCGTGTGCGGGGATGCGGAGCTGATCGTGCTCGATGCCCGCGAAGATGGCGCGAAAGGTCGAGAGTAGCCGTACCCACGCGTCGAAGCGCTTCTCGAGAATCTCCTCGCCATTGCGGTCGGCCGTCGCCTGGAGCTGGTCGTGCAGCGTCGAGACGGCGTAGTGCTGATCGTACGTCGGGGTTCCGAGGAGCAGGAGCTTTCGCTCCTCGGCCGCGAGCACGAAGATGAGGCGCATCATCACCGTCACGGCACCTTCGTAGACGGTGACGGGCGAGAGCTTCTCGAGCAGGCGTCCACGACGACCGCGATCGACGCGGTCGATGGTTTGCACGAGCACCTCGGTCGCTCGACGCACCTGCGAGCCGAGGGTCTTCGTTACCTCGTGCCCGTCTTTCGAGCTACGCGCGATGAGCGCCTCGAAGGTCTGATCATCCGGCACGCCGAAGAGACGCATGGCGCTGACGAACGTGACGAACGACCGAAGCGTGAGCGGCTCGTCGAACCAAAGCTCCGTCGACCATCGCACGTACGTCGTCGTCTCGCCGGGCGCCACGTAGAGAAGCACCCACTCGTCACCGTTCGTCACGAGACCGAGTCGGGCCGCCGCTCCGGCGGCTTGCGCGCCACGTAGCAAGTAGAGCATTCGATCGACCGGCGAGATCTTCCAAGCGGCCGTCGCAGCGGGCTTGTCGACGTTCTCGTGCGCCCCGATTACCGAAACGAACAGGCGTGGCTTGCCGGCGTCGGCTCGGCCATCCGGGTTCTTGATGGCGAAGCTCGCTTCAAGCGTATCGCGATGTTCGGGAACACCAACGCGCAGCGACGGATGGTTCTGGAGGATGTCGTCCTCGTTGTAGCCGAGAGCTTCGCGGAACACGTACCGGATGAATGCCTGGTGGATGGCGACATCCGGCGAGTCTCCGCTTGCCCCGTCGAGCCACTCCTCGTGGGCTACGCGCAGCCGCTCTCGAAGCTCGCTCTCGACGGTCTCGATGCCTTGCGGGAAGACCTGCTCGAGCACCGCCATCGAGAGGAAGGGCCCGGAGATCTCGACGAGCTCTCGCCACTCCGCGTGATGTCGACCGATGCTCATCGCGCCACCATGGTCGAGGGAAGGAAGTACGTGATCGCGACTGGAAACACACGCGCCTCGGGCGCCGCGTAGCGCGCGTGAATCGCGTTCGTCTCGCGGAGCAGCTCGGCAGGGATCGCCTCGAGGCGCGCGCGCATCGCATCCCGTTGCCGTTCGTCGTCGACGCGCTCCGCGGGGGTCACTCCGGTTCGCGTGCTCCGCGCCTGCGGCGCGGTCCCTCCGAAAAGTCCGAGTTGGCTGGTCTTCGCGCTGTCCGTCGACCCAAGCTCGGCGCGAAGCGCTTTCTCCAGCTCGCGAAGGATCGCGGCGTGGTCGGCGATCTCCTTATCGCGCCGCTGTTCGAGATGTTTCGCGATCTGCTTCTCGCGCTCGGCGGCTCGACTCGACACGGCGATCTCCAGCGCCTTCTCGTGCTCGGGCCAGAGCTTCATGAGGTCCGCGTGCACCGTCTTCGGCACCCCACGCGGCTTCTCGCGTGAAGGAGCTTCGAGGTTTTGCGCGAGCTCTGTTGCCGACAGCGGCACGAGGTGCCCGCGGTCGAGGCTCCCTCCCACGCAGAACACCTCCTCATGCAAACGACTATTGTCGCTGCCTAGGATGACCAGACGCGCATACGCAACGAGAAGCGGCTTGTCGATCTTCGCGCTCGCGCGTGCGGAGACGCGTGAGAGCTTACGCTGCTCTTCCGGCGCCCAGACCTCGGCTCGCAGGAGACCGACACACATCGAGACGAGCCGATGACCGAGGTGCGCCAGAACGACGTCGTCGCGATCGCGCGCGACCTCGTGGTCGAACGTGATGGGACGCATCTCACCCGTGTGCGGGTGAGCCAGTCCGTCAAGGCACGCCGCCCACGATCCCTCGAGCATCGGCACGCGCCAGGACTTGACCGGCTGGTCGTCGCCATTGGCCGCCCGCGCGGGAAGCTCAGCGGGAATTAGCGGGGGATGCCCGGCAAGGCTTAGCGCGACACTGACCGCAGCTTCGAGTGCGTCGGGGGCGATGTGGAGCTCGTCTCGACTCGCTTTGAGCTGGCGCACGAGCGACTCGAGCCGATCCTCGAGGTTCCGCTCGAAGGCCAGCATGCGCTGCGCCGCGCTCGAACGCGCACGGGAGGACTCCGCGTCGAGCTTCTTGCGCTTGCCGAGCATGGCCTCCTCGACTTGCGTAGCGATCACGTCACCCGCGCTGCCGAGGTCCTCGCGGATCTGGTCGACCTTCTTGGCGGCGAGGAACAGGAACTCCAGATCACCCTCGAGACTTCCGGGCTCGGCTTCCTTCGAGAGCCGCTTGGCGTGGAAGCCTGCGCCAACGAAGTGATAGATGCGGACGGGATCGTCTTTTTGCCCATGGCGATCGACGCGCCCGTTGCGCTGCTCCATCCGGTTCGGGTTCCACGGGATCTCGTAGTGCAAGAGCCGAGAGCAGTGGTTCTGTAGGTCGATACCTTCCGACGCCGCATCCGTCGCAAGCAGGATGCGAACCTTCGAGACGTCCGGCGAAGCCTGGAACGCGTGCTTGATCTTCTCGCGCTCCTCCGGGGCCATACCGCCATAGAGCGTGAGGAGCCGGCCATCCTTGGTGAGCCCGCGCGTCGCGAGTTTGTCGGCGAGCCAGTTCTGCGTCGCGCGGTACTCGGTGAACACGATGACGCGCGTGTCGGTCCACTTGCCTCCCGGCTTCACCGTCTCCTCGAGCCAGCGGAAGAACGCTTCGCCCTTGGCATCGAGACGCGCAGCCGCCTTCTCCGCCCACGCGAGGAGCTCCTTGGTGAGCTTGCTCTCTTCCGCACTGAGCGGGCGGAGGGCCTGCGAGCTCGTGCCGACGAGCGCGCGCTCCTCCTCCTCGTACGCGTCGTCGCTGTCGACCTCTTCCTCGATCCGCGCGATCTCGCGCCGGAGAATGCCCGGGCGAATGCGAACGCGTTCGGCCTGTTGCCGGCCTCCGCGCGCGATGTTCTTGAGGTGAGTCTCGAGTGTGAGACGGAAGGCTTCGGGCGAGGAGAACAGCCGCTTTTTCAGCAGCTTCATGAGGAACTTGGTCGCGTACGATGCGCCCTTCTCCTCACCGTCCTCGTCGTCCGACTCGGCGCGGAGCTCCGCGTATCGGTTCAGGAGCGCATGCGCGCGTCGCTCCTCTTCGGGGAACGAGATCTCGATCGCTTCGAGTTCGCGCTTCGGGAAACGCGCACGACCAAGGTGATCTGCCGGAAGCTCCCGCTTTAGACGACGCACCATCACGCGTTCGAGCTGCACACGGTCTGGCTCGAGATCGCGTTGGAAACGTTGATCGTCGAGGAGCTCCAGCAACGCGGCGAAGCTCTCCGTGTAGCCGTTGTGAGGCGTTGCGGTGAGGAACAGCTTGTGTTCGAAGTGGGGAGCCAGCTCGCGGATGCAGTCCGTTCGTAGAGAGTCGACGGATGCGTTTCCGCGGCCCGACGGCGCGACGTTGTGCGCCTCGTCCACGATCATCAGATCGAAGCGTCGCGGATACCTCGCTTCACCCGGCCCCGGAAGCGCGTCGCGCATCATGCGCATCGGTCGGTCTCGCTTCAGGAAGTCGATCGACGTGATGAGGCGCGGGAAGTACGTCCAAGGATTCACGTGCAGCCCACGCCGCCGGCGCAGGTCGCGGAGCGCTTCGCTGTCGATGATGCGGAACTCGAGTCCAAACTTGTCGCGCATCTGGTCGCGCCACTGGATCTGGAGACCGGCAGGGCAGACGACGAGCACGCTTCGCGCGCGGTAGCGAAGGAGGAGCTCCTGCATCACGAGGCCCGCCTCGATCGTCTTGCCGAGCCCGACGTCGTCTGCGATGAGGAGGTTCACGCGCGGCATCTCGATGGCGCGTACGACGGGATCGAGCTGGTAGTCCTCGATGGCTACCCCGCTCCGGAATGGGGCGTGGATCGCCCTCACGTCGGCAGAGGCGACCGCGCCCCAGCGTACGGCATCGAGGAAGGCCTCGAGGCGCGCGGGATCGTCGAAGCCATTCGCAGGTGATGGGAGCGCCGTCCGCTCGAACGCTCGGGTGCCTGGCTCGAGCTCCCAGACGACCGAGAGCTCTTCGCCGAGCCCGTCGTCGTCGATCGATTGGAGATGAATCAGGTGCTGCGCCGAAGCGGGGGCGACCGACTGCGTGAGCGGCCGAGTCGGAACGGCGCTCGGAACCACATTCGTCACCACGTAGCGCCGCTGTCGGACGCTCACGAGCTGCCCCGGACTCGGCACGTTCGACGCTCCGGCGGTCATGCTGCTGTTCATCGCCCTCGACTCCTACTCGGTCCCGACGCGAAGCGCATTCTTGACTCCCGGCTCACCTCGTCGCCGCGCCCGACCGCGCCTCGGAACTGCCGGGCTCATCGTGCTCCCACCGATGGGCAGGGCTCCCTCCGGCGTCGAGGCTCCTTTCCTGGTGTGTAGGTGCCTGACCCCGCCTGCGGAGCCTCGATCAACCATGGGATCATCAACAGGCATCGCGCGAATCCCCCTCCGTCGAAACCACGGGAAGCATGGAATGAGATCACAACTCCGGCGCGATCGCTACCCTCTCCGGCGACCACGCATCCGGGACGCGACACCTCTCGTCGCTACGAAGTGATGCGCGATCTCCCGGCCACCATCATCGATCTTCGCGGTAGTCTCGGAAGATCGTAGGGAGCACTATGCCGTCATCCATCTGGACGCGGATCATCGATCGTGGAATCGCACTGCTGTTCGACGTTGCCGAGGACGGAGACGAACCGAATCCGGCGCAGCGCCCCCGACGACGTCCAACCAAACGGACGCGTCGACCAGCCCGAAGCGAGGAGCGAACCATCCATCGCGTTCGCCAGAAGTTCACGACGAGCTGCGGCGTCGCGGTCGTCGGGATGTTCGCTCGTGTGTCGCACGACGACGCGATGCGCATCATGTTCCCCACGCCCCGTCGCGTCTACTACACGCACTACACGGACATCAAACGCGCACTCGATCACTTCGGCGTCGAGCACGGCGGCCGCTTTCGCCGCTTCGACTCCTGGGACGAGATCCCGTCGACGTCGCTCGCGAAGGTGAAGTGGAAGGGAGAGAACGGGCGGTTCTTCTTCCACTGGGTGATCTTTCAGAGGAAGGCGGACGGTGGGTGGCGCGTGCTCGATCCCGACCCCGCAGGGCAAGGCACACAGAGCCTCTCGAAGGCCGAACTCTCGAGATACATCCCGCTAACCTACCTCACGGTCAATCCAGTACCACCGCGTCGGAAGCGCGAAGCGAAGGCGAAGACGTCAGCCGCGCGATGAGCATCCTCAGAAACATGACTGTCGAGGAGGCGCGTGGCCAGCGCGTGTCTGGTCGAGTCGCCGAGCTGACGAACCTCTCGCTCGGTGCGGTCCGCGGACGGTTGGCGCGTGCCCACGGTCGTTCGCTTCTGCGAAACGTGTTCACCGACGTGTGGCCGTCGTTCACGGATGAACTCGGTTCGCTACCGGCGGTTGCTGCTGCGTGCGATGCGACCGTCGTCGCGGAACTTGGAAGGCTCTTGCAGTCATCACCGCCAACGATTCAGCGACAGCTTAGGCGAGCGGCGGGAGCAACGACCGTTAGAGAGGCGCTCTCGGCAACCTGGCCTTCGGTTGCCGAGCTCGGTCTCGAGGCTCTCGGACGCCTTCGTGCTGGCGAGGCGCGTGCGCCCGAAACTCGCGGGCGCATTGCAGAGCTCTTGAAGCTTTCGGAGTCGGAGGTTGCTCGCGCGCTCGGTCGCGCGCACGGATTGTCGTTGGTCGAAAGCGTCTTCGCCGGGCGCTGGCCGACGGTCGCAAAACGCGGCGCTCGCTCCGGAAACGGAAAGTCGGCCGCGACCTTGATCGGCGGCCGATACGAACGGATACGCAAGCTCGGCGAGGGCGGCGCAGCGGTGGTATGGCTCGGGCGCGATCTGGACGTCGCATCGACGCCCCTCGTCGCCATGAAGTTCCCCAAGGAGCCGATCGCTCCCGCGGCCGCAAAGGAACTCCTGCGTGAGTTCGAGAAGGCGACGGTGGTGACGCATCCCAATCTCTGCAAGTACGTCCGTCGTGCGCTGGACGAACACGATCGATCGTTCCTGGTCATCGAGTATGGCGGGCGTTCCTTGCGAGATTCGTTCGCCGAGCCCGTCGGCGTTGAGCGCGCTCTCGAGTGGATCGTGGCTGCCGCTGATGCACTGGATCATCTCCACGGAGCGAAGATCTGGCACCTCGACGTCAAGCCCGCCAACATGCTCCTCGATGACCGCGGCGTACTACGTCTCACGGACTTCGGCATCGCCAAGGGCGTTCGCGTGTTCCCCGGTGGGAATCGGCACGCGACGTCGACGCTGCTGGGGCTGACCCCCCAATACTGTGCGCCCGAGCTGGTCGTCGGCGAGCCCGCGCCGACGTCCGACCAATACAGCTTGGCCGCCACCTTCTGCGATCTCGTCGCAGGTGAGAAGGGGCGCGAACTCGCCAAGCGGCTCAAGCCCCTCGACGTACTCGATGCCGCTCAGAATCGGGCGGTGCGCCGTGCTCTCTCGCTCGACCCCGGCGATCGGTTTCCGTCCTGCACCGCTTTTGCTCGTGCGCTCGCTCGCGACGAATCCTGGTTTGCTCTTCTCTCAAAGGGGTGGTCGGCGTTCACGCGAACCTGACCGAAGAGGCTCATGTCCAAACTGCCTGCGATCACGACACTGCCGCGTGGAGCCCGATTCTACCGCGCCGACCTTCACATTCATTCCTTCGGCGGTTCGCATGACGTCAAGGACGTGGTCATGACGCCTGCGGCGATCGTACAGACCGCCTTGGCGGAGAAGTTGGACGTGATCGCCATCACCGATCACAACGAGATTACGAACGTCGAGGCGGCCCTCGCAGCCGCCGTCGGCACGAGTCTCTTGGTCGTGCCCGGAGTCGAACTCTCAACTCCCGACGGCCATCTCCTTTGCTACGTCTCGACGACCGACGCTTTGAAGAAGTTCATGGGGCGCATCGAGATCGTTGACCGCGACACGCAGACCTCTCGATGCCAGACATCGATCTTGGACTGCCTCAAACAACTTGAACAGCTTGGCGGCTTCGGCGTCCTTGCTCACGTCGACGTCGCATCAGGGTTCGAGTTCGCCAGGCCAGGCAGCTCTCCGCACAAGCTCGACGTTCTCTGCCACAAGGCACTCCTCGGAATCGAGTTGAAGGCGAGTTCTTCTGACATCTCGTACTCCGATGCCGACCCCGACGCGAACCGCAGCGGCATCGGGAAGGAGAGGATCAAACGCCTCGGCCTCGGGTCGAAACAGTTTCTCGCACGAGTCATGAACTCGGACTCACACAGTCTCGCCCTCCTCGGGAAGAATGCTCAGGGCGACAGGAAGCTGACACGCGTGAAGATGGATCGTCCCTCCTTCGAGGGGTTGCGCATTGCGCTCGCCGATAGCGACGCCAGGATTCGCATTGAAGAGCAGATCCCTACGGCGGTCCCCCACATTCTAGGAGTCGGGATTGAAGGCGGGTTCCTGGATGGCCAGCAGGTTCACTTCAGCGCGAACCTCAGCTGCATCATCGGTGGCCGCGGAACCGGCAAGTCGACCACCTTCGAGGCCATCCGCTGTCTCAGTGGCCAACCGAGCGACAGTACGGTGCTGGATTCGGAGGTGTGGCCGACAACGCTCCACCTCTTTTGGCAAGATCAAGCCGGCGAACGACACTCGCTCGTACGGCCGGTGAACGACGACGTTTCGAACGTCGACAATCCGACGCACGGACCGACTGCATTCCACATCGAGTCGTACGGCCAGGGAGAGACAGCTCGCATCAGCAAGGAGGCGCAAACCAATCCGATCGCTCTCCTCTCGTACCTCGATCGGTTCGTCGACATCGCAGATGATTGCAATGAAGAGCAAAGAGCGCGCGATGAGCTCCTGACGCTCCAAAGCGAGATCGAGAAGGCCGCGAAGAACGTCGAGGCTATCCCGCAGACCGAGCGCGAACTCGCGACCATCAAGCAGCAGCTGACCGCGCTCGAACAGGCCAAAGCGAAGGAGGTGATCGAGCTTCAACGAAAGCTCGCCGAGGAGCGCGAACTAAGGTCTGCGATCTCCGAGAAGCTCCTCGAGATCAAAGAAAGCATCGAGTCGTTGGCGCCGAAAGATGCCGTCGACTCACTGGCAGCGCTCGCCGATCCGACGAACCTCGCGATCGGCGCTGCCGAGATGACGAGCATTGTCGCGAGTGCGCGCGCGTTCGACGTCGCGACAACCGCTGCGTCTGCGCAGGCGAGGGCAGGATTCAAGACGCTCCAGCAAAGCGCCGAACAGCAGCTCGCCTCATGGAAGAAGAAGGAGGCAGACGCCACGTCGGAGATCGAAAGGAAGCGAAAGTCTCTCGAAGCTCAGAACGTCCGTCTGGACATGGGATACATCCAAAAGCTTGCGAAGGACGAAGCTCGTCTGAAGGCGAGCGTGGCAACCCTCCACAAGTGGAAGCCGCACCTCGCGCAGCTCCGAAGCAAGTACGACGCTGTTCGGTCGCGTCGATGGAGTGCACGCGAGCGGATCGCCATGACGCGTGAGGCGTTCGCAAAGGCCGCGACATCAACGCTTGCGTCAGCCCTCACCGACCTTCACGTGACGGTGAAGTATGGGCGCAGCAAGCACTCACCGCAGGCCGAGGCGCAGATCACGCAAGCCATGGGGTGGCGAACGATTCAAGTGCCTCGAGCGAAGGTCTTGATCGAGGCGCTCTCGCTGCCAGGCCTGCTGGCAGCGCTCGACGGCAAGAACACGAGCGCGCTTCTCGCGGTAAAGACCGCGGAAGGAGCCCAACTTTTCAACAAGAATGATGCGGACACCCTGATCGCGCAGCTTTCCGAGCAGGCGATACGCTTTGGCCTTGAGCGTTGCGAGGTACACGACCTCCCGCGGTTGAGTGTGACGAAGGCGACCACGGACTCGAACGGGAAGGTTCACCATGTGCAGCGAACGTTCTCGAAACTTTCCCTCGGACAACAACAATCGGTTCTCTTGGCGCTGATGCTCTCGTCGGAGAGCGATGCTCCGCTCATCATCGACCAGCCGGAGGACAACCTCGATGGCGAGTTCATCTACAAGACCTTGGTGCCTGTTTTGCGACGGGCCAAGGAACGTCGCCAGGTCATCATCGTGACGCACAACCCGAACATCGCGGTATTGGGCGATGCCGAGCAGATCATCGTCCTCAAGAGCACAAGCGATAAGAGCTCGATCGTCTCGCGAGGGTCGATCGACGACGGGGACACTCGCGATGCGGTCTGCGACATTCTCGAAGGAGCGCGAGAGGCGTTCCGGCGACGAGCAAGGATCTACGGCGTCGATTGAAGCCGCGGAGCACGCGTAGGTTGCGACTGCTACGTGCTCGGCGAGGCCGCTCCTCGACGCGCCATCATCTCTGCGAACTTGGGCCGGAGAACGTAGATCGTCTCGACGATCGCCTCGAGAAACTGCATCGCGTCCACCGCGTCGCGCTCGCTGACGGACTCGCCCTCGCGAGGATGGGCCCCGATGTTACCGAGGAACCTGAGGTGGTCGCCCCACTGAAAGAGTTCCTCGCTGATGACTCCCTGCTCGCGCATGGCGCGAAGGCCCGCATGAAGATTCTTGGCGGCGGGGTCGAAGCTCTTGGTCACGGCTTCGAGCGTTCGTCTGACCATGACGGCGGTCGCGATGTGGACGCCGCCATGGGCGCAGACGCGAGCTTCACGGTAGGACTCGGCGACGAGGGGCGGAAGGTCCTTTCGTTCGCGGTCGGGTGGCACCGGGTAGAGCTGCTCCGGGTCGTCGTGGTCGCCATCCGCCGCGCCCGTGACGATCGCGCAGAGGACGCCCGGCCACGCGCACATCGCGCAGCGCCCAAACCAATGAACGTAGTCCAGCCCTTCGTCGGGATTCCATGACGTGTAGCGGGCGACGTCGGTCAGCTGAACGCGAGCTCGGCAACGAGTGCAGTGAAAGATCATCTTCCCGCCTCGGCAAGAGCCGGCGCCCTCAGCAGGCCCGCGGCGGTCTGGGCCGCGAACGACTCGACGAGGAAGACCGCGACGGTCTTTGCCGCGTTGACGACGACGCGCGCGTGGTGCGGGGCAGGCTTCCGCGTGCGCGCGTGACGATCGCTAATCTTGTTCTGCAACGAAGCGAGGCCGTTCACGGTCTGGACGAGGCCGCGCACGACGTCCTTGAAGCGATCGTCGAGGTCGGTGCGTTCGTCGTCAAGCCGCAGCAACTTCGTAACCGACTTGTACTGCCGCGGAAGTTCCCCCTTGTAGTCACCCTTGGTGCCGGAAAGGCGAGCCTCGAGCTCGGCGAGCACCGCCTCGAGCAGTGTCCGCGCATTCGTGATCGCGCCGTCGAGATCGCCATGAGCGAGCTTCGCGTCGCACTTCTCGACCTGCTCCCGGACGTAGGCGTCCGTCAGAATGTCGCCCGCGGCCGAAGCTGCGGGGAGCTCCACTCCCTGCGTTGAGCGGAGTACGAACTTTTGACCGTACGGGACAAGGCTCAGAGAGTCGTGGACGAGATACTGGTTGAGGTGGGCGACGGCAGCGTCGGCCGAGAAGTCTGTTCCAATGAAGTCGGTGCGCCGAACGGCGGCCTCGAGGATCTTCCGCATCTCAGGCTTGCCGTTGAAGGCCTTGAGCCAGCCCTCGGTCTTGGACGCGCGGCTGCCTTCGATCGGCGGAGAGGCCGTCAGCCCCAGATCTTCGAGGAAGAACTCATCGAGCAAGGCATGGGTGCGGTACGGAGAAAGTGACTCCTCGGGTCCAACCCAGTCTCCAGCGATGATCCGTGCCGTGCCCTTGATCGTCCCAGCCCCGAGTCGCACGCCCGCCATGGACCGATTATTCTACGTCCGGATTCGCGAGGCGTCGTGCCCGATCACCACGCACGCGTCTCGAACGCACCAGCGTATCCAGCGACAACATCGTCGCGTCGCCCGATTCGAGTGGCACGTCAACACGGTCGTCCGGCATCGCAAGAGGCGACCGACTACACGCACGTGATTCCGCGAGAGTCTTGCCCCGGGAAAAACGGGACGTTCGCACGAGTCATAGGGGCACGGGCCCCGTGGCCCAGGAGGCGAACATGGCGCGAAAGAAGCGAAAACGAGCACACGGTCAGGGTTGCGTGTACGAGCGTGGCCCGAACAACTGGTGGATCAAGTGGAGGGAGGCCGGTCGCGTTCAGTACTCCGGCGGGTATGAGACGCGCGAGCTCGCCAGCCGAGTGCGCGCGAAGATCGTCGCCGACATCGCGGCCGGTCGCGCGGGGCTGCCGGTCGAGGAAGCTCCGCCCTCCATCCTGACCACCCTGGCGGAGAACTGGCTGGAGCGCCGGAAGCAGACCCATCGAGCCGCGATGGACGACGTGTGCCGCTGGAACAAGCACCTCAAGCCGTTCTTCGGGCGCCTCACGCCCGGCGAGGTCGACGCCGCCGCGATCCGTCGCTACGTCGAGACGAAGCTCGTGAGCGGACTGAACCCGGCCACGGTCGGGCACACCATCCGCCTGCTCTCGACATTCTTCAGCGATCTCGTCGAGAACGGTCACGCGAGCGCAAACCCGGTCCGTACGCTCCCGCGCTCGACGCGCCGCCTGTACCGTCCGACGTGCGACCCGAAGGCGACACCGTTCATCGAGAAGCTCACCGACGTCCGGCGCGTCTTCCTCGCCCTCCCCGAGCCGGTGAGCGTCGCGTTCGCCGTTGGCGCATTCGCGGGTCTTCGCACCGGCGAGGTCCTCGGACTCGAGTGGCGCGACATCGACCTCGCCGCCGGCCGCATCCACGTACAGCGGCAGGTCCAGGAAGGCGAGGTCACGATCCTCAAGGACGAGGAGTCGCGCATGGCGCCGATCCAGAGCGCGCTGACCCCCATCCTGAAGCGATGGCACCTGAAGACCGGCGGAGCGGGAAAGCTCTTCGGCCCGCAGTACGAGCGCCGGGGCGGCAAGCCGGGAAGCCCCCCGCAGTACATGCGCGCGGCGACCCTTCGCCGGCACCTCGAGCTCGCGCTCGCGACCTGCAAACTCCCGAGCATGAAGTGGTACCACGCGACCCGGCACACGTTCGCGAGCCAGTGGGTCCTCCACGATGGCAGCATCGAGAAGCTCGCGACGATCCTCGGCCATAGCTCGACGGTCGTGACTGAGCGCTACGCCCATCTTCGGCCCGACCTCTTCGGCGCCCGGGAGCGGGACCTCCTCAAGGTTGACCTCGTGCCACGCCAGGTCGTTGCAGGCCTTTCCGAGGCCCCGGCCAAGGCCGCTCGATGCGGAGCCTGAGCGTTTGGTTACGCCCTGGTTACGCAGCCCCATTGCGCGCGGTCCGGACCGCGTGTAAAGCTACGGAACTCTTTACCTGCGCCCGTAGCTCAGCTGGATAGAGCGTCGGCCTTCGAAGCCGAATGTCGTAAGTTCGAATCTTACCGGGCGTGCCATTCCTTGCGTCGATCGGCGCCTTCCACGACGCGAACGGGTCCCCTCGTTCGACTGCTCCGAGCAGTGTCGAGGACGGGCGCCGCAGAGAATCACCTTGCAACCTCGCGGAAATGGTCTCGGACCGCCGCGAGTAGCGCATTCAAATCGTTCAGCCGCTGTGCACCGAACCGGCCGACGAACCCTTCATGTAGCTTCTTCCAGGCAACCTCGGCCTCGGTGGTGACCTTTCGTCCGCGCGCGGTGAGCGACACCGCTCGCGCGACGCCGTCCCCGGTAGGTCGCGAGATGACGAGGCCCGACCTTTCGAGCACGTCGAGAGCTCGATAGAGCGTCGTCCGCTCCATTTCGAGATGCTCGGCGAGGTCCATCTGCGTGATGGGCGCGTAGCGAGCAATGTTGATGAGGATGGAGTACTGGACGACGTTGACGCCGGAAGCTTCGAGCGCCGTGTCATACGTTCGGCCCACGAGCCGAGACGCCATCTTCAAATTGGTGCACACGCATTGGATCGGACGGAGGTCGGTCCGTCGCGCTGGCGGGGTCTCCTTGCTTCGCTTCACGTGGGGCTCCTTGCCTCGAAAGGAAAACGCCGCCCAAGATAAGCGCCGTCCCGAACCATTGCCACGGCCCGATCGCCTCGTGCGCGACGAGCGCCCCGAGAAGCAGGGCGACGACAGGGGGCAGATAGAAGACGGAAGACGCGGCGATCGCGCCGAGTCGCTCGATGATCCGGTAGTAGAGGATGAAGCCAATCCCTGTTCCCACGAGCCCGAGACCAAGCGTCATCGCAACGAGCGCGCGAGGCGCTTCGATGAGCGCATCGACCCCGCGCGCGGGAGCGGCGATCGAGAGAAGGACGCCGGCTCCCACGGTTTGATACGCGGCGAGAGCAACGGGGCTCAGTTGTAGCGGGGTGATGAAACGACGCGCGTACACGAGGGCGCTCGCGTAACCGGCGGACCCCGCGAGCATCGCGAGCGTCCCGAGGAGCGCGGCATTGTCCGAAGCAGCACCGTAGAGCCGTCGTACGTCGGCGACGATCGCGACACCGACGAGCCCCGAAAGAATGCCGAGCGCACGCGCGCGCGTAAGCTTCTCGTCGCGAAGGAACACGGTCGCAAATGCCGCCGTCATGAGCGGGATCACACCGCTCACCGCGCCTGCAGCGCCGGAGTGGAGTAGCTGCGCGCCCTTCACGAAGAACACGTACGGGAGGACGGTCGCAAGGATCGACATCGCCGCAAAGTGCTTCGCGAAACGGAAGTCTCGACGCCTAACCGCGCCTCTTGCGACGGCAAATCCGAGGATCGGAAGCGCGCCGAAACAGACGCGGAGCCACGCGACCTGAAGAGGGGCGATCACCTGCACGGCGTCCCGCATGAACAAGAAATTGCTGCCCCAGATGACCCCAAGCGCGATGAAGGCAACGAGATCTCGACGGCGCACGGTGATGTATATACATCACCATCGGAGACGCGCAAGCCACCGCGTGTGAATACGCAGGTCTCCGAGCCGCAAGCGCGAGCCGCTTCGGACCGCTTCGGAGGTTCTACGTCGAGACGGGCGCCGACTGCATCGCGCCGAAGAGACCTTACGGTGAGAGGGCGCGGGCTGCGCCCGCCAGCCCTCCTCGACGCGCTCGAGCGGAGACTCGTCGTCGTGCCGGAGCACGAGATGGCCGGCCGCACGTGCCCCAGCAAGCGTCACGGTGCCTCGCGACGAGCAGCGCCGACGTCGTGCATGAACGCTCCTACGTGATTCGCCCAGAGGGCTGGATGCGCCTGGGTGAGATGGCCGTGGGAAGACGGCGTTCCTCGCTGAATCACGAATTCGGCCCCCGGTACGCGCGCAATCAGGCGCTCGAGGGTGCCGAGCTCCACCGGGTTGAATTCGTCGTCCGAAAAGTTGAGCGCAAAGACCCGCGCCCGAATCTTTCCAAGATCGGGCTCGGGATCGTAGTCCTCGGAGGACTCGAGCGAATACAGAACGTCGTTCGCGTCCATCCGAGTCGCCTGATCCACGGCCGATTGAACGAATGCATCGGCGGACGTCCGATCGGGAATCGTCGCGTGGAGGTGTGGCACGCCGTCGAGCATCATCCGAAAGAGCGGGAAGGCTTCCGTCCAGCCTCTCGGCGGCTCGCGATAGTCGCCATTATGCCAATCCGGGTCGGTTCGAATGGCTCGGGACACGATCCGGCGCCAAATGAGATTGCGTCCTGAAATGCGGGTCGGAAGTGCAACGACGGGCATGATTGCTTCGACGTCGTTCGGATGACTCTCCGCCCAAAGCCAGGCATGCATCCCGCCCATCGACATGCCGACAATTGCACGCAGCCGACGAATTCCGAGCTGCTCGGAGACCACCCGATGCTGGATGTCGACCATGTCACGATAGCCATAGTGCGGAAAGCGAGCATGAAGCCCGTCGCTCGGCTTGCTCGACCGTCCGTGGCCGACGTTGTCGACGAAGACGAGGAAGTGACTCGCGGGGTCGAGCGGCTTTCCCGCGCCGTAGAGCGAGCGCACGTATTCGTCGCTCCGAACGGCCTCCGAGCTCGCGCTCGTCCAGTGCAGGACGAGCACGGCGTTGTCGACGTTGCCGGAGGTGTCGCGGTGCGGTGACCCGAGCGTGGCATAGTGGATTCGCAACGACGGAAGCGTCTCACCGCTGCGAAACGTGTACCGACCGAGATCGACGTCGTGCTCTTCGAACGCCGGGCGCACGACGTTCATGGGAGCGGGGGGCGGCGGCGGCGGCGGGGAAGCGCTCGCGTTCGGGCGCGGTGGCGCCGCGCACCCCATCGCCATCAAGGCTCCGAGAACGAGCGATCTACGCACGACGAATGAATCCGACATGTTGCAACTCCTATCTGGGGCATATGCCCATATTGGCCCGACCAACGACACGCGTCACGCGTCACGCGTCCGCGCCCCGAGTGACACGTTTCGGCGCTACGCGCTCAAGCTCGTGACCGCACGGAGGAGGAGGTGACGGAGCTCCTTCGCGTCCGCTGCCCCGAGCTGCGTCTCGAGCTGCTTCTGAGCCTCGTGCCACGCCTTGCGAGCGCTCTCGAGCTTGCGCTTGCCCACCGGTGTAAGAGAAAGGCGCGACGAACGCCGGTCCGCGTCGTCGACACCGAGCGAGACCAAACCGTCGCGCTCGAGCGGGCGAAGGTTGTGGCCGAGCGTCGAGCGATCCATCACGAGCTCCGCCGCGAGCTGCTGGAGCGTGGAGGCGCCGAGACGGTCGAGCATGGCAAGCACCGAGTACTGCGTGATGCGAAGCCCCGTATCAGCGAGTGCCGCGTCGTAGAGCTGCGTGACCTGACGGGCGACCTGGCGGATCGCCAGGCAATGGCAGGGCGTCTCTCTGACCATGGTGCGTTAATACGGGCACATGCCCATGTTGTCAAAGCGAAGCGACTTCCGACGCGTCGACAAGGCGGATCTCGAGCCCGCGGTGTCCGTAGAGGTGTGCTCGACATGCCCTTGCGCCATGGCTTCCTGCGCCACGGCGCATGTGAGGTCCGGCTTCCGCGTGCTCAATCTCGACTTCGCCGGCGCGACGTCGATCGATCTGCTAGCGGCGACGGTCCCCCCTCCGGCGGCTGCGGGCGGGACTGCACGAGGCCGTGTCCGGTGGCTCGGCACAACGACGGCGACGGCGGACGTCAGGCGCTGAAGAGCGAGGGTCTAGACGAGCCGCGATCGCGAGAAGCGAAGCGGCCGCGGAAGCAACGCGCGCGATCGAGAGGAGAGGCTCGCGGCCGCGGCTCGAGCGCGCTCGTATCGCAGCTACGGCTGCACGTGCGCAACGACGCGATGATGGCAGCCCCGCTCCCGGTCGACCGAAATAGCGCCAAAGTTCCGCCCACGACGCCGCTGATGAGCGCCCAGTCCTTTACGGCGCTGCCCAGGGCACGAACAACCGGCTCCCTGCTCGCAACGTCCCCGTCGAACATGAACCAGGCGTACGCGAGCGCGAGCGAGCTTCAGGCGAGAGGCGAGAGCCGAGAGGCGCCCTATCGCTTGGCGGCCCAGTACTCGTCGGAGGTGAGGATCGGGGAGACCTCGAAGTCGACAAGATCCGCCCACCGATCGAGCCAGACACCAAGCGCTCGTTCGTCCGGCGCCTCCATGATCTGGAAGCACTTGCCGCCGTCGAGCGTCATCCAGCTCGCGACGTACGTGACGTTGTCGGGGAGGAGCCGCCCGTCGCGACGGAAACGTTCCGAGATCGCGTGCGCCTTCTCCGGCGCGAATCGCTCGACCACCATGAACCGCATGCGACGAGCCTAGGACGTGTTGACAGTTTGCACGAGAGAAACGCTTGACGAACGTCCAGTGGGTGCTACCGAATAGGCGTGTTCGGGGGGACGCGTCGATTCTTTAGCGATGAGCGGTGGGCTTTGGTCGGTCCGCTCGTTGAGCAAATGACGCGGCGTGGTTCAAAAGGGGATGCTCGGCGCTTCCTCGAAGCCATCACCTGGATAGTGCGAAGTGGCGCGCCCTGGCGGGATCTCGCGAAGGAGCTTGGCCCCTGGGAGCGGGTCTATCGTCGCTTTCGTCGTTGGGCCCTCACTGGAACATGGGAGCGATTGCGACGAGCCATCTCCTTGACGACAGCGCTCCGATACTTGCTCATCGACAGCACGATCGTGAAGGCTCATCCCCATTCTGCAGGTGCATTGAAGCGTGACGGGCGGCAGGCACTCGGCCGTTCACGCGGCGGGTTCACGACGAAGATTCATGCGGTCGCGACCGAGCGCGGAGAGCTCGTGCGCTACGTCGTGACCGGCGGGGAGGTCGCGGACATCACGCAGGCGCGTCGTCTCGTCCGTCATCGCTCGGCTGCCGTCCTCGCCGATCGCGCCTACGACAGCGACGGTTTCATCGCCCATATCAGAGGGCTCCGGGCAGAGGTCGTCATCCCGTCCCGGCGGAATCGACGAGAGCC
>JAFAER010000193.1 GCA_023423895.1 Pseudomonadota bacterium
AGCGGCCCTCGACGCAGGCGTAGCTGCTGCTGCCGATGTTGGGACGCGGGCACATGTTCCCGCATTCTCCGCAGTTGTTCAGGTCCGTGAGGAGATCGACGTCGCAGAGGAAGTCCGACGAGGGACATGTCGTGTGGCCCGGGGGACAGATGTTCGACGGGCAGTACAACGTGAATCTGGACTCCGCGTCGTGGCCGGCATCCTCCGATTTGTTGGCGAACTCAGGAGGTGCTTGGTCGCTGTCGATGTAGCGTCCGACAACCGCGTTGTCCGTGCACGAAATCACTACCATTGCGCTGAGAGTCCCCAGCACAATGGCGAGTCGACCGTAGGCATTCATCGTCTTCCGGCTCGCTTTACCGATTCGAGGAGGGGGCTGCGCGGGAACATGCGCACGAAGTCGCTCTTCCGAACGTCTGCCTCTTCGATGCGACCGAGGGCGAAGAGGACGTGGACGCGCAAGCTCTCTCGCTCTTCGGCGAGCTGCCCCATCGGAAAGCGGGATTGGTGTTCGTCGATCGCGGCGAGCGTGAGCTCGTGCTGCTTGTCGCGCAGGCCGCGGCGCGCCACCTCGAGAACCGCTCGCTCTTCGCAGATCGTGCACGAAACTTCGCGCTCGATCTTTCGCGCAGCATTGGCGCGTTCGATCGGCTTCAGCGGCGCCTGCACCGAAGGCAACGCGTCGACCGGGATCACCGGCACGCCAGCGGTGCTCTCCACCGGCGAACCGAAGGTTACCTGCGAGCTCACGTCAGCGCTGGCAACCGGCGGAACCTGCGGGTCTGGACTGGCGACAGTCCCCGCCCCGGATCTTTCCGACGCAACGCTCCAGAGCAGGCTAGCGCCCACGACGAAGCATGCGGACATCGAGAGCGCGCCCAGGTACCGCCTCGATGTCGGCGTGCTTCGAGTCGGCGACGCCGAGCTCGCGGCCGCGCTTCCCCCGCCACCGCCTGGACCGCGTGGGCCGAGGTTCAGCGAGCGCTCGAGACGAGACCAGACACGTTCTTGTCTCGCCGGTCGGCTCGCGTGCGCGCGACGCTCGCGCGCGAAGAGCGTCACAAGGTCGGAGTCGAGGTCCGACGTCGCCTCGCCCTCTCCCGCCTCCGAGGGCTCGCGGGGCAAGCGCTCCTGCGTCGTCACCGGCGACTTCCTTTCCCGTCGTCGATGACACTCTCGACCTCCGACAATGCCTGCCGGACGTCGGCTCGCGCGAGCCGCAGGCGTGAATACGCCGTATTGAGTGGAAGCGCCAGCACGTGAGCGATTTCGGGCATCGTGTATTCCTCGAGATCGTGCATGATGAGAATGGCTCTCTTCTCTTCGGAGAGCGTGGCAAGCGCACGTCGCAGCGACCAGCGTGCTTCGAGGTCGACTGGATCGACGGGGGCGCAGTCTTCGAGCGTCTCGTCATCGAGGATCTCGCGCTGGTAGCGCGGCCTCTGGCGATAGCTAGAGGCTACGCGGAGAGTGATGCCGAAGAGCCATGGCGGCATCGGGCGCGCGCGGTCGTACTCGTGCAAGTGGCGATGCACGACGATGAAGACCTCGTGTGCGTAGTCTTCGAGCTCACGCTCGCGAACACCAAGACGGCGGAGGTTGCGACAGACGCGCTCGAAGTGCTCCTCGAAGACGGCGCGAAAGAGGCGCTCCTCCTCCGAGGGTTCACCAGCGACGACTGCGCCTCTCTCCACAGTACGGTCTTGCGGGGCCAGCTTCAGTTCCGTCACCGGCCCGGTGCACTTTCCTCAGAAAGTCGTCTCGAGGGAGCACGAGCCCAGGACGGTGACGGGCGGCGCCTCCCAGATCGTATCGCCTTCGATGGCGAAGCGCGGACGGGTGATGGGTGAACCAACGCGAAGCTCGGTCCGCAGCGCGAATGGCGGTGGCAGCGGAATCCGCGCACCCAATCGAACGGCCGCCTCGACGAGCAAGAACGCGCGCCGTTCCGGTTCACGGACGCCGGTACCCACGCCGATCGTCGACCCCAGGGTCACCGCAGTACAGCTCAGCAGCTGACCAACGTGAAGACACGGGCCGACGGAGAGGCCGTTGGAGTGGATGCGCACGCCGCCTCCGCGCTGCGCGAAAGCCGTACGTGCACCGGTAGAGGTTGCCTCCGTCGCGAGCCCAAAGCTCAGCCTTCGGTTCTCGCCACTCCAGGTGACTCCATATCCGATGATCGCGCCGATCCCGACGTCGGGCACCATCGTCTTTCCGACGATCGCTCCCGCATGAATTGTATGGCGGACGGTGATCGGAGGACTGGGGGTTCTCGGAGCGGAAGGCGGCGGCGCGGGCGACTGGCTCGGGAGAACGACGTCCGGTTGGGCGATGATCGGAGCTTCGGACCCTGAAGCATTCTCTCCGTCCGCTGGAGGCCCCGGGCTCGGCGGCGCGCTCGCGTGAGGCGCATGGCGATCGCCCGAAGAGCGGAACATGAGACTGACGACGATGGCGACGGCGGAGGCGAGATCGCGACAGGCATGCGCCGGCGCGCGGAGCGTTTTGCGAAGGCGGCCCTCGGCCGTCGCCTCCGGCCCGTGCGGCTCCTCCGGCCGCTCCGCATCGACTTCGACATAAGCGCGTAGCTCGTGGGCGTCGGCCTCGATACGGACGTCGACCCGCGGACGGCGATCGACGACGAGTGGCGGCTCGTCGTCCTTCCCCATGTGCCGCTCCACGTCCCGCAGAAACTCGGCGGACGACGGACAGTCCTTGGCACGAGGATCGACGGAGTAGTGCAGCGGTCCGACATCGGCGCGCGCGTCCTCGAGCGAAGCCGACAAGAGCCCCAGTACGAGCGCCAGCTGCCCGACGAAAGACGACCAGGACCGCATCGTCAGAAAGCCTCTCGCCAGGTTCCCGCGTTCCGAAGGACTGTACCGATGCCGAGACGCTAGCACGCATCGCGCGGCCACCTGCCTCGCCGTAACGGTAGCCCAATGGAACCTCCGACGGAGTCCCCAGACCGCGGATCAGCGAGCTGATGCGCAAAGCCCCGCTCCCTCTTCCGAGGTGCGGGGCCGGTTCGCTGCGTTCACGACCTCAGGAGTGCCCTCGTGGCGCGTCGTTCAGGAGATGCCGCGCCGCGACGGCTGCGCTGTCTGGATGACGCCACCAGTGGCCCCCGTGCGCGTCGGCGACGACCGCCAACGTGCACGGGGGGCGGACGGCGCTCAGTTCACGGGAGCGAGCGGAGCGTCGACCAGCTTGCGGATCGCCATGCCGCCCGGGTAGGCGTAGCTCGCGAACGTGCCCCAGCCCCAGAGCGTTGCGGAGAACGCCCCTTCGCTCCGCATGCGCTGGAGTCCGGTGGTGCAACGCTTGTCGCCGAACTCGTCGCCTGGACCGAAGGTGCGCGAGAGATCGACACGCCTGTATTCGTACTGCCCCGCGTCGTCGATCGGCGTCCACCCCGGCAGGTTGCCGGCGCACTCGAGCCACACGTCCTTGAACTCGCCGTGTGTCTTCTTCCGGACGACGACGAGCGAGTGCTCGGAGAACGACGCGTCGGCGTAGAAGCTGTAGGAGCTCATGTACTGCGCCGCCGGCACGATGTTGACGAACTCCGGATCTCCCATTCCACCGTAACTGGGCGCATCGTTCCCCGGTCCGCCGCCTGGATTCATGGCTCCGCTGCCTCCCGTCATATGCATCGCGAGATAGAACGGATGTTCGGCGTCGCGCGATCGGACGACGAACGCGTCGTTTGCCCGCGCACGGAAGAGCACGAGCTCGCCGGCGGACATGGTGGTCGGGGCACCGGCCGGCTTGACGGGATCGTAGTCGAGCTCCGTACCGTCGCGGGCCGCCACCATGCGGTACCAGACGATCTCGTCGGTGCTCGGCGACCGCGGGCGATAGCCGACGCCGACATACTCCGAGCCCCACTGCTCGTACGGCGGGATCTGCTGCGCGAGCGTATCGCAGGCGCCAGCCTTCGTCGGCACGAACGCGCAGCCATTCCCGCCGAGAGTCACCGTCGGCTTGTTCGAGAAGACGAAGCTGCCGGTGAGCTCCTGGGTCTGAACGAGCTGCGCGAACTGCCCCTTCGCCAGCGTGATCTTCGTTGGCGTCCCGGCCGCGGCTCCACTGAAGCCGATGCCGTCGGCGATGTCCTTGCTCCCGATGATGGTGACCTCGGTATCGTCCTCGGCCGCGTAGATCTGCGCCGAAGGTTCTCCCTTGTTCGCCTCCCACCCGTTCACGATGACGTGCTCGTTCGCCCACGCGCTCACCGGGAAGACGAGCGTGGCGGAGGGGAAGTGCGTCCCCGCCCCGCCGTATGGATACATCGCGGTGACGCCGACGGGGACGTTGCTCTTCAGCTGGAACGCGTCTCCGATGTTCGAGCCGAACGTTCCGAAGTCCGCCTCGATCGCAGCCTTCGACCCGTACGGACAGGACGTGTGCCAGAGCTTCTCGGCGAACGTACGCTCCTTGTCGCGATCCCAATCGGCCACGAAGAGGATCGCGCTCTCGCCCGGCGCAATGGGGCCTTCGAGCGGCTCGAGCTCCGTGCTGTCCGACACCGCGCGAAAGAGCGAATGCGACACATCGAGCTCTTCGCCGTGACGCGCGAGAGACACCGTTGCCGGCTGGTTCGACGCATTGACGACGAACGTCGCGAAGCACGACAGAGGTTCGGTGGCTACGAAGCGCGGCATCGTGAAATAGAAATCACAGCCGTTCGAGCTCCGATCGGCCGCCGCCGCTGCGCATGGCTCCAGGCACTTGGCCGCCCCGCATGCGAGATTCTCCGCGCACGTCTCGACCACGGTGCCCGTACAGGAGTCGATGATCGACCGACCATCGAGCGAGCACTGATGGAAGCAGGTCTCGGCGTCGGCGACGCCGGCCTCCGCCTGGGGCTCGAAGCCCGGACCTGGCTGGTTGAAGCCGCCACGATCGTCGCCGCAGGCGGAGGCGATCGCGAGGAAGGCAAAGGCGCCGATCACGGCGCCGAAGGAGAATCGCGCGCGCCTCATGGAAGCTTCACCTCCGCCGGCACGAGCACCGACCCCTTCGGAAGACCGGCGCCGAGCTGGCCGTAGGAGTTGCTTCCCCAGCAGTAGACCTTGCCAGTCGTCAAGACGGCGCACGTCGAATAGGGCATGACCTTCACCTCGGCTGCCGGTGCCGGAAGCCCGGCGACACGGACGGCTTCGAGCGCAAACTGTTTGGTGCCGTCGCCGGCCTGTCCTGCGTTGTTCAATCCCCAGCAGTACACGGCGCCGGTTACGGACGTCGCGCACCAGCGATGCTTCTCGCGGTAGCTAACGCGGTTCTCGATCACCCCCCACGAGCGGCTCGTGGCGATACGCGTGATCGGCTCGGGGATGTCGACCGCGACGGGCAGCGCACGCGAGAGCCGGTCCGGGTCGAAGTCCCCCGGATAGTCCGAAGCCCCCCAGCACCACCCGATGCCGTTGGCGACGGTGCACGTCTCTTGTTCGACCGTATCGACCATCGAGACGTGATCGAGCACCACCTTCGTGGGCCATCCGTCGGAGTACTGCGTCACCGGACGTCCAACGCCCGGAGAAGAACCCCAGCTCATCAGCTTGCCGTCCTCGTAGATCGTGAACGTCGCGGCGCCGACCGCGATGTCTTTGGCGCCGGCGGCGAGCTCCAGCACCTGAGGCTGTCCGTTGCGCACCGAGGTCGAGACGGCCAAACCGAGCTGGCTGAAGTAGTTGTCTCCCCAGCAGACGACGCTGTCGTCGCGGAGGATCGCGCAACCGACCCAGGCCTGGGTGCCGACGGCGATCTTCGTCGCGGGACCGGGGAGCGGCAGTCGAACTGGGCTCGTCTCGATCGTCACCGTCGACGCCTCGCTCTGGAGGAAAGGCCCTCGTCCCCAGCAAAAGGCCGCTCCGTCGCTGTCGACGGCACACGTGTGGTCGAGCGTCTCGATCTTCGACAGACCCGACACGCGGACAGGCACCGGACTGTCGCCGCTCGTGTCGGGATTCCCGAGCTGACCGGCGGTGTTCGCACCCCAGCAGGCGACGGTGCCGTCGTCGAGCAGGGCGCAATAGCCCTCCTCGCGGGAGCTGTCTCCGCCTCGCAGGGTGGTGCTGAGCGCGACCGCGCACGGAGGAGCGCTACACTCGATCGAGAGCGGCGCGCTATCGACGAGCGTGGCGTCGGCGATCCCGGCATCGATCACCTCTCCGTCTCGAGCGGCGTCGGACGCGACCGCGGCATCGGTGGAACCGTCTGGAGCGGGCGAGTGTTCGTCGCCGCTGCTCGAGCAGCTCGAGGTCATCGCGCCGAGGGTCGAAAGGCTCGTGAGCAGGGCGACCACCGCGGGTACGCGGCCGCCGATCGAGCGATGCTTTCGGCCGGGGCTCTCGATGGCCCGTGAGCTCGCTCCAGCGATGCTGGACCGGGTCCACTTCGCTTCAAGGAGTCGTCTTGTGGTACGCATAGCGGGCTCCGATTGCCCAGAGGTTGTGGGTCGAGGTGCCGCGAATCTTGTAGAGCGGCGCATTGACGGGCGCGCCGTCGCGCGAAATCGTGGAGACGGAATACGTTCCGTCATCGGTGCCACGAAGGACGAGTCCCCACGAGGTGAGCCACGTCTCGCTGCCACTCCGCCAGAGCGACGTCACGGCATTGGGCGCGCTCGGGTGCGCGATCTGAACCGGCACCACCGATTGCTCGAACGAATAGCCATCGTCCGTAATACGAATTCGTGTGAGGTTTACTTTGTCCAGGCTTCCCCACTCGAAGCTGTCGTGGAGCGCGATGTATTCGGTCGCCGACACCGGCGCGATGTCCGTCATCCAGCCACCGCCCTCTCCACCGATCCGCGGCATTCCCGGACGCTCGGCGCACGCCGCAGAGCTGCTGTTCGTGACGAAGCCGTCCGCGACCCGCTCCCATCCGGCGAGGGACTTTCGGACGACGATCGGGCAGTGGAAGCCTGATGTCGATTGACGGGGGAGCGTGCGATCCCGAGCGCCGACGAGCCAGATGTCGTTCGGTCCAGTTCCGTGAATGGACGCGAAGAAGATGTGCTCATTGTCCGTTTCGAGGTCATCGGCGACATGGACCGGCGACCAGCTGCCGTCCGACGGGTCGCGGTGAAAGATCGTGTTGCTGAAGTAGGCGTACACGTCGTCCGCGCCCGTTCCCCAGACGCCGAACGTCACCATCGCTCCGCTGACGCCGTAGTACGGATTGCCGTGATCGTCCGTATGACCGACGATCCCGTCCGGAAGCACGTGGCTCGTCCAGGTCCACGCTCCCCCCGGCGTGGCTGAACGCTTGCCGTGATAGACGCGCGCCGGCCCAACCGTGAAGTACACCTCGTCGGCGTTCGGCGCATAGATCCGGCCGGCGAACGTGCCGATGCCAATGCTGTTCTGCGTCCGGTCGTCGATGTACTTCCAAGCGCCTTCCGACTTCTTCCACTCGAGGACCTTGACGCCCTCCGTCCGGCTCTCGCCGATCGCGAAGGCGAAGTCCTCGAGGGGCCAGATGTCACGGAAGACGAGATCCGCGTCGGGAAAGGGCGTGATGCACCACCCGGCGGAGCTGCAGTCGGGCAGTCGAGTATCCGGGACGTCGACATCCGGTGCGAGCTCGGCGTCTCTCTCGCCACCATCTGGCAGGGGCGCCGGCGGTGACGGATCCGCGCGCGGCGTCTCGTCTTCCGAGCTCGCGCACGCGGCGATGATCGCGAGCGACGCGGCCGCGGGCGCGAGGACGATGATGCTTCTCATGGTTTCCCTCCGAGCGACACGAGCACGCCTTGGCCGGCGATCCAGACCTTCCCCGGCGACGGGATCCAGATGTGCTGGAGCCGGGGGCGTCTTCCGCCGAGCCCAGCGACCTTCATCCGGGTCCACTCGGCGCCGTCGTAGTGAAAGACCGTGCCTTCGTCGCCGGCGATCCAGATGTCGCTCGGCGAGGAGCCGGCGATCACGCGGAGATGCTGCTTCGTCGGCACCTCGTCGTAGGCCTCGAAGAAGCGGGGATCACCGCGCCAACGCCGGACCGTGCCCGTCGAGCCTACTACCCAGACGTCGTTCGGTCCCGCGACCCAGACCCCGTGAAGCGCGATGATGGTCTGAGTGTTGAAGCCCGTCAGCGTCGGTTCGTCCGCTTCGGCGTTGGTGATGCGGAACGCGGCACCACGCGGGCCGACGGCCCAGACCTCGTCGGCGGAGCGCCCGCTTATTCCGTAGACCTCCTGGCACGGAATCGCCCCGCACTTGTCGAGGGTTGCGGGAGTGAACGCGAGCTGTCCGTCGTCGGATTCGCGCATGCGCCAGAGTCCACCGCGGGTGTGCTGAGTGGTCACGCCAATCCAGAGTGAGGTCGAGTCAGGGTGAGCCCACGACGTGGAGACGCGGCCGCCGAGCCCGGCCCAGGCGTGATGAACCGCCGCCGTCCCGAGGAACGACCACCCGCCGGCAGACACCGGCGCGCCGGCGTCGGTAGCGCGGCCGCGCGCGTAGAGGCGCGTTGGATCGTCGAAAGCGATCTCGCTACTTCCGTGCAGCCAGAACCCGTAGAACGAATGCTGCGTGTCCGTCACCGAGCGCTTCCACGACGTACCGTCGAAGTGCGCGGCCACGCCGACCGTGCCTATCAGCCAGGCATCGGTCGGCGAGCGCGCCGCGAGCGCGTGAACGTGCGTACGGAGATCGAGGCCATCCGATGTCGCCGACGTACCGAAGAGAGCGTTGGCGCAGAGCGCGTCATCGGTGCACTCGTCCGGGTAGTACTCGCAGTCCTCGACGCAGACCGACGCGTCGCTCTGGGCATCGGCTCCGCCGTCATCGGCCGCGGGGGCGGGAACTGGAGCATTTCTCTCTTCCGGCGGAAGCGCGCCCGTTTCGTCGTCGTTGGCACATGCCGCGAGCATGGCGAGCGCCGAAGCCGCCGTCGTGGTGGCGATAGCGATCCAGGTCTTGTTCATCGCGCCGGGTCTCCCGCATCCCAAATCTCGTCGCACGGCTCGACCATGCACTGGCCGTCGACGCACGCCTGTCCGGCGACGCCGTCACAGACGATGCCGCAGCCGCCGCAGTTCTTCGGATCGGAGGAGATGTTGGTCTCGCACCCGTCATCGCGGTTGCCGTTGCAGTCGCCCCAGCCGGCGTTGCACGACCAATCGCACTTCCCGTAGACGCAAGCCTCGTTGGCGTTGGTGATGTTGTACTCGCAGCGATTTCCGCACGCGCCGCAGTTGTCCCTGTTCCAAGCGAGATCGGCGCAGTGGCCGAGGTAGAGGTCGCCGATGCGTCCGTCCTCACAGAACGTCTGACCTGCCGGGCACATGCACTCCGGAAGAAACTGCTGGTTCAGCGCGCACTTCATGCCGTTGTGGCATTTGTTCCCGCAGGCGCCGCAGTTGTCGTCAGTCGTGAGGCTGCTCTCGCAACCATTGTCGATGGAGCCGTCGCAGTTTCCCCAGCCAGCGCTGCACTTCAGTGCCCCGCATTTGCTGTTCCGACATCCGAAGAACGCGTTCGCCGGAGGGTCCACGCTCCCATCGCCTTCGGGCGGGCAAGCGTCGCCGCACGCGCCGCAGTTCGCGTCGTCCGTCGACGGATCCACGCAGGGCAGAAAGCCCCCCGGACACTCGAGCTCGCCCGGTTTGCACCCGCACCCGAGCTCGCTGATTCCGCGCATCAGGCACGGCTTGTCTGGAGGACACTTATTTCCGCAATATCCACAGTGGTCGTTGGTCAGCGGCGATGTCTCGCAGCCGTTGTCGGGGACGCCGTCGCAGTCGAGCGCGTAGCCTGCCTTGCAGTTCATGATGCAGCGGCCTCCGACGCAGGCGTAATCTGCGCTGCCGGAGCCGCGCGGACAGGCGTTCCCGCATTCTCCGCAGTTGTTTATGTCCGTGAGGAGATCGACATCGCAGAGGAACTGCGACGAGGGACACGTCATGCGGCCCGGAGGGCAGCGGTCCGACGGGCAGTAATTGGTAAAGATGTCACTGGCGTCCGGAGCGCCGGCCTCGTCCGGCGTGGCGACGAACGGGCCGGGGTCGGCGCGTCGCTCGGCGCCGAGCCGGTGGTCGACCGTCGTGCAGCCCCATGGCAAGACGAGGAGGCTGGCGGCCAGTCCGGTGATGATGGTTCGCGTCTTCATGATTCCACCTCGACCTGTCGCGTGCGCGAGAGGCAGAGAACAGCGTTGAGTCGTCGCATCGACGTTCGAACTGCGATGGCTGCGCGCGGCGCTACATGCCTGCGCTCGGCTATTCGGCGCCGAGGCCGACGAGCTGGCGGATCCTTCGGAGGTGCGGCGACGACGGGTAGCTCGCCTCGAACGCGCGGGCGCGCGTCGTCGCTTCTTGGTCTCGGCCGAGCAGCACGAGAGCTTCGATGGCGATGCGCTCTCGCTCTTGATCGAGGACCGTCTCCTCGCACGCCGCATGGAGACGGGTCGCTTCGAGCGCGCCTTTCGCCTGTCTCGTCCGCAGGAGCGTCTCGGCGCGGTCGATGAGCTCGGCCTCGTCACAGGTCTTCTTGCTCGGGGCGACGGTCGCGCGTCGGCTCGATGGAGGCGCCGCTGGCGAAGCCGAAGCGGCTTGCCCCTGCGCAGGCGCGGGCTCGTTCGGGAGCGCGTGAACCGAGACCGTCGCCGGGGGCTCGGCGGCTGTGACGGACGACGGCGGCGTGAGGTCGGACGCTCGCGCGGTGGGGTCCGCATCGGCGACCGCCGGTGGGAGCGGCGAGGGCGCGTCCGGCGACATGCGAAAGGCCGTCACCGCGAGCGCGGCGCAGACGACCGCCGACACGCCCCAGAGCGACAACCGATGGAAGCGGCCGAGCGCTCCGACGGGAGGACCAGCATCGAGCTTCTTCGCGAGCGAACGAAGCCCGCTCGCTCCGGGACGGCCCTGCCGGTGCTGCTCGATCAGGCTCGCGAGGAGCCGGTCGTCGGGAGCGGCGTCCGCGCTGACGTCGGCGAGCCGCTTCGGGTCGAGGCTCATCGGACACCACCTTCGCGAGAGAACCGGCGGATCGCCTGCTGGACGTCCGCGCGCGCGGCCCGGAGCCTCGAATAGGCAGTGAAGATGTTGATGCCGAGAGACTTGGCCACTTCAGCCATCGTGAGCTCCTCGAGCTCGTAGAGAACGAAGACGGCGCGCTTGTCGTCGTCGAGCTGGTCCAGGATCGCGTAGAGGATCTGCCGCCCCTGCGCGGCGTTCACCTGCTCGGCGGGCGTCGTGGGGTCTACCGCTTCGGGGAGTGTCTCGCTCCCCACGTCCGGGCTGCGGGCTCGCCGCCGGCGCGCGTGGATCGAAGCGCGCACGCAGATGCCGTAGAGCCAAGCGTGGAGCGAGCCGCGCTCCTCGTAGGTGGCGAGCTTGCGGTGCACCACGACGAAGACGTCCTGGCAGACGTCCTCGAGATCGGCGTTCGGTACGCCGAGGCCGCGGAGCACCGAGTAGACGTAGGGCGAGAGCTCGCGGAACAGGGCCGGGAAGTCCGGGCGTGCGTCCTCCTTCGTCACTTCGCGCTCGAAATGTCCCGCGTCGGCCGTGGCGACGGCGGTGCCGGAGAAGGCTCGCACATCAGGGTAATCCAGGGTTTCGCGCCCTTTTGTGAAGCGAATCACAAATTCGACGCCCGGCTCTCGCCCGCGTGCGGATGAGCTATGGGCGCGGACGCGAGCGTCAGAACACGCGAAACGTCCCCGCGAGCGCGGCCGTTGCCATGAGCGGAGGCGTCGTGTGGAGCGTTCGCTCCTCGCCGCCGATGGCCAGGTACTTGATCGAGCGCCGGAAGGCCGGCGCGACGATGCCGACCTCGACGTGCACCGTCGCCAGCGCGTCGCTCACGCGCAATGCCACCGACGCCGTCGGCCCGAGCAGCGAGAGCGATGCTCCACTCCGATCATCCAGATTGGCTCCGTGCGGGACGAGCGCGCCGAAGAAGGCACCACCACAGCCGTCGATGCGCGCCGGGGCGCGATCGAGCAAGGCCCAGCAGCCGCGTGCCTGTTGATCCACCGTCGTGAAGGTCGCGCGGACCGCGCCCTCGGTCACCGTCTGTGGAAGAGAGAAACCAGCGGACCAATCGGCGCTGAGGCGGCTGCCGTGGAGCGTGAGCCTGGTCGTCAGCCGCAACGATGCGCTCACGCCCGGCAACATGCCCGAGGAGGCTCCAACTCCGAGACCGGCGTGCAGCTCGACACGCTTCGCCGGTGCAGCTTGCGCGACGGCGGGAGGGGAGCCTCGGCGATCCGGGGCGGTGTCGGTAAGCGCCATCACCGCGTCGTTCTTCGGAGCGAGCGGAGCGGCATTCTCCGGAGGTCGATTCGGCTCGGTGGGCTCCGGCAGCGCCTCGCTCTCCGTTCGAGCGGGCGCGCCGCCCGGCTCGAGGACGAGCGCGATGAAGACCACGGTCATGCGCTCGAGCGCGCTGCAGGTCTCGGCGGTGAGCTCGCGCGCCCCGAGCTCGCGTCCCGCCCGATCGCGCTGCGTCACCCGCGCGCGGTAGCGTTGCGGATCGCGGACCTCCTCGCCGTCGATCACGATGTCGGCATCGTCGAGCGACGAGAACACCGACCGTCCGAGCTTCTTCTCGACCGACGCGCGGACCTTCGCCTCGGTCAGGCAGGTCGTGCCTGGCTCGGCGCGCCACGAGAAGGCGAACTTCGTCTCCGCGCCGGCGGGCTCGGCCGTCGTCAGAAGCCCGGCCACGGCTCCGAGCGCGACGAACGAGCGGGCGCCCTTGCCGCCAAGCGCCCATCCCACACGACGGCGCAAGCGGCAACGGATGGAAGAACGCATGCGGCTCGACGAGACTCGGCCCCGAAGCCACGTCCGCGCCACTCTACCGGAAGGAATCGACACCTCCCAGCCTTGCGACGACGCGCGGCGCGCCCCTCGCCGAGCCTCTGCCCGCGCTCGAGCTCTAGAGTCGGGCGCGGGCCCGACCGCTCAGGGAAACTGCAGCGGGACCTCGACCTGCACCGCCGTGCCGGGCGGCGGAATGTGGAGGCTCAGCGGAAGGCGACGCAGGCATTCGGCGACGTCCGCGCGAGACACCGTACCGCGCAGCTCGCTGATGCCCCGACCGAGCTCCTGGCCATCGGGCCCGAAGCTGAGGCTGAGCGTGTAGACGGAGCCTTGCTCGCGCTCCTTCGCTGGGAGCGGCAGCCAGCACTTAGGAATCAGGACGTCGCGCTTCTGCGCGTCGAGCGCCGCACGCACGTTGTTGTCGACCTCGTCGCGCGCCGGAAGGGGCGGCGGACTCGACGGACTCGGCGGAGCGACGCCAACCGAGGCCGTCGAGCGAAGCTCGGGAGATGCGGGTTGAGGTTGCACAGGCGTCCGCCCCTGCGTGAGCCCCAGGTAGACGGCAAGCGCGACGATCGAAAATCCAAGGACGATCGCGCCGGCGAACAGACGATCCCTGTCGGAGAGCATCGCGCGGCCCGGTCAGTTCGTGACGATCGCGGACGTGTAGCTGTACTCGTTGGAGTTCCAGTTGGGGACGTTCGCGGCGTCGGTGTTGCCGCACATACCTACGAGGTACTGTCCCGCGGCCAGCCCGATGATGGCAGCGTTCAAGCTGTACGTCTGGCGCGTGTTGGGGGCAGCCCGAAGATCGAGGATGGCCCCGCCGACGGTTCCGAGCTCCGACCCGGGCACGGTGGACTGGTAGCACATCAGGAGGTCCAAGTTCGCCGCGCCGCTCGCAATTCCCGAGGTGCCGAAGGCCTTGCTGGACCACACCACGACCTTCTGGCCCGCCGCGACCGTCACCATGACGGTCGCGCTGAGGAAGGAGTAGTTCGCTCCCGCCGCCGGGGCCTGTGGAGAAGCGCCTCCGCCCGATGCGAACACGGCCGCGACGACTCCGCTCGCGCCTGTCGCGCCCGTAGGCCCCGTCGGCCCGACGGGACCTTCAGGTCCGACGGGACCTTGAGGTCCGATGGGTCCTAGAGGTCCGATAGGACCTTGAGGTCCGACGGGTCCTAGAGGTCCGATGGGTCCTTGAGGTCCGACGGGACCTGCGGGCCCAGCCGGTCCGACGGGCCCTGCCGGACCAAGGGCGCCTGCGGGCCCCGCTGGTCCGATCGCGCCATTCGGTCCTTGCGGCCCTTGCGGCCCTTGCGGTCCTTGCGCTCCTGCAGGTCCAGTCGGTCCGACGAGCCCGCTGGCCGGACCGACCCAGTTGCCGGTGCCGTCGATCACCTGCTGGCCGTTGACCGTGATGCTCGACGGCGTGATGTCACCGACCGCGTTGCCGGCCACGAGCGCATAGGGAACGCTGTTCGTCGCCTGTCGTGGCGTCATCTCGCTGTCGTCGCCGATGGTGACGCCGATCCAGCGAGTCGAGCCGTCGAACACGCTCGTGGGGAAGGCGGTGTTCTTCCCGAGCTGCACCGTGAAGTAGCCGTCGACGACGGAGACGGTCTGCGTCTCGTTCCAGAGCGGGGTACCGCCCGACTCCGTGTCATAGACGGCGAACGCGAATGGGACCGAGCCGGAGACGGGCTGGCCGTTCGCGTCGAAGAGCCGCCCCTGCTCGGTCATCACGGCGGGAACACCGGCGTCGGCCAGCGTCGTCATCGCCAGGAGCGTCGTCGCGGTGGCGAAGGCGGTACGGATACGCATGCGGATGCTCCTCACTTCTTCGGGGTGGTTTGGGTGGCGCCGACGATGCCGGGTGCGATCGCGTATTTCGGCGAAGACATGCTCGCGTTGCCGCCTGGGGACTGACCGAGTGTCATCGTGAGGGAGTACTTGGAGCTCTTGGCGACGACCCCACCCGGTACGAGCGCGTATTGGGTTCGACCACTCGCGAGCGTTGCCGCTTCGGCGTCGTTGGTGTTCTGGTTCGGGCCCCCACCGGCGTCGAGGCGCTCGTGCGGTGCCTGGCCTGCGTCGAGCGGTGCCGAGCCGCCTTCGCGTCCTTCGGCCCCGCATCCGACGATGCCTGCCCCGACTATCAACATGGCAAAAAGGCGGCCCGCCAGCCCGAGAGCGTCCATTCGTCGTAGAGACATGCCAGTTTCCGACGCTACAGCTAGCTTCGCTAGACCGTCAATGGCTCCGATTTGCAAGATGCGTAATTTCTCGCGAGCACGGGAACTGCCATTCTGCCATCGCCTTCGACGGGCTTTTCAACCATATGCCGCGCCGGTCACGACCGGATTTGATCCGTTCAGTGCTCCTTCGAGCACGCGCTCCGCGACGGCGAAATGGCGCCGTCCGAGCCGAAGGCGAACCAACGTGACTGACTCGCTCACATCCACCCCATCCACCCCATCCACCCCATCCACGCCATGAGGGGGGCGAGGCTTCTCCTCGGCACTTGTCGTGTCCGGTATGCGATGCATTCCAGATTCGTATCGAATCAGGAGTTCATCTCCGCAATGATCACCGCTAGACGGCTCCACTGCACGAGTCAACGATCGTGAACAGTGAATTGGCGGTTTCGCTCCAGTGAGGGATTGGCTGACGCGGCTTCGTCTCTTCTCGCCGCCAAGAGGAGGGGCCAATCTCGGTGACCACCTCCAAAAAGACGCCACTCGTCATGTCATGCCTCGATGGCCTCGATGGCCTCGATGGCCGCCCGCGGCCGCGAGGCCTTCAGGAAGCGGAGCTGAGGCGCGGGACGGAGTGGCGCGTGCGGGAGAGCTCGAGGACGTCCGCGAGCAAGGCTCCCGCCGTGACCGCTCCGCCTGCGCCTGCGCCCTGCACGACGAGCGGATCGAGCCCGTAGCGCTCCGTGTAGAACGCAACCGACGCCGAGCCCGCAGGCAAAGTGGCGGCCGGATGATGGCTGTCGACGCCGGCGAGCCCGACGATCGCGTGAGCGCTGACGCGACGCCCGGGCAGGTGCTCGACGATGATGCGTGCGAGATACGCGGGGTGCCTGCCGCCGGAAGCAAGGCGCGCGAAATGGGCAGCACACTCCGCATCGTGCCTTTCGAGCGCGGCGAGACCGTCCTTCGCGACGGTGTCGAGCACCGCGCGCGGAACGAAGGGTTCCACGCTCACGTCTTCGAGCTCGATGGCTGCGCCGAGCTCGCGCGCGAGCACGACCGCCTTCCGCGCGACGTCGAGGCCGGACAGATCGAGGTAGGGATCGGGCTCGGCGAGACCGGCCTCGACCGCCTCTTCGACCGCGCGAGACAGCGGCACGCCTCTCCGGAGCCCCTCGAGCACGAAGGCCAGCGTGCCGGAGACCGCGCAGTCGATGACCCCGACGCGGTCGCCGGTGCGCACGAGCGACTGGAGCGTTCGCACGATCGGAAGGCCGGCCCCGACGGTCGCTTCGTACCGGAGCTGCGCGCCGGTTCGTGCCGAGGCGGCCTTCACCTTCGCGATCCGATCGAGCCTCGCGACGAGGGGCTCCTTGTTCGCCGTGACGACGTGAACGCCGCGCGCGAGGGCCTCCTCGTAGACGACGTCCATGTCCGGCGCGTCGGTGCAGTCGACGAGCACCGGCTCCGGAAGCGTGGCGAGCGTCGCGATCTGCGTTCGCCATGCCGCGACGTCGAACGGCGTCGGCAAGCGTTTCGTCGGATTGGGCCGACATAGCTCGGCAACGTCACCCGCGCCGACGCCCCGCCGATCGAAGATGGCCGATCGTCGATTCGCGAGTCCGACGAGACGAACCGTCGCGCCGGCGAGCCGCGGCGATCGCGCGAGGGCTTGCGCCTGGCGAATGACCTCGGAGCCGACGACGCCGGTGCCGAGGACGAGGAGGTTCGCAGCCGGCAGCGCCTCGACGGAGTAGGGAACGCCCGCAAACGCAGGCGAAGAAGCACGGGCACGCAGCGGAATGGTCAACATGGGCAGCCTTTCGGCCCACGCTTTTGCCGATGTGCCGCGAGCCTTTTGGCTGACGGCGATTCCCGACGGCTTAGGGTGATATTTCTAACGCGCGTCACCCAAGGTGGGCAAAAGTCCGCGCGGTCCGAAGACTCGTTTCAGGTCCGAGATCGTTCGTCTCGACGTCGTCGTGTGAAGTGCTCGAGAGGGTGGGGGGCTTGAGTCAGAAGTTGGAGCTCGCACGGCACCGGATGTCCGGTGCCGCGCCTCTCAGGCAAGAGAACGGCAAGGCTCCGCAGAACTGAAGGCGGGCGTGCCTGCGCGGGGCCCGCCGAGCGGATCTTCCGCGTAAACGCGCGGTCGCGCGCGCGGATCCGGATCGGGGAGGTGCCGGCCGGCGACGACGCGGTAGCGCCATCGAGCGCCACGTCCGACGAGCTCGGTCGTCGCCTGGAGAAAGCGATCGACGTCGTCTTCCGTCGTCGCCGCGCCGAAGCTCGCGCGCACCGCCCCGGGGATCGGGCCGTCGTGGCGTGTATCGGACGTCGTCGTCAGGCACTTCACGAGCGGGTGAGCGCAGAACGTCCCGTCGCGGACGCCGATGCCGTATTCGGCGCTCAGCGCGGCAGCGAACGCGTTCGGATGCCATCCGCTGACCCGGAAGGTGGCGATGCCGACCCGTGCGCTCGAAGCTCCCCACATCGAGAGCGTCTCGACGGCAGGCAGGGCCTCGAGGCCACGGCGGACCCGATTGAGCAGCGTCGCCTCGTGCGCCGCGACGGCCTGCATCCCGACGCGCCCGAGCTCGCGGCATGCCGCGCCGAGCGCCACTGCGCCGAGGACGTTCGGCGTTCCTGCTTCGTGGCGTGCGAACCCGCTCGCCCATTCGGTCCCGTCGAGCGCGACGCGTCGCACGGCCCCGCCGCCCGCGAGATAGGGCCTCGCGGTATCGAGCCAGTCCGCACGACCCACGAGCGCGCCGGCGCCGAACGGCGCGTACAGCTTGTGACCGGAGAGCGCGACGTAGTCCACACCGAGTGCGGCGATGTCGATCGCGCGGTGCGGCGCGAGCTGCGCCGCGTCGACGACGATGCGAGCTCCGTACCGGTGCGCGAGCGCAGCGAGCTCGGCGATCGGCCAGATCTCGCCCGTCACGTTGCTCGCTCCGGTGACGGCGAGCAGTCGATGACGCGACGTCAGCGTCCGCAACGCCTCCTCCACACGCGCGACCGCCTCGTCCTGGCTCTTCGGCACGGGAAGCTGGACGTGCGTTCCGTTCCGCCACGGAAGGAGGTTCGCATGGTGCTCCGAGGCGAAGCACACGACGGTCGTGTCCTCCGGCAGCGCCGACGCGAGGAGGTTCAAAGAGTCCGTCGTGTTCCTCGTGAACACCACGGTATCGTCCGGGCCTGCGCCCACGTGTGCCGCGACGATGGAGCGCGCCGTGTCGTACGCCTCGCTCATCACCGTGGAGGCGAACCCCGCGCCACGGTGCACGCTGCTGTACCAGGGCAAGAGCGCGGTCACCGTCTCGTGGACGACGCGCAGGCAAGGCGCGCTCGCGGCGCAATCGAGGTTGACGTAGCGGACCTGCTCACCGGTCACGAGCGGCACGACGAGATCGGCGCCGATGACGGGAAGAGGAAGATGGAGCTCCGCGCAAGCAGCTCGGGTGGGAGAGACGGAACACGGCGATGGCGAGTCGACGGTCGGCATGGGTGCCTCGGAGGCAGAGGACCCCGCTGTCGGAGTCCGCGCTTGCCGACGCGGGATTGCGTCGGCCTGGTCTTCACCCGGGACACCCCACCGCGGTCGGAGGGTTGTCGGCCAGCTAGCCGGGGCTTGTCGCTGGCGCTCGTGACCGATGTCGCTTCTACCGCCTTTGCGGGGTCAGTTCAACCGGATCATCTTCGTGCGAGCCGACGGCATGCGTGATCGCCGGTTCGAGGACATGCGCGAACGGTCGAGCTCGAATGCACTTTGTCGCGCGTGCGATGTCGGTCGCGTTGACGACGGCGCGCTCCCGGACCTACGGAGTGTCGACGTCCCGTGCACATCCATGATCCGAAACACAGCGTCTTGGTGAGTCGACGGTTGGAGAGCGCGCGATGAACACTCCGCGCGAGCGCGTGTACAAGACACCTCCCGGCGTCGCCCTCTGCCCGCTCGACGTCATCACGGACGGCGGCGCGCGCAACTTCGTCCTGCAGATCGGTGAGGCGTTCTTCTACGGCTTCGTCGTGCGCCAGGGAGAGGCGGTGTTCGGCTACGTCGATCTCTGTCCTCACCAGGGCCGCCCCCTCACGCCGAAGCTGGATGACTACCTGACGCCGGACAAGAAGCTCATCGCGTGCGCGTGGCACGGCGCGCTCTTCCGGATCGAAGACGGCGCCTGCGTCGGCGGCCCCTGCGCGGGGGCGCGCCTCACGCCTTGGCCGGTGAAGGTCGAGGCCGGGATGATCAAGACGGGCTGAGCCGTCGTACGCTGCCCGTCGAGGACGGTCAGTTGACGATCACCGGCACCTCGACCTTCGTGATCGGCCGGCTGCCCGCGCCGCCCGCGTAGCCGTAGCTCGCGCAGTAGCCCATGCCCCAGACGGTGACGGAGAAGGGCCCGTCGCTCTTCGCCTCGCGACGGCCGGCACCGCACGTACCGCTCGTTGGAAGCGAGCCCTTCGTCAGATCGACCCAGGCGTATTCGTACTCACCGGTCGCGCCGAGCGGGCGGAAGCTCTGGACCTCGCCGATGCAGTCGAGCTCGACCGGCATGAAGCCCTTCGCGGTCTTCCGGCGGACCAGCGTCAGCGAGGTCTCCGGGAACGTGTGGTCTGCAAAGAAGACGTAGCGATCGAGGAACTGATCCGTCGGCACGAGGTTGACGAAATCGGGATCTCCATCGCTCGCTGCGCCGCTGTTGAAGAGCGCTCCCGTCATCATGACCGACACGTAGAAGGGATGATCGGCGTCCTGGCTCTTCACGACGACGAGCTCGTCACTCATGAACGAGAGGACCTCGCCGGCGCGCAGTGACGTCGGAGCATCGCGCGGCTTCACCGGATCGTATGTGAGGACGGTCCCATCGACCGCGCCGACGAGACGATAGGGAACGACCTCGCGGCGTTCGTGCTCGCCGCCGAATCGATCGCGATACGGCACCAGCGCGTATTCGGAGCCCCACTGCCCGAGCGGGGGAAGCTGCTGCTGGAGCGCGTCGCACGCTTGGATGTTCTTGGGGACGAACGTGCACCGCGCGCCGCCGAAGACGCCGATCGGCTTGCTCGATTCGATCGGGCTTCCCGTGAGCTCGTCGGACTGCGTGATCTGCAGGACCTGCCCGCGCGAGAGCTTCCACGTCAGCGGACGTCCGGCGGCCCCACCGGTGACGCCCATTCCGTCGTAGACGTCGACCTTCGGCCGCATGCGGACCTCGGTGTCGTCCGACTGCGCGACGATCTGGAGGGTCGGGGTCCCGATCGGGTTCTCGTAGCTGTCGAACGACTGCGGCCAGCCGTTCACGGCGAGGTAGTTCGTGCTCCACGACGTCGACGGCAGAAGGAGCGTCGCGGTCGGGAAGTGCGTCTTCGCCCCTCCGTACGGGTAGATCGAATACGCGCTCACGGGCGCGTCCGTCTTGATCGAGAAGGCCTTCGTCACGGTGGTGCCGTGGTCGATCGGATCGCCGTTGAACGCTCCGACGACGCCCTCGGGGCACGCGGAGAAGTTCTGGCGGCCAAAGATCGGGGGCGGCGTGGGACGCCGCTCGGAGAGGAAGACGACCGCGACCTGTCCCGGCGGGAGCGGGCCCTCGAGCTTCGTGTACTTCGGGTTCGTGCCGATCATCTCGACGGTGAAGAGCGAGTCGCGGAGATCGAGCGGCGCCGTTCCGTGTTCGGCAGTGATCGTGACGGGCAGGTCCCACGTGTTCGCGATCATCGCGGCGAAGCAGGAGCCCGGCCCGTAGTCGGGCTCGTCCGGCGGCAGCGTCCAGAAGGAGCAGCCGGTAGATCCCTTCGCCACCTCGGCGGCCTGGCACGGATCGACGCACGCACCGCTCGCGCAGCCCGTGTCGGGGCTGCACACCTCGACGACCTCGTCGGTGCAGCCGTCGACCACGCTCTTCAGGTCACGCGAGCAGCGGAGGCCGGTGCAGGAGGGGGGGCCGTCGGGTGTACCTGCCTCCGCCGGCACCAGCTCCGTGGACGGTCCCTCGATGAAGGATCGGTCCTGGCCGCCACACGAAGCCGCTGCGATGACGACCGAGATGGTCGCGAGGAATGCGATGACGTGGCGAGAGCGAGTCATGACGTTCTCCATCGCTCAGTCGAACTCTACGGTGACGGGCACCGGATGCCGCTCCTCGTCCCGCGTGCCCTGGCCGAGCTGGCCGTAGTCGTTGCTGCCCCAGCACGACACGGTCCCGCCCTGGACGAGCGCGCAGATCGCGGTGTTCGTGACGACGACTTGAACGGCGTGCCCGGTGAAGGCCGTGGCCTTGGTCAACAGCCGCTCCGAGGACGGCGTGCCCGCGTCCGTGTTGCCCCTCGCGAGCTGCCCTTGGTTGTCCGCTCCGCAGCACTCGATCGTGCCGTCGGTCAGCCTCACGCACGTGTTGTAGGCGCCCACGTGCACCTGCTGCGCGCTCGCCTCTCCTCGCGTTCGGATCGCGAGGGGGCTCATGATGGTATCGCCGCTTCCGGAGCAGGCTCGATCGCCTTCCCGTCCCCAGCAGTAGAGACGTCCATCGGCAACCGCGCACATGTTGTCCGAGAGCATCGAGACGCTGCTCACGTTCTCGAGACCGGCGACTGGGGCGGGGATCGCGCCTGGGTACGCGACGGCCTGCGCCGACGTTCCCCACGTGAGCAGGCGTCCGTCTACGGTGATCGCGAAGCTCGCACCGCTGAGTCCGCGTATTCCGCCGCCGCCGGCCCGCCGGATCGTCTCGCCGGCGAGCTGGGTGGCCGGTCCCGGTCCGAGGTAGTTCTTGCCTTCGTTCACGCGACCGAGGACGTGCTCGGTGTTGTCGCCCCACGACCAGAGCTTCCCCGAGGCCTTGACGGCGAAGACGGCGCCGACGGTGCCGACGTCGATCCGCGTGACGCCGTCGAGCGCGCCGCCGTCGAACGCGACTGGCGCGGGACCGTGAGGACCGACGTCGGCGTTGGGCGGGTCGAGGCCGAGCTCGTTCGCACCGTTCGCGCCCCAGCACGTGACCGTGCCGTTCGTCAGGCGCGCGCACGTCGTCATGTTGCCCGCGCTGATCTGCTCGACGCCCTGGAGCCCGATCGACATCGGGCTCGATTGCGCCGGGTCGGGATCGCCGCCTGCGTCGAAGATGCCCATCGCTCGATACGCGCCGCCCCAGCAGCGGACGGTTTTGTCCTCGAGCAGAGCGCAGAAGTGGTTTGCACCCGAGACCAGCTGGGTGACGCACGGATTCGTGGTGCACACGACGGGCTCGTCGCTCGCGTCGACGGGAACGCGCACGTCCGGCACGCCAGCGTCGTCGAGCGGAAGCGCCGCGGTCTCGGGCAGGTTCGCGGACGAGTCGGGCCCCGTATCGGGAGCGTCGTAGATCGGCCTGCGATCGTCGTCGCTGCAGGCGACGAGCACACCCGCCGCGAGGAGCGGCGCAGCGGCGATGAAGAAGAAACGTTCTCGGCGGTTCATGAGACCCGGTGCTCTCGCTTCAGAGTTGGCTGAGGCTGCCCTTGTCGACCTTGTGGAGCGCGATCTCGTCACCGACGATCCAGAGGTCGGTGCCCGATGAGCCCCACATCCCGTAGAGCGACTTCATCATCGGGATCTTCTGGAGCGTGGTCTTGACGTGCGTGAAGCTCGTCCCGTTCCAGTGCCGGAGCTGGCCGTGTTCACCGGCCAGGTAGACGTCGTTCGGGGCCTTGCCCCAGACCGCGCGATTGAACCAAGCTCCTTGGCAGAAGACCTGGCCGGTGCATGTCCCGAACGTGCTGTCGGACCAGGTGTAGCCGGAGCCATCGGCCTTGCGCGTCCCGACGAAGACCACGTCGTAGACGGGGCTGCTCGAGTACTGGTCCGGTTTCGTCGGCGATCGGCTGCCCATCATCCAGACGGAGTCGCCCGTCGGTGAGCCGCCACCGGAGAACGTGCTTCCGGCGTGGACGCCCGCTCCCGGGACGATGCCGATGAAATCGGGCATCCCGTCCTCGCTCCAAGTGACGCCGCCGTCGCCGTCCGGTACTCGATGGAGCGCAAACGCACGCGTGCCATTGCAATAGCTGAAGCCGCACGTGGCGAACTCGGCGCCGCCGAGCCAGACGTCGCCGGAGCTCGAGCCCCAGACCTTGACGTACATCGCCGGGCGCGACGAGATCGGATCGATCTCCCAGCCGTCAGCGCCGCCGGCACCTGCGCCGGTGTAGTGGAGCACCTTGCCGTCGAAGCCGTTCGAGTGCCCGACGGCCCAGATGTCGTTTGCGCTCGCGCCCCAGATCGAGACGATCGGCTCGCTCCGCACCTTCGTCCACGTGATCTGCGACGCCGATGGGCCCGTGCCGTGAAAGAGGCCGCTGCCGCCGCCGACCCAGATGTCCGTCGGGCCGCTCCCCCAGATGGCATGAAAGCGCAACGGATCGGTGAACACTTCGGTCCACGCGGCGCCGTCCCAGCGAACGATCGTGCCGTTCGCGTTGGTGAGGAGCGCATCCTTCCGGCCGACCGCCCAGACGACACCGTCGCCGGCGCTCCAGACGTCTCTCAAGAATGACTTCGGCGGGAGGGCGGTGTGGCAGACCAGATCGTCGGAGCACGTCCGCGGTGCGGCATCGCCGGCGTCCGCGCCTGCGTCGTCGTCTGGGGCTGCTGCATCATCATTCGGATCTTCGTCCGGTAACACGGGCGCGTCGGACGTGCCCGCGTCCGGCTGCAGGTCGGGGCCGCCGTTGTTCGTGTCGTCACCGCTCGAGCACGCGATCGCGGGCCCTGCGAGAAGCGATGTGAGGAGCGCGGAGAAGAGAACCCGCCGGCTCGAGAAGAGGATCATCGTCCGTTGCCTTTGGTCTTCGGAGCCTTGGCTCCGGTGAAGTGGAGGGCGATCCCTTCGCCCACGACCCAGACGTCGTTCGGGCCACTGCCCCAGACGCCGTAGAGGCGCGGCTTCGGTCCGAGCGGCAGCGTCGCGGTGGCGACGCTCCAGGTCTTGCCGTCCCAGTGCAGGATCGTTCCCGCATCGCCGACAGCCCACACGTCGCTCGGGCCAGTCCCCCAGACAGCGCGGAGGTTCTCCTTCGTCGGCGACGGCACGATCTCCCAGTGCTCCGTGCCGTCGTTCGACCAGTGGCGGATTGTCCCGCCGTCGCCGACGGTCCATACGTCGGATCCGCTGCTTCCCCAGATGGCGCGGAGATGCTGGTTCGTGAGCGTCGTCTTCGTCCTGGTCCACTGCTCCGAGCCGCCGCCGTCGCCGACGGGCCCCTTGGAGCGGTAAGACTCGCCGTAGTCGCCGACGATCCAGATGTCGCTGGCGCTCGCTCCCCAGACGCCGTTGACCCCGAGGCAAGGCCGCACCGTGCAGAACGTCGATGCGGGCTCCCAGGGATATTCGGGGCCCTCGCCCGCGACGACGCCGGGATGATGACGCCACAGGCTGTTTTGCGGCGACGTCAGCGTCTCGGGGCCGGCGACGAAGAGCTCACCCGTCGGCGCGGACCAGACGTTGGTCAGCGTCGCGCCCATGTGGTTGGTGGGGTAGCCGCGATCGACGGGCGCCTCGATCGTGAATGTCGCGGTGCCGTTCTGGACGCCGGTGGTGTGAAGGACCAGGTTCATCGACGAGACGATGAAGACGTCGTTCGCCGAGCGTCCGCCCACTCCACGCATCGTGTCCTTGCGACCGGAGGCCAAATGCTTCCAGGCAGCGCCGTCCCAGTGGATGACCGTGCCGCCCGAGCCGACGGCCCACACGTCCTTGTCCGACGTGCCCCACAGGTCGAGGAGCGCGTAGCGGTTGTCGACGCCGCTAGGCACGGCGCAGAAGTCGGCCTCGGCGCACGTGAGCTCGTGGGTCGTGCAGCCTCCGTCGCCGGTGGTGGTGCAATCGGCGTCCGGACCGCCATCGGCGGAGGCGTCGACGTCCACCCCCGAAGCTCCTGCTTCGGGAACGACGTTCGGCAGCGGCTCGGGAGCGACCGCGCTTTCGCTGTCGGCGCAGCTCGCCACGGCGGCAGCGAGCAGGGCGAGACCCAAGACGCCCGTCGCTGCCATGACCGAACGCATCGGCTTCGTCGGCGACTCACTCGAGTGGCGCTCGCGTGCCTCACTCTGGTTCCGAGCGATCATTGCGGCCCCGCTCCTGCGTCGCACTCCGTCACCGCGCACTGACCGTCGACGCACGGCTGGCCAGCTTGCGTGTCACAACGATTGCCGCACGCGCCGCAATGGCCGTCGCTGACCTTCAAGTTCGTCTCGCAGCCGTTGTTCGGGTTGCCGTCGCAGTCGCCCCAGCCCGGCGTGCACTCGACCTCGCAGAGGCCCTTGCGGCATGCCGCGGTCGTGTTCGCTCTGTACGCGGTGCACTTGCTGAAGCACGTCCCGCAGTTCTCGATGTCGTTCAGGAGGTCGTAGCAACCGAGGTTGTAGGTCTCGATGCTTCCGCACCGCGTGTGCTGCGGGTTCTCGCAGACGCACGACGCGCTGCCGGCACCGGATACGACCGCGCAGAACTGATCGCCGGTGCACTTCTTCCCGCACGTGCCGCAGTTGTTCGGGTCGAACTCTCCTCCCCCGTTATATTGTCCGACGTAGACCTCGCAGCCGTTCTTCTCGAGGTTGTTGTCGCAGTCCGTCCAGGCGGTGCCAAAGCCGTCGTCGTAGCACCGAGGCTGGCCGCACTGCCCATTCACGCAGCCGTACTCCATGTTGGGCGGCAGCTCGGGCGCATCCAGCGGCGGCTCGCAGTAGTTCCAGCACGAGCCACAGTTGAAGTTATCGCTGCGGACGTCGATGACCTGGTCGTTGCAGATCATCTGACCGGGTTCGAGTCCGCACTTGCCGTCGACACAGATCACGCCGTCGGCGCACCTGTTCCCGCACGCGCCGCAGTTGTTCGGGTCGGTGGAGAGGTTGATCTCGCAGCCGTCCTCGAGGACTTTGTTGCAGTCGCCGAAGTTCCACGCCGGCTGCATGTAGCGGAGCTGCTTGGCGCAGACGGGCTCGCACATTCCGTTCACGCACGTTGACGTCATGTTCAGGTAGCCGAACTCGGCCGGGCACTCGTTCCCGCAGGCGCCGCAGTTCTTCGAGTCGTTCGAGACGTTCGTGTTGCAGCGGTAGCCGTCTCCGCACGTATCGTAGGGCGCCGGGCACGTGGTGGAGATGCAGAGGTCGAGCGGCCTTTGCGTCGAGGCCTCGGCGTTGCTGCCCGCGTCGACGGGCGTGAAGCTCGGGGGCTGCGGGCCGGCGTCGTTGTCGAGGAACGTACCGACCTCGATCGACGTCTCGGCGCACCCGCTGGCGAGGGTGATGGCAGTCGTGGTGAGCGCGGTCACGACGACGAGCGATCTGTACTTGATGGAACGCATGTGGGACCGACGGGAAAGAGGTCTTGGAGGGTCGAGCGCGAGGCGTCGCGCGTTTCAGGGAAGGGCGGAGTCGGGGGAGCTCGCGATCGCCCGAGTGACGGACGGAAGCAGCAGCCCGTTCGGGAAGCGCGCTTGGAACCGCTGAGCGCGCTCGCGCGCTTCTCCGAGCCGACCCATCTCGACGAGCGTCTGGATGTGGAGGCTCTCGCACTCCTGTTCGAGCTGCCCGGTGGGAAAGCGATGGGCGTGCTCGCGGATCGAGCGGAGCGCGCTCGAGTAGTCTCTCGCGGCCAGGCTGGCGCGTGCGCCCTCGACGAGACGGTACTCCTCCGCGAGGTCCGTGCCCGTGCGGGCGGTGGTGACCGCGCTGGGAGCGTTCGCTCGAGGTGCGCGCGCCGGAGCAGGTGGCGAGGGCACGGATGCGGACGACGGGAGATCGTCGACGTGCGTCGTCGGGACATCGTCGCCGTGAGCGGGCGCAGGCTCGGAGATCGGAGAGAAGGCGGCAGGCGGCGCCGCGAGCGTGCTCGCCGCGGGCGCAGGGGCATCACCGCGACCGTGCTCGACGAGCTTCGACCCGGCGAACGTAGCGAGCAGACAGACGGACGCGAGCATCACGCCCGAACGAAGCTTGGGGAGCGTCCGTCCGCCGGCGGGGGCGTCTCCGAGCGCACGCTCGAGACGCCCGAGCACGCGCCTACGTGCGGCGTCATCGTAAGCCGGGTCGGCTTCGTCGCAGAGCCGCGTGTCATCGAGCAGTGCCCGGAGCTCCGGGTCGAGCGGACTGTCGGCTGCGCTCGCTTCGGGGTGGTCGCTCATCGTGAGCCTCGCGCCGCGCGCAAGCGAACAGCGGCCTTCCGGAAGTCCTCGCGAGCGAGACGAAGCCGCGAATAGACGGTGTTGACGGGGATCGAGAGCATCTCGGCGATCTCGGGAGCGGAGAACTCGTTCAGGTCGTGCATCACGAAGATGGCGCGACGGTCGACGTCGAGATCGTCGAGCGCCGCAAGCACCAGCCGCCGATTCTGCTCCGCGGCGATCCGCGCGTCGGGGAGAGGATCCGTGTGGGCGATCTCGGTGTCTGGGTCTTGCCCGTGAAGGAGGCGACGATGGCGCGCCAGCCGCCGGTGGTCGGAGGCGGCACGGAGACAGAACCCGAAGAGCCAGAGCTGGAGCGAGCGCGCCGGCTCGTAGCTGTCGAGCTTCTTGTGGACGAGGACGAAGACCTCCTGCGCGACGTCCTCGACGTCGCTGTCACGAACGCCGAGCCTCCGCAGGGTCACGCAGACGAAGCGAAAGTTCCTGTCGAAGACGGTGTGGAATTCCACGCGCTCTTCACGTGGGGAACGCACGTCACTCACGTTCGAGGGGCCAAGTCCCCCCGAGGTCCCCCACGTGAGAACTTCGCTTCGATTGCTCACTTGTCGCCACGGGCGCCGCTACGCGGCGTTCACCCGGTATTGGGACCGGCCTTCGGCGCCCGTCAGAAAATCGACATGCGTACGCCGATTCCCAGATCGCCCCCGAGGATCGGCGCTCTCCAGAGGAGCTCGTCCTCGATGCGGAGCGCAGGAGGGGAGAGCGGAGAGAGCACGCTGCCATGGATCAAGAGCGAGAAGGGCTGAACGATCGGAAGCTCGGCCCCCACCCGCGCTCCGAGCGCGACGTACGTAGAGTCGCTGGAGCGACTGCGCAACCGCCCGGTGCCTGCCGCGCGGAAGTCCCCGAGCGTACCAAGGGCGCACACGAAGATGGGTCCTCGGTTCGCGCACACGGAGCCGCCGAGAAAGATCAGCCATGCTTTCGCTCCAGCAAGCGTGGAGGCCGACGCGACCTCAGCCGGGAGCCTCGCTCCACCTTCCAGCCCGGCCGACCATGAGGTTGTCTTCACGAGCGCCCCGAACGACGTGCCGAGCGACGCGGACGGCAGGACACCGTAAGCGCCGGTCAGGAACGCTTGGGTTTGGATCTCCGGGGCGTCGCGAGGAGCGGGCTGGAGAGGCGCGCTGTTGCCGGTGAGCGGCCGAGGTTGGTCCGGCCTCGAGTGTCGGGCAGGTGGTCGGGCAGGTGGTCGGGCAGGTGGAGGAGGTGCCGCCTCGGAACGTGTGTCTTCTGGTGCCGGTGGAGGCGCCGCCTCCGGTGACGGATGAGCGCGGGCTCGTGAGCGCTGGATCGTGAGGCTGACGGCGAGAGCCGCCGTCGCGCTCAACGTCGGGCACTCGTCAGCCGCTGCGAAGATCTCCTGCGTCGCTTCGCTTTGCCCTTCGAGCACTCCTTCCTCGCGCAGCGTCACGGTCGCTCGGAGTCGTTGGCCGTCGGGCTCGATCCTCGTTGCGACGGTGATCGGCTTCGGCGACTCGAACGAGTGGTCCGCGAGGCGAGCCCGGACGGCATCGAGGAACGCCTGCTCCGACAAGCAGTCCGCGATCCCGCCCGAGACGACGTAGGGCAACTCGACCTTCGACGAGGTCGGTTCTGGCGCGGCCGCAGCAACGGGGGAGACGAGGACGACGGCGAGCCACGCGAGCCACGCGAGCCACGCGAGCCAACGATGCGCCACGCTGACGGCCATGCGGCAAGCGTCAATCCTGCTGATCGCGGTCATCGCGGATCGACGACATCCTGCCATGCCACGCGACGGGCGAGCGTCGTCGCAGACATCTCTCGAGCCGTGGCTGACATCAGCGAGCACGTTGCTGCGAACGCTCTTACGCCTGGACGGCGCCCCGATGGCAGCGAACTGCGTAGCGCACTACGCGAGTCAGCCGGAAAAACGCCGAGGAATTGGGGAGCGGACCGCGGGCGCGGGTCTTGCGAATGGCTGGGTGGTTCAACCAGTCAGCCAGTTAGCTCAGCATGAACATCGCGGACATCTTCACCCGCACCACCCCGACAAGGCGTCTGCGTCCGGGCACGACGGGCTCTCTCCACGCAGGCGCGCAGGCGAACGTCTGGAGCGAGCTTGCGGTACAGGACTGGATCGTCCTCGCGTACCTCTTCGCGCTGCTCGCCTGCACGGTCGCCGGCGACGGCCCGAGACGGACGACCGCGCTCGCGTATCTCTCGCTCGACATCACTGCGTTCGTCGTCGGCGTCGGCCTCGCTCGAGGAAAGGTGCTCACGGGCATCACCGGCGGGCTCGTGTATCGGCTCGGGCTCTTCGCGGGCGTCTTCGGATCGTTCTCGCACCTGCAATACATCTTGCCGACGGCGCGCTCGGTCCGCCTCGACGCGGAGATCTACGCGTTCGACAAGCTCGTGTTCGGCTTCGAGCCCGCGGAAGTCTTCGACCGTTTCGTCACCACGTCGACGGTCGAGTGGTTCTCCTTCTTCTACTTCGGCTACTTCTTCATCCTCGCCGTCCACATCTTCCCGCTCCTGTTCGCGGCGAAGAACATGAAGCTCGTCGCCGAGGTCTCGTTCGGTCTCGTGACGCTCTTCTGCGTCGGCCATCTCCTCTACATCGTCGTGCCGGGCTACGGCCCGTACCAGCATCTCGCTGGCAGCTTCGTCCACGAGCTCGACGGCCCGACGTGGTGGCGCCTCATGCGTGCGGCCGTCGACGCCGGCGAGGTCACCGCGCGGACGGACATCTTCCCGAGCCTCCACACGGCAGCGCCGACGTTCCTCGCGCTCTTCGGCGCGCGCCACCGGCGCCTGTCGCCGTTCCGGTACACGTGGATCCCGCTGGCGCTCTTCGCATCGCAGATCGTGATCTCGACGATGTTCCTGCGCTGGCACTACCTCATCGACGTCATCGCCGGGCTCATGCTCGCGGCTGCGGTCTCGGTCGTGTCGTCGCGCGTCGTCGCGTGGGAAGACGCGCGAAGGCGGAGGCACGAGAGAGGCCCCGTGTTCGCACCGCTTTTCAAGTGAGCGGGCGTTCGCACCGCTTTTCAAGTGAGCGGGCGTTCGCACCCCTTTTCAAGTGAGCGGGCGGTCACTGCGCTGCGAGCGTGACCTTTGCCGTCACTTCCCAGACGAGCGGCGGCGTCTGATCGGAGCGCTTCCATCCGACCGAAGCTTCGTAGGTGACGCCGACGCGCGTGAGATCGATCACGAGCGACGTCTCCGGTCGGTTCGTGCTCGCGCCTTCGAAGGCGAGCGTTGCACCGGACGCCGTCTTCGTCACCGTCGTGAGCGCGAAGCGCTGCATCGAGGTAGCCATCGGCGGGTGCGGGCAGGGCGGTACGGAGGTCTCGACGGCCGTGTCCTTCACGGCAGCACCGATGACGTCGCCGGAGTCGAGCGCTGCGATCTCGATCTCGACGTCCTTCAGCGTCATCGTGTACTCGCAGAACGGCTCCCCGCCGAACGTCACCGTCTTGGTCTCCGCGAGCGTGCCTTTGTACGTCGTGGCGCCGGCTCCGGCGTCGGCGGGCGACAGCGCGTCGCCCTCGGAGCCGCCGCCACTGTCGCGCCGGCCTGCATCGCGCGAGGATGACGAGCCGCCGGTCGAGAGGGGCGGCGGTCCGGCCCCGTCGTCGCTGCTGCTGCACGCAGCGTTGACGGCGACGCCAGCCACGAACGCGCCGGCGATGACGAGCAGCCCGAGCCGTCGAGACATCTCCTCAGTTGTACGCCGCCGGGCCAGGCAATCAAAGGAGGCGGCGCTGAGCTGAGCTCCTGATCCTCAGGGAGTCATCGCAAAGAACGCGAGCAGCCCCGAGAGCGTCACCGCTGCGCCCCAGATGCCGATCACGAGGAGGCGGGTCTTCCGCTCCTCTTCGCTGATGATGCGTGCGGCGTCGCGTGCCTCGCGCGCGACCCTTGCGCGCTCGGGCGAGACGCACTGCCGGATCCCGGAGACCTTGCTGATGAGCGCCTCCGGCGCGAGGAGCTCCGGCGCCTCGACGGCGCCCCGGCCTTCGTCGCCGTCGGCATCGCCGAAGAGCGACGTCAGCTCCGGCATCAGCGCGGAAGCCCGCTTGGTGACGGGGGCGGGCTCCGCTTGGACGTCGTCGCCGAGCGGAGATGGGACGCCGCCGGGGATCGGGAAGACCGGCGCCTCGAGGGTGATCTCGTCGTCGCTGCTCCGGAACGCCTGGGACATGAAGCGCAGGTTTGCGTCGACGGAGAGGGCGACGGTCGGCTCGGGCTCGCCGTCGTCGTTCGCTCCGGCGTCATCGCCCGCGGCCTTCGCGGCCGCCGCTTCCGCCGCCAGGACCTTCTCGAGATCGAACGCCGTGAGCCGCTTAGTCTCCACCATCACCGTGTGTTCGCCGCTCTCGTCGGCGGCATCGTGCGAGCTGACGTGGGAGCTGTCGTCGTTGGAACGGAGGTCGAAGGCGTTGGCGCTGCGCGACATGACCGCGTGCACAGCAACGGCAGTGCCGTCACGACACATCGACAAAATAGGCCCTTCATGAGCTTCTCGATCTCGCGGCGGCGCGGCATCACCGCCACGCGTGGCAATCGGCTTCTGTCCCGATCTCCCACTGGTACCTCGAGGAGCCGATCGCGCGACCGCGTCTCCTCGACGTCCCGACCGCCGTCACGCAGCTCTGAGTTACCTTTTTCCAGGACGCACCCAGGATGGCGTGCTACGTCCGAAACCCCGTGCGGCTCCGGATCGTGACGATGCTCGCCGCCGCTGCGACGGCGCTCGCCGTGGCGCCTCGCGCGAGCGCCCAACCCCCTCCGCCTTCGCCTGCGGCAACGCCGCCGAGCGAGCCGCGGGAGAATCCTCCGTCGACGCAAGCGCCCGTCTCGTCGGACACGAGCGCGCCCGTCGTGCCCGGTGCGGCACCTGCGCCCGCCGAACCGGGCAAGGTCGATCCGACCGAGGTCACGAAGGGCAACGACGCGACGCGCACCGTCAAGGAGCCGCCGCAGACGCACGAGGGCCACTTCGAGTTCGGCTCGTACGGCCGCGTGTGGGCCGCGAGCGACCTCCGAGGCGGCACCGGGCGAGGAACCAACGTCGTCGCCTTCGGGCCGCGCATCGTCGACGAGGGCAGCTACGCGGAGCTCGAGCTCCGGCGCGAGGACAAGTTCAGCGAGAAGGTGAAGAGCCGCATCGTCGCGACGATGGCGCTGTTCCCGCCGTTCTTCCACTTCAACGGCAAGCCGGAGCAGTCGATCGGCATCCGTAACCTCTACGCCCAGGGCACGTACGAGAAGGTCACGATCTGGGCCGGCTCTCGCATGTACCGCGGGGACGACATCTACCTGCTCAACTGGTGGCCGCTCGACAACCAGAACACCGTCGGCGGCGGCATCGGGGCGCCGGTGTATCGCAGCGACGATGGCTCGCAGGAGACGATCCTCCAGGGGCACGTCGGCCAGCAGCGGCTCGACAACCCGTACCAGTTCCAGCAGATTCCGGTCGTCGCGCCGATCGGCTTCGGCACCGTGAACGTGACGAAGCTCGATCGCCCGCGGACGATCGAGACCTTCAAGGTGACGCACTTCGTCCGGCCCGGCGGCGGCCCCGGCGGCTTCAATGCGATCCTCTACGGCGAGCTCCACCAGCTCGCAGCAGGCGTGTTCCGCGATCCGCTCACGAACGTCGATCGCGGCCTGCCGAACGACTCCGGCTGGATGCTCGGCTCGCAGCTCACGTGGTTCAGCGGCAAGCGCGACACGTTCGCGTCGCTCGTGATGCGTCATGCGCGAGGCATCGCCGCGTACGATCCGCTCGCCGTTCCGATCACGTTCGCGCTCGACCGGACCGTCAGCGGCGCGAGCGAGACCCAGATCGCCGCGTCAGGCAACTTCGAGACGGACGCCTTCGCCGTCATGGCCGCGGGCTACGTGCGCTTCTTCCGCGACGGCTCCCCCGCCGAGACGTCGACGCAGAAGTACGACGAGGGGAC
>JAFAER010000199.1 GCA_023423895.1 Pseudomonadota bacterium
TTCTCGAGAGCCCCGCGCGCGCCGGCTCGGTGCCCGACTTCGAAGGCATCGTCCTGCCGCGACCGTCGAGGCCGCTCTTCGATCCGCGCGATCTCGTCGACAGCACGCGCAACGTGAACGTGCTCGATCAGGCGCGTGAGGAGCTCGAAAGCCGACCGAGCCTCGCAAGCCGGCCGACCGTTCCCAACCGCCCGAGTGACGTCTCACCCGTGGCCGCGTTCGCGCAGCTCGAAGCTCCGACGAAGCCGTCGAAGCCAAACCGCTCGTTCGTGCTCCCGATCCTCGGTGGTGCGTTCGCCCTGGCGACGGTCGCTGGCGTGATCGCGATCGTGCGCTTTGCGTCGAGCGATGACGTGTCGACCCCGCCCGCACCGGTGGCGAAGGCAGCGACGAGCGCGTTGAAGGTCGCGGCTGCGGAGAACGAGCCGACTTCCGCGGAGCCGCCCGCGATCGCGGTCGCGGCGCCAGCGGAGCCGCCTCCGGCTGACGAGGTCATCGAGGTGGACGATGATGCCAAGCCGACGGCGTCGCCTCAGGACGCCGCGGTGGCAGCGCCAGTCCAGGTGGCCAGCGCGGAGCCGGCGCCTGCCGCCGCCACCGATGACCTCGCCGCGACCGAGACGAACCTACGGTTCGAAGGCGATCTCTCTCCGCGGCTCGTCATCGTGGACAGCATCATGATGGGCACCACGACGAAGCCGGTCCGCGTGAAATGCGGAACCCACAAGGTGAAGATCGGCGGCAAGGGAGCGGAGCTCGCGCTCGATCTGCCCTGTGGCGGCGAGCAGGGGCTCGTGATCGAGCCGAACGGGAAGTGGCGCCCGGAGTGACCCGGGCGCCAGCGCTCCTTACGGCTTGACGCGCGTGCTCGCTCGGAAGGCGTCGTCCGCTTGGTGCGTCGTCGACACGAACGCGTCGTAGCGGTCTCGCGGCACGGTGCCCGTCGTCACGTCGAGGGTGAAGTCCTCCTCGATCGACTGGCCGTTCACCGAGATCTTCCGCGAAGCGGTGATGAGCGGACCTTTGCCCTCGAACGGTCCCGGAAGCCGTGCGATCTGCGCCTTCGCTGGTAGCTCGATGCGCCGTCGCACGTGGTACTGCGTCGCGTGGTTGATCGCGAGCGCGCTCTCGCGCGCGGCCTGCGTCGCGTACGTCGAGCTGAGCGAGGTGACGAACGGACGCGGGAACACGTAGTGGACCGGATCCATGCCCGGCAGCACCCAGATGCGCGACTCCGGCTTCGTTCCCTCGACCTGCGCATAACCGGGCGCGGTCAACTCGGCCCGCATCGCGACCTGCCAGCTGCCCTCGCTCGAGGACAGCTCCACCTTCTCGACGGTGGCGAAAGGCACCCAGCCGAGCGCGATCCCACGGAGAGCCCGCTGTCGCTCGAGCCCGACGAGACGGACGAGCGCCTCTGCGAGGTCCTGGGCCGTGCGGCCGCGGAGGAGGACCGTGATGGTCCCCTTCGCGTCGCCCTTGTCGTCGACCGTGAGACGGATGTCGATCTCGTCGCGCTCCGCGTCTCCGGCCACCGCCGGGAGCGGCGCGATCTTGCCGTCCGGATGGATCGCATTGCGTCCACGGAGCTCCGGCGAGATCCGTCCCGCGGGCAGGGGAGGCCCGGGCACGTCGGCGTCGATCCACACGTCCGTCGTCGTGCCTGGCTTCGCCGGGTCTGGCACGTGTGCGACCGCGAGCGGATGCATGAAACGACCGAAGTGTGGGGGGAACGACGGGCTGTCGGAGAACGGCTCGTTCTCCGCGACCACGACGTCGGTCTTGATGCCGAGCTCGCGCAGGGCCTGCACGATGAGCCACGTGCGGCTTCCTTCGTGTGTCACGAGGATCCCGCGCGCCGTCATCCCGTGCGTGCGTCCGATGTCGACGTCCGCGAGCACCATGCCGGACGCCTCCTTCACGGCCTGGCCCGAGGCCGCGACGATCTTGTCGACGAGCTCGCGCGAGACGGGACGTCCACCGGCAGCCTCGCGCGCCCAGTTGGTGACCTCGGGGCTCGGGGCTTCGAGCGAGAGCAACGTGTCGCGCAGGCCGCGCGCGACGTCTTCCCACTTGGTCGTGGAGAAGCTGATGCCGACGTTGCGATCCATCTTCGGCACGCCCGATTCGAGCCGGCGCACCGTGCGGTCTTTCACCCGCCACGTGAGGACACGTTTACCGCGCTCGGTCCGCTCTTCGGCTTTGCCCAAGATCGGATGGCTCCACAGCGAGCCCTCGAGGCCCGCCGGCATCGCGAGCTCGATGCTCGCGTCGCGGACGGCGGTGCGCTCCGGAAGCAGATCGGGCGTATCGATCCCGATGTTGCCCGTCTCGTTGGGGACGCCCCAGCCCTCGTAGATCGCCTCGACGGCATCACCCGCTTCGAGCTGGGAGAGATCGGCATGCGACTGCGCTGCGTTCGGCGTCCTGTCCGGGAGCACGATGCGTCCGTCCTTCTTGAAGATGCGACGGCGCAAGATGCGAATCGTGTCCTTGCCGAACGTCATCGGCGCGGACGCCTGCGCATTCGCTTCGACGTCCGTGGTGCCCATGACGCGGCGCACGTCGAACGTCGTGAAGTGCACGAGCCCCGTCGCGTCGACGTCATAGCGCTCCCGATGCGCGAGCACCGCCGTCGCCGCGTTGGCGATGAGCGATCCGACGTTCGGGTCGTGGACGACCTTCTCGGCGATCCCCTCGAATTGCGCGAGCGGATCGTCGCCCGCATCGCGAAGGAGCGAAGGCAACGAAGACGGAGCATCACGGGCGACCGGCGCCAGACGGAGCAGCTCCGGCACCGCGGCCTTGCCCTTCAACGCGTACAGGGCGGAGAGCGTCCGATCGCCCGGGTTCATCGCATCGATGATCTTCTGCGCCCGGCCGAGATCGCCGGTCTCGAGCGCGCTGCGCGTCGAGAGCGAGAGATAGAGCTGCGGCGTTCCGGAGAGCGCGCGCAGTCGTTCGAGCTCCTTCTCGGCGCCGGCGCGATCCCCGGCAGCGCTGAGCGCATGATGACAGGCGAGGCTCGTGCGATCGCCGGACCTTTCGCTGCAATCGAACGCGACGAGATCGCGCCCCGTGCGCTCGAAGACGATCCGGTCGGTGTCGGAGAGGAGCGGCGTGTTGGCGAGCGGAGCCTTGACCCGCTCGAACGCGCTCCGTGCGCGGTCGTAGAGCTGCTCGCGGCCCGCGGTCTGCGCCTCGAACGCGTCGAGCAGCGCAGGTTGCGACGTCTTCGTCTTCGCGCGGACGGCGTCGAGATCGGAGAGCGCCTCGAGGTTCGCCTCGGCGCGTCCGCGTCGCGCGCCCGCGAGCACGGCGTGCTCGATGGCCGCCTCCCACGATGCGGGCCACGCCTCGAGGACTCGATCGTACGCTGCGCGTGCGCGCTCCTGCGCCTTCACAGCGGGAAGGTCGCGCGCATTGCGGACGGCCCGTGCGTACACGAGGAGGAGCTCCGGCGAAGCGTCGGTGCGGGAGACCTGCGGCGACAGCACGTTCTCCGCGAGCCTGGCGTCGTTCGCGGCGAGGGCGCCCAGCGCTACGGCGACGCGCTCCGGATCCGTCGCTGGGTCGGGCGGACCGACGGTCACGGCGCGCTTCACCGTTGCGTTCGCGATCGCGCCCGGTGCCGGCGCGCGCGTGCGGAGCGGCTTGCCGTCCGCGTCCCACGCGCCGATCTCGACGGACGAGAAGTCCTGATCCATGCCGACGCGGACGACGAGGCGTAGCGTGCCCGAGGACGTCTCGATCCGAGCATGGCGTGGTACGGCTCGGCTGCCCATGGCGTGCGATCGCTCGAGGACGATCTGGCCCCCGGTCCGCATCGTCGCCGCGGCCGAAGCGCGGAGCCCGACACCGATCCAGCCCGCCTTCGGAACGTCGACGTCGACGGCCACTTCACGAACGCCTTGTGCGCTCGTCTCGCCGTAGAGGGGCAAGCGGCATCCGAAGGCGCTCACCTTCATCGGGCGGAGCTTCGGGACGAACGGCCCCGGACCGGGCACCTCGGCCGGGAGCGGGGCGCCCGGACGATCGAGGAGCGCGGGGTCGCGTACGCCACTCACGTTCATCCAGCCGACGGGGCCGATCACTGCCGCCTCGCGTACGCACCCGGTCTGCGCGCGCAGCTCACCGGCCGTCTTCGCATCACCGCGCCGCTCTGCGAGGGCGAGGCGGGCGTTCGCGATCAGCGCCGGAACGAACGGTCCTTCTGCGTCGGCGGCGACCTTGGCAAGGCGATCGTCGACCGTTCCGCCGTTCTTCCTGAGCGCCACCGGATCCACGCGGTCCGCGAGCGCGCTCGAAGACGTCACATCGGCGAAGGCCGTCACGTCGTGATGGACGAGGGCATCGAGCGACGCCATCGCGATGGCGATGCTCGAAGGGTTGTCGGGCGACGACGCCGCGGTGTTCAGCGCCTTGATGTAGAGGTCGATCGCCTTGGTCGGATCGCCGATGGCCTCTTCACGGAACGCCGCCGCGAGTGGCATCGAGAGATCCGCGAGACCGCGCGGTGCGTTGACCTGCTTGTTGCCGCCGCCGCACGCAGCGAGACCCGCGGCGACGAGGGCGAGAATGGCGGGACGTAGGGCTCTCATCGGCGTCGTCACTTGGCCTCCACCAGGCGCACTTCCTTGTGCATGAGCGAGTCGACCTGCTGCACCCAGGCGCGCCACGCTGCGTACTTCGCGACGGGGATCAGGTGCTGGTCGAAGACGACGCTCCGCTTGATGACGAGCACCCGCGGATCGCGGGCGTCGCGGTTGATCTCGAGACGAGCCTTGCCGAACTCGCCTCCGTTGGCTTCGCCGCCCGGCGGGAGCTCGCCCCACGCCATTCCTGGCGGCGCGACCGCGCGGACAGTGCGGTTCTGGTGGCTCGGCGCGAAGTAGGAAGGCAAGAGCACCGGCAGCGTGCGCGTCGGCAGCGGCGCGAGCTGCGAGCCGTACGTGGCCGACGGCGACAGCGGCAGGACCAGGTCCTTACCCTCGCGGCGCGCCATCGCACGGGAGCGCGCCTTGTATTTCACGAGCGCCTGGCCGTTCGGGAGATCACCTTTGAAGTCGATCGACTTGTCGAGATCGACCGTCGAGAACCACGGCGCGACGAGGGCGTCCTCGACGTATTGCGCCCGGGCTTCGGCCTGCGAAAGGTTCGTGCGCAGCCAGAACGCTCCGTCGCCCGAGTGGCGCTCTTCGCCGGTGAGCTCGCCCGAGCCGTCGGGCGCAATCGTCAGCTGCCAGCTCACGTCGGCGCCGTGATCGTCCGGTGAGCTCGGAGGGAGCTGCACGATCTCGGCGGGCCCGTTGTCCATTCGCAGCGCGACGGCGCGCGCGTCCATCGACGGGATCGGACCAAGCCGCGACTGCGGGCTCGTCGCGTCGAGGTACATCCCGCCGTTCGGACCGGGAAGGAAGGCGATGCCGTGATCGAACATCGGCACGGCCGCGTTCTTGGCGAGCAGCACGGAGGGCTGACCGGTCAGGCGCGTCTGCACCATGACCTCCTGCGCCTCGATCCCGATCGAGCGGAGGAGCGTGATGAGCAGGATCGCCTTGTCGTCGCAGTCACCTTCGCGGCGCGCGAGGAGCTGCTGCGGGCGGTTCGGGAGCCACCATTCACCCGAGACGTAGTTCACGTAGCGGATGTCGTCGGCGACGAACTCGAAGAGCGCGCGGAGCTTCTCTTCGCGCGTGCGCTTGCCCTTGGTCAGCTCCGCGGCGAGGCGACGGACCTCCTCGTCCGGCTCGGTGAACCCGCGGATCGCCTCGGCGTACCACTTGCGAAAGTCTGCCCAGTTCTTGAACGTCGAGCCGACGATCACCGGCGCGATCTCCGACGTGTGCGGGGCGAGCGGCTCCTCCGGCACGACGAGCGGCTTGTCCCAGATGAGCTGGAGGACGTGCAGCCCGCGCTCCTTGTCGTCTTTCTCGATGCGTTTGTAGGGCGCGAGCTTGTCGTTGATGATGTCGACGTAGAGCGGATGCCCCGGCGGCGTCTCGACGATCACCTCGTTGTAGATGAGAGGATGGCTCGCGGACGAGCCGCCGTAGTCCATGAAGTAGTACGGCGCGTCGCCACGCCCGCCGACCGCGGTGCTCGTCCACTGACGGACGGCGACCTCGACGGTGTCGCCCGGCTCGAGCTCGGGCCAGCGGATCCGCGGCCGTGCACCGTCGTTGTGCTCCTCGACGGGGAAGGCGACGCCGCCGCCCTTGCGGTGGACGCGAGCCCGCAGGATCTCCGTCAGGTCGCCCTCGGGCGGGATCGGCTCGAACAGCTCCTGCTGGCTGCGCGGGGCGATCACGATCTCGCGCGCATACTGGATCAGCTGCGAGACGCGGTTGTCCTTGTGCATCCGGACGGCGCGCAGCCAGTGCAGCTCGCGATCGGCGACATCGGGGGCGCCCGCGGGCACGCCCTGGCGGCGCGCGAGGATGACCTCGCTCTTCACGAGATAACGTTCGTCATCGAGCCCCGGCTCCTTCTGCGAGGGGCCGCCGGCAGCCGGCTTGCCGATCCGCATCGCGAGCTCGGCGCGGTACTTGGCGTCGCCCGGTGAGAGCTCGCGTGCGCGACGCAGCGCGACGAGCACGAGCTGCTTGTCGTTCGGATCCTTGGACGCCGCGGCGACCTCGCGCGCGAGCCCGGCCCAGGCCTCCGGGCGATTCGGCGCCCACTTGCACGTCGCGCGATAGAGCTGCGCCGCGAGCTCGTGGCTGCCCGCCTCGACGACGTGACGCGCCACGCTGAGC
>JAFAER010000247.1 GCA_023423895.1 Pseudomonadota bacterium
CTTCTTGAACTCGGCCACGAGCCAGTCGATGATCAGGTTGTCGATGTCGTCGCCGCCGAGGTGCGTGTCGCCGTTGGTCGAGATGACCTGCACGACGTTGTCGCCGACCTCGAGGATCGAGATGTCGAACGTGCCGCCGCCGAAGTCGTAGACGGCGATGATCTCGTCCTTCTTCTTGTCGAGACCGTACGCGAGCGCGGCGGCCGTCGGCTCGTTGACGATGCGCTTGACGTCGAGGCCGGCGATCTTGCCGGCGTCCTTCGTCGCCTGGCGCTGCGAGTCGTTGAAGTACGCGGGGACCGTGATGACGGCCTCGGTGATCTTCTCACCGAGGTAATCCTCGGCAGCCTTCTTCAGCTTCTGGAGGACCCTTGCGCTGACCTCCGGGGGCGTCGTCTTCTTTCCGCGGATCTCGAAGACCACTTCGCCGTGCTCGCCGCGGGCGAGCTTGTACGGCACGCGCTTGATCTCTTCGCTGACCTCTTCGAAACGGCGCCCGATGAAGCGCTTGGAGCTGAAGATCGTGTTCTCAGGGTTCGTCACCGCCTGGCGCTTGGCGATCTGACCGACGAGGATCTCACCCTTGTCGTCCCATGCGACGACGCTCGGGGTGATGCGTGAGCCTTCCTCGTTGACGATCACCTTGGGCTCGCGGCCCTCCATGATGGCCACGCAGCTGTTCGTCGTGCCGAGGTCGATTCCGATGATCTTGCCCATGGTCCTCTTCGCCTCCAAAAGAGCGGCCCGCTCGAGGCGCGACCCGTTGGCCGGACCTGGCGCCGAGCGTGGCTCCGAATGACGGCACCCGTTTTCTGCGTAACGGATGGTCAGCGTTGGTTGTTTTTCAGTCTCGCAGTCGCGGCCAAGCTAATCACACGGGTAGCGGCGTCAACGCCCGACGGCACGGAACTCGCCTGTGGTTGGGACCAAGCCGGGTGCACCTGCGCCGCAGGCCGGGCTCGAGCGCCCTCTCGTTCGTTGCTCGTGCTCGCGCCGAGGACAAAGGAGCCCCTCGACGCGCGCCGGGAAGCGACTTAACCACCGTCTCGGCGACGTGCCTTTTGCAGCTCGAGCTCACGCTCGACGAGCTTCCGGAGGTTTGGATCGCTGCGCGTTGGCAGATCGAACGGATCGCCATCGGACACGTGACGTGCGCCGACGACGCTGCCCTGGAGATCGGCGACGACGGTATCGCCTTCGCCGGCGCCCACAGCAACACCGTGCGACGGAACCGTCAAGGGGGCGCGCTCGTCGAACGTGATTCCACCCGACGTCTGGCCGTGGACGTCATGCGGGTCATCGACGGCGGTGGTGCCGTGTCCCGGACGCGCAACCCGCCGGATCGTTCGGTCTTCGTGATCGGCGGGGTGGCCGGAGGGCGTGGTCGGCGGCGCCGTGCCTGCCCCGTCCGCGAGGTGCGAAGCGCCCGCGGTCGTCGCGTGCCACGGCAAGGCCGTCACCTCGGTCACGTCGTGGAACCGCGGGATCGAGGGCGGCACGGGAAGGGGAGCGCGTGCCTCGGGTCGACGGCCCGCATACGACTCGTCGACGCGGCCGACCCCACGCATCACGTCCGTGGAGCCGTGCTCGTCGAGGCTGGCCATCACGTTCCACCATTGCTCGAGCATCTCGCGGGCGCTCTGGAAGCGCGCCTCCGACTCCCGCGCCATGGCCTTCTGCACGAACCAGTCGAGCAGCGGGCTCTTCACCACGCCCGGCATCGAGGAAAGCGGCGGGACGTGCTGCTCGGTCTTCATCCGAATGACCGCCTCGAGCGAGCGGCTGACGAACGGAAGGCGCCCGGTGAGCATGCGGAAGACGACGACGCCGAGCGCGTAGAGATCCGCCGTGTAGCCGACGCTCTTCGCGCTCCGGAACTGCTCGGGCGCCATGTATCCCATGCTGCCGATCACGTGGCTCGTCGACGTCAGCCCTCCCGGGTCCTCGGTGGGCTCGCGCAGGCGCGCCACGCCGAAATCGATCAGCTTCACCGTCTCCTCGAAGCCGTCGTGGTGGAGGAAGATGTTGGCTGGCTTGATGTCGCGGTGGATGACCTTCTTGTCGTGGCAGTCGCGGAGGCCGACGATGAGCTGCTCGATCCAGTGGACGGCGAGCCGCGCCGGAACCGGACCATCTCGCCGGAGCTTCGCGTCGAGCGTCTCGCCCTGGAGCCGTTCGAGCACGAGGAACGGCTGCCCCCGGTGGAACCCGAAGCCGAGGATCTTGCTGACGTGCCGGCTCTCGACGTTTGCGAGCAGCAGCGCCTCGCGGGCGAAACGCTCTCGCAGCTCGTGGCTCTGCTCGGCCTCGGCCATGACCTTGATCGCGACCGGCCGACCGGTGACGACGTGCGTGGCCTCGTAGACCCTTGCCGTCGTCCCCTGCCCCAGGGCTCCCGCGAGCCTGAAATCCGAGAGCTTGGCGGGCTCGAGCGCCATCCAGCCATGAAGCATAGCGGTCCCGATTCCCCCGAGTACATGGGGCTCGGCCGTTCGTTCTCGAGCTTACGGGGAGTTGCCGGTTACGGGGGGTGCGGGGTGCCTGAAGCGCCCGGGCGCGGGACTGCGGGGATGGGGACGGGGACCGGGATGCACGGCCGAGGGGCGGCCGAACGAGGCCATCGTGGCGTCGCCTCCCGGCGGACGTTGCCTGGGATCCGGCGGACTGGTAGAGTCGCATCAATCCCCTGCCTCCCTCTCGGGCGCTTTAGACCCTAGATTTCACTGAGCATTTTTCGGCTCGTCATGCGCCGTTCTCCGAAGCCCGATCTCCCGCCGCCGCCCGAGCTCCCCTCGTTCAGGGTCGAGCCGGATGCCGATGAATCGCGGGAGCCAACGTCGATCCTCGACCGCCACGCCGGCACGCAGCTCTCACGGCACGACGCGCCGCTCGACGACGACCTGATCGACGCCGACGCCGCCAAGGTCGTTCGCCGCCTGGAGCGAGCGGGCTACCAGGCGTACCTCGTCGGCGGTTGCGTCCGCGATCTCCTGCTCGGAGGGCGTCCGAAAGACTTCGACGTCGCGACGAGCGCACGTCCGGACGACGTCCGTGCGCTGTTCCGCAATTGCCGCATCATCGGCCGGAGATTCCGGCTCGCGCACGTGCTCTTCGGCGGCGGCAAGATCGTCGAGGTCGCCACCTTCCGGCGCAACCCGGGTGAGACCGATCTCGAGGACGACCTCCTCATCCGGAGCGACAACGTCTTCGGCGAAGCGCACGAAGACGCGCTCCGGCGCGACTTCACGATCAACGCGCTGTTCTACGATCTCGATCGGCGGCAGGTGCTCGACTGGTGCGGTGGCATGCCGGACATCCAGCGCCGCTCGATCCGAACGATCGGCGAGCCCATCGTGCGCTTCCGCGAGGATCCCGTCCGCATCCTTCGCGCGATCAAGTTCGCGGCCCGCCTCGATCTCGGGATCGATCCGAACGTCTACGACGCCATGGTCGCGAGCCGCCTCGAGCTCGCACGCGCCGCGCGTCCTCGCCTGTTCGAGGAGATCTTGCGGCTGATGCGCGCCGGAGGCGCTCACCGGTCGATGTGGCTCCTCTGGGAGGTCGGCGCGATGGCCGTCCTCATGCCCGAGCTCGCCGCCTTCCTCGACGACGACGAGGCCACCGAAGACGGTAGCCTCCGGTTCTTCCGTAAGATGGACGCCATCGACCGGAAGACGATCGAGGAGGGCATCCTCGACGACGTCGTCCTCATGGCCGCGCTCTTCTACGAGCCCCTCGAGGAAGCCGCGTCGGGCGTCCGCGACATCATGGGCGCCGTGAACGACTTCCTCGAGCCGATCATCGAGCGGATCGCGATGCCGCGCCGGATCGCCGACGGCGTTCGCCGGATCATGACGATGGTTCCGCGCATCCTGCAGGGGCGCATCGGACGGTTCGCCCGGACCGATCTCTTCCTCCCGGCGCTCGACGTCGCGGAGATCGTGCTCCACTCGCGTGGGCAGAACACCGGCGCCATCCAGGCGCTCCGCCGCGACGCGATGCCGGCTCCCTCGCGCGATACGCGCGAGCACCGGCGCCCTTCGTCGTTCCCACGGCAGCGCGGGGCTCGACGCTGACGCCACTGCCCGTCTGAGCGTGCGGGGCCTCGGCCCCTGCACGCGCTTGGCCTCCGATTCGCATCCGTCCACGGGCGATGGACGCAGACGTCTTGATCCTGGGCGCCGGGGCCGCCGGACTGGGCGCAGCGCGAGCGCTGAGGCATGCGGGGCTCGACGTGATCGTCGTGGAGGCACGCGGCCGGGTGGGCGGACGCGTGCTCACGCTGTCCGATCCTGCCACGCCTGTTCCGGTCGAGCTCGGCGCCGAGTTCCTGCACGGAGACGCCTCGGCGACCGTCCACGCAGCCCGGGCATACCATCTGCCGGTCCACGAGGTCCAAGACGAGCGCTGGGGACGCCTCAGGAGCTCGCTCCGGCGTGTCGAGCGATACGACGACCGCATCGCTCGCGCCCTCGGCGCCGCCTTTGCCTCGGCGAAACGTACGGACCGCGCGCTCGCCGATGCAGTCGCACGTGCGCGTCTGCCAGCGTCGGAGCGCGAGCTGGTGCTCTCGTTCGTCGAAGGCTTCCTCGCGGCGCCTGCGCGGATGGTGAGCACGCGGGCGCTGGCGAAGGGTGGCGCCGAAGGACCGGGTCGCTCGATGCGCATCGCGACGGGATACACGTCGCTCGTCACGACGATGGCAGCAGACATGACGAACAGCCTCCGCCTCGGGCTCACCGCGAAGCGGCTTCGCTGGTCGCGTGGGCGCGTGATTCTCTCGGCCGCGGGCCTCACCGGCCGCACGACGGAGCTCCGAGCCCGCTCCGCGATCGTCACGCTGCCGCTCGGGGTGCTCCAAGCCCCCAAGGGCGCGCCGGGACATGTCGCGTTCGATCCTCCGCTCGACGCTCCACATCGCGATGGACTCGAGCAGCTGGCGATGGGCAACGTGATCAAGGTCACGCTTCGCTTCCGGGAGCCGTTCTGGTCGAAGAAAGGCCGCGAGAAGGCCGCCTTCTTCCACGACGCGAAGAGCCCGTTCCCGACGTTCTGGACGACGATGCCGGTGCATTCGCCGGTCATCGTCGCGTGGGCAGGCGGCCCTGCCGCCGATGCGCTCGCGGGTCTCGACGAGCGCCGCCTCGCAGAGGTCGCCGTCGATGCCTTCGCCGGGGCGCTCGGCGAGGACCGGCGGCACACACATGAGCTCGTCGAGGCGTGTTTCTTTCACGATTGGCGAACCGACCCGTTCGCGCGCGGGGCGTACGCACATGCGCTCGTCGGCGGCGCCGCTGCGCTCGAGCGCTGCTCGCGCCCGATCGAATCGACGCTGTTCTTCGCGGGCGAGCACACGCAAGAAGCGCCCGGCACCGGGACGGTCGACGGCGCGCTCGCGAGCGGCGAACGCGCCGCACGTGAAGTGCAACACGCCCTCGCACACGGCAAGGTCCGCCGCGCCGCGTGAGCGGCTAGAGCAGCGGCTCCAGGGCCTCCGGCGTCGTGACCGGAAGAGAGCACGTGCGCCCACGACACACGTACGCGGCTGGCTCCGCTTGCGCGGGCTTGCCTTCGGCGAGCGCGGCCGCTGCCTCGAGTGATGCCGGGTCCGAGGGCTCGATCCACGCAACGGTACGGTTCGGAAGCCACTTCGCGAACACCACGCGTGCCAGCGCCCGCGTCCGCTCGTCGGCGCGGGGTCCGACGAGGACGACGTCGACGTTCCCGCGCACCAGGCGATCGAGCTCACACAGCGTCTGCCCGTAACCGAACGGGTTCCCGACCGCCGCAGGCGCGAGGCGGAGAAGCTCGGCCTCCGCGATCTTCGCGTACTTCTCGTCGACGAGCGCGCCCAGGCGTAGCAGCACGCGTACGGCGATCGAGGCGCCGCTCGGGACGGCATTGTCGTACGGATCTTTGGAGCGTGCGATCAGTGCCTCGCCGTCTTTCGGCGTGAAGAAGAAGCCGTCTTCTTCGGTCCAGAACGCGTCGAGCATCGCGTCGGCCAGGTCACGCGCGAGCCGAGCTCGCGCCGGGTCGCCCGTGACCTCGTAGACGTCGAGCGCAGCGTTGGCGAGGTACGCGTGGTCGTCGAGGAACCCCGGCGCCTTCACGAGCCACGTGTCGTAGACCTTCTTTGCGAGCCGCGCCGCTCGGAGGTGGCCGTCGCGGACGAGGAGCTTCGACTCCACGAACGACAGCGCCCGCTCCGCCGAGGCGACCAGATTCGCGTCGCCGAGGGCTGCGCCGGCCTCTGCCATCGCGCCGATCATGAGGGAGCTCCAGCTCGTCAGGACCTTCTCGTCGCGAAACGGCTTCACGCGCCGCTCGCGTGCCTCGAACAGCTTTCGCTTCGCCCTGGTGATGGCGTCGCGCGCGACGTCTTCGGAGATGCCGAGCTTCGCTGCGACGGCGCGCGGCGGGCGCGACTCGTGGAGCACGGTCTTGAACGTCGGTCGGCCGTGGTCCTCGAAGTTCCCCGCCATCGTGATCCCGAAGTAGTCGACGGCCGCGGCGATCGCGGTCTCGTCGTCGCCGATCGCGCTCCGGACCTCGGCCTCGTCCCAGATGAAGAACTTCCCTTCTTCTCCCTCGCTGTCCGCGTCCTGCGAAGCGTAGTAGCCGCCGTCGGGGTCGGTCATCTCGCGACCGAGCCAGCTCGCGATCTCTCTCGCGGTCTCGGCAAAGCTCGGCGCTCCGAGTGCCCGCCACCCGTCGACGTACGAACGAAGCAAAAGAGCGTTGTCGTAGAGCATCTTCTCGAAGTGCGGCACGAGCCAGCGCTCGTCGGTCGAGTACCGGTGGAACCCGCCGCCGAGGTGGTCCCAGATGCCGCCGGCGCGCATCGACTCGAGCTGGAGACGAGCGGCCTCGCGGCATGGGCCGTCGTTCTCGAAGATGCCTCGACGGAGCACGACCTCGAGAGGCATCGTGTTCGGAAACTTCGGCGCGCGTCCGAAGCCGCCGTGCGTCTCGTCGAAGCGCCGGAGCAAGAGGCGCGTCGAACGCTCGAGCAAGTCCGGGCCCGGCGAGTAGGGCGCCGATTCGTCCTCCGCTGCGCCGCTGCCGACGTGAGCAATCGCGCGTGTGAGCTCCTCGGCTTGCCCCTCGACCTCGTCGCGACGCTGCTGGTACGCCTCGGACAGCGCGCGGAGGACCTTCGAGAAGCTCGGCATTCCGTAGCGATCGTCCGGCGGGAAATACGTGCCGCCGAAGAACGGCCGCTGGGCCGGCGTCAAGAAGACGGTGAGCGGCCAGCCGCCGTTCCGCCCCATGAGCTGCACGACGAGCTGGTAGATCTGATCGAGGTCCGGGCGCTCCTCGCGATCGACCTTGATGTTCACGAACAGGTCGTTCATGAGCTTGGCGGTCGCGGGGTCCTCGAAGCTCTCGCGCTCCATCACGTGGCACCAGTGGCACGCGGAGTAGCCGATGGAGAGGAGGATCGGGACGTCGCGCCGTTTGGCCTCTGCCAGTGCGTCGTCGGACCACGGCCACCAGTCGACCGGATTATGTGCATGCTGCAAGAGGTAGGGCGACGCCTCCTTCGCGAGCCGGTTCGGCCGTCGGTCGTGCTGCGGGTCGTTCGTCGTCTGCGTGGTCATGCTCTCTCCGGCCTCGTCTTCGAAGCAGCTCTCGCCCGGCGCAGCGCCAGCGCGCATGCGTTCGGCAAGCGTGCGCGCGAGTGTCCATGAGGTGACGCTCAGGTGGAAGGGTGGAAGGGTGGAAGGGTGGAAGGGTCGTCCAGCAGAGCTGGGCCGGTAGAGAACGGTTCGTGCTATTTCAATCTGGGTCCATCGATGCCGAAGGCTGCGGAAAACAAAGCACGCGGTTCGACGAATGCAGGTGTGAGCGGTCCCGTGGCCCAGGCGCGCGCGACCGTCCTCGACGGCGTGGGGCGTGAGGTCGCGGCAAGCTTCCCTGGGATCACTCGGCTCGGCGGTCAGATCGTCGCCGCGCTGTACCTCGCGGACGAGCCGCTCTCGATGGATGCTCTCAGCGAGGAGCTCGGGCGCTCCAAGAGCAACATCTTCGCGAATCTCCGTGGCCTCGAAGCCGCCGGCATCGTCGAGCGCCGGCGAGCGTCAGGCTCGCGACACGACGCGTTTGCGCTACGCGGCAAGTACCCGGACGTGATCGTGGGCGCTTACCTCTCGCGCCTTCGGCGAGTCGTCATCGACAAGGTGAACCTCTGCACGCGCGCGCTCGACATGCTCGGCGACACCCGCGGTCCGGAGGCCGACGCGATGCGCGACAAGCTCACCAGCTTGCAGCGCAAGTACGAGCGCTTCGCGACCGTGTTCGAGCTGGTGCCGATCGCGGACGGGCCCATCGATCTCGAAGAGGTGCTCGACGGCCTGCCGCAGGGCATCCTCGGGACCGTCGCGCAGATGACCAAACGCGCGCTCGGTCTCGGCCCGCGCGCCGTCGAGAAGCGCGCGGCCGCAGGCCGAAAGAGCTGAGCGCGGGGCGCGATGCCGCCGTCAGGCGGCCGTGATCTCGACGCGAAGCAGCTTGCGACCGATGAAGAGATAGTCGCCGTGCCCGAGCTCGCGCTCGGCCTTCAAACGGACGTACGTGCCGTTCCGCGAGCTCATGTCCGTGAGCATCAGCGTGCCGTCCTGGTCCTCGATCTTGCAGTGCGACCCGCTCATGTAGAGGTCCGTCGGGAAGTTCAGATCGCCGCCCTCACGACCGATCTGCAGCGTGGAGGTTCGCGCGCAGACCGTCATTCCGTAGGCGCCTCCCTGGAGGACCTGCGTGATCCGGAAGCCGCTCTGGTGCTTCGGTGACGAGTAGAAGTACGTGCCGTCCGGCGCCGGCTGATCGTTGTGCTTGGGCTGTCGGTCGACGCGGAACACCTGCTCGCCGGCGAGGAAGTGGTCTTCCGAGGCGATCTCGACGGAGCCGCGCACGCGCAGGTACACGCCGTTGAGCGAGCCTTCGTCGCGCACGCACAGGACGCCGTTCCGATAGAAGAAGTTCGCGTGCTTCGGCGAGACGAACGGGTCGTCGGGGAAGACGAGCTGCCCGGCTTTGCCGACGACGTGCTGCTCGGCGTTGAGCTGGTAGCTGAGACCTTCGACGCCTTCGCCGCGGATCAGGATCAGCTTCGCCTTCCCGGGCGCCTGGAGCTGCCCGAAGAACTGCGTGCGTGCATTCAAGATCTCGGGCGGAACGGCCGCACCGCAGCGTCCGCAGAACTTGTGCCCCACCGGCACAGGCGTCGAGCACGAACGGCACACGAAGTTCTTCGCTTGGTCCATGAGCTCCTCGAGACTGAGACTCTTCGGCTTGATCGACTTCGCCGTGCCGGCGCCGGTGACGCCTGCACGAGCAGAGACGGGCGGAGATGAGCCGTTCGACATGGCCGGAGACGCCGGCGTCGGCCTGGCACTCTGGCCGAAGTCCGACGTCTCGCGACCCACGAACGGTTCGGGGTTGGCGGAGCCGCGCCCGTGGACACCTGGGAAGTCGCCCTCCCGAATGCCCGAGACGGCATCGCCGCCGGCCAGCAACGGTTCCCGCGTCGTCGCAGGAGCCTTGCTGATCGGCGCTTCGTCGATGGAGGAGATCCCGAGCGCGAGACGTCCAGCGCACGACGGACAGGTCGTGGCCCCGAGCGCCGCGTAGGACTCGCAGCGTCCACAGACGATGCCGATCTCGAGTTCCATCGAGCGACCCGAGCTTACACCATCTCCCGCGTCTCGTGCTGGAACGCTGCGGCTGCGTTTTTTGGCTTCACCAGAGGATGTTGAAGCGCCTCGAGCCGTCCGTGTACCGCTCGCCCCACAGCCGGAAGACGACGTGCTCGCACGTCGCGGAGTCGACCTGCCCGAAGTCCCGCGAGTCCTCGTGCATGAGCCGATTGTCGCTGACGAGGTAGAGTTTGCCCGCCTCGACCATCGCCGAATGTGTGCCGGTCAACATGTCCGGATGCGTCAGGTACTCGAAGGTCCAGGCGCCCGTCTCGGCGACGCCGCACGTCATGGTGACGAGGTTCTCGGTGACGGGGTGCGCGACGACCTTCGCCGGACAGCCGTGGCGCGCGACGGCACCTTTTCCGTTCGTCGAGACGCCCGCCTGGGTCACCTCGACGCGATCTCCCGGAGAGCCGAACACGCGGCCGACCACGTACTCTCCCGTCAGCGGTGACTTGCAGCGCGCGAGCTCACCGTACGCGGGCACGCGACCGCGCTGGACGAGGACCTTGTCCTCCGGCATCAGCGTCGGGAGGATCGAGGCCGCGAAGAGGCCGTTCGGCCCGCGCGGTACCACCCAGACATCGAAGACGAGCAAGTAGAGCAATAGACCGATCGCGCCGAAGATCCCCGAGATCCAGACGACGGTCCGCGTGAAGCCCTTCACGGCGCGATCGTATCGGCGTCACACCGAGGGGGCCAAGATCTCCAGGCCGATGTCGTGTGCTCGCGACCGCCGCCACGTTCAACGATGCGCGGGTCGAGTCGCGCCAGCTTTGGCCTCGGAGGCCACCGGCCTCCGTGAGAGCTCGAAGGCGACGACCGCACCGGTCGTTCGCCCTTCCTCCTCCACGTTCTCGGCGAAGACGCGTCCACCGTGCGCTTCGACGATGCGGCGCACGAGCGAAAGGCCGAGGCCGATGCCATGTGCACCCGGCGAGCGCGCCGCCCCGGTGCCGGTGACGAACGGCTCGAATGCGCGCGGGAGGATCTCAGCCGTGAACCCGGGTCCACGATCGCGCACCGCCACACGGACGAGCTCTTCCGTCGCGGACACGGTCACGACGAGCGGTACGTCCTTCGGGTGTCCGTGGGCCCACGCGTTCGCGAGCACGTTGTGGAGGGCTCTCCCGAGCAACGCCGGATCGACCGGCGCCGTGACGTCCTCGGACACGCCGTCCGTGACGACGTCGACGGGGCCGATCGTCTCCGTGGCTGCGCGACGTTCGACCCACGGCACGATCGCGACCGGCTCGCGACGGACGTCGGCGAGGCCCGCGCGCGCGGACGCGAGGAGATCGGAGAGGATCGTGTCCATCTCGACGAGCTGCCGCTCGAGGTCGTCGAGCATGCGTGCTGCGGGCTCGTTCGCGATGACGCCGTCGTCACCCTCGGGCAGGGCTCCCGTGCGCTCGCGTGCGATCTCCACCGCGACGCGCGCACGGCCGAGCGGAGAGCGCAGCTCGTGACTGATCGCAGCGAGCAGCTCGCGCTGCTCGAGCACCACGCGCGAGATCCTGTCCGCCATCCCGTCGAAGGCACGGCCGAGATCGCGGACCTCCTCGGCGACCCATCGGCGCGGGAGCTTTTCGACACCGGTCCGCGCCGCAAGATCACCCGAGCCGAACCGCTCGGCGGTCGCCGCCACGTGCTCCAGCGGCCGCGCGAGACGCATCGAGACGCGTCGCGCGACGGCGCCGAGGACGAAGAGCGCCGCAAACAGCGCTACGACGATCCGCCATGCCTGAGGCGGCTGCGCGCCGGTGCGGAGCTCGAGGGCGCCGACGACCTGCCCGTGCTTCACCACGGGCACGTATGCAACGCCGTCCTCGAAGACCGTCCCTCCCGCGCGCGGGCGCCGTCCCGGAAACACGTTCGGATCGCGACGCACGCGGATGTCGAGCCCGGTCGTGTCGCGCAGCTCCTTGATGTAGTCGTCGGTCGCGGCCGGGTCGTCCCACAGCTTCGCGGCGCGCTGCTGGACGTGCCTCGAGACGACACGCGACGGGTAGTCGCTCGACGGCTCGCTCGTGAGCAGCGTCGTCACGACGCTCGCGCCGATTGCCAGGAGGATCGCAGAGAGGAACCAGAAGAGAAGGCGCGCCTGCAGGCCACGAAAGCCGCGTCGATGCCGCCCGAATCGGCGCCGCTGCCAGGGCCTCACGACGGCCTCGCGAGGACGTAGCCGACCCCGCGCACCGTCTTGATGAAGCGTGGCTCTTTCGGATCTTCTTCGAGCTTCTGCCGCAGGCGGCTGACATGCACGTCGAGCGAGCGATCGACGCTCGGATCGTATGCTCCGCCGCCCTTGCTCTTCATGGGCTCCCGGACGAGCGACGCGAGCTCCTCGCGCGTCACCGTCTCGCCTGCTCGCTTCGCGAGCTCGACCAGGATGCGAAACTCGTACGACGTGACCGACACGAGCGCGCCCGCTCGGAGGACGGTGCGCGCGCCGACGTCGATCTCGAGCGGGCCGATGACGATGCGGGCCGGCTCTGCCCTCGCGACGCTCGCAGGCTTCGCCCGACGGAGGACCGCGCGGACACGGGCAAGGAGCTCGCGCGGATTGAACGGCTTCGGCACGTAGTCGTCGGCGCCGAGCTCGAGGCCGACGATCCGGTCGGCGTCGTCGCCCTTGGCGGTCAGCATCACGATCGGCACCTCATGGCTGGCGCGGATCCGACGGCAGACCTCGAAGCCGTCGATGCCCGGCAACATGACGTCGAGAAGGACGACATCGAAGCTCTCGCCTGCAACGGCCGCGAGCCCCGCAGGCCCGTCCTCGACGTGGACGAGGCTCACGTCGTGGGGCCGCAGGTACTCGTCGAGGAGCCTGGCCAGATCGCGATCGTCGTCGACGAGCAGCGCCTTGATCATCGGAACCGAGACGTCATCAGAGAATGCCGCCGGCGAGCGCCGCCTTCAGGTGGTTCTTCGCGCGGAGCGCGTAAGCACCGTCCGGATGTTTTCCGATGTATGCGGTGAATGCATCGGCGGAGAGCTCGAAACGTCCGGCGCGGTAGTAGACGACGCCGAGCGCATACTCCGTGGGGTAAGCCGGATCGATCGACCCGAGCTTCTTGATCTTGTCGGCCAGCCAGAGCTGCGCGGACCGGTGCTGCTCCAGGTTCGCCCGCGCGCAGAGCTCAGCCGTGGTTGCGTCCTTTCGCTGCGCGAGAAGCGCGTACCGGCGCGACTCGGCAGGATGCGGATGCGCGATGTAGAGCTTGTAGAGCGCGCGCTGCTCGTCGAGCGTGACGGCGGCCTCGGGATGGCCGTCGATCCCGGTGAGCACGTTCCACACGGTCTTGAACATCACGCGCCGTTCGAGGTCCGAAAGGAGGAGCTTTCGGCCGTCGACCCAGCCTGCATCCGCCGCGCGCTCGATGAAGGAGGCGCCGAGGTCGATGAAGTCCTCCGTCGTCTCACCCGTGCTCTCCCACTGGGTGAGCGCGTCCAGGAAACGGCGGAGCTGGATCGCGCGAAGCGACACGAGCAGGGTGGCGACGTCCGGGCGATGGGCGACGTCACGAAGCGACGCGTCGAGCCGCTGCCGAGCTGCGAACATCTCGGCTTCGTCGGCGCCTCGGGCCTCGGCGCCGTTCAGGGCACGGGTGGCCGTGCCGACCGCGAGGATGTCGGACGGCAGTCGCTCGGTCTCGGCCGCTGCCGCCCGCGCGTCGTCGGCAGCCGCGATCTGCGCGAGGGCACGGACGTTGACCGCCGGCAGCGGGACTGCGTCGGGCGCGGTCGCCCGGGGCATCATCAAGAGGAGAAGCAGGGCGCCGATGGCGACGGGCACGACGGCAAGCCAGCGGCCATCCTTTCGCTCGTGGTCCGCCTTCGCCGCCTCACGCGCGCGAGCGAGCGCCCGGAGGGCGCGCGGTGGAAGCGCCGCCGACGGCGATGGTGACGGCTGCGCCGCCGTCTCCTCGGTGCTCTTTTCCTTGTCGTCCGCGGCCACACCAGAATGGTAGCATCGGCCTTCGTTGGTTTGCGGGACGGCACGCTGACGAAGCGTGTGTCCGAGAGGAGTCTCGTCTTGATCGAGAAGCGTAGGCACGCTCGTGCGGCGATTGACCTGCCCGTCTACTTCGCCGTCAAGGGAGCGAGCAGCTCGGCGAGCGGTATCGGCAAGGACATCTCGATCGGCGGCATCTTCATCGAGACGGAGGCCCCGGCGCCGTTCGGTGCCGAGATCACCGTACGCGTCCGGCTGCGCACGCCGTCGAACGGAGATCAGGACTTCGATCTCCCCGCCGTCGTTCGCTGGGTGCGCAGAGACGGGATGGGCGTCCAGTTCCGCTTGATGGGCGCGATCGAGACGCACGCGATCACCGAGCTCACGAAGAGCAGCGACCGCTGAGCTCGCGCTCGATCAGTACGAGAACTCGATCGGGATCGTGACGACGCCGCTCTCGTCGAGCTTCGTCTTGTAGATCACCTGCGCGGCGCAGCTCTGGATGTCTGGAAGGAGCGGCGGCGAGAACTGCGCCGACTCGACGACGCCCGCGGCCGAGACACGAAGCCGGAGGTTGCTGCTCACGGTCACGTGAACGTCGCCCGAGCGGCTTCGGCTCGCCGCGCACTCGCGGACGGCGGCCGAGATCGCTTCGCGCGCGGGAGCAACGGCGCCCTTCGGAGCGTCCGGCTTTGCGGCTGTGCCCTCCGGACGCGCCGCATTCTTGGGCGATGTGCCGTGCGCTGCCGTCTCCGGATGTGAAGGCGGAGTCGCCAGGGCCGTCGCTGGCTGCTGCTCCGTCCGCGTCGCGGCGGACTGCAGCTCGTGCGCGCTTCCGAGTGGGATCGCGGCGCGGACCGCTGCGGGTGCGTGATCGACCCGGAGCGTGGAGAGGTCGTTGGCGTCGAGCTCGACATGGGCCGGCGCGCTCACGATCGTCCCGTACGTCACGCCGGTGCGCGGCGGGACGCCGATCGAGACGACGCCCTCCGTCAGGTCGACGACGACGCGACTTCCCGAGCGCGCAACGCGCAGATGGGTGCCGTGGACGGCGACGCGAACGAGGCTGCGCTCCGTCGCGATGTCGACGGCGAACGCCTCGCCGGTTGCGACCGGGACCACCTGCGCCTCGATCACGCCGTCCTCGAGACCGAGAACGAGCGACTCACCCGCCGACTTCACGCGCGCGCGGGCGATTGGACCATGGCCCGTACCCGGAGCATCTTGGGTGGATCCGTCCTGCTCGAGCAGCCAGGCGACCTTGCGCGCGCGTTCGAACACGCCGCGTGCGCGCTCGACCTCGATCACGTCCGAGGCGCGGAGAACGTGCCCCGGCGTGGCGACGACGCCGCCGATCCGGACCTCGCCGCTTCCTTCGCTCGCGCGGAGCGAGCTCGCAGACGTCGCCTGCTCGGGTGCTCCGGACGCAGGCGGCCCCGTAAGGGCGCCGTCGCGGTCGTCGAAGCGGACGAACAAGGTGATCGCCGCGGCCGCGGCGAGGACGACGGCACCTGCCCGAAGAGCGACGTCCCATCCTCGCCTGCCCCGCCTGCCGCGTCTCGCATGCTCCACGTCGCGAAGCAGCTCCGGCTTCTCCGCTTCGATCGACGCCATGAGCCGAGACTCGAGTCGCGACCAGTCGACGTCCGCGAGCGCGTCGTTCTTCTTCGACGCGCCCGCTGCGCGGACGTCGAGATGCTCCCTCGCCTCCGCGACGATCGTGTCGAGCGCGTTGCCGTTCGAGGAAGAGTCGTCGAGCTCGCTCATGGCTCCTCCTTCTTCGTGAAGGATGCGCGCAAATTGGCAAGCGCAGGTTCGTCGGGAAGCATCGCTTCGAGCTCGCGGCGTGCGTAGAAGAGCCGCGTCCGGACGGTGAGCACGGGCGCGCCGACGATGTCTGCGATCTCCGTCGGCGCGAGCCCTTCGAGCTCGTGAAGGACGAAGACGACGCGCTTCTTCTCGGCGAGGCGCGCGAGGAGTCGCTGGAAAGCGCGCATTCGTTCGCAGCGCTCGGCGTCCTCATCCGGCAGCGGCTGGCGATCGTCGGGGACGAGATCGCCCGGCGCCTCTTCCGTGAGCACCGGCCGGCTCTTCGCCGAGCGGCGGTGCATGAGGACGACGTTCACCGTGACTCGATGGAGCCACGTGGAGAACTTCGACTGCCCGCGGAAGTCTTTGAGGCTCCGATAGACCTGGACGAAGACCTCTTGGACGACGTCCTCGAGATCCGCCGGCGCGCTCAGCATCCGATAGACGAGGCGCGCGACGTCGGCCCGGTGCCGGACGAAGATCTCCTTGAACGCCGCGGCGTCGCCGGCACCCGCGCGCCGGAGGAGGCCTTCGTCCTCCACGCCATGCGAGAGCGCGTGCGAGCGGGCGGGGTTGGCCTGGAGCGCCGGGTACAAGCGCATGGAGGCGGCGGCCGTCACCTCTTGTCCGTTGCCGGGCCAGGCTTCGCCATTCAGGCCGTCGCCGAAGGGCGCAACCCGACGTTCGGCCACGGAAACTTGGCCCGAAGCCGCCCGTAGCTCGACGCTTGCGGCATGGCCATCATCGCCGTCACCGTGCTGCTCGGAGTAGTGCTCCTGGACGCCCACGATTTCGTCAACCGTCGCACGCGCCAGTCGTGAGCGCTAGCGGGCGGGGAGCCGCGCCGCAGGACGAGCGAAAGCGCCCGCGTCTTCGAACGCGCGCGCTTTCCCCACGACCTTCAATTCTGTGACACCAAGGCGCCGCCGCCTTCGCGAGGCGATCGCCCAGCGAGACAGAGCGCGCCGCTAGCCCATACCCTTCGGGGCCCCGCGCCGGCCGAACGCCGGGGCGCGGTGTTGCGCTAGCAACAAGAAGAGACGAGCCGCTTCAGCCCGATGCCCCCTTCGGGGTCCCGCGCCGGCCGAAGGCCGGGGCGCGGTGTTGCGCTAGCAACGCCGCGGAGCGGGCGGGGCATGGGGCGGAGCCCCATCGCAAAAGGGCATGGGGCAGAGCCCCATCTCAGAAGCGCCCCATCAGAAGAGCGCCTTGAGGTCGACCTTCTCCTGCTTCTTCTGCTCGAGCAGGTAGTTCACCGCGCGGAGGATGCGCTGCTTCGTCGGGCCGCTGATCTCGCCGCCCTTGAGGGCCGAGCTCATCGCGCGGTCCGTGATCGGACGACCCGAGCGCGGCTTCGCGACTTCCTTCTTCTCGCCGCCCTCGGCCTTCTTGTTGCGGGCGCGGTCGAGCTTCAGGTTGCGATCCTCCTTACGGAGCGTCTCGAGCTTGTGCGAGACCGCGAGGAGGCGCTGGGGATTGAGCTTCTTCTCGTTCAGGAACGACTGGAACTTTGATTCTTCGGCCATGGTCGGAGGCGGACGATCTAGTCTGCATCGGGCGCCGCGTCACCCTGAACATCTGCTCCGGCATCCGATATCCCGCACGGGAACGACCGGAGGCTCCAGCGAGGCGGTCGATCGGCCCCTCCGTCGACGCAGGAAGCGACCGTCGTATTGGCCGAAGCGTCCGGCGCGGAGCAGTCGCTGCTCCCGTAGATGCATTCGCGCCACATCGGCCAGCAAGGCGGGCACGCGGACTCGGACACCGGGAAATCTTTCGGACACGACGCAGGCGCTTCGGGATTTCCACTGAAGCGCCAGGCGCCGCCCGAGCAACGGGCGATGGGCGAGCCGCACGCCCCGAACGCGCACGTCGTGCCCTCCGGCAGCACGCAGCGCTCGCCGGCCTTCGGCGCAACGTCCGGGCAGACGCTGTCGCCGAGCGCTCCGAGCGGCGAGCCGGAGTCGCTCCCGTCCTCGGAGGTGCCGGGGTCGTCGCCGCACGCGACTGCGATCGTCGCCATCACGGCGAGCGAGATCGCGAGCGACGTGAGCCTCCGGCTGAGCATCAAGGGAAGATTAGAGCTATAAGGTCGCCGTCGTCTCGTCCCTCTCGTCTCTCTTCCATCGGGAGCATCGCTGCGTTCGGTGGAGCTAGGTGGAGTTGACGCGACAGGCTTCCTCCAATCTCGTCCTCACGGAGATATCCATGGCGCTGCCTCCCGTCTTCATCGTCTCGGCCACCCGCACTCCGATCGGCGCGTACCTCGGCTCGCTGTCTTCGCTGAAGGCCTCGGAGCTCGGTGCGATCGCCATCAAGGCCGCGCTCGAGCGTGCGAAGGTCGCTCCGGATCAGGTCGGCGAAGTCTACATGGGCAACGTCCTGTCGGCCGGCATGGGTCAGGCTCCGGCGCGCCAGGCGCTGCGCTTCGCGGGTCTTCCGGACGCGGTGCCGGCGACGACGATCAGCAAGGTCTGCGGGTCCGGTATGGCAGCGGTCATCGCGGGCGCGCGCACGATCGCGGTGGGCGACGCGGAGATCGTCGTGGCGGGCGGCATGGAGTCGATGTCGAACGTGCCCTACTACCTGGAGAAGGCTCGCCAGGGTTACCGCATGGGCAACGGCACGCTCATCGACGGGATGATCCACGACGGCCTCTGGGATCCGTACTCGAACGTCCACATGGGCACGTGCGGAGACAAGTGCGCGGCCGAGTACAAGATCACACGCGAGGCGCAGGACGAGTGGGCGAAGGAGAGCTTCCGCCGTGCGCTCTCGGCGCAGAAGGAAGGTCAGTTCGACGCCGAGATCGTGCCGGTGCCCGTCCCGCAGAGGAAGGGCGATCCCGTCCTGGTGAAGACGGACGAAGGCCCGGCGAAGGGTGACCCGGCGAAGATCGGCACGCTCCGCGCTGCGTTCAGCAAGGACGGCACCATCACCGCGGCGAATGCTTCGTCGATCAACGACGGCGCGAGCGCGCTCGTCCTCGCGAGCGAAGAGGCGGTGAAGAAGCACGGCCTGTCGCCGCTCGCGAAGATCGTCGGCTACGGAAGCGCCGCGCAGGCTCCGGAGTGGTTCACGACGGCGCCGGCGAAGGCAATGGACTCGACGCTCTCGAAGCTCGGTCTCAAGGCCGACGACATCGACCTCGTCGAGATCAACGAGGCGTTCGCGGTCGTCGCGATGGTCTGCGCGCAGATGTCGAAGATCGATCCGGCGAAGGTGAACGTCCGCGGCGGCGCCGTGGCGCTCGGCCACCCGATCGGCGCGAGCGGCGCGCGCATCCTGACGACGCTCCTCCACACGCTGAAGGACCAGAACAAGAAGCGCGGGCTCGCGTCGATCTGCATCGGCGGCGGCGAGGCCCTCGCGACGGTGATCGAGCGCGTCTGACGCGCTCGGTCGCAGAATTCGGCCTCGAGCCGAGCCGGCATCGATGATCCGCCCGCGAGAGCTTTCATCTTCTCTGAGCCTCTTCGCGGCGCGGACGCCGACGCTGCCGCCCGCCACGCACACGAACAGCTACGCCCTCGGGGGTCGCGACGTGCTCCTCGTCGAGCCCGCGACCCCGTACGAGGACGAACAGCGCGCGTGGGTAGAGTGGGCGCGAGCGCTCGGCTCGACGGGCCGGAACATCGTCGCGATCGTCGCGACGCATCATCATCCCGATCACGTCGGCGGCGCGGCGCTGCTCTCGAAGGAGCTCGGACTCCCGGTCTGGGCCCACGCGGAGACGGCGTCGCGCATCGACGTGCCCGTCGCGCGACGGCTCGAGGACGGCGACGAGATCGTCCTCGCCGGGCCGCGCGACGAGATCTGGCAGGTGCTCCACACGCCAGGCCATGCGCCAGGCCACGTCTGCCTGTTCGAGCCGCGCTCGCGCACGGCGATCGTCGGCGACATGGTGGCGAGCGTCGGCACCATTCTCATCGCGCCCGGCGAAGGCGACATGGCCGAGTACATCGCGCAGCTCGAACGGCTGGCGGCGCTCGATGCTTCGCTCGCTCTGCCGGCCCACGGCGAGCCGATCGATGCGCCGACCGCGCTCTTCGCCCACTACGTCGCGCACAGAAAGATGCGCGAGGAGAAGATTCTCGCCGCGATGAAAGCGGCACCCGCGGCGAGCACGGGTCACACCGCCGGAGATCTCGTCCCGGCCGCCTACGACGATGTGTCGCCGGCGATCTGGCCGCTCGCGAAGCTCAGCGTCGAAGCGCACCTCGAAAAGCTCGAGCGCGACGGGCGAATCGAGCGCTCCCTCACCGGCCGGGCGGATTCATTTCGCGTGGTAGGCTGAAACCGATGTGTCCGACGTGTCCGACGTGTCCGACGTGGAAGAGAAGCTTCGTCGCGACGACCGTCGCTCTCGGCGACACGGTCGACGATGCGCTCGCGGCCATCGGCGAAGGTGTCGGCGATCTTCGGGCAGCCCACGCAGGGCGTTCCGCTTCGCATGTCGCGTCCGCCTCGTTCGGCGTGCCGGATCTTCATACGCCGGCGCACGATGCCGACGTCTCCGAGCTCGTCGCGCAGCTTCGTGCGCCTCACCGCGCGACGCGCGCCGCGGCGCTCGCGAAGGCCGTTCACGAAATCGTGCTCCGGATCGAAGAGGGCACCCTTCGATGACGCTCCAGCGCGCGCGGGTGATCAAGGGCGCGTTGCCGGTCGACCCCGCAGACGGGCATGGCGGACGGCTCGATCCTACGCGAATCGGCGCCCCCGTTCCGCCCGCGCCCCGCGGTGCGATGGCGGCACCCGACGCGGCGCGGGCGCGGCGCATCGCGCGTGAGGTGCTCGAGGCGCGAGCCGAAGCCGAACGAATCCTCGCCGAGGCTCGCCGTCAGGCAGAGGCCGTCGTCGCATCGGCAGCGGCAGAAGCCGCAGCGGGGGCGCGCGAGAAAGAGGTAGCTCGCCTCGCTGCAGGCTTCCTCGCGCTGCGCGACGAAGAAGCGCGCCGAGCGGACCGCGAGGTCGACCGCGTCATCGAGGTGTCGGTGCTGCTCGCCGAGCGCCTCGTCGCAGAATCGCTCCGGATCGAGCCGGCACGCATCGCCGAGCTCGCTGCGTCGGCCATCCACGAAGCGCGCGGCGCGCGGCGCGTCCGCATCGACGCGTCGCCGGAAGACGTCGCAGCGCTCGCCGAGGCGCTCGGAGCCGTCGGGCAGATCGCCGACGTCCAGCCCGATCCAACGCTCGAGCGAGGCTCGCTCGTCGTGCACACCGACCTCGGCCGTGTCGATGCGCGGCTCCGACCGCAGCTCACCCGGCTCGCCGAGGCGCTGCGGGAGGCGCTCCGATGAGCGGCGCGGACAGCCAGGCCGGCGGCGAAGACCGCGTGTCGGTCGCGCCTTCGCCCGACACCAGCGCGAGCACCGCGTGGCGCGCCAATCTAGGGCTGTTCCTCGCCACCGCGGCGAGCGTGTTCATCACCGGCGTCCTCAGCTTTCCGCACGAAGGCGCCGATGCCGCGAAGGACGACAGCCTCCGCTCGGCGCTCGCGAGCATCGACGCGAGCGCGCTCGTCAACGGCGCGCAGTTCGCAGGGACCATCCTCACGATCCTCGTGGCGCACGAGCTCGGTCACTACATCGCGGCACGCATCCACAAGGTGGACGCATCACTTCCCTTCTTCATTCCGATGCCGCTCCTCAGTCCGTTCGGGACGATGGGTGCGGTCATCCGGATGCGCGGGGTAATCCCGACGCGGCGTGCGCTGCTCGACATCGGAGCCGCTGGCCCCCTCGCAGGCCTTGCGTTCGCGCTCCCGCTCTATGCGTGGGGCGTCGCTCACTCGCACTTCGTTCCTGGCGGTGGCGACAATCTCGTCGAGCTCGGGGAGTCCGTCATGATCAAGGGGCTCGACCGGATGTTCGCGCCGGCCGTTCCCGACGGTCAGCTCCTCGTCTACTCGCCCGTCGCGTTCGGCGCGTGGGGCGGCTTCTTCGTGACGATGATCAACCTTCTGCCGGTCGGGCAGCTCGACGGCGGCCACGTCGCCTATGCGCTCTTCGGGCCGAAGCAGGATCGTTACGCGACGCTCGTTCATCGCGCGATGCTCGCGTTCTTCTGCGTCATCGTCGTCGGGCATCTCGGTCGCGACCTCGCGTCGGGCCGCGGTCTCAGCGTCGTTCACCTCGGACGGCACATCTCGAACGCGATCTTCTGGCTCGTCTGGTTCCAGGTGCTCGCCGTGCTCGGGTCGCTCGCCTCCAGGGCACGACCTCGCTCGGAGAAGGAAGAGGAAGGCGCGGCCGGCCTTCTCACCATCCGCACGCGCATCATCGCGACGCTCGGGCTCGTCGTCCTCGCGAGCATGGCCCGCGAGCATGCGTCGTGGCCGATCGTGGGCAGCTTCTTCGCCGGGCTCGGCCTCCTCCTCGCGATGGAGGTCAAAGGCGGCGTGCTCCGCCGCCATGACCTGCTCGATCACCCGCCGACGGGGTCGGCGCCGCTCGACGGAGGCCGGAAGCTGATCGCGATCGCGACGCTCGTCCTCTTCGCGCTCCTCTTCATGCCGGAGCCGTTCAGCCTCTGAACGCGATGAGGCGCGGCTCCCGCCGGCTGCCGGAGGAGATCGCGACGACGTCGTCCGATCGACCGTTCTTGTCCGTCGTGATGCGGATGCGCATCACGGGGCGAACGCGCGTCCTGGTGACGACGTGCGCGCAAACGACCGCGCAAGCACGCGCAGTCGCGGTCGCTCAGCCGAGATCAGACGACGATCTCGAAGTCCTCGATGACCGGATTCGCAAGCATCTCGTCGGCCATCTTCGCGAGGCGCTCCTTGAGAGCGGCCTTGTCCGCGATCGGCGCGTCGCCCATGTCGATCTCGATGAGCTTTCCGACGCGAACGCCGCGGACGCCCTCGAAGCCGAGCTTGTCGAGCGCACGCTTCACGGCGTCGCCCTGCGGATCGAGGACCTCGGACTTCAAACGGACGAGGACGGTGGCCTTGCTCATGTCGAAACTCCGAGGTTCTTCGCGATGCGGGGTAGCGGCGGCTGGGTGTCCGGCTCGAACGGCTCGCCGGTGATCCGCTCGAACGCTTCCATGTAGCGCTTGGCAGCGCCGATGCGGACGTCGCTCGGGAGCTCCGGCGGATCGCCGTCGCCCCGGTAACCGAGCGCCGTGTAGTAGCGACGCACGAAATCCTTGTCGAGCGGCTCCGGATCGAGCCCCGCCGCGAAGCGCTCCTCGTACGTCGCTTCCATCCAGAAGCGCGACGAGTCCGGGGTGTGGATCTCGTCGATGACGATGATCTCGCCGTCCTTCGTCTTGCCAAGCTCGTACTTCGTATCGACGAGGATGAGGCCGCGCGCAGCGCAGACCTTCTGGCCGGCGGCGAAGAGCGCGAGGGCCATCTCCGCAGCGCGATCGAAGTCAGCCGCCGAGATCTCGCCGCGTGCCAGGATCTCCTCGCGCGAGGCGGACACGTCGTGCTCGCCCTTCGGCGCCTTCGTCGCTGGCGTGAGCAGCGGGCGCTCGAGGCGCTGGTTCTTCACCAGCCCTTCCGGAAGCTCATGCCCGCAGAAGACGCGCTTGCCGTCGGCGTAGTGGGTCCACATGCTCGTCGACGTCGAGCCCGTGATGTACGCCCGAACGACCATCTCGACCGGAAGCGGCTTCACGTCGAGGCATTCGAGGACATTGGGATCGGGCACGCGGACGAGGTGGTTCTTCGCCACGTCCTTCGTGTTCTCGAACCACCAGGCAGCCAGGCGGTTCAGCACCTGCCCCTTGAACGGGATGGTGCCGAGGATCCGGTCGAAGGCGCTGATGCGGTCGGTGACGATGATGTACCGCCGCCCATCGCGACTGTAGTTGTCGCGGACCTTGCCTTCGTAGCGCTCACCGAGCCCGTCGAAATGCGTGGACTCGAGCGTGTGCGCGAGTTGCTCCTTCAGCAGCGCGTCAGAGACCGTCATCAGGGCCTCCGTCTAGCCGAAGCCCGCGCCGGGGTCGACTCTTGACGATAGGCTCCGCACCATTCGTTCCCGACCGCGCTGCTGGATGCAGCAACGCGAAGCGGGCGCGGACGTGCGGAGCTCTGCCGTCGTCGCTGCGCGACTCCGTTAGTTGCGGAGCTTGATGTCGACGCGGCGGTCCTTCTTCCAGCCGCCCTCGTCCGTGCCGGTCGCGTCGAGCTCGCCGCGCGACGTGTCGAACAGCTTGTCGTTCGGGACGCCGAGGCCCGCGAGGAACGTGTGGGCCGCACGCGCGCGCTTCGCGCCGAGCGTCATGTTGTACTCCGTCTCACCACGCGGGTCGGCGCGGCCGACGAGGTCGACGGCGCGGCCCTTGAGCGGACCGGTCGTCAGGCACTTGGCGACCTGCTCGAGGACGGCCTTCTCGGAGTCGGAGAGCTGCTCGGAGTCGAAGTCGAACTTCGGTGCTTCCTCGACGTTCGCGAACTTCAGATTGCACGCCTTGAGGATGGCGTCGTCGACGTTGACGGCCATCTTCTCCTTCTCCGCCGGGGCGCTGGTCACGGGCGTCGGCTCCGCGGTCGGCTGGGGAGCGGGCGCTGCAGCCGGCTTCTTGTCGCCACCACATGCGGCAGCGAGAACGAGGACCGGAGCAACGATGGCGAGAGCGACCTTCTTCATTTTCTCCTCACGAGCTCGGCCATGGCCGAGGGCTAACCGCGTGAACGGGTTGGGCTCTTCGCCCAAACGGGCCACTACGTTCTATCGGTCTGCATGCTCACGTCAATGAGCGCTTGATGCCGCAGGAGAACGCGTGAATCGCTCGAAACTTACGGTCTCACGCGATCACGATCGACCGAGCGTTCGTCCACCTGTCCGGGAGCACGTCGCGACGCAGCTCTCGATCTTGCGCGTGTGCGGGATAAGATCGCGTCGTCCATGATCAATCCGCCAGCGCCCGCATCGGGTCCGGGCGATGTCGTCCTCGTCGTCGACGACGAAGAAGACATCCGACGCCTCGTCTCGTTCAACCTGGACGAGGCCGGCTTCAGGGTCGAAGCAGTGGACACGGGTGCAGGTGCGCTCGCGGCGGCCGCGCGTCTGTCGCCGGCGGTCGTCGTGCTCGACCTCATGCTTCCCGATGTCTCCGGCACGGAGGTGTGTCGCCGGCTGCGCTCCGATCCTGCGCTCGCGGACGCGGCGGTCCTCATGTTGACCGCGCGCGGTGACGAATACGATCGCGTGCTCGGCTTCGAGGTCGGCGCCGACGACTACGTCGTCAAGCCGTTCAGCGTGCGTGAGCTCGTGATGCGCGTGAAGGGGCTCGCCGTCCGCGCGCGCGAGCGGCGGCTCGCTCGCGGCGCGAGCGACGAAGGCAAGCGGCTGCGCTGGCGCGGGCTCGAGATCGATCCGACGCGCCATCGCGTCACCATCGACGGCAGCGAGCTCGGTCTCCGTCCGCTCGAATACAAGCTGCTCGCGATCTTCATCGAACATCCTGGTCGCGTCTTCTCGCGCACCGAGCTGCTCCAGGAGGTCTGGGGCATCAGCCCGGACACGAACACGCGCACCGTCGACACGCACATCCGCCGGCTGCGCGAGCGCCTCGCGGCCTACAGCGAAGCGATCGAGACCGTGCATGGCTTCGGATATCGCCTGCGCGAGCTGTCGTAGCGCGGCCTCGTGAATCGTCCGAGCTCCGGCCGGGTGGGATGAACAATGACGATCTCCTTTCGCTCGAAGCTGCTCGCGAGCCACGTCGCGCTCGTCCTCGTCGTCGGCGGGATCGCGCTTTCGATGCTCGATCGCTGGCTCACGACCGATCTCGCCCGTCAGCTCGATCAGCGCCTCGAGGAGCAAGCCACTGGCGCAATCGAATGGGCCGAAGGCGGCAAGCGCCATCCCGACCGCATCACGACGCGCATCGCACGGATCGTCGACGCCGAGGTCACGCTCTTCGAGAAGGACGGCACCGTCATCGGCGCGTCGACCGAAGAAGCACGCACCGACGTCGGACCCGAGGTCACCGCGGCCCAGACCGGCAACGTCGGCAAGGCCACGCGGAGCCGCGGCGGGCAGGAGTTCCACTACGTCGCGGTCCCCGGCTCCGAAGGGACCGTCCTCCGGCTCGCGCAGCCGCTGTCCGAGATCAATCACACCGTGGACGCGATGCGAAAGCGCCTGCTCTTCGCATCCACGCTCGCGCTGTTCGTCGCGATCGTGCTGGGCATCCTCGCGTCACGCCTCGCCTCGCGTCCGCTCCAGGAGATGACGACCACCGCGACGCGGCTCGCACGCGGGGAGTTCGACATCCCCATCCCGGAGGGAGAAAAGGACGAGTTCGGAGTCCTCTGGCGTGCGCTCAAGTCGCTCGCGTCGCAGCTCAAGGCGCGAATCGGCGACCTCGTGGAGGAAGGCGACCGGCTCCAGCGGCTCATGACGATCCGGCGGGACTTCGTGGCGAACGTCTCACACGAGCTCCGCACGCCCGTGACGTCGATCCAGGGATACGCGGAGACGCTCCTCCGCAAAGACCATCCGCCGGAGACGCGATCCCAGTTCCTCGAGGTCATCCATCGGCAGGCGCAGCGAATGGGCGCGCTCGTCGAGCAGCTCCTCGCGCTCTCGGAGCTCGAGGCGCGCGGCCGCGACGATCTCGCGCGGGAGCCCGTCAACGTCCTCTCGAGCGCGCGCCACGTGGCCGAGACGGTCGTCGGTCACGCGGAGCAGCGCAAGACGACGATCGACGTGAACGGCGTGCCGGCAAGCGTCGAAGTCCTCGCCGATAAGGAAGGGGTGGAGCGCGTGCTGCTCAACCTCGTCGACAACGCCGTCAAGTACGGCAAGGACTGCGGGACCGTCCGCATCTCCGCGGCGCCGACGCTGGACGGCGCGCGGGAGGCGATCGCGATCGTGGTGGCCGACGACGGCGAGGGCATCGAGGCGAAGCACCTGCCTCGTCTCTTCGAGCGCTTCTATCGCGTCGACACGGGCCGCTCGCGCCAGCACGGGGGCGCAGGTCTCGGGCTGTCGATCGTGAAACACCTGGTCGAGTCGATGGACGGCTCGATCGCGGTCGAGAGCGAGGTCGGCAAAGGCACGCGGTTCATCGTCACGTTGCCCGTACCGCGCACGTCGTCGCATCGGGCCGTGCCGACGTAGACGCGCTTTGGAGCGTGCGCCGCGCTACTGGAGGATGCGCATCCCGTACTGCTCGAGGGCGCCGGTCGAGAGCATCGAGCCGTCGGGGAAACGGCAGAAGCCGTCTTCGCTGCCGACCGAGTTGTGACCGGACACGAGCTGGTGCTTCAGCCGCATGCACACCTTCGTGCCCGCGCTGATGCCTCCCTGGAGCTCGCGGCCGGGGATCTCGACGGGCATCGCGTTCCGGATCTGGCGAATCGCATCACACGCGAGCTCGCCGCTCGCCTGACGGCACTGCGCGCTCACGCGCACGTTCTGCTGCGTGTAGTAGATGAACGGCATCTGCTGGCCCTCTTGCGAGGTCCACACCTCGTTCACGAAGGGCGCCGACTCGAGGTTCGCCAGCGGGCCCGTCCCCGTGCTCGCGGCCCCCGACGGCGAAGACGCACCGCTCGAGGACTGATTCTCCTTCGACGGGCAGCCGAACAGCGCGGCGGACGAGAGGACGAGGAGGACGGACGCGAGGACGCGCGAGCTCATTCCCTGGTCATACAGGACTCGGGGCCGGAGGTCACCGCCCGCTGCGCCCGGTCGCGCGCACGTGGACGACGTGCGACCGTGCTGCGAGGTCGTGGAGCGCGCGCTTGTCGGGATGAATGGCTGCCAGCCCGAGGCTGCACGCATACAAGATCGAGAAGAAGACGTGCTGGACGACGAAGGCGGTGAGCAGTCCGCGAACGTCCTCTGCCTGCGCCGCCGATTCGACGCCTTCGAAGAGGCCGTGATGGCCTTTCGTGAGGAGGATGACGAGCGCCCAGTAGAGCGGCAGCCATCCCGCTCCGGCGAGACGGAGCGCCGAACGCATCGGGCCGAGCATCGAGCCGTCCGTTCGCTCGACGCGGATGCGCACGAGATACTTGCCGATGGTCTGCCCACGCCAGGCCTGCGCCGCAACGAGGAACGTGACGTAGAGCGCCGCCGCGACCGGTCCGGCGAACCCGACGAGCAGAGCGCCGATCGCCAGATCGATCACGGAGGCCGCGCCGCGGATCGCGAAGCCTGCGGGCTCGACGAGCCTCGGCGCCGCAGCTTCGAGCGCGGCGATGAGCTCGTCATACGAGGCGAACCGACTCGACGGCTCCTTCGCCATCAGGCGCTCGACGATGGCTGCGAGCGGCGGCGGCACGTCGGGCACGGCTGCGCGGAGCGAAGGCACCGGATCGTTCAAGTGTCCGGCGAAGATCGCGATCGACGAGTCCCCGTCGAACGGCGGTCGACCCGCGATGAGGTTCCAGAAGCTCGCGCCGAGCGCGTACATGTCCGCGCGATGATCGACGTCGGTGCCCTGGATCTGCTCCGGCGGCATGTAGAGGGGCGTGCCGAGGACGACTCCGTCGGCGGTGAGCGACTTCCCTGCCGCGGCCGCGAGCGGCTTGGCGAGCCCGAAGTCGGCGACCTTCACGTGGCCTTCCCGGTCCACGAGCAAGTTCGACGGCTTGATGTCGCGATGGATGAACCCTGCAGCGTGCGCCTCGCGGAGCCCGCGCGCGACCTCGAGCATCAACACCCGGGCGCGCTCGGGATCGAGCCGCTCGTCGCGCTCGAGCAGCGCCTCGAGCGCCTCGCCTTGCACGTACTCCATCGCGAAGTACGTGGCTGCTGCGCCGCTCTCCGGCCCGCCGTCGCGTCCACGCCGGTGCGCCGTGCCGATGTAGTGGATCTGCACGACGTGCGGAGACGTCAGCTTCGCCTGAGCACGGGCCTCGCGGAAGAAGCGCTCACGCGCGAGCTCCTCGTGCGGCTTCGGGACGATCACCTTGAGCGCGACATGGCGATCGAGCGAGTCGTCGTGCGCGAGGAAGACGATGCCCATGGCGCCGCGACCGAGCTCCTTCACCAGCGTGAAGTGATCGACGGAGTCTCCGACCGCCAGCGGCACTTCGGTATGCGCCGGACGCGGGCGCGGCCGTGAGGCAGGGCCGTCGTTGCCCCGCCTCGGATCTGCGACGTCGGCCACGAGGGTGTCCGCCTCTGCGAGCGCTCGCGTCGTCATCATTTATCCCGACCGAGGCAACGGTCGTGCCTCGGTCGGCCGCTCGCCCACCGCGAGCGATCTCGTGACGATGCCGTGCCATCGGACGCTCGACGCACGCCGTCATGCGAACGTCGCAACACAGTGCGCGCGTGGCCTACGCGCCCAGGTCGCTCGGTCGACCTGGCGGTACAGGCTTCGCATTCACCTGGCGGGCGCCACACGTCCTCGCCAGAGCACGTAGGCCCCCATCGCGCTGCAGACGACGATGAAGAGGAGCGACACGAAAATGATCGCACGCGCGGAGCTCCGTGGAGCGATCGCGCGCGGAGGAGGAGGAGGACCGGCGGGCTCCATCGGCTGCGGCGCATGCCCCACGTCCGCAGGTGCCGGGTGCACGAACGTGGCCGCCGGCGGCTCCGATGCGCGGAATGCCGGCGGTGAGGTCCTCGCCTGGATCGTGACGTGGTCTTCGGATGGAGTCTGCATCGGCGCGCGAAACGCTTCCGGGCGGCTCGGAAGCGGCCCGCGCATGCGCGTCGTGACGGCGGGGCTCGCGAGAGGCTGCGGCGGCGCCGACGCGACGCGCACCGTCATGCTGTCTGCCGTGAACACGTGGTCCCGCCGACCGCGCGCCGCGCGCAGGGCCGCCTGCATGTCCCGCGCGGTCGGCCACCGATCGTTCATCTCGAGCTCGAGAGCGCGATCGATCACGGCCGACACCTGCGGGGAGACGTGTGGCGCGAGCTGTCGGATCGGACGCGATCGTCGCGTGGCGCTCGCGATGAGCTGCTCGTGCAGCGACTGCGCGTCATCGTGCACGTAGCGCCCGGTGATCGCCGTGAAGATCGTCGCGCCGAGCCCCCAGACGTCGGAGCGAGCATCCACGGCGTCGCGCCGGCCCGCAGCCTGCTCCGGCGGCATGAACTCGGGCGTGCCGATCGTCACGCCCGTCTGCGTCTGCTCCGAGCACGCGTCCTTCATGCGCGCGAGCCCGAAGTCGAGGAGCTTGATCTGTCCGTCCTTCGTGAGGAACACGTTCTCGGGCTTCACATCGCGATGGACGATGCCCTTCTCGTGCGCCGCCGCGAGCGCGTCGAGCGCGTCCTCGGCGAGGTCGAGGGCCTCGTCGATCGGCAAACGACCGCCGAGTCGGAGACGGCGCGCGTCGATCGTCTCGCCCTCGAGGAGCTCGAGCACGAGGAACACCGCCCCGTCCTCGGTGACCCCGTCATCGAGGACGGCGACGACGCCGGGATGGCCGACGGCATTGGCGACGTAGCCCTCGCGCAAGAAGCGGGCGCGCGTCGGCGGATCGCGCGAGAGCTGCACGTGGAGCATCTTGAGCGCGGCCCGGCTCCCGTTCCGGTGCGTCGCCGCATACACCGTGGCCATGCCGCCCGACCCGATCCGGGCGTCGACCTGCCACTTGCCGTTGATGACGGTGCCGACCCGGCCCTGTGCTCTCGGTCCCCCGCCCGCACGGGCTTCGCTCACCCACTCCTCCGAGGCCTTCGAGACGACGTCCCGACGACGCCTCGGCACGAGAGCGTATCACGGCCCCGGACGGGGCAAACTC
>JAFAER010000096.1 GCA_023423895.1 Pseudomonadota bacterium
CCCCCCAATCCCCCCCCCCCGCGGCGCACCCCACGCCGGTAAACCGCGGCGGACGCCCGCCGTGGTTCCCACGACGTCGCTGAGCCGACGTCTGCATCCGGTCGGGGCCGGGAAACGTCGGCGACCGAGCGTCATCCGCGGTGTCAGCGACGAAGCTGGCTGCCGCGGCCCCGCCGATCAGCGCTCGGGCTTCAGCACCTCGACCCCGTTCATGTACGGCACGAGCGCCTTCGGCAGGACGATCGAGCCGTCCTCACGCTGGTGATTCTCGAGCAGGGGGATCAGGATGCGCGGGCTCGCGATGGCCGTGTTGTTCAGCGTGTACGGGTAGGCGAGCGAGCCATCCGGCATGCGGAGGCGAATGTTCGATCTGCGCGCCTGGAAGTCGCCGAGCGTCGAGCACGAGTGGGTCTCGTTGTAGGCGCCCTTGCCGTCGTTGCGGCCCGGCATCCAGGACTCGACCTCGTGCTTCCGCGTCTGCCCGAGGCCGATCTCGCCGGTGCAGGCGATCGCGACGCGGTACGGGATCTCGAGCTTCTCGAGGATCGCCTCCGCGTTGCCCAGGAGCCCATAGTGCTCCTTCTCCGCGATCTGCTCGTCCGGGAGGCAGAAGACGACCTGCTCGATCTTCGTGAACTGGTGGACGCGATAGAGCCCCTTCGTGTCCTTGCCGTATGCGCCTGCCTCCCGACGGAAGCAGTTCGACATCCCGGCGTAGCGGATCGGGAGCTGCGATGCTTCGAGGGTCTCGTCGCAGTGGAGCGAGACCAGCGGCACCTCGCTCGTCCCCACGAGGAACAGGCCGTCGGCGGTGATCGAGTACGCCTCTTCGATGCCGAGCGGGAAGAAGCCCGTGCCCTGCATCGCGCGCTCCTTCACCATGACCGGCGGGATGACGAGCTGGAGGCCGCGCGACACGAGGATGTCGACCGCGAGACGCGTCACCGCGAGCTCGAGCAGCGCGCCCCAGCCCTTGAGCGCATAGGCGCGACCGCCGGTGAACTTCCGGGGGCCCTCCCAGTCGACCATCTTGTGCAGCGTCATCAGCTGGACGTGATCGCGGACGGGGAAGTCGAACTTCGGCGGGGTGCCCACCTTGCGGATCTCGACGTTGTCTTCCTCGCCCTTGCCGACGGGGACCTCGGGCCGGGGGATGCTCGGCACGCGCAGCATCAGATCGTCGAACGTCTTCTGCGCCTGGGTGAGCGCCGGCTCGAGTTGCTCGAGCTCGGTCTTCACGCTCTTGCCTTCGTCGATCAGCGCCGGGCGCTCGTCCTTCGCAGCCTTTGGGATGAGCGCAGCGATCTCGTTCTTGCGCGCGCGCTTCTGCTCGATCTTGGCGATGAGCTCGCGCCGGTCTTTGTCGGCGCCGAGGAGGTCGTCGAGGTTCAGCTCGACACGCTTGTTCGTGATGGCGGCGCGGACGACGTCGGCGTTCTGGCGGATGAAGGCAATGTCGAGCATGGGACGGGGACAAACTACTCCGAACGTCGACGTCGCCGAAGGGACAAAAGTGTGAGGCCCCAGGCTCCAGGCTTCAGGCTCCAGGAAGAGAGAGGAGACCCTCTCTTCAACTGACGCCTTGTCGCCCGACCCTGAGGCCTTCTGTCGAAGTTGCGGCTACGCGGCTAGGCGCCGCGTGGTTCCAGGCGCCGATCTCCCTCCTGGAGCCTGGAGCCTGGAGCCTGGAGCCTGGTCACTTCACGTAGAGCTGCGCCGCCGCGACGCCCGCGCCCTTGGTCGCACGGACGATGTACTTCGCGTTCGCGGCGATGGGGCTGAGCGGCTTGAGGCAGTTGCCCTTGCCGCCGATCGACGCCTGCGTGCCCTTCTGGCTGTCCTTGCCGATGCTCGGCGCGAGGCCCGGGATGGGCGTCACGTACTGCATCTCGATGTCGATCTCCTGGATGCCAGCGCCGACGGCGAGGACCGTGTAGCACTTGCCCGGCTGGAAGGTGAACGCGCCTTCGAGCGTCTGGCCTTCCTGGAAGTTACCCGCCAGCGTCGCGCCTTCCTTTGCCATGCCGGGCGCTTCCGTGTTGGCGAACATCGTGAGCGGGGCGACGGCGAGCTGCGCCAGGTTGGGGTCGATCACCTGCGCGGTGCCGCCCGCTGCGCCGGTCGCCGGCGCCTGACCGGGGAGGCCCGGCAGACCAGGCTGAGCCGTGGGCTGCGCGCCCGGCTGCTGCTGCGGGTAGGCGCCCGGCTGCTGCTGCGGGTAGCCGCCCTGCTGCGGATACTGGCCCTGGTACTGCTGGGGCTGCTGCGCGGGCGGCGGGTCCTTGCTGCACCCCGCGAAGACGGACATGGCGGTGGTGACGGCAAGCAATGACAGAAGGCCGGTTCGATTCACGGCTGGGCTCCTTGTGTTCGGTCCCGAATCTCGAGGAAGCGGGAGCATACCCCGAGATCGGGGCCTGACAGGAAGGGAAAGAGAGAAGGTCGGCTGCAGGCCAACCAAGCGCGCTATCTCGTTGGACGGATCGCGCCGCGTTTCGAATCGGTCGAAATTCGGCTGAGATGTCCGACTTTTTCGCGGGAGTCCACGAGCGATCGTCCAACGACGGCGCGGCTCCGACCTTACACGAAGGAGGCGAGCTTCGCGCTCACGGCGTCAGCGCGTTCACGACGGCGATCGCGTCGAGGTCGAATCCGCTGTTGTTGGGCTTCGGCTGACCTTCACACGAAGACGCCGAGCGATCGCGGATCCGAACGAAGCGCGCGCTCGTGATGCCGAGCTCTGCGAGGTCGTAGGCTTCGCCGCCGGCGTTCGCGGGGTCGATCGGCGAGATCTCGTTGTTCGGTGCGGAGTGGACGGGATGCCACCCGGCGCACGCGCCGAAGGGAGCGGTGGCGCCTTCGGCGCACGCGTACGTCTTCCACGTGACTCCGTCCTCGCTCACGCTGACCTCGCCGGGATCCGCATGCGGCTGCGTCGCGTTCCCCCCGGCGTAGAAGGCGTTCTCGAACACGATGAAGTCGGGCCCGGGACCGTCGACGATCGCGTTCGGCTCGAACGACACGACGATCTCACCACCGACCCCGAGCGACACGACATCGAAGCTGCCCTTCTGCGCGCCGCGGCCGACGGGCGGCCCTTTGACGATGTCGGGCATCTCGCTCGCGCCGAAGCCCGCGCACGGACCGGGCGTGAAGCTCACGACGTTCATGATGAAACGGTCCTGGCGAATGATGCCGTCGGCGGCAACGAACCCACCGTCGACCACGGGCGCCCGCTCGACGCGATCGTCGTCGCCCTCGGACGGCTCGTCGCCCAGGGAGAGCGATGGGCTGTCGGGCGTCCGGGCATCGTCGCCACAGGCGAAGAGCGGCGCAGCGCCGAGCGCCGTCACGGCCGCGAAAAGACCGAGACGAAAGACACGATGAAGCTTGGGAGTCACGAGACCTCTCTTCCGCGTGGCCGCGCGGCTGGATGGGGAGGGGACCGAAGCGCACGAGAGGTCTTCTGGCTTCCGGATCGTCCCCTCCGAGGAGCCTTCCCCCGGATCGCGCACGCGATCGCGGAGTGGCATGGTTCCAAGGAGAGTCCCCGGCTACAGCGGCGGCACCGCGTCGGCATTCGACCGACTTCCCGCCTCGTGCGTTGCGTGGGTGTTGCTTGGGTGTAGGTAGCGCCTCGCTCTTAGCCGCGCGCTCGATGGCGCGCAAGGCGCAAGGTCATCAGCGGCCGTGCGAGGAGGCGCAGGATTCGGCGTTCAGCGAGCGGCGCGGGCACGCGCGGCCAGCCAGTCGGCGACGCGCTCGAACGGATCGAACCCATGCTCGCGCGCGATCGGGGCGCGCAGGTTGGAGTTCGCGTTCACGTCGTAGAACACGCGCTCGCCGTGCGACTCCAGGTATTCGATGCCGCCGACGTCGATCCCGCCTGCGTCGACGATGCGCTTGCCAGCCGCGACCGCCTCCGCCGGGACCTCCTTGAAGGAGTAGAACTCGACGGGCTTCGCCTCCGTCGGAGCGGGGATCTCGCAGATCCCGTCGCCAGACTCGGGATTGCACATCTCCGACGGGCAGAGGTTGTAGCGACCGTGGGAGACGACGCGCATCGCGTAGAGCAGCTCGCCGCCGAGGAACTCCATGCGCACGATCCCGCGCTCGTGATCGTGCTCGAAGTACTCCTGGAGGAGCAGGACGCCGTCCGGCTCCCAGATGCCTCTCGTCGACTCGACGTGGGCGCGCACCTCGTCGTACGAGCCGAGCTTCACGATGCGCGCGCCGCTGCCGCCCTGCTCGGGCTTGAGCAGCGCCGGCCAGCGCCACGCCTTTTCCTTCGCGAGCTGAGCGCGAAGCGCGTCGAGGTCGTTGAACGCGATCGAGCGTGGCGTGCGCAGGCCGAGACGTCCGAGCAGCGCGGCCTGCGCCGCCTTCGAGAGCTCGAGCGCAAACGCACGATGACCGTTGAGGACGACACTCCCGGCGGCCTCGAGCGCCCTCATGTACGAGAGCGCGAGCGGCACCGCGCGGGCGTTGCCGCGAACGTACGCGCTCGGGCTTGCCTGATTGAACACGACCGGCGCCGCCGGCGCATCGCCGGCGACGAAGGCCGCGTTCTTCAGATCGAAGGTGTCGAAGCGAACCCCCTTCTTCTCGAGAGCTGCGAAGAGCGGCTTCTGCCACTCCGGATGCTCGAACAGGACGAGGACGTCGGGACCGGAGGGGGTTCTTGCTGCTGAGGTCACTTTGGATGCGAGTTCGTAGGTCGGAGGAGAAACGTCGTTCACCGCCGACCGATGAAAGGGGCCGCGCCTCGAGGGCGCCGGTCACTGCGGCGTCGGCTCCGGATCGATGCGGATGACCTTCCCGCCGTTGCGGTTCGTGAAATAGATCTTCCCGTCCGGACCGAAGGTGAAGCCGGAGAGCGAGCCCTTGGACAAGCCCGTCTCGAGGCGTCGTAGCTCCTTACCCGTCTTGTCGAACACGTGGAAGGTCGATGTGGCGGTGTCCGTCACGTAGATGAGGTCGTTGCGGATCTCGATGCCGCTCGGCTGCTCGAGCACGCCCTCCGGAACGACGTCTTCGATGACGCCGCCCTTCATCACCGCGCTCTTCTTCAGCGGCTCGTTGCGGAGCGGGAGGCGGCCGTTCTCGGTGCCGCTCGTCGTGTCGAGCCGCGCGATGCGCTTGTTCCCGGTGTCGGCGATGTAGAGCATCTTGTCGGACGCGTCGTAGAAGAGATGGCTCGACACGCCTTCGACGCCCTTCACCTGGCCTTCGACGTACCGATAGATCTCGCCGTCCGAGTGATCGTCGCCGCCCGGCTCGTGCGGATTGTTGAAGTTGTACTTCTCGATGGCCCCGAGCTGGCCGTTGAACGTCCAGTAGATGTTCGCCTCTTGATGGGCGATGCCACGACAGAAGCTCGTGTTGTGGAGCATGTCGTAGTGCGAGCCGAGGCCCGTCTCCGGGTTCTGCGTCGTGAAGACGTCGAAGTCCGTCGTGAACATCGCCGGTCCCATGAAGTAGTTCGGCTCGTTCGCGCCACGCGGATCGTTCTGCTCGTTCGCGTTGTCGCCGCAGGTGCCCCAGAAGCCGCCCACGCCCATCGCGATTGCCGGCGGCTTGTACATGAAGTGCGGGGCCGCCGGGTCGTACCACTCCTTCCACGTGCCATTGGACTCAGCCGTGACGCCGTTGCCGACGTGAACCGTGCTGTCTCCGTAGGCCACGACCCAGAGCTGCGTCGGGTCCTTCTCCGTGAAGGAGAGGTCGACGAATTCCTGGGACCGCTTCCCCCCGCCGTAGATCTCGGTGAACGTCACGGAGGTCGGCGAGCCGTCGCCCGTCCCGATCTCGGCTCCGCCCGAAACGGCGACGCACTTGCCCACGCTGGTGTCGCACGTCTCCGTGCCCGTGGCGCACTGTGCGTTCGACGTGCAGGTCGTGCCCGTCTGTGTGTTGTCCCCCGTTGTGGTCTTCTCCTCGCTGCACGCGAATGCGGTGATGCCGACGAGGATACCGAAGAGAGGAAGCGTGGTTCGGAAGGACATGTCTCTCGCGATTTAGCGCCCGGTCATCCGGGCGGCAAGGTGTTCAGGGATGCACGACCAACCGTGCGTTTCGTGACGTAGGCCACGACCGACGGATGCGGGATCCTGCAGGTTTGTGACGTCACGCCAATCGTGCGGACGAAGGCCTTACAAGACTCGGGCCCAGGCGCGCGCGCGTCAGCGCGTCGTCGCGTCAGCGCGTCAGGAAGGGCCGAGCGGTCCGCCCGGCTTCTTGATCGGGATCTCCGCTCGCACGCGATCGCTTCGCAACATCCGCTCGAGGACCTCGAACCGCTTGTTGGTCTCGGCTCGCAGCGCGCCGACCTCGCGGAGCAGCGACTCGATCCCGACCTCGTTCTTCAGGTTCACGCGGAAGTCGGTCTCTGCGGTCGCGCGGTCCTTCATCGACTGCCGGTTCTGGCTCATGACGATGAGCGGTCCCTGCAGGGCGACGAGGATGGCGAGAGCGAGGTTGTAGAACTGGTACGGGTACTCGTCGAACGGGTCGCGGAGATACTTGTTCGCTGCGGCCCACACGGCGGTGAGGATCAGGAGGAAGAGGATGAAGGCCCAGCTACCGTTGAGCTCGGCGACCTTGTCTGCGAGGCGCTGGCCCCACGTCAGGTTCTCCTCGAACTCCTTCACGACGTCGCGCGCGGCCCGCTGCGACAACATCGCGTTCGTCTCGCGGAGGCGCTCGGCCATCTCGGCGAGGATCGCCATCGCGGCGTTCTTCGACTTCGACAGGTGATCGCCGAACTCCTCGCGCGTCAGCTCGAGGAGGGTGGTGTCGACGACCGCCTCGACGCTCGCGGAGCGTGGCTTGTCGTCGAAGAGCGACAGCTCGCCGAAGTACTCCCCGGTCCGGGCGTCCTTCAAGACGACCCGCGGCTCGTTGTCGATCCCCGGCAGGAAGATCTGCACGGCGCCCGACAGCACGACGTACATGCTCGAGCCCTTGTCGCCTTGTGCGAAGACCGACTCGCCGCTCTTGAACCTCCGCTCCGTCATTCGGCCCGCGAGCGCTTCGAGATCCTCGGCCGCGAGGGTGTCGAACAGCGGGATCTGGGCGAGGAGCTCGGCATGCAGCATGAGCGGACGCTCTTCGATGATCGCGCGCGGCACGGCCTCGGCGCAAGGGTTACGACCCGGCGCCCGTCGCTTCCTCGACGAGGCGCCTTCGTGCAGCCTAGCGCGAGGCGACCTGTTCCTTGGGCTCGCGGTCGCGCTTCAGCGCCTCCTCGATCGCCCGCTCCATCGCCAGCGCGGTGGCGCGGTTCTCTGCGCGCATCTCGAGGCGCTCCCGCACGACGCGCGTGCCCCAGATGCCGGCGAGCATGGCGCCGACGAAGATGACCGCGATCGGCGTCACGATGAACGCGACGAGCGCGGGCCCGGGGCAATACCCTGCGAGGCCCCAGCCGATCCCGAACACGGCCGCGCCGACGAGCAGGGAGCGATCGACGGCGCTCGCGGCCGGCAGGTGGAAACGCGGAGCCGAGCGAGGCTTCTTTCCCGCGCGCGCCGCTGCCGCCGCCCGCCGCGCGAAGACGAAATGGACCCCGACGGCAGCGGCCATCACGAACGCGAGGCTCGGATCCCACTCCGCCGAGGTGACGTCGAGGAACGCCAGCACCTTCGCAGGCGACGTCATCCCCGCGAGCCCGAGACCGACCGCAAAGAGCAGCCCGCAGACGAACGACACGATTGCGTTCGACTTCTGCCGCGCGAAGGGGATCTCTTCTTCTTCGTCCGACGGCGCAAGCGACGCGGAGACGGACGCCGTCGCGAGCTCGATTTCGGGCCGCAGCGCTTCGATCGCGGGATGGTCGGCCGGCTTGCTCGACTTCCGCGGCTGCTGCCGCTCCTTCTTCTTGTGCTTCTTCACGAGGCACCGCCGAGGCGGCGAACGATGAAGGTCACGATCATTCCGGTCGCCATGAACACGCAGGTCGCGACGATGGATCGCTTCGACAGGCGGCTCACGCCGCAGACGCCATGGCCGCTCGTGCATCCGTTCCCGAGCGTCGTGCCGATGCCGACGAGCAGCCCGGCGAGCGCGACGAGCAGCGGGCTCATGCTCTGCGCCGACGCTCCTTCGAACGACTGCGGTCGGAACATGTAGAGGAGCACGCCGCCTGCGAGCAGACCGATGATGAAGGCAAGCCGCCAGGAGGCTTCGCCGGTCTTGCGCTCGGAGCTCATCAGCCCGCCCACGATGCCGCTGATGCCGGCAATGCGCCCGGTGACCATGAGGAGGACGGAGGCGCTCAGCCCGATGAGCGCGCCACCTGCGAGGGCAGGGACGATCGCGGGAGGAGTCATGGGCGAGACGATAGCGTCGATGCCCGCCGAGCCGAACGCCTCGCTGCGCTCGAGCCCACAAAAGACCGCGACGGCGCCGGCTCTCGCCAGCGCCGCCCTCGGACGACCGTTCGACGCTTACGTCAGGTCGTCACCTCACGATCGGCCCGCCGCTCCCGTTCGAGCACGAGGGGCACGCGCCGTAGTCGATGTTCGAGTCGGTGCAGTCGGCGACGCCGCTGCAACCGCCGCAGTTCGGCCCGCTGCACGAGGCGCTGTCCGGCGCGGGCGGGCAGACGTCGGGGTTGTCCCCCGCGCCCGAGCAGTTCTCACCGTCGCCGCCGGGGCTTCCGCTCGAACCGCTGGAGCCTGCGCCGCTCGACCCGCTCGAGCCGGACGAACCGCTCGAGCCCGACGACCCGCTCGAGCCTGCGCCCGACGAGCCGCTCGATCCGTCGCCGGAGGAGCCGCTCGAGCCGGAGGAGCCAGAAGAACCCGACGACCCGCTCGATCCGCTCGAGCCATCCGATCCACTCGAGGAGCCGTTGCTGCCGCTGCTCGAGCCGTCGCCGCCGGTGCCGCCGTTGTTTCCGTTGCTGCCCGCGCCGCAGTCGCCGCCGGAGCAGGTCGGGATGCCGGGGCAGGTGTCGCTCGAGCCGCCGGTCCCGCCGGCGCCGCCACTGCTGCTCGTGCCATCGCCGGGGTTGCCGGGCGTGTCGCCGCTCGATCCGCCGCCGGTCGTGCCGGACGATCCGCTCGAGCCCGACGAGCCGCCGCCGCCGTTGCCGCTCGATCCGGGCACGGTCGCGCCGCCGTCCATCGCGCCACCGCCGCCACCGCCGCCGCCCTTGCCGCCGCCGCCGCCATAACCGCCGGAGCTCGAGCCCCAGCCGCCACCGCCGCCGCCCCAGCCGCCGCCGCCGCCGGACTCCGGCGTGCCGCCGTAGCCACCGCCGCCGTTCTGCTTGTTGCCCGAGCCCCAGGTGCGGGTCGTCATGCCGTTCGAGCAGCTGACCGCGGACTTCATCCACGTCGCGAAGCCGTCGACGCGAGCGACGTGAAGGAGCTCCGACTGCTTGCCCTTGCCCGAGACGACGCCGACGATCTTGCCGGACGAATCGAGGACCGCGCCGCCGGTATCGAGCCACTCGCCTTCGCTCGACTCCAGCAGGTAGTTGAGACGGAAGCCACTGTCCTCACCGCTCCGGATCTTCGTGTTCGTCGCGATCGCTTCCTTCTCGTTCGCGGCCTCGCGGTGGAACCGGACGCCCTTCGTTCCGTCCTTCACCTTCTCCGACGCGATCTGCGGATAGCTATCCAGCTTGATCTGCTTGTCGAGGAGGATGAGGCCGACGTCCGAGTGCTCCGGATGCGAGAGGTCGGAGCCGAAGTTCTTCCACGGGGTCGAGGCGACGGTCGCCTCCGACTCGCCGGCGCTGTTGATCACCTTCCAGTGATTCGCCCCCGCGATGCAGTGTCCTGCCGTGAGAACGAGCTTCGGCGCGATCAGCGTTCCGGAGCAGGAGCCGATGCTCGTCCCGTTCACGTTGAGGATCTCGACGACGACGCTCGACGCTTGCGTCGTCTTCTTCGCGTCAGCTTCGCGCACAACCTCGGGGGCGCCGCAGGCCGTGATGGCAGCGAGGGCGCTTCCGAGTCCGATGAGCACCATGTGGTGGGTGCGAAGACGAGCGGTCATTTGGTCTGCCTCCAGCGGGGGAAGAGGTCTGCTCCCGTGTGACTCAGGCTGATGCACGTTCGAGTCCATTCGCGGCTTGCGGGCCCGAGGCCGCGGCGTGCTCGCGAACTGCTGGAAATCAAGGGGTACGACAACGTGTGTTCGCGAGGGTACGATCGATTGGATCGCGCTGCCTGAGCCCCTCTCTTGCTGGATCATGTTTCCGCCTGCGAGGTGTTGTCCCCACGCTCCACACCTCTCGGGAGCTCTCGCGATCTCCCGCGAGATCCATCAGCGACGTTGTGTGCTTCGCGATTTTTCCAGGCCGGCGGTCGGAACGAGACCCGTCCCGTCGAGGAATCTCGCGTGCGCCCCTGATGCGCGAGAGCGCTACGGCTTCGGCACCTTCGTTGCTCTAATGGTCGGACAATGACTCGCTCCTCGTTCATCCTTGGCCTGATCCTCACGGCCACGACGCTTGCTGCTGCGTGCACGACCGAAGAAGCCACACGCCGCCCCCGCAAGGGTGCGGTCCGCAAGCAGACGGATCCCGAGACCGGCGCGGAGCTGCCGGACTTCAACGACCCGCGCGTGAAGGAGAAAGAGGGCGTGCCCGATGCGCTCGAGGGGCTGGCGCGAGGCAAGGACCAGAACGACGCGCTCTGCGCGCGCGCCGGAGAGATGGTCGACACGAACCCGAACTTCAACGCGGTGACGAACGCGCTGTGCAAGGAGAGGCGGCCGATCAACAGCCTGAGCGATCTGCAGCTCGCGCTCGGCCTCGACTTCAAGCGGAAGGATGGCCAGGGCACGAACGGCTCGAACGACAACCCCGGCTTCGCGCTCCTCGCGCATTCGAGCTCGCTCGTCGCGCGCGAGGTGTCTGCCATCAACCCGCGTGCGTTCATCTTCTCGGCCCCGGCAGGCCAGCCGACGCGCATCCCCGCGTTCGTCGTGATGACCTTTGCCCGCGGCGAGACGTTCGTCGAGATCGCGGCGGAGCAGGCGCGTCCGCCGAACGGACGGACCGGGAAGATCTCGTTCTACCTGTTCAAGTTCGACGTCGCCTGTGAGCTCGCTCACACGTGCACGAACGGCGATCTGCTGACGCCGGCGATCGAGCGCGACTGGAAGGGCTTCAGCGTTTACGACGACGAGGATCTCAAGAACACGCTACTCGACTGCCGCCACTGCCACCAGCCGGACGGGCCCGGCACGCCGATGATGCTGCGGATGCAGGAGCTCGAGGACCCCTGGACGCATTGGTTCCGGAGCGACCGTCCGGGCGGCATCACGCTGCTGCAGGACTACTTCCGCGCCCACGGCGATCAAGAGGAGTACGGCGGCATTCCCGGCGCGCTCATCGTGAAGTCGGACGGCCGCGCGCTCGAAGACCTCGTGAAGGGCCAGGGGTTCGGCAACCAGCCCAACGCGTTCGACTCGCGCCGGATCGAGGACGAGATCGAGCGGTCGTCGTCGCTCCAGCCCGAGATCAACACGCCGCCCGGCACGAGCTCGACGTGGGACGCCCTCTTCGCGCGGGCCTTCGCCGGCGCCGCTATCCCGCCGCCGTACCATGACGTGAAGGTGACGGACCCGGACAAGCTGCAGTTCGCGACCGACGAATACAAGAAGTTCATGGCCGGCCAGGTCGCCGAGCTGCCGGACATTCGCCGCGTCTTCCTCGACGATGCGCTCGAAGCGATGACGTTCCTGCCGAAGACGGGCGCTACTGGACGCGAGGTGCTCGTCCAGACGTGCGCGCAGTGCCACCACCCGAAGCTCGATCAGACGATCACCCGCGCGAAGTTCGACGTCACGCGGCTCGACTCGATGACGCGCGCGGAGAAGGACGCGGCCATCGCGCGCCTCAAGATGGGCTCGGCCAACCGCCTCCGGATGCCACCGGTGATGATGCGGTCGTTGCCGGATGATGCGCGCGACGCGGCGATCGCGTTTCTTTCGCAATAGCGTAACGAGCGCGCCGGCGCCGGCGCCGGCGCCAGAGATAAGACAGCCTCGAGAACCGCCTCAGCCGGATCCGCCGACGCCGCGGGGCCGCCGAAATGCTAACTTCCTCCGCCATGCCCGGCTGGCTCTCGGAGCTCCTTCCGATCGTCGCGCTCCTCGCGCTGATCGCCGTCATCGTCGGCCGCCTCCCGCGCGTCGACCTCGGTCACTCGCCGGCGTTCCTGCGGCGTCGATTCGCGAACTGGTTCCCCGTCGGGCTCACGTACGCGTTTCTCTACATGGCGCGCTACAACCTGCGCGTCTGCACGAACATCGTCTTCGACAAGGCGCAGTTCTCGAACATCTACTTCTGGGGAACGCTCACCTACGGCTTCGCATTCATCCTCAACGGGCCGCTCACCGACAAGCTCGGAGGGAAGAAGACGATCATCGTCTCGGCCGTCGGCTCGCTCCTGGCGAACTGCGCGATGGGCTTCGTCATCATGCGCGCGATGCAGGACGGCGCCGTGCCGAAGGAGGCGCGCGCCGACCTCGTCCCGGTCCTGAGCTTCCTCTACGCCGCGAACATGTACTTCCAGAGCTTCGGCGCGGTCGCCATCGTGAAGGTGAACGCGGCGTGGTTCCACCTGCGCGAACGCGGGACGTTCGGCGGCATCTTCGGGATCCTCATCTCGCTGGGCCTCTACTTCGCCTTCGACTGGTGCAAGTTCATCGCGGAGAGGGCGAGCATCCCGTTCGTCTTCTTCATCCCGGCGGCGATCCTCGCGGTCTTCGCGGTGCTCGACCTCGTATTCGTGCGCGACACGCCGGGCGAAGCAGGGCACGCGGACTTCGATCTCGGCGACGCCTCCTCCGGAGACGACGGGCGCAAGCTCTCGCTGAAGGAGGTCGCGCTGAAGATGCTCAGGAACCCGGCGATCATCACGATCGCGGCGATCGAGTTCTGTAGCGGATACCTCCGCAACGCGATCCTCCAGTACTACCAGACGTTCGCCGAGGAGACGCACCGCGCGGCCTCGCCGACGATGAAGAAGGAGGCGGCCAAGCTCGGCGCCGATGCGCTGGCGGCCCTTCCGCGGGAGTTCGTCCACGACCACTGGGGCATGCTGAACTGCATGGCCGGCATCACCGGCGGCGTCGTCGCGGGGCTCATCTCCGACCGCGTGTTCGGCTCTCGGCGTGGCCCGGTTGCCGGCGTCCTCTACGGCGTCATGCTCGCGGGCGCGCTCCTCATGTTCCCCGCGCTGCCCACGCTCGCGATGGGGTGGGTCGTCCTCGCGATGACGCTCGCGATCATCGGCGTCCACGGGATGCTCTCCGGCACGGCCAGCATGGACTTCGGTGGGAAGAAGAACGTCGGCGTCGTCGTCGGGATCATCGACGGTTGCGTCTACCTCGGCACCGCCATCGAGGCGCTCGTTCTCGGCCGCGTCCTCCCGTCGAAGGAAGCGCAGGCGGACGCGGCCAACTGGTGGACGTGGCCGGCGGTCATGGTGCCTGCAGCCGTGATCGGCCTCGCGCTCTCCACGCGCGTGTGGAACGCGCGCCCGAAGGCAGCTTCGGGCCACTGAGCGGCTCTCCCGAGCGAGCTCGTGACGTCGACGCGAGCCGCGTTCGCGCGTGGACGGTTCAGTCCGGGCAAGCGCCGGCGCGACGGCACTCGGCCATGTCATCGTCGCTGAAGACGATCGTCTGGCGATCCGGGTCCATCACGCCTTGCTTCACGTGCCCAAGGCCGAGGGCGTGGCCGAACTCGTGGAGAGCGACCGCGTAGACCTGGTCGTCCGGCGTGACGGGGTTGATCCGGATGAGGCGCCGCTTCCGCTGCGCGTAGCCAAGACGATCGAGGGTCACCTTCGCGGGAAGGATCAGCCAGTCGCCTTCGCCTTCGGGCGCGAACGTGACGACGCGCGTCGTGAACTTGTTCCAGTCGGCAGCGGCGCGCCGTATCTCCGCCTGCTGCTGATCGGTGAAGACGGCATCGATCTCACATTCGACATCGCCTGCTCCGCAGGACGTCAGCCACAGCGACGCGAGCGCCAGGAGCCCGCGCCCGACGCGGCACGTGCGGACGAACAGCGGTCTGCCCATGGAAACCTCCTTGCGGCGGCCCGAGAGCCTCGACGTCGAGTCGCGAGACGGGTGAGCCTGCACGCACGCTCGCCCTTTCACGTCGCGTTCCGGACGGCGCGATGCGCGTGTGCACGCAATTGCGCGAGCTTCGGCGAACGCAGGGTGACGAGGCGCGAGCGCCTTCGCCTCGCGAGATCACCTTCGCCACGAAGCGGAACGTTCTAGCGTGCGAGCTCGCGTGCGATCGCGTCGAGCAGCTTCGCTTCTTCGTTCGACAGCGGCGGGTCGAGGTCGAGACCTTCCACGGGCACCGCTACGCGTCTTGCGCTCGCGCTTGCGAGGTGGACTCTTAGCCAGACGTGATCGATCGACGCGAAGCGCTCGTTGCCTCCGACCACGAGCGCGACCAGGTCCGGACCGACGGCACGCCGCGGCGACGGTCTGACCTCGAGCGTGCTGCCGTTCGTCAGCGTGGCGGTGAGCCCTGCGACGAGGTGATCGGCAGGATCGGCGAAGGAGCTCGCCGCGCCGGGCGCGCCGCGCGCCAGCCAGTCGCCGACGGCATCGTCGGTGGCCTCGACGCCGAGCGTGAGGCCCTCGGGGCTCAGCGCCCGCTCGATCGACGCGAGCGTGGCTGCGCCAGGGACGCGGACGAGAAGACTGGCGCGATCGATCTCGAAGCTCATGGCGTCACCTGCCTCGGATGGGCATCGTCGACGTAGGGCGTCGGCGCATCAGGGACGAGGTTGCCCGGGTTGAGGATGCCCTTGGGATCGAATGCGCGCATGAGCGCCTTCACCGTGTCGATGCCCGTCGTGCCGAGCTCACTCGAGAGGCGCGGCGCCTTCGAGCGGCCCGCGCCGTGGTGATGCGCGAGCGTGCCGCCGGCCTCGACCGCCGCCGCGAGCGCCGCGCGCCACGTGCGATCGTAGGTCGTCTCGCAACGCGCGTCCCAGCCCTCGCGCCCAGGCTCCGCTGGGCCCGCCGTCCCAGCGAACGAGAAGTAGATGCAACATCCGTCCGGGTAAGCGTGGCTGAGGTGAGCCATCACGAACACGTGCTCGCCGAGCGCGCGCCGCACGCCGTCGTACAGCGCGCGGAGCTTCGACCACGGCGCGGCGACTTCCATCGTGTCCGAGAAGAGGCCGGCCGCGAACACGGGCGCCTGGCGGTAGCTCACGGAGTACCGGTGCAGGAGCCACTTCTGCGCCGGTCCTTCGCCCTCGTAGCGTGCTCGTTTCGATTCGAGCATCGACCGCGCGAGCTCCAGGTCCTTGCTCGGGGCGTCGCCTTCGCCCTCGAAGATGACGATGAGCAGCGAGCCCCCGAGCATGGCGCTTCCGAACGAGCCTTCGAGCAGCTCGTTGATCGCGCCGGGGCGCCGGAGAAGCGTCCGGAGCGCCGCCGCGCCGAGACCTGGGGTGCCTCCCGAGTCGGCGCCGCCCTTCTTCACCGCGCCGCGCCGCGCGAGCATCGCGTCGAACGGATCGTACAGGCGTGCGACGGCAGGACGGAGGCCGGCCTGGAACATCGTGCGCATCGCCTCCCAGCCGTGCTCGGTCGTGGGGAACGAGAACGCGGCAAAGGCGCGCGTCGTGGGCTTCGGATGGAGCCGGAGCGTCGCGCTCGTGACGACGGCGAGCGTGCCCTCGCTTCCGACGACGAACGGGATGAGGTTCGGGCCGCTTGTCCGGTGGCGCAGCGTGACGACCTCGCCGGTGCCGGTGACGCACTCGAGCGCGAGCACCATGTCCTCGATCTTGCCGTATTTGCCCGAGCACTGCCCGGCGCTCCGGGCTGCGACCCAACCGCCGACGGTGCTGCAGAGGATGGAGGAAGGGAAGTGGCCGAGGGTCAGGCCGCGGCGATTCAGATCCTCCTCGAGCGGCAGCCCCATGTGGCCGGCCTCGACGTCGAGCGTGCGCCTGCGCTCGTCGAGCTCGCGCCAGCGCGCCATCCGCTTCAGATCGAGCACGATCATCCGCTCGCTCGGGAGCACGCCTGCGCAGACGCCGCTGCCCGCGCCGAACGGTACGACGGGCGTACCCGTGTCGTGAGCCCATCGGACGATGCGCGAGACCTCTTCGGTGGACTCCGGCCAGACGATCCCGGCCGGCCTGTGCTCGGCGACGTTCCCCGCGCGCACGGCGAGGTGATGGCGGGGCCAGAGGTCTCGTGCGTACGCGACGCGATCGGCCGCGTCGGCGCTCGAGCGGATGCCCGGCAACGCACGGGTGAGCTCCGCGATCGGAGCGATCGAAGAAGGTTCGGCCATCGACGAGCGACTATATCCGCCCCACCCGCGCCCTGCACCCGAGCCGAGCCGCAGTCGGCACCCGTGCTGTTTCCCCATGCCCTCTGGAGCCCGGAGCCTGGAGCCTTCTCAAGCTTGCGTTTCCCGTACGATGCGCGCTACTTCCCGCACCATGTCCACGCTGCTCGAAGCGCTCTCGAAAGGCCCGCTCGTCGTCGACGGCGCCATGGGCTCGCAGCTCTTCGAGCGCGGCATCCTCCACAACGCCTGCCTCGAGGAGCTGTGCATCTCGAAGCCGGAGGTCATCCTCAAGGTTCACGAGGACTACGTTCGGGCGGGCGCGCAGGTCCTCGAGACGAACACGTTCGGCGCGAACGCGATGCGCCTCGAGAAGTACGGCCTGTCGAGCAAGGTGAAGGAGCTCAACGAGGCGGGCGTGAAGGTGGCGCGCGAGGCGGCCGGCGCGAAGGCGTTCGTCGTCGGCGCGATCGGACCGTCCGGCTACTTCCTCGGCGAAGCGCTCCCGGACGACGTCACGAAGGTGCGCGCGGCGATCGAGGAGCAAGCACGCATTCTCGTCGGCACGGGCGTCGACGGTCTGCTCGTCGAGACGTTCCGCCAGACCAACGAGCTCCGGATCGCGATCGAGAGCGCGGTCGCCGCCGCCGGCGGCAAGATTCCCGTGATCGCATCGGCGTCGGTCGACGAGCGAAGCCGCATGGCCGACGGCACGAGCTCGGCCGAGATCGCGCGGCTCATGCGCGAGTGGGGCGCGAGCGTCATCGGCGTGAATTGCTGCGACGGACCGATGAACGTCCTCGAGGCGATCTCGCCGATGCTCGAGATCGGCTTGCCCGTCTGGGCGGTGCCGAACGCCGGTCTGCCGCGGCGGGTCGACGAGCGCCTCGTGTACGTGTCGACCTCGGAGTACTTCGGCGTCTACGCCCGCCGGATGTTCAAGCTCGGCGTGAAGCTCGTCGGCGGCTGCTGCGGCACGACCCCGGACCACGTCCGGCGCATCGCGGCCGCGGCACGCATGGCCGGCGCCGCCGAGCGCTCGGCGTCCGTGAAGACGGACTCCGACGCCGTGATCCGCGCGGGCGAGTCATTCGACGTGTGGTCCGCCGATCCGCCGGACGCGCCGGGCTCGGCGAAGTGCACACCGTTCGCCTCGCGCAGCGACCTCGCCGCGAAGATCGCGCGCGGGCAGTTCGTCGTCTCCGTCGAGGTGAACCCGCCGATCGGGCTCGATCTGTCGAAGGCGCTCGGCGCCGCGCGGATGCTCAAGGCGGGCGGTGTCGACGTCGTCAACATCGCCGACGGCGCTCGGGCGCAGTCGCGCATGGGCAACCTCGCGATGGCCGCGCGCGTCCAGGAGCAGTGCGGGATGGAGACCATCCTCCACGTCTGCGGGCGCGATCGGAACCTGCTCGGCACGCTGGCGCACCTGCTCGCGGCGCACGAGCTCGGCGCGAGGAACCTCGTCATCGTCACCGGCGATCCGCCGAAGATGGGCGACTTCCCCGACGCGTCGGCGGTCTACGATCTCGACTCGATCGGCATTCTCAAGCTCGCGACGCGCCTCAACCACGGCATCGATCCGGGCGGCAAGCCTCTCGGCGGCGCGACGCGGTTCGTGCTCGCGACGGGCGCGGAGCCGGCGGCGCTGAACTACGAGCGCGAGCTCGCTCGGCTCGAACAGAAGAAGAAGGCCGGCGCCGAGATCGTGATGACCCAGCCCGTCTACGATCCCAAGGTGCTCGAGAAGTTCCTCCGGGACATCGCGCCCCTCGAGCTCCCGGTCCTCGTCGGCCTCTTGCCGCTCGCGAGCTATCGCAATGCCGAGTTCCTCCACAACGAGGTCCCGGGCATGCAGGTCCCCGAGAGCGTCCGCGAGCGGATGAAAAATGCCGGCAGCGGCGCGCAGGCGCGCAAGGAAGGTGTCGCGATCGCGCGCGAGATGCTCGGCGCCGTCCGCTCCCGCGTCGCGGGCGCGTACATCATGCCGCCGCTCGAGCGGTACGAGCTCGCGCTCGAGGTCGTCGACGGCTTCCTCGACGTCGAGAAACCCGAGGCGCCGCGCGCGCAGGCGAAAGCCTGACACGACGATGCGAGCCGGGGTCGGGATCGCTGCGTGGTGCCTCGGTCTCGCGGCGTGCGGCTCGTGTAGCAAGGAGCCTCCTGACGCCCGCGACGCTCGCGGTGAAGGCGCACCCTCGTCGTCCGCTGGCTCGTCAGGCTCGTCAGGCTCGTCTGGCGTCGTCGCGGAGGTCCTTCCGCGCTGCCGCGGCGACGCGCAGCGCCTCGTACTCCCGGGGGAGGATGTCGTCGTCGGTGACGTAGCGGTCGGTCCCAGCGGCCTGCTCATCGGTGTGGTGCGGGCGAACGAGGGAAAGCGCGTCGCGTCGGTGATCCGCGCTTCGCTCGATCTCGCGAGCTCGCGCGTCGTCGACATCGGTCCGCCGCTCGGCGACGATCCGCCACCTTCGCCACGCTGGGCCGGAAACACGCCGTACGTCTCGTTCTTCGCGCGCCACAAGAGCGAAACGGGCGCGAAGCTGAGAGAGCTCCGGATCGCGCGCCTCGAGGAGTCTGCGCTCGGGAAGGTCGAATCGACGATCCTCCAGCAAGCCGACGAGTCGACGGCGTTCGACGTCGCGTGGGGCGAGACAGGATCGGCGCTCGCGGCATGGGACGAAGACGCGCCTCCGAGCGCGGACGCCGGTAAGCCACTCACCGAGACGTACGCGCCGGAGGGGCGCGGCTTCGTGAAGGTCCAAGCGATCGGATCGGAGACACGTCGCGTCGCCTCGCCGGAGACGTCCGATGCGGAGTCACCGCGGCTTCTCGCCCGTCCTGGCGGAGGCTTCTGGCTCGGGTGGCTCGCGCGCCGCGCCGAGGACGCGGGCTACGCGATCGAGAGCCCGGGAGAAAAGCGCGCGTTCCGCTGGGTCGAGGTCGTCCCGCTCGGTCCCGCCGGTGAGCCGGCTGGGCCCGTGAAGCGCGTCTCTCCGGAGAAGGGAAGGGCGGCGGCGTTCGAGCTGGCGCGCAGCGGCGCCGATCTCGTCGTCGTCGTGCAGGACGAAGCGGCGCCGGCCGAAGGCGCCGGTGCGCGCGTCGTTCGCTATCGCGTCACCGGAGACGCCGTCGAAGGCACGGACGTCGTCGACGGCGGCGTCGGCGCGTCCGTCGCGGAGCTCGTGCCGGCGTCGTCTCCCTCGGATGCGATGCGCTGGCTCGCGTGGACGGACACGTCGGAGCACGCGCATCTGACGCCGCTCGGGAGCGACCTCTTCGCAGTGGGCCGTCCCACGTCCGAGCCGGCGCTCGATGGTGCGCGGGTGCTCGCAGCGGTGCCGCCCGATGCGCTTTATGCGCTCGTCGGCGTCTCTCCGGCCGATCCCGCCGCGGCGCCGCGACCGGAGGTGCGACGGTTCGTCTGCGGCGCAGGCAGCGTGAGCAGCGTGAAATGAAGCGGTCGCGAGGCGCGCTTCATGAAGCAGTTACGAGCCGACATCCAAGGTGCACCAGGCACGACACGTGCCTCTTCCCCCGCGCCCGTGGTTCGACTAGCTTTTTCGACGTGACTCGACGACGAGCCGACTCGGCGGTGGCAATAGCGCGACCGCGTAGAGCGAGCAGGGCCCATAGCTCAATCGGTAAGAGCTCCCGGCTCATAACCGGGCTTGTCCTGGTTCGAACCCAGGTGGGCCCACAAGTAACTTTCGTCACGGGCACGGAACTGCGGAGGGGCTCAAGAGCCCGCGCGCAACGAACAGGAGCACACGGTTGAGCAACGTGGACCAGATCCGCGCGTTGGAAGAGCTGGCGGCGATGGATGCCGAGGTGAAGGCTCTCGAGGAGAAACTTGCGGAGGAACGAGGGGTCCTCGGAGGATTGAAAGAGAGCCTGAAGAACCTCGACGAGAGGCTCTCGGTGGATCGCGCGACGGTCGGAGCGGCGGACAAGCAGCGCCACGAGCTGCAGGTCGACATCCGCACCATGACCCAGCAGATCGAACACTCCCGAGAGAAGCTGAATCGGTCGCGGACCGAGCGCGAGAGCCAGGCGGCGCAGCGCGAGCTCGAAGAGCTCCGCAAGCTCGTCCGCGATCGGGAGGACGAGATCCAGCGCATCGACGGAGACACCGCGTCCGTCCGCGCGCAGCTCGAGACGACCGAGGCCGAGCACAAGCAGCTCAGCGAGGAGCTCGCGGCCAAGGAAGGGGACATCCAGTCGAAGGTGACCCAGCTCGAGAGCGACCGGCAGACGAAGGGCGGTGGGCGCGAGCAGATCGTGAAGCGCCTCCCTCCGGCGCTCTACCGCCGCTACGAGATGATCCGTGGCCGTCGTGGCTCGGCCATCGCGCAGACGACGGACGGGACCTGCAACAAGTGCAACATGGCCCTCCCGCCGCAGCTCTATCATCGACTGCGTCGTGAGCCGCTCATCGAGCAGTGTCCCTCGTGCAACCGCATCATCTACTTCGCTGCTCCGCAGCAGGCCACGAAGGTCGACTGAAGGGTCGCTCCTTCGGGCCGCTGTCGTCGGTCTCCGGCGGGCGCTCGCTCTGCCGACTCGTCGCGTTCGCTCCCATCTCGCTTCGCACGCACCGCACCCACCTGAGGCCCGGCTGACATGAAGAGCTGCCCCAAATGCATGCGCGTGTTTCCGGACGACGCGGGGTTCTGCCCGGCGGATGGGAGCGCGCTGCAGTTTGCGAGCATGGTCCCCGTCGCGGCGGGGGACGATCCGCGGCTCGGCACGAAGCTCTGCGACCGCTACGAGATCCGCCGGGTCGTCGCCGACGGTGGCATGGGGCGCGTCTACGAAGGCATCGACAAGCAGACGCAGACGCGCATCGCGGTGAAGGTCCTTCACGCGGACGTCGCGAAGGACGAAGTGAGCCTCGAGCGCTTCAAGCGCGAATACGAGATCTCGAGCCAGCTTCCGCACGATCACATCGTCAAGGTGCTCGACTTCCAGCGCGACCCCGCGCAGGGGGTGTGGCTCCTCGCGATGGAGTTCCTCGACGGTGAGGAGCTTCGCTTCGTCCTGAAGCGCGAGAAGATGATCCCGCCGGAGCGCCTCATCCGCATGCTGGCGCAGGTCGCGATCGGACTCGACGAGGCGCATGCGCGTCAGGTCGTGCATCGCGATCTCAAGCCGGACAACCTGTTCCTCTGCGGCACGCGCGAGGGCGACGTCGTCAAGATCCTCGACTTCGGATCGGTCAAGGACAAGAACAAGGACGCGAAGAAGCTCACCGTCCTCGGCACGACGATCGGCTCGCCGTATTACATGGCGCCGGAGCAAGCGCAGGGGCTCGAGACGCTCGACGCACGCGCCGACGTCTTCGCGCTCGCCGCGATCACGTACGAGTGCCTGACGGGCAGCGTCCCCTTCACGGGGAACAACGGCCCGTCGATCCTTCTCTCGATCCTCACGAAAGATCCGGATCCGCCCAGCGCGAAGAGCGCAGGCGCGAAGTATCCGATCCCGCTCGCGATGGACGACGTGATGGAGCTCGCGCTCGCGAAGAATCCGAACATTCGCACCAAGACCGTGGGCGAGCTCGCCACGGCGGTCGGTCGCGCGTACGGGCTCGAAGGGGATCACCGCACGTGGGCGCGGACGCCCCAACCGGAGCTGCAGAAGCTCGTGGTGAGCGGTCTCGCTCGAGCGCCTGCGCCGAGGCCCGCGCCGGCGCTCGAGGCCGCCGCCGATCCCTTCGCGGCGCCCCCGACGGCCGGCGGCGCGACGAGCCCGATGGCGCGCCCGCTCCATCAAGAGCCTTCGCAGCCGGTCCATCCCGCGGGGCCGACCGCCCAAGCCGCACCGTCGCACCCGTACATGCACGGGCAAGCGATGCAGCAGCCTTCGCATGCGAATGCGAATCGCGGAGCGGCGCACGACGACATCCCCGCGGGCATCCCGGGGCTCGGCGGCGCCGGCGGTCGTCCGCCGTGGCTCATCCCGGTGGTCGTCGGCATCGCGGCACTGGTCGTGGGCGGCGGGCTCGCGATCGTCTTCGCTCGGTAACCCGCTCGAGCCCCGGCAAGCGCTCGTTCCTTGGCGTGCTTCTGGAGCGGTGCGCCTGCTGCAGGGCCGGCCGCGGATGCCCGTCTCGTCCGCGGGGTGTCGGGCGTCCCTCGGAAGCGCACGTGCTGTGCGCATGAGGAAGCAGATCATAGGTGGATCAATGGACCCCCAGTACGGTCGGTTCCCAGCCACCGTCGCGCAATCAGGTGGGTCATTCTTTGCCGTGGTGCTGCAGCGAATCATGTGCGCGTTGCTCCTACTGCGCGGAAGAACAATCGTTTTTGACTCCGCCACGAAGTGCTAACTTCGAGTGAGGCTCGCGCCTTCCTGGTCCGGCAGCTGCATGGATCGGGAGGCCCACAGGATCTGCGGAGGATCATGCTGCCCTTCACAAAGCGCCCTGGACGAGGTGATGACAACGACGTCATCACGAAAGACGATCTCGTTCAGACGCCGTCCAGCGAGGGGGGAACCCCGATCTCGCACGTGAAGCGGAGCTCCCCGCCGTCGTCGGCGATGCGGCCACCGGCGGACTCCATCGGCGAAGACGAGATGACGAACATCATCCCGTCGAAGTCGATCAACGTCGTGCCCTCGCGCCCACTGCCCGCTGCGGGGCGGCCGGCGACCGTGCCGCCGCCGTCACCCTCGCGTTCGCGTCCTGCGAGCGTTCGCCCGCCGCCCGTGAGCATGCGGCCGCCGCCCGCGAGCCGTCCGCCGCCGGCTTCGTCGCAGCGGTTCGATGACGAGTCGCACGACGACGACGACGGGCGCACCGTCGTTCGTGGCGCGCCGAAGATCGTCAAGCGTTCGAAGACGTCGCTCTCGCAGCCGCCGACGACGATCTCCCCGGCAGCGGTGATCAAGGCGACGCTCGAGTCGGCGCGGGCGAACCGCCGTGACCAGCTGATGCCCGGTCCGCCGTCCGACTTGCTGGAGGACAGCGCAGACTTCGCCGAGAGCCCGAAGACGCCTTTCATCGGCCTCACGCCTGCGCCGGTGCCGAGGGGCTTCGATCGCGGGCCGGCCGTCTTCGATCGAACGGCGCCTCCGTACGAGGGGCCGCCCAGCCATCGCGGCGCCGGCAGCTACGCGCCTCCGGCGAGCAGCCATGCTGCGAGCTACGGGCACGGCGTGCCGTCCGCGCCTCCAAGCTACGCTCCGCACGGTCATCACGGTCATCACGCGCACGTGCCGGCAGCGGCTCCGAGTGTCCCGGGCGTCGCGCCGTCGGTCCCCGCGCACTTCATGACGCCGCAGGCTCCGTACTCGAACAACGATCCGCCGGCGACGGCGGTGACGTCGGGGCATCGGGTCAGCGGTCGGCCGGCCATCTCGTGGGCGGCTGCGCTCCTCGCCTGTGGTCTCTTCGTCGGCGTTGGTGCCGTCGCGGTGCTGCAGAGCAGTGACTCCGTTGCCGATACGACGGCGTCGTTCGTCGACCCGGCCCGCGCGGGCAAAGCCGCGCAGGCTGCTCACCTCGCTCAGCCCGCTCAGCCCGCTCAGCCGACGCCTGCCGCGCAGCCGGCGACGCCCGCCGCGACGGCAAACGCGCCGGTCGCGGCCGCGAATGCCGCTGCCGACCCGAACGCGCCGCCGCCCGGCCTGCTCGGTGCCAGCC
>JAFAER010000109.1 GCA_023423895.1 Pseudomonadota bacterium
TTCCTCACCTTCCTCACCGTCCTCACCCGCCTCGAACACGACCGGGTCCGCAGCGCCGATTCCCAGCAGTGCGGTCGTGCACGATCCGACCATGCAGCGCCTTTACGGGCTCCTCGACGTCATCGCCCCGAGCCCGCTCAACGTCGTCATCCTTGGAGAGACCGGCACCGGCAAGGAGGTCTTCGCGGAGGCGATGCACAAGGGGTCCACCCGTGCATCGCGTCCGTTCTTGAAGATCAACTGCGCCGCCCTCGGCGGATCGCTCCTCGAGAGCGAGCTGTTCGGTCACGAGAAGGGCGCCTTCACGGGAGCGCTCGCTGCGAAGGAAGGTCTCTTCGAAGCCGCCGATGGCGGCACCGTGTTCCTCGACGAGGTCGGCGAGCTGCCCGTCGAGACGCAAGCCAAGCTGCTCCGCGTGATCGAATACGGCGAAGTGATCCGCCTCGGGAGCGTCCAGCCAAGGCGCGTTGACGTTCGGTACGTCGCCGCGACGAACCGCGACCTGAGCCACGCCATCGCCCAGAACCGCTTCCGGTCCGACCTCTTCTTCCGGCTCAACGGATTCTCGGTCACGCTTCCGCCGCTCCGGAAACGATCGAAGGACATCCTGCCGCTCGCACGTCACTTTCTCGATCGCGCCGCTCGCGGGCGGCCCTATCAGCTGACGTCCGAGGCGCAGGAAGCGCTCGAGCGGTATCCGTGGCCCGGCAACGTGCGGGAGCTCAAGAACGTGCTCGAGCGCGCGCTCGTCCTCGCGGGCGCGTCGGGACACATCGAGCCCGTCCACCTCCACCTGCCCGACGCGATCGCGCCGACGGACAGCGCACGCGAGGCGCCTGCTATCGCCGCTGCAGGCACGTGGCCACCACCGCCCGAGGCGCCCGTGCCGGCGACCGCCGCCGGAAACGACCTCAAGAGGCAGCGCGAGTCATGGGAGAGGCAGCAGATCCTCTCGGCTCTCGAGAAGACGAGCGGCAATCAGAAGGAAGCCGCGAAGCTGCTCGGCGTCTCGCGTCGGACGCTCATCAACAAGATCGAGGCCTACGGGATCGCGCGACCGCGCAAGCGTTGATCGTCGCGCCTCACTCGAGGCACTTGATGAGCGCGTCGGACGACTGCGCCTTCATCGCGCAGTCGTGCTCCTTGGTCTGCACCTCGGTCGTGCAGTTCCTGAACTCGTCCGCGTTCTTCGCTTCTTGGCGTTCGCGCGCACGTTCGGCGGCGATCGTCTCGGGACCTGCGTCGGCGTAGCGCTCTTTGACGACGAGCTCGGCGAAGTGGTCGACGATCTGCTCGCACTGCGCCTGCGAGACCTTTTCCTTGCAACCGCCCAACGTCACGGGGACTGCGGCGAGCACGGCAAGACCGAGCAGCCACGTCCTGGACGGGCGCGTGCGGCGTGAGCCTCCCCCCGGAGGAAGCTTCATCGGAGACACTTGTCGATCTGCTCAGCGGTCTCTGCGGTCTTGACGCAGGCCATCATTCCGTCGGTAACGCGCTTGCCGACACACTTGTCGATGTCCTCCTTCAGCGACTCGCGAAGCTCTTCTTTGCGCTTCGCGACCAGCGGAGGATCGGTGACGCCGTCGGCCTTCAGCTTCACCTCGACGTTCTTGTCGACGACGGCCTCGCAGTCGGTGCGCGTCGCCTTGCGGCCGCAACCGGCAAGGCAAAGCAGGACGCTCACGACGAACAACCACCGCATCGGGGACGACGCGTAGCACGGCCCAGGCGCCTCCCCCAAGGTCTTCCTACGGGGTCGACCGGAATGCCCCCAGCGACCCCCAAATCAACGTGGTCGCTCAGCGGCTTTTGGCCGCGAAAAAGCGTGCGTGCTACACTTTTCCCGTGCCAAGTAAGCCGGTGCGAGCGACGGCTCCGCGAGAGAGCTCGGCAGCTCCCGAGGATTTCTTGCGCAAGGCGATGGCCGCGCGGTCGGCGCGGTCGCGCGCGATGTACGCGAAGCGCGGCCTGGCGGCAGGCGGTCCGCTCGATCGGACCACCCACGCGATGCTCCTCCGCCAGCTGTATCTCTCGCTCTTCGAAGGAAGGCGCTTCCAGCAGGCCCACACGGTGGCCCTGCAAGCTCTGGAGCTCGATGTCCTGGCGGACGTCCTCAACCAGGACGCGGCACGGGCCGCTCTCGCGAGTGGTGATCTCGAGGCCGCACTCTCGCATCTGCGTGCAGCAGCGCGTCGTGGACCGGCCTCGCGTCGACCGTTCCACCTCTGGACACTCGGCGGAACGCTCTTCCTCGCGCAACGGTACGCGGAAGCAGCGTCGGCGCTCTCCCGCGCGGCCCGCTGGGGGACCCGGGACAAGCCGCTCTATCGTGCACACCTCGCGCTCGCGCGGATGGCCGCAGGCGAGCGCGTCGACGACCTGCAGGAGACCATCACCCAGCTCGCCGAAGCTCCGTGCGGGCAGGGCTACGGCCGCTTCATCCTCGGCCACCTCGCGTATGCCGCAGGCGAGTGGCCTGCGGCCAAGCGCTACCTCGAGGCTTTTCTCAAGCGGACGACGTCCTCACGACCGGCGCTCGGGATCGCGCTGGAAGGTGAGGTCCGGATGACGCGCGCGACCCTCGCGAAGATGAGCGCGAACTGATCATTTGCCCGGCGACCGGGTTCCTCGATCGCGAAGCGTCGCAAAAGCAACGCAACGAAGGTGGCGCTTCGATGCATCCTACACCCACGCGATGGCGCCTCCTCGTCTTCAGCCGAGACTGCACGGTCACGGTCTCACTGCAGCGCGACCCGCATGCAACACGCTCCCGAACCCGTGCCCCGATCGCAGGCCCGATCCCCCAGTTCGCCGGATGGTCACCTCAGGGATGAGTCGGCGCCGATCCATGCTGCCGCCCGCGTTGCGCAGAGCGCGATCAAGCTCGAGCGCGAGATCGTCGGAGGATGCGCAGTGCGACGAGGTGGGAGGAAGCGTTCGGACCTCATCCCGTGGCTGTCGCATGAGCGGTCCCAGCCTTGCTAACATCGACCCGACTCCGCCGGCATCGTCGATGCTGACGTGCCGGAACCCAACTGAGGAGGATTCGTGAACCGTCGTCGCCTGGCACAGACCCTCGTGCTCATGTCGCTCCTATTCGTCCCGGCCATGGCCTGGGCGAGCAACTGCATCGACGGTGGCGGCGGATCCGATACGGGGCGCTTCCAGCAGATCCTCGAGACACACGGTGCCGTCGTCGCCGTGCTCATGTCGTTCGGCTTCGGCGTCATCGCGAGCCTCACGCCCTGCGTCTACCCGATGGTCCCGATCACGGTCTCCATCTTCGGCGCGACCGACACGAAGTCCCGCCTCCGCGGTGCGGCGCTCTCCGGCACGTTCGTGCTCGGCATTGCCGCGCTCTTCACGCCGATGGGTGTCGTGTCGGCGCTCAGCGGCAAGCTGATGGGGTCGGCGCTCTCGAACCAGTGGGTCAGCCTCGGCCTCGCCGCCTTGTTCCTCGCGCTTGCCGCGTCGATGTTCGGCGCGTTCGAGCTCGCGCTGCCGTCGAGTCTCACGAACAAGCTCTCGACCGTCGGCGGCGTCGGCTTCAAGGGCGCGTTCGTCATGGGCCTCGTCATGGGCCTGATCGCCGCGCCCTGCACCGGCCCGTTCCTCACCGGCATGGTGACCGTCATCGCGACGACGAAGAACGTCGCGCTCGGCTCCGCAGCGCTCTTCTCCTTCGCGCTCGGCCTCGGCGTCATCTTCTTCATCGCAGGCGCCTTCGCCGTGAACCTGCCGAAGGGCGGCGCCTGGATGATGGGCATCAAGTGGGTCAGCGGCGTCGGCCTCGCCTACATGGCGTTCTCCTACCTCCGCGACAAGTTCGAGCCGATCCGGAACCTCGTCAATCACCCCGGCTACACGTTCGGCGCCATCGCCGGCCTCGTGCTCCTCGTCGGCGTCGGCCTCGGCCTCGTCCACATGATCGCCGAACGTCGCAAGTCGCCGATCGCGCATCTCTCGAAGCCGATGAAGCTCGCGTCGATCATCCCCGCCGTTGCCGGCGCTGCGATGCTGTTCACGTGGCTCGGTCTGAACCACAACGTCGATCCGAACGCGCCGGAGATCGCGTGGATGACGAACGAAGAAGCGGCCCGCGCGAAGGCCGACGCCGAAGGCAAGCCGATGCTCATCGACTTCGGCGCCGAGTGGTGCACTGCCTGCAAGGAGCTCGAGCACGAGACCTTCCCCGACGCGAACGTCCGGTCGGAGGCGCAGAAGTTCGTCACCCTCCGCGTCGACGCGACCGACGACGAGGACAAGGAAGTCATCCGCCTCAAGGACAAGTACAAGGTCGTCGGCCTCCCGACGGTCATCATGCTCGACAAGACCGGCAAAGAGGTCGTTCGCTTCAACGAGTTCGTGAAGCCGGACAAGTTCTACGCCGCGATGAAGTGCAACGTCGGCACGACGAACGAAGCCGTCGGCATGAACGACTGAGCGCACTTCGAGCTCGCGAAACCCCGAGAGCCCTGCGGTCCGCCGCGGGGCTCTTTCGTTTTCAGACCTCGCGAGCACGGTCGATGCGAGCGCCAGGTCCCGGGTTTCGCGGCGAAACTCGCGCGCCACGTCGTGACGTTTGCCACGGCGGAAACGATCGTTGACCTGCCAGCGCCTGACCCGGCGCGATCTGGCTGCTACTCCGCGTTCGCCGCGAAGGCACCACCCTGGAGGTCACTCGTGAACCGCTCTCTCGCACTTCTCGTCCCTGCCGCTCTCGGTCTATCGGCGCTCGCGGCGGCATGCTCGTCGGAGACGATCGGCACTTCGACGGGCGCAAACGAGCCCGAAGCCACCTCGAGCTCGGGCGGCGATGTCGGCGACGTCGACGACGTCGACGACCCGGGCGACGGCTACGGCGATGGCAAAGACGATCCGAAGGCCGATGCCGGCTCGAAGAAAGACGCTGCGGCGAGCGATGCCGGCTCGACGAAGGACGCCGCCCCGGCCACGGTCACGAAGGGCGAGATCCAGTCACTCTTCGACGCGCGCTGCGCGCCCTGCCATGTCGGTAACACGTCGGCGGGGCTGAGCCTTGCCAACGACTTCACGACGAGCACCGTCGGCGTCGCGTCGACGCAGGTCCCGACCATGAAGCGCATCGAGCCGGGCAACAAGGAGGCGAGCTACCTGTTCCACAAGCTCCGCGGGACGCACCAGTCCGTCGGTGGGACCGGCATGCGGATGCCGCGAAGCGGACCGCCCTTCCTCTCGGACGCCGACGTGGCGCGGGTCGGCGCGTACATCGACGAGCTCTGATCGCAGCTCGAGCAATCCTGGCGAGGCAAGCGATGGGCCGGCCCTTGACGGTCGAGAGAGCAGGGTTATTTCTCCTGGCATCAACGAAGGCCGATGAAGGCGGCGCCGCTGATGCATCGCTCGACGGTGCGTCCGCACGCGTGATCCGCCGAGCTCGGCTCGAACCGACGGGCGCCAATCGCCGCCCGTCGCCAGGAGAGGTGTCCCATGACGACTGCGTTCAGCTTTCCGATGCTCGATCGTCTCTTCGATGACGTCATGACCGGTGTTGCCGGGACTGCACTCGGCGCATCTTCGCCGGTTCGCGGATTCAGCCCTGCGTTCGACGTGCGCGCGAACGACGAAGAAATCGTCTTCACCGCCGACGTTCCGGGAATCAAAGAAGAGGATCTCGAGATCACGCTCGACGACGGCGTGCTCACCGTGAAGGGCCAGCGACGCTATGAGGGCAATGGCAAGGACAAGGTGTGGCTCGGCCGGAGCTACGGCTCCTTCACGCGCTCGTTCACGCTGCCGGACACAGTCGATCCCGACCGCCTCGGCGCGGAGCTCGCCGACGGCGTCCTCACGATCCGCGTAGCGCAGCAGCCGAAGCAGAAGCCGCGCAAGATCACGATCGCCCCGAGGACCGCTGCGCGTCAGCTCGTGCAGGAGCAGGGCGAAGCGAAGAACGGCGAAGAGAAGTGACCGGCCGCGGCGGGAGCACTCGAGGCATCGTGGCGCTGAGGCGCGCGACCACGATGCTTCGAGCGCTCGTCAGCGCCGCGCATGAAACGCGACGACGTGACGGACCGGACCTCGTGGCGCGAGCAGCTTCACGCCGTCGCCTTCACGCCAGGCGACCCCGGTCGACGGTCCGCCGTCGAGGTTGAGCGCCGACTCGCACCCTGCATCGGCGAGATATTGCGCCAGCGCGAACAATGACGGCCCCGGGCTCTCGCCGTCGTCGCTGGCGCGCACGATGACGACGTCGAGAATGCGTCCCTCCTCGCGCGTGCAGAGCGCCGTACGTTCCGCGCGTTTGCCGTCGTCGCTCTTCACGTGCGCATGTCCGTCGACGACGAGTCGAGGCCGACACTGGATGGCGAACGTTCCGCCTTCGGGCAGGACGAAGTCCTCTGCGGCGAAGAGATCCACACGCGTGCCGTCCCACGTCAACACGCCCCCGGAGAGCTTCTTTGCGAGCCGCGAGAGGACGGCTCCATTCGAGACGACGAGGCCGACCGGCTTGCCATCGGGATCGAAGAAGCCGCCGTTGACGACGAGCTCGGCCTCCGTCCGCATGAGGACGGTGTCGAGAGCCGTCGTCAGGTTCGCGTCTTCGATGCGGAGCTCGTAGCGATCGAGCCCGAACGACCACGTTCGCACGCGATAGCGGCGCGCATCCTCGACGAGCGCCGACGCGAGCGTGCCGCCCTCTTCCTCAACGGCTGCGCGAGCGTCTTCGGCCTGCGCGGCGCCGCCCGTGGGCGTACGCGGGATGTTTCCTGCCGCACGTCGCGGTCCTCTTCGCGCAACGACGACGAGCGCGAGCGCCGCGACGACGATCGCCGCGAACAGTCCGATGCGGGCGAGCGGACGTCTCGTCCTCACGTGTGGTCAGGCTCCACGTGCGCGTGCATTCCGGGCGGGAGCGTAGATCGGATCTCGACGTCTTGACGATCGCGCACAGCAGCAGCCGCGTCGTGGCTTCATCAGGCCGACCAAGAAACGGCAAGGCCGGGCGCTCGCGTGGAGCACAGCCGGCCTCGAGGCCAAGCAAGCGAGTCGTGTTACGTCACTTCGTGGCGGGCGGGGGGTCGCACTCGCCCTTGCTCGACACCGAATACCCAGCGGCAGCGGCCATGCAGGCATTGCCGTACGTGTTGCCGTCGCACGCGCAGACCGGATCGTAGAGCTGGATGCACGCCTCGGGCTTGTACGCGCACTTCCCGCCTGCGTCCGCCGCTCCGCAGATGTCCTCCGGGGCCCAGCTGCAGAACTGGCCCGGGTTGCACTCGTAGCCGGCCCAGAACCCGCACGCCGTACCTTCGCGGCGGCTCATGCGGAGGTAGAACTCCGTGGCGGAGGCGAACGGACCGCAGTTCGTGTTCGGCAGGCACTTCGGCATGGCGATGCCGCCGACGAGGAGGATGCCCTCCTTCGTGCCGAGCGCGGTCTGCGCGCGGTTGAGCGCCGTCTGATCGGCCGGGATCTCCGTGTTCTCGAGCTTCACGTCGATGAGGTTGTAGCTCTCGTTCGAGTTGAGCTGGTACGCCGCCGTCGACGGGCACGGAGCCGTGATGCAGCGGATGCCGTTGTCGGCTGCGCGATAGAACGTGCCGCCGCCGGTGATGTCCGACCCGGTCGCGCCGAGCCACGCCTCGTTCGCCTTGAGGAGACCGACGACCTGACCGCCCGACTTCGTCTTGTACGTGCGGGCCTTCACCAGACCCTTGCCGCTCACGAGCGCCGCGAGGAAGTTCTGCTGCTCGCGCTCCGAGAGGCCGGTACCGGAGAGCTGGATCGCCGAGACGTAACACTCCGCCTGCTTCTTGCCGTCGGCGCAGAGCGTCGCCGCGTCGTTCACGCGCTTGACGAAGAACCCGCCGCACAGCGGAGCCGCGCACTTGCGGAAGTCGCGACGCGTGACCTGGAAGTAGCCGAAGTTCGACGGAGCGCCGGTGACCGCCTCTTCGGCCGAGTCGACCTCGACCTCGTCGGTGTCGTTGGCTTCATCCGCCTGCACGGCGCAGCCGGCGAAGGCGAAGGAAAGGAGCGCAAGGGGAAGGAGTGCAGTGACCAGCTTCATGGTGGGCGCCCATGTAGCACCATGTACTCACCGAGCAAGGAAAACTGAGCCGTACCGATCGGCAGGCACCAGCGTCGCAGCTGACGCGCGCAAACCGCTCGAAATCCTTGGCGGATTCGACCAGGCCGCGTCGGTCGCACAGCGGCCGCCTCCGCGAAGCTCTACCAGACCTCGACGATCGTGAGCTCGCGCGCCGGCCCCGGCCTCGTCCCGCGCACCTCGATGACGTCCCCTTCGACGCGACCGAGCAGGGCCTGACCACGTGGCGACGGCGGGGTGACCACCTGCGCGGCGATGCCGAGGGCCGAGAGCGTGATGCCGCCACCGAACGGCGCGACGAAGAACGTCGTGCGTTCCTCGTCCTCGTCCTCGAGCGTCACCACCGCGGACGACTGGATCGTCTTGCCGCCGGCGAGATCGAGCAGCGGCATCGATCCGATCGCCTTCATGGCGACCTCGATGTCGCGCACGCGAGCCGCCTGCGCGCCGGCGAGGTACGACGCCTCGAGCGCGCGCGTGTCCTTGTCGTTTTCGGGCTTCGCTTCTTCGTGCGTGGCGGCTTCACGCGCGTCCTTCGCAGCGCGGCGCATGTTGGCGAGCTCATCCTCGAGCTTCGCGAGGAGCTCGTCGACGAGCGCGCGCTTCTTGTCCTTCCTCTCGGTCACGCGCCCATCATGCCACGATCCGGCGCATCGACGGCGGCTACTCGCTCGCCGGAATGAGGCCGTGCTTGCGGCCGAACCAGTACGCGATGAGGTACTCCGGCGCAGGCGGCTTTGCCGGCGTCACGCCGTCGTACTGCATCTCGGTGCGGAAGCGATAGATGTCGAGCGCCTCCTCGAACAACGGCACGCTGCGGAGCGCCTGCGTGCGGTCGGTCGTCGTCCAGTCGTTCTTCCACGGCAACGACGGATACGGCGACAGGCAGAACTCCGGATGGATGCGATGGTCGACGTGCACCGTCGGCTTCGGGAACGGCATCTCGCGTAGCCGCCAGAGGACGTCGTCGATGACGGCCTTGTTCGTGGGTTGCCCCGAGTACACGGTGCCGAGCAGATTCCAGAGCGGCAGCCGCTGCCGCTTCAGGTTGTCGAAGGAGTCGTTGATCACGCCCCGGAAGCTCGTCTTCGCATCGCCGCCGAGATCGAGCTTCTCGGCGAGCAGCATGTGGAAGACGCTGCCGACGAAGCCAAGGTTCAGGCCGCTCCAGTCGGCCGTGCCCTGCTCGTACAGAGTGGTGTTGTTCGTGATGACGATCTTGCTTGCGGTCCAGGCGGCCTCCGCCTTCGCCTGGTACTGGAGCTTGCCAACGAGGTCGTTCGAGACGACCGCGGCGAGCCACGACGAATCGAGCTCGTCGGCGCCGCGATCCGAGCTGACGTCGTCGGAGAGGTGCTTCGCGTTCGTGCGGATGCGCGCGCAGATGGGATCGCTCCCGGACTGACACAGCATGCGGTGACCGAGCACGTACGCGATGTAGAGCCCTTTCATCATGTCGTTGTTGCCGCCCTCGAGCCATTCGAGGTTCGAGAGCGCACCGGCGCCCGCGTGCCATCCTCCGCCGACGCTGCCGGTCTTCGGTCGGATCGCGCGAGCGAAGACTTTCCAGTTCCCCGTCACCTCCTGGAGCTTGAGGATCCCGTCGAGCGCCTTGACTGCATTGGCCTTCGCCTTCGGGTCGCCGGTGACCTCGAAGCGATAGACCTGGCTCGCCATGTAGACGCCGGTCCAGAGCGCCGCCGAGAAGTGGACCTGCTTGGGTTGTCCGGCCGGCGCGGCGTCCAGCAACATCCCGGTCGTCGGATGGACGAACTCCGTCTCGATCTCGGTGTCGAAGCCTGCGGCCTTCTCGGCGAGGGTCTTCCGGTACGCGTCGGCGCGGAGCTGCGCCTCTTGCGTGCTGATCGCGTCGACGACCTTGTTCACGACCCGGATCGCATCGGGATTCGCGCGATGGAACGCGAAGTCCGTCGTGTCCACGATGTGACCGTGAATCGCCGCTTCGAACTCGGGGCGACCGACGTAGGGCTTCACGTCCGGAAGCGCGCGGAAGGACGAATAGGCCGCCCAAAGCGACTGCTTGATCAGCACGGTCGGCGGGTCGTGCCCCGGGACCACCACGCGTGCCGGCGCGAAGATCGGCTCGGCGCCGTTCGGCGTGCGCTTCTCCCACGTCTCGTCGCCGGTGATGCCTGGACCGCCATAGGTCGCCTTTGCTTTGCCGCTCTCGAGGATGACCTTGCCGCTGACCTTCACGGGCGCGTCGGACAGCTTGCGTTCGAGCGTGCCCCGCTTCGCGATGAACCCGCGACTGTCGAGCGTGACGTCGAGCGCGAGCTCCTTCTGCACATCGCCGCTCGCTTCGCCGGTGAACGTCCAGTGAAGCGTGCGGCCGTCCTCGACCTTCACATCGTCGTAGCGAATCGAGCGGATCACCTGCAGCTTCCCCGCGGCGGGGCGGATCTCGGCTTGGCCTTGGTAAGCCCCGCGCGCATCCTGTCCGCTGACGCTCCAGACTCCGGTGAGCTCCTTTGCGATCGGTTCGCCCGTCGCAGGGTCGTTCGCGTTCTGTCCCGACGAGGTTCCCGCGTTCCGATCGCTGTCCGTCGGGTTCGTGCCTGCAGTCTCGTTCGTGGCGTCGCCGGACGAGCCGTCGCTCCCGCATCCGCCGACGGCGGCCGAGAACAGAACGCTCGCGAAGAATGCCGCTCGGCGCTCGAAGATGCCCATGGTCCCGATCCCTCCGAAGCGCGCATCTTAGGGGGAGGTCCTCGGCCTCCCAGCGAGCGGTCACCCGATGTAAGAAAGGCACGAAACTTTTCAGATTCGCGCCGATCGCCGCGTCCTGCGGCGGGCAAGATCTTGACCTCGAGCGTAGTTGGGAATAGGTGGGGCGCGTCATGTACCGCTTCATCACCAGCGTCGTTCGCCGCGTTCGCCGCAAGCGCTTCGCCGGCTGGCTCCCGCCGATCGCCGTCGCGGGCTGCTGACCGATCTTCAGGGCTCGCGCCCTCGAATCGATCGTCCGCGCTCCGCGTCCCGCGCACGGATGCGCCTCCGGAATGAGTGTCGTCGGCAACGCTGCCGCAACTCGCCTCGCTGAGTCGCCCGTTCGCGTCGTCCGTTCGCGCGTTCGGTCAGCCTCCGCGCCAGCGCTTCTTTTTCTTCTTCTTCTTGTGCGGCTGGCCCGGGCGCGGCGCCGAGCGCTTCTTCTTCGCGGGTTTCTTCACGGTCGGCTGCTGCTGTTGCTGTGCCGCAGGCTTCCGCGGAGCGACGCTCGGCGGTCGCGGCGCTGCAGGAGCCGCTGGAGCGGCTGGAGCGGCTGGAGCCTCAGGAGCTGCAGCATCGATCTCGGCGAGCACCGATGCGTCGGGCTCCTCGTCTTCTTCGTCCTCGTCGTCTTCGTCTTCTTCCTCGTCCGAGGCATCGGTCGATGCGTCGACGATCTCGTCATCCGCACCAGCATCGAGCGTCTCGTCGACCACGAGCGCCGACGCATCTTCCTCTTCTTCGGGCGCGTCCGCGTCGAGGGGCAGCTCGCCGAGAGCTAGCGCGGCGGCATCGGTGATGAGCGGAGCCGTGTTCGCCGTCGCCGATCCCGCGCGCGCCCCGTCACCGAACATTCGCTCGAGCGCGGGCTTGCCGTTCCAGATGAAGAAACCCGCGGCCCCCGCGACCGCGACGAGCGCGACGGTCCTGAAGAGCGAGCGTCCGCTCCTGGCTTGCGGACGCACCGAGCTCGAAGGCGGTGGTCCGCTGTCGAAGGGCTCTTCACGACGCGACTCGGCACCGAACGACGGCGCCGCGGCGGCCGCGACCACCGCCGGCACACGAACCGTGTCGGCGAGGGCCGGCGCGGTGATCGCCGCGGGCGCCGGAGCATGGGTTGCACGCGGCTGCGAAGGCGGGACGACGTGGAGCGTCGAACCGTCTGCCGGAAGCATCGCGAGCGCCGCCTGCACGTCCGCGCGCATGGCCGCTGCGGTCGGGTACCGGTCTTCGCGCTTGAACTCGAGCGCGTGGTCGACGATACGCGCGAACGGCTCCGAGACCTCCGGCGCCACGGTGCGGAGCTTCGGCGCCGGCGTCGTCGCCATCCGAACGACGAGACCGAGCGTGTGCGCGGCGTCGTGGATCCGCTGATGGCTCACGAGCTGGAACAGGATCGACCCCAGTGCATAGAGGTCGGTCCGGCCATCGATCTCGTCGACGTGACCCGCGGCTTGCTCCGGAGACATGTACGTCGGCGTTCCGAGGGCCATGCCGGCGATCGTCTGTTCGCTGGCCTCGAGCAATCGCGCCAGCCCGAAGTCGAGGACCTTGACCTGTGTCCCCTCCTTGTCGGGATCGCGAGCCAAGAACAGATTGTCGGGCTTGAGATCGCGATGGACGACACCGTTGGTGTGGGCGGCGTCGAGCACGGCGAGCACGCCGTCTGCGATCTCGAGCAGGTCGTGCTCGGTGAGCGACGGCTCGCGCTTCGCTCGATCGCCGAGCGACTCGCCATCGAGCAGCTCCATGACGAGGTAGGCCGTGCCCTCGTCCGTACCGTCCTGGATGACGTCGTCATCCAGCACCTTCACCGCGCCCGCGTGATCGACACGATTGGCGGCGTAGCCCTCGTGTAGGAAGCGCTTGCGGATGTGTGGCAGGCGCCCCATCGAGGGCGACAGCACCTTCACAGCCGCGCGAGCGCCGTTGCGGTGCCGCGCTGCATAGACGGCCCCCATCCCGCCGACCCCGAGCAGGCGCTCGAGCGTCCACTTCTCGTGGAGCACGCTGCCGACGCGCTCCTCCGCTCGTGGATCCGCGGCGATCATGTCCGGTGATTATGCCGCAGCGCTCGGACGGACGCGCGGATTCCCCGACGAGCATGGTCGAGCTTGAGGGCCGTCACCCGCAATCCATCATGCGCGCGCGGGTTTTCTCGTCACACACGGCCGACATCGAGATCGACGCAAACAACGAAACGAACGAGAGGAGAAACAAGCGGTCAGCTCGACCATGTATCGTAGGTCGAGCGTGCACGCGAAGTGCATCGACGCGGGTGGACCGATGCGACGCTTGTTCCTCTACGCTCTCTTTTCCTCGCTCGTCTTCACCGCCCCGGCCTGCAACGACAAGGAGCCAGGCTCTTCGGCGAACGTCTCGCCTTCGACGCCCGGCCCGCAGCCCGGCGGCTCCGGGGCAACTCGCGACGGTGGGACGGCCCCGCTTGACGGCGCGACTGCGGAGGGTGGCGCGGACGCGCCCGTGGACGCCGAGCCGTCGGGCCCCGCACGCGTGGACTTCGTCGGCCGCTTCGACACCCGCGATCCGGCCGGGCCGAAGTGCGCGTGGCCGGGGTGTCGCATCGTGGCGCGCTTCAAAGGGACGTCGGTGAAGGCGCAGCTGTCCGAGATCACCGAGTCGTGGATGATGGGTGGGCCGAGCGAATGGGACGTGTCGATCGACGGGCAGCTCCAGCCCAAGATCGTGACGACGTCGAACAGCGGGCCGACCGAATACGTCCTTGCCACCGGTCTTCCGGATGCAGTGCACGTCGTCGAGCTGTACAAGCGAAGCGAAGCCCAGAACGGGACGACGCAGTTCCTCGGCTACGACTTCGACGGTGGTGAGCTCCTCGCGCCGCCGGTGCGCAAGGCGCGCAAGATCGAGATCATCGGCGACTCACAGCCCGCAGCGTTCGGCGTCGAAGGCGTGGGTCAGGGACCGATGTGCCCTGGTCTCAACTACGCTGCGCGCTGGCAGAACTTCCGCAAGTCGTTCGGCACTCGCCTCGGCGAGAAGCTCAACGCGGAGGTGTTCGGCACCGTGTACTCGGGCAAGGGCATGGCGAAGAACATCTGGCATCCCGACCCGTTCACGATGCCGATGCTCTTCCCGCGGACGTTGCCGACCGATCCGAACAGCATCTGGGACTTCTCTTCGTTCGTGCCGGACGTGGTCGTCATCATGATGGGCGGCAACGACTTCGCCGTCGGACAGCCGGTCGACGAGGGGCCGGCGACGGTCGCGCAGTTCACGGACGCCTACGATGCGTTCGTCGTCACCGTCCGGCAGAAGTACCCCGCTGCGCACGTCTTCCTCGTCACGTCGCCATCGGTGAGCGACGAGCAGCCGCCTAACCGCAACTCGCGCACGAACGTGATGGCTGGCATCGCCAGCGTCGTCCAGCGCCGCCATGGCGCCGGCGACGCGAAGGTCTACTCCGCGACCCCGCCCGTCGCCGCGCCCACGGAGCTGACCGGCTGCGAGGGGCACGGTTCGCCCGAGTTCCACGACCGCGTCGCGAACGACCTCGCTCCGCTCATCCGCGCGAAGACAGGCTGGTAGACAGGCCCGTAGCCGTCACTCGGCATCGACGACGGCGGCCTGCGACGTTCCCGCTGTGACGCCGCACGCCGGGCAGAGCGGAAGGTCGGCGACGTGCTCGTGCCCGCATCGCTCGCAGATGTGCTCGGCGGCGGTAGGACGCTCCGGGATCTGGGAGTCGGCATCGGTGTCGACGAGGAGAACGAGCTCGTCGCGGCCGAGCCGGATCCGATCGTTCGCCGAGAGGAGCTTTGGCGAACGGAGCCGGGCTCCGTTCACGCGCACGCCGTTACGGCTGTTCAGGTCGGTGATCAGACAGCCTTCTTCGCAGACGTAGATCTCCGCGTGCTGTCGCGAGACGAGCGCGTCGTCGAAGGTGATCGGGCACTCGGGGCCTCGTCCGAGGATCGTGCGGCCTGGTCGGAGATCGATCTCCTGGAGATGGAACCTGAGACGCCACCGCTGCATCACCTGGATGCTTGCACGCGGGCCGTAGACCGCAATGCGGCAAGTCGCCCGTCACGTCGGCTAGCGCGTAGCACGTTTCGCGGTCGGACGACCCCTGCGACGGTGCACACAGCGGACACCGCCGATGGAAAGCAGAATGGCCAGCACGCGACCACGCGCTGGCCTCGTTCGGCGCTGTCTGCTGCGCAGGATCGCGTCAGCGGGCGTGCTGCATCGGTCCGCCGCCGTTGACGTGACGGCGATTGCGACCCGGCGAAGCCGTCGTCGGGAAGAAGGCTGCAAAGCCCTTCTCGACCGCACGCTCGAAGGCGCCCTGCATCTTCGCGCCGAGGCGCTCGAGCTCTTCTTCGGGGACGTGCTTCTTCACCTTAGGGAACATTTCCTTCTCTTCTTCCTCGACGTGGTGCTCGATCAGCTCCTTGAGCACCATCGCGCGGGTCTTCTTCTCGTTGCCCGTTGCCGTGAGGAGGCGCGCGAGCTCGAAGCGCGCGACGGCGTGCTCCTCGAACGACTCCGAGACCATGTCCTTCATGATCTCCTTCACGCGCGGATAGAAGATGTGTTCCTCGATGACCATGTGAGCGACCAGCTCGTCGGCCAGGTTGCGAAGCGCCTCGGACGTCGCCGGCGCGCCCTCCGACATCTTCTCGAGGACCTTCTTCACCTTCTCGTGCTGCTCTTTGAGTAGATCGATCGCGTTCATGAACTCAGGGGCAGCAAGCCGCGTACCTCCAGCGGCGTCGCGCATCATGACGGCGCATAGCGCCTGGACAGGAGGTGAGCTCGGGGCGGCCCTCCTCACCTGTGGAGAAAGCGCGACGCTCGCTCGACCGTAGGCACGTGGACTGCAACACGCTCCCTGGAAGGTGAGCCATGGCGCGGATCCGAGCCGTCCTGTTCGACATCGATGGAACCCTGCTCGACAGCAACGACGCACATGCTCATGCGTGGCTCGATTCGCTACGCGGCCACGGGAAGAACGTTCCCTTCGAGCTGCTGCGATCGAAGATCGGCATGGGTGGAGACAAGCTGCTTCCGGAGGTGGCCGGGATCGACAAGGAATCGACCGAGGGCAAGGCCATCACCGAGCGGCGTTCGGTGATCTTCAAGTCCCACTATCTTCCCGACCTGGGACCGTTCCACGGAGCGCGCGTCCTCGTCGATCGCCTGAGATCGCGCGGGCTCGTCTGCGCTGCGGTCTCGTCGTCCTCGTCGGAGGACATCGCCGATCTCCTCCGCGTCGCCGGCGTTGCCGATCTGATCGACGTGGTGGTCTCGGCCGATGATGCAGACCGGAGCAAGCCCGATCCGGATCTCGTCCAGGCCGCGCTCGAGCGCATCGGCGTGACGGCCGCCGAAGCCCTCATGATCGGCGACACTCCGTACGACATCGCCGCGGGAGAACGTGCGGGCGTCCCCGTCGTCGCACTGCGCTGTGGAGGCGGGTGGACGGACCGCGACCTCGCGGGCGCGATCGCAATCTACGACGATCCCGCCGACCTCTCCTCCCAGCTCGATCGCTCCCCCCTCGCGCTCGATCGGGAATCGGACCCGCCGCCCACGCTGACGAAGATGCGAGCGCGACGGATCGCGGTGTGAACGCGGGAGGCCGAGGCGCTGCGCGCACGCAGCGCCGCTCGGCTGGCTCTACTTGTAGCCGCTGAAACCGCCGCCCGGTCGGGCATCGCTGCGCCGGTGGACGTCCTTGTCGTCCGACTTCCCGTCGACGTCGGAAGCGGGCGCGACCGAATGCTGCGACTTGCCGACCTTCGGGGCGTCGTCGGTGAAGCGAACGTCCGCTGCCATGAGCTGCGTCGTCGACACGGTCGGGCTGGACGGACAGGCAACGGTCTTCGACGCGCGCGTTCCACATCCCATCAGTGAGAATGTGACGAGCACCGCGAGGGCGCCTGCGCAGCGGTCGAGCTTCATGGGCCGGCTCATAGCACTGCGGCGCTTGGGTGCAACGGTCGTTCCCGCACCTTCGCTCGGGGAAGCGCGGAGATACGAAGCCGCAACGCCTGCTTCGACGCGCGACCCCGACCAAACGGCCACGGATCGACGCGTCTGCCCCATCCGAACCGTCCCCGGGCGTGTTCCCCCCGCGCTACACCCCAGCTCGTTCGAAGGTTAGGCTCCCCAGGTTGTCCCCGTGCGCCTCCGTTTCCCCGCGCGCTCTGCGCCGTGACGTCGTCGCCTGGAGACGCATCGCGCCTGTGCTCGCGATCGTCCTCGTGGGCTCAATCGCCGCGAGCGCATGCACGACCGAGGAAGAACCCTCTGGCGATGCCGTGCAGCCATGCAAGGCCTTCGCGGCTGCGCCGGAAGCGCGTTACGAGCTCGAGCCCGTGGCCAACGTCGCAGACGTTCGCGCGATCGCGGCCGCGACGAAGGCGTACGGGCTCGATGGCGCGGGTCGGCTACATGTCCTCGCGGAGACGCCGAGCGTCGCCATCGAGCTCGGCGCGGCCGTACGAGCCGTCGCCGTCTCGTCGGACGGATCGAAGCTCTACGCGCTCCGCGGCGCGACCACGCTCGAGATTTCCCGCTACGCGGCGTCCGCTGACGGGCTCGGGTTCGACCCGGCGAGCATCGAATCGATGGCGCTCGCCACCGGCGCACGAACGGACGGCGGAGCGCTCGCGGTCGACCGCGACGGCGCGCTCTGGGTGGCGACTCCCGACGGTTCGACGAGCGCCGCGCAGGACCCGACATCCCGTCTCGGCAAAGTCCTCCACATCACGAACGACGCCGACGTGAAGGTCTTCGCTCGTGGCTTCCGCAGCCCTTCGGCGCTCGACGTCGATCCCGAGCTCGGCGAGGTCTGGGTCGCGGACACGCGCGCCGACGGATCGAGCGCGGAAATCGACCTCGTGCGCGAGGGCAAGAGCTACGGGTGGCCGATCCTCGACGGCCTCGATTGCCACGCGCCCGCGCAAGACTGCGTACGCGACGGTCATGTGCCGCCCGTCGCTGTGATGGACACGACGCCGATCGGCGCGTTCATCGCCCGCGACGAGCGCGTGAGCCCGCTCGCAGGCAACCTCGTCTTCGCCGCCGCGGAGCTCGGCGTGCTTGCACCCTTCGGCCCGTCCGGTCCGGCTGCACTCGCGAAGCTCGGGGTGCCGGCGCGCGCCGTAGGGCGCGGGCCCGGTGGTGCCGTCTTCGTCGCAACCGGCGACGTCGTCTCGCGGGTGGCGCCCGTGGCACCGGCAGCGCCGACGTCGCTCCTCGCGACGGGATGTTTCGACATGACCTCGCCGAACGGCGCGCCCGCGGGTGCGGTCGCTTATGACGTGGCGTCGCCGCTCTGGTCCGATGGCGCGGACAAGGAGCGGTTCGTCGTCATTCCGCCCGGTCAGCGCGGGCGCGCCCTGCCCGACGGCGATCTCCGACTTCCCGTCGGGACCGTCGCCGTGAAGACGTTCATCGTCGACGGCAGAAAAATAGAGACGCGCCTCCTCGTCCAGCACGAGCTCGAGAACTGGGTCGGTTATTCGTACGCCTGGAACGAGACGGGCACGGACGCGGAGCTCGTCATCGGCAATCGCATGAAGGCGCTCGGCGGCGGCAAGCGCTGGTACTTCCCGAGCACGGCCGATTGCAGTGCATGCCACACGCCGGCGGCGGGCTACACGCTCGGGCTCGAGGCGACGCAGCTCGGCGCTGCAGCATTCGACGCGAGGCTCGTCGCGCCGACCGATCGCGCGGAGCATGAGCATTCACCTCTCGCCGGGACGAAGTCGACGGAGCGCTCGATCGAGGAGCGTGCTCGCGGATACCTGCACGCGAACTGCTCGATGTGCCACCGCGACGGGAGCGCGACCGGGCTGGCCGAGCTCGATCTGCGCATCGATGTCCCGCTCGATCGAACGGGCCTCTGCGCCCCGCCCAAGGCAGGAGCCTTCGGGATCGCCAATGCGCGCGTCGTAGCCCCTGGCGCGCCAGGCGAATCCGTGCTCTTGCATCGCATGAAGGCGCTCGACGAAGCGCGAATGCCGAAGCTCGGCTCACACGTCGTCGACGCCGATGCCGTGAACCTCATCGAAGAGTGGATCCGCGCTCTCGCCTCGTGTCCGTGATCGCCGACCCGTCGCCCTGTACCGTCGAGAAGAAGTGCTCCAGCACCGGCAAGGCGTGCGCGGTCGACGATCGTGCGTGTCAGAGCGACGCGGTCGCGAACGGCCTCGAGATCACCTGCGAGCACGTCGAGCCGCGCGGCTTCGTCTATTGCCCGCCGGGTGGAGAGCAGCGCGACTCGAGCGTGGTGTGGATTCTCCTCGCTGTCGCGCTCGGCATTGCTGCGCTCGGCGGTGTGCTGTCGTTCGTCCTTCTCAGGAAGCGAAGCACGACACCCTGACAGCTCTGACGTACGCGACAAGCTCAGGCATCGTGGCGCCGGTACGCACGTGCTCGCGCGTCGCTGCGACAAACCACCACCTGGATCGGGCGTCCTAAAGATAGTTGACTCTCAAACTAACTCCGCGGATGTAGTAGCGAATCTCCCATGCCCGAAGAGCGTCGAATCCCGGAGCACATTGCGAGGCTCCTCACGTCGTCGATCGAGACCGTCGAACGACTCGACGTGCTCCTGCATCTTCGTGCAAACAAGGAGAAATCGTTCGCGGCAAAGACTGTCGCCCAGGCCCTGCACATGTCGACGGCCGTCGCGGAGCAGCACCTTGCGATCCTCTGCGGCAGAGGGTTCTTGACGGTCAGCATCGGTACCGATCTCATTTACGGCTACCAGCCGGTGAGCTCTGCGATCGACGCTGCGATGAAGGAAGTTGCGGACCTCACTCGCGACCGACGGCGGGACGTCGTCGCGACGCTGCGCAGCGCGAGCTCCCGGGATCCGGTGCATGCCTTCGCCAATGCGTTCTTGATCCGCAAGACAGACAAGAAGGGGGACTCCGGTGGGTGAGGTCGTCTACATCCTCTGCGCAGTGACCAGTCTCGCCTGCGCGGTGCTCCTCGTGCGCGCCTATCTCCGGAGCAAGTCGCCGCTGTTGCTCTGGAGCAGCGTCTGCTTCGTCGGACTGCTCATCAACAACATCATCCTCGTCATCGACCTGGTGTTCATGAAATCCGAGGTCGACCTCCTCCTCGCGCGCGACCTGACGAACACCGCGTCGATCCTGGCGCTGGTGATCGGTCTCGTCTGGAGCTCGCGCTGATGGGGCTCGCAGACCTCCACGACTTCTTCACCGGCATCGGAGCGATGGGTTGGCTCGTCGCGACCGCCTTCTTCCTCCGTTTCTGGCGCGAGACGAAGGACCGCCTGTTCTTGCTCTTCTCCGTTGCGTTCGCGGCGCTGGCATTGAACCGCGTGCTCCTCGCCGTGCTCGCCGTCGGCCGCGAGTCGCTCTGGTACCTGTACTTGATCCGACTCTCCGCCTTCGTGATCATCGCCTGGGCGGTGATCGACAAGAATCGACGCGCCTGAGCGTCAGCTCTTGGACGCCGGGCTGCCCGCGGTGCGCGAGGAGGCGGGCTCGACCTTCGGGGCCGGGCCGAGCTTCGCGGCGATCTTCTCGGCGCGATAGCCCTCACGCTCCGCGAGCTTTGCAAGCGTCTGCGCTTCCGCGACGGCCGCCGACGGCGTGATGCGACCATAGGAAGAGACCGCCTCGCGCTCGGCGAGGAACCGCGCGAGCTCCTCGAACCGCTCCTTGTTCAGCCAGATCGTCCCGCCCGCCTCGTGGACGTTCATGAACGTCTGACCACGCTTCGAGCCGAGCGCGAGCCGCAAGGCAGACGCGATCGGTCCGGTCGGCAACGTGGCACCGAGCAGCACGAGAGCGGTGCACCGCTGCGCTTCCGGGGCGTCCGCCATCGTGGCGAAGCCCGCCGCGACCGGCGTGGCGAGATCCCATTCGGCGAGCAGCGCTTCGCGTGCGGCCCACGCCGCAGGCGGCACCGCGTGCGGAGCCGCCTGCGGACGCTCCGCCACCTTCGACGGCGATGCCTCCGGCGCCGGACGCGACGACGCGGTCGCCGTGCTCACCGTGCGCGACGTCGTCTTGTCCGCGACGGCGAGCTTCGTCTCGACGGCCGGCGCCGACGTGGCGGACGCCTCGACCTCGGGTGACGCCGTCTCCGCCGCAGCGGTGCGGGTCTCCTCTTCCTCCGCCTGCGACGGCGTCGGCGGACGCGCGAGGGCGTCCGCGACGGCCTTCTCCGTGCCCTCGAGAATGCCGAGGACCGCTTCCACCTGCACGAGCGCCACCAGCAGGTTCACGTCGAGCGCTTCGCTGTGCACCTCCTCCGCGTTCGCGACGCGCTGGCTTCCGTTCGTCGGACGCGGTAGGGCGCCGTCCACGAGCTTCGTGCCGTTCGTCGCGCTGGCGTCGCTCGGCTTGGCAGGCGCTTCCTTGACCGGAAGCGGCTTCACGGCGGCCTTCGGCATCGCACGAACGACCTCACCCAGCGCTGCGAGTCGATCGCCCGCGGCGCGAAGCGCTTCATCGCGTTCCACCATGACGTCGCGCCCACAACGCTGCGAGAGCATCCAGTCGAGGCCGTCCGCGACATGACCGAGCCGCTCCTCGAGCGCGGCGCGCGCGGCGACGCCGTCCTTCGCGACGTCGAGCTGCGACGCCAGATACTCGACGTGCCCCTTCGAGGTCGCCTCGCGCAGCGGGGCGTGAACAGGCCGGAAGTAGAGGTCCTTCACCGCGCGCTCGATGTCCGGAACGCCACGTCCGGCGAGCTCCGCGGCGAGACGATCGTACGGCTGCTCGCGCGTCGCGGTCACGGGACGGAACCCCGAGAGCACGTGGTACTTGAACGCTTGCAGCTCCCAGACGAGCCCGCCCTCGGCGATGTCGCGCGCGGGCCTCAGGTACTCGAGCCCGTGCGAGATGTCTCGGATCACGAGCCATTCGCCGCGGCCGGGATCGATCGCGAGCTCCTGCGCGACGTTGCCGCGGTGCGTGCTCTTCCAGATACGGCCGCGCGTCGTCTTGAACTTGTTGTTGTAGACGACGAGCGCGCGCTCGCTTCCGGCGCCGTTCGAATACGCGAACACGTCCGTGTCGGCATGACCGTGATCGGTCACGAAGTCGTAGAGGGCGAAGTGCTCGACGCCGCTGAAGAGATACCGCTTGTGGAGCAGCGGGAAGATCTCGCGCTCGTGTCGGCGAATCACCGCCTCGTTCGGCTTCTCGTCCCAGCGCGCGCGCCGGTACTCCATGCCGTATTTCTCGTGCAGGCCTTCGATCTGGCCGTGACCGAACATGGGCAGTCCCGGCATCGTGCACATGAGCACGCAGACGCCGAAGTACTTGTCGTCGTCACCGAACTGGGCGACCGCGGTCTCCTCGTCCGGATTGTTCATGAAGTTGACGAAGCGCTTGAGGATCTCGGGATCGAAGTCGAGGACGTTCGTGATCGTCGCGCGATACTTCTCGTTCTCCTCGCGCTTCAGCATGTTCATGAACGCCGAGTTGTAGACACGGTGCATCCCGAGCGTCCGGACGAAGTAGCCCTCCATCATCCAGAACGCCTCGGCGAGCAGCAGCGTGTCGGGCGCCCGCGCGGCGACCTCGTCGACCACCTCGCGCCAGAACTCGACGGGGATTGCGCGATCGAACTCCTCCTGCGTCATCGCGTAGTCCGCGCGCGAGGGGATCGAGCCGCCCTGCCCCGGCAGCGGATACCAGAGGCGCTGGATGTGGCGCTTCGCGAGCGTCATTGCCGCGTCGAAGCGGATGATGGGGAACATGCGCGCGACGTGGAGGATCGTCTCGATGACGGCGCGGCGGACCTCCGGATTCAGGTAGTCGAGCTGCGCGGTGTCGTTCCACGGCATGCTCGTGCCGTCGTTGCCGTGGTAGATGTAGCGATCTTCGCCGCTCCACTCGTCGTGGCGGCGGAAGACGACGGCCGCGTCGGTCTTGTTCCAGTAGCCTTCTTCGAGGAAGACACTGACGCGGTTGTTGTCCGCGAGGTTCGGCCCGCCGAACCGGTACGCGGGGAACGGCGGCGTGCGCGTCTGGAGGAACCAGTCGGGGTGGTCGATCACCCAGTCGCCGTCGATGCCGACGTGGTTGGGGACCATGTCCGCGGCGAGGCGGACTCCGCGCGCCCACGCTCGCTGCTTCAGGTTCTCGTACGCGTGGTACCCACCGAGCTCTTGGGCGATGTCATAGCGCTTCAGCGAATACGCGCTCGCGAGCGCGTCGTGGTCGCCGCGCATCTGCTTGACCTTGCGAGACGCGTCGCTGCGCTCGAAGAGGCCGATGAGCCACAAGCCATTCAGCCCGCTCGACGCGAGCAAGTCGAGCTCTTCGTCCGGGATCTGATCGAGCCGCTGGATGTCGCGCCCGTACTTCTTCGCGAGCTGGTCGAGCCACACGTAGACGCTCTTCGCGATGAGGATGACGTTCGGCATCCAGTTCAGGTCGGGGCTGAAGCGCGCGACTTCCTCGTCCTCCTTGCGCCCGAACTGCATCGCCTCGAGCAGCGGCTCGCCCGGTCCCGGACCGCCGCGCGTGAACCACTTCCCCTCCTCCGTGCGGAGGTCCTGCGCCCACGCCAGCCGGCGCCACAGCGGGAGCATGTCGAGCCCGAACGCGGGCCCCCACGACCGTTCGATGTACTCGAGCTGCGCGAAGATTGACGTCGGATGTGCGCGCCCAGGCGCGAGCAAGAGGTCTACGAGCGTCTCGCCGCGCGGACCGATCGTGGGCTCTTCGGCGAAGAACGTGCGCGTCTCGGCGACGAACGCGTGATACGTCGGGCCGAGCTCCTTGTCGGTCACGATCGTGCGCACGGGATCGAAGGCGGGGTTCTGATTCGTGACCCAGAGAAGGATCAGCTCCTCGTCGACCTCGAGCTGCGCGTTCGGCCCCGTGCGCTCCAGCCAACGCGCGGGCGTCTCGTCGCCGTCGCCCTTCAGGTTGCGGTACACGCCCGGCGGCGGGAACGTCTTCAAGAAGTCGATGACGACCTCACGCGCCTGCGGCCCGAGCTTCGACTCGAGTGAGCGCGCGAGGCGCACGAAGCTGTCCGGATGGCGCTCGCGGTACTTCTCGATGATGGCGTGGAACACCTCGTGGATGAGCGCCATCGCTGCGAGCTCTGCGGGACGGATCTCCGCATCGAGCGGCCGCCCTTCGCCGCGGTTCACCCGCTCTGCGAACGTCCGCACTGCCGCGCTGTCCTGGAAAACGATGTCGCCCCGACGCGGCGCAAAGAAGCGGTCATCCTCTCGCGAAGGGAAGAACGCGTCTCGTGCCGTCTTTCGTGCGTGCATGGCCCACCTCTAGCGCCCCCGAGTCGCGACCAAAAGCTCCAAGAATCGCGCCGCCATGTCCCAAGTCGGAAAAGCGCAGATGCCACCGAACGCGGGTGAGGCGAAATGCGCTAGGCCGTTCCATCTTGGTCACCTCAGCGCCGGCTGCACCTCTCGCGTGCGTGTGGCGAGTGTGGTGAGGTGTTCTTCCGAGCGTACCAACAACGGACTCGGGGAGACTCCGCGCCGCGGCGTATACTCCGAGAGCGGTGGCCGCCAGCGGAATGCCCAAGATCGGCGATGTCATCGCCTCCAAGTACCGCCTCGACAAGGTCGCGGGCGAGGGCGGTATGGGCGTCGTGTACGCCGCCGAGCATCTCGTCCTGAAGCAGCGCGTCGCGGTGAAGATCTTGCTTCCGGATGCCCTCGCGTCGGAGGCGACCGTCGAACGCTTCGCGCGCGAGGCGAGGGCCGCCGCGAAGATCGACTCCGAGCACGTGGCGCGCGTGCTCGACGCAGGCACGACGGCGAGCGGCTCCCCGTTCCTCGTGATGGAGTACCTCGAGGGTTGCGATCTCGAAGAGCTGCTCGCGCTCCAGAAGGCGCTCCCGGTACCGGAGGTGGTGGACTACGTCGTCCAGGCGCTCTCCGGGCTCGCGCACGCACATGCTGCAAGCATCGTGCATCGCGATCTCAAGCCGGCGAACCTCTTCCTCGCGTGTCGGCCGGACGGCTCGAACGTGATCAAGGTGCTCGACTTCGGAATCTCGAAGACGACGCGCGGCAGGCCGGAAGACAAGAAGCTGACGGGCCAGCACGTGCTCGGCTCGCCCGTGTACATGTCCCCGGAGCAGCTCCGCAACGCGGCCGACATCGACGCGCGCGCCGACATCTGGTCGGTCGGAATCGTGGCCTACGAGCTGCTCGCGGGCGTGCCGCCGTTCGACGGCGACGGGGTCGGTGAGATCTTCGCGGCCATCCTCGAGAAGGAGCCGATCCCGCTCGTGGAGAAGAACCCGAAGATCCCACGCGAGGTCTCGGACATCGTGGCTCGGTGCCTCCGGAGATCACCGAGCGAGCGCTGGGAGGACGTTGCCCAGCTCGCGCGGGCGCTCGCGCCGTTCGGGAGCGAGCCACACGCCGCCATCATCGAACGCGCCGAGCAGCTCCTCACACGCGCCAAGCAGCTCCGCGCGCCGAAGACGCCGCTCGAGACACGAAGGGTCGTCGAGGCGATCGACGCGGCAGCCACGCGAGCGATCACCCACGCGACGAGGACGAGTCCGGCGCTCCCGCTGGCAAAGCCGAAGGACGACGTCGCGACGATCGCAGACGGCCCGCGTGCACGTCTCGCGCTCTTTGCGCGACGCGCGCCGCTTCGTGCAACGGGCTTGGGGCTCGGCGCGCTCGCCGTGCTCGGGCTGTGCGCATTCGGCGCCGTCCGCATCGCACGCTCTTCGGTGACCACCGCGAGCCCACCGCCCGTGACGGGCACGATGCTCTCGAGCACGACCGACGGCACGATGTCCGACAACGGCGCGACGGAGGACCAGACGGGCATCGCCGAGGCCGAGCCGCCCGTCGTCATGGAGCTCCCGCCGTCGCCGAGCGGAGAGAAGCCATCCCAACGCGCACGCGGCTCTTCGAAGAGCGGCAAGCCACATCGTCCGAAGTTCCTCAACTCGCGAGAATGATCCGGAACCTCGGCGCTCGGCTCTGCCGTCGTACCCTCGAGCCATGCCTGGCGACGACCGGCGCGCTGCTCGTCCTCGCGCTCGTGCTCGTTCCGTCGCGCGCGCTCGCACAGTCGCCTCCCGTCCTGCTCTCGACGGAGGGACGAGCCGACCAGCTCTTTCACTCCGGAGAGAAAAAGTTCGACAGCGGCGACTACGCCGGCGCCTGCGCCGACTTCGGCGAGAGCCTGAAGCTCGGGCCGAAGCTCGGAACGCTGCTGAATCTCGCGCTCTGTCACGAGACCATCGGCAAGCCGGTGACGGCATGGCACGAGTTCGCGCATGCCGCCGCATGGGCCGCGCAGAACAACCAGCGTGACCGGTGGGAGTTCGCCACGCAGCACGTGCGCGCCCTCGAGCCGAAGCTGCCTCGCGTCATCCTGCAGCTCCCCGCCGACCGCGCCGTCGACGGGATCGACATCGACGGCGAGCCCGTCCCGGAGCCGCGCTGGTACATGCCGCTCTATCTCGATCCCGGCGAGCACCGCGTGGCGATCACCGCCCCGGGGAAGGAGCGAACGACCATCGCCTTCCGCGTCACGTCGTCGCCGAGCGATCAGCTCGTCTACATCCCGCGCCTGCCGGATGCGACGGCGGCTTCGCCGGGTCCGACGGTCGACTCCACGCGGCGGGTTCTCGGCATCGTCGGGCTCGGGCTCGGGCTCGCGGGAGCAGCCGTCGGCACCACGTTCGGCGTGCTCGCGATGACCGGAGACGAGGGCGATCCGGCGTTGAAGACTCGGGCGACCGTGGCGACGGCGGCATTCGTCGGTGGAGCGGCCTTCGCCGCAGCGGGCGGGTGGCTCCTCTTCACGAGCACACGTTCACCCGGCCGGGCGACCCTTCGTGCAACTCCGCGAGCCGACGGCGCCGGACTCTCGCTGACCGCGTCATTCTGACGTCCCGGCCGCAAGGGAAATGACGAGGACCGCAGCTCGCGGCCGGTCGCCCGATCGCCCGATCCCCCGTCGTGCGTCGTCGAGCATCTTCGAGTGGAGGCCGGAAACTTTCGCCGGGCGAGCTTGTCCGCAGTGGAGGCGATGACGGCGGACCACCGGGCGGGGGCACGCGCCCCGACGACGGGCGTGGGCCCCGTCCATTCCGATGGAGGGCACGATCCTGATAACGACGACCCCTTCGGCTTTGCACTTCTCCCCGATAGTAGTTCACCATGGCTGGACGTGGCGTTCGCGGACGACGAGCTCGAAGCAAAGCTGATCGAGCGCCTCGTCGCGCGTGACGAACGCGCGTTCAACGAGCTCGTTCAGGCGTACGGACGGCGGGTGTCCGCGCTCGTCCTGCGCATGCTCGGCAACAAGGCGGAGGCCGAAGACCTGACGCAGGAGGTCTTCGTGCAGGTATTCAAGGCCATCGGGACGTTCCGCGGCGACTCGAAGCTGTCGACGTGGATCTACCGAATCGCGGTGAACCTCTGCAAGAACCGCTCGAAGTACCTTCGCGTGCGCCACACGAACGAGCAGGACGAGCTCGAGGCCGTTGCGGAGCGCGTGCCGCTTGCCGAAGCGCGACGCGCGAACGTCGCCGTGATCGAGCGCCCGGACGAGGCGCTCGGCGGCAAACAAGTCGAGAAGATCGTCCAGGATGCGATCCAGAAGATCGACCCGACCTTCCGCGAGTGCCTCATCCTCCGCGACGTCGAGGAGCTCTCGTACGAGGAGATCGAGCAGATCACCGGGCTCGCCGCTGGTACAGTCAAGAGCAGGATCTTCCGGGCGCGAGCCCAGCTCAAGGAGATCGTCGAGCGCCAGCTCGGCGAGAAGATCGGATGACCGGAGAGAGCGACAAGCCGCACGACGAAGAGCTGTCCGAGGCCGAGCTCGCGCAGCTCGATGAAGCGCCTGCGCTGAGCGCGCTCTTGAAGCGGTCGCTCACGCAACTCACGCAAGCAGAGGAGCTCGCGCCGGCGCCCGAGAAGGACGCCGAGCTCCTCGCATCGGTCCAGCGGAAGCTTCGCAAGCGATCCAAGGGAAAGTTCTACGGGGACGGCTGGAGCACGACGCAGTCGCGGATGAACTACGCGCTCATCGCGGCTGTCATGCTCGTCACGATCGTGGCCGTGTACCTCGCGCTCGGACCGACAGGGTTCAGCCTGCGCTGAAGAGCACGAGCAGCGAGGCGGCGAGCGCGGCGCCGGCGAGCACCGTCACACTCGGCCGGTGGCACTCGTGAACGCGCTGGCGCGACGACGCGGGTACGGCTCGTGCGAGGAGCGTCGACCGACGCGCCACGCGCGTCAGGTGACACTTGGGAAGCCGCAGATGGCGGATGTGCTCATCGTCGACGACGACTGCGACACGGCCGATCTCCTCGCGGAGCTGCTGCGGCACACGGGGCATACGACACGCGTCGCCAACGACGGCCGCGAAGGTCTGCTCTTTCTCAACGAGCGCATGCCGGATCTCGTCGTGCTCGACGTCGAGATGCCGAGACTGACCGGACCGGAGATGGCGCTCGAGATGTTCATCCACGACCACGGCCTCGAGGACATCCCGATCGTGCTCTGCTCCGGCGTGCTCGATCTCGAGCGGTTCGCGAAGCACGTCGGTACGAAGTACTTCTTGGGCAAGCCGTACGATGCGAGCGAGCTCCTCGCCTTGATCGATCGTGCGCTTGCGGAGGGGACTCCGCCGCAACGAACCCATCTCGAGGTCCGCCGATGAGGTCGGCACGCTGGCTGTCATCCACGTCGAGCCCGACGCGCATCATGTCGCTGCTCGTCGCATTCTTCGCGCTCACGGTCGCCAGCTTCGTCGCATCCGTCGTCGTCGCCGAGGTGAGGGCCCGCGGGACGGAGACCGCAGTCGACAGCATCACCCACGTCGTGGTCCCGACGATCGCGTGCGTTCCTGCGGCGCGCACCGATCTACGGGCGATCGACCGCTCCCTCCAGCGGCTCACGCGGAGCGCTGCAACGGGTGCCGACACGGCCGCAGACGGCGACGCTCTCCGGCGAGCCCGCGACGCATTCGTCACGCGCTGGGCGCATTGTTCGTCGCTTCCCGAGTACGAGGTGGAGCGGAAGATGCGCGAGGAGGTGCAAAAGAGCTCGGATCAGCTCAGCACCTCGATCGACGCCGTCCTCCGTCACGTGGCAAGCGGCGATCGCTTCCGCGGACTCGACGAGATCGCCGTGCATGTCGAGCCGGCGATCGACGACATCGACACGAACCTGTCGGAGGCGATGGAGGTCAATGCTCAGGAGCTGGACATCCTGAGCGCCAGGATCAAAGAGCTGCGAACCTCGTCACGAACGACACGTGCAGCGCTCGTCGCTCTGAGCGCCGTACTCGCGAGCATCGCCGCGGCCGTGATGGTGCACGTGCTCCAGCGGTTCACGGCGCTCATGGAGGCGCGAATCACCGAGATGGAGCATTTCGCCGGTCGTGTGGCTCACGACATCCGGAGCCCGCTCGCCGCCGTCGGGCTCGCGATCGAGATGACGAAGCGAGCGCCGGAGTCGAGCCTCCAGACAGGCGTTCTCGATCGCGCCAGCCGAACACTCCAGCGCATCGGCCAGCTCGTCGACGGACTGCTCGTCTTCGCACGTGCCGGAGCGCCGCCTCGCGAGTCCTCACAGGCGAACGTGAGCGACGTGCTCGGCGACGTCGTCGAGGCCTTGCGGCCGTCGGCAGATCAGCTCGGCATCGAGCTCACGCTCGACGCGCCTTCGAAGGCCTCCGCCGCGTGCACGCCGGGCGTCCTCATCAGCATCGTTTCGAACCTCGTCGGGAACGCCATCAAGTACATGGGCGCTTCACCCGTGAGGAGCGTACAGGTCACGGCGCGCGAGACTGCCGACGCGGTCCGCGTCGAGGTACGCGATACCGGTCCCGGGGTGCCACCTGGCGAGAGCGAACGCTTGTTCGACCCGTACGTGCGTGGGGCGGCGTCCACCGTTCCCGGCATCGGGCTCGGCCTCGCGACGGTGCGCCGATTGACCGAGGCGCACGGCGGCTCGCTCGGCTGCTTCGCCAACGAGCCAACCGGGGCGGTCTTCTGGTTCGAGCTGCCCAAGGCCGTCACCCGCACCGACGCGGCCGCGCGAGGGCGTCAGCCGGTGCTCAGCCCGGCCGATCTTCGACCCAGCGCGCGAGGATGACGGTGATGTTGTCCGGCCCGCCGTTCTCGTTCGCGCGCTCGATCATCTTCGAAGCGGCCACCTTCAAGTCCTGGTGGCGCGTGATGATCTCGAGCATCTCGGGATCTTCGACCGGACCGGAGAGACCGTCGGAGCAGAGCAGGTAAACGTCGTTCGCGCGCGGCGACTCGAAGCGGGTGTCGACCTTGACCGTGTCCTTCATCCCGAGCGCACGAACGATGACGTTCTTGTGCGGGAAGTTCGCGATCTCCTCGGCCGTGAGCCGCTTCATCTTGATGTAGTCGTTGAGCAGCGAGTGGTCCTCGGTGAGCTGCTCGATCTT